>JAVBPV010000023.1:0-29586 GCA_031549405.1 Desulfovibrio sp.
CCCCCCCCCCCCCCCCCCCCCCCCCCCCCCCCCCCCCCCCCCCCCCCCCCCCCCCCCCCCCCCCCCCCCCCCCCCCCCCCCCCCCCCCCCCCCCCCCCCCCCCCCCCCCCCCCCCCCCCCCGCGGGTATCTCTCCCCTACCTCGCTTCCGGCGTATCCGGATGCCAGGGGTCGATATGGATCAGGGCGTCGTGGATTTCGACGCCGATGCGCTCGGCGGTTTCGGGGGAACACAGGGCGTCTTCCAGTTCGTGGGCGATGCGGTTGCCTTCCTCAACGGTAAGGGAGCCGTCCACGCTGACGTGCAGATCGATTTGCAGTTCCTGGCCGAGAAAACGGGTTCGCAGATCGTGAACGCCCCGGACGCCGGGGACGGACAGGGCCGTTTCTTTGATGCGCGCGCGCACGGCGGCGTCGGCGCCTTTGTCCAGCAGGGTATTGACGGCGGGCAGGCAGATTTTCCAGGCCGCGTGCAGAATGAAGACGGAAACGATCAGCGCGCCCACAAGGTCCACAATGGCAAAGGCGGGAAACCACAGGGAAATGGCCACAGCCAAAGCGATGGGGACGGAGGAAACGGCGTCGGAGCGATGATCCCAGGCATTGGCCCGCACGGCCTCGGACTTAAGGTCGCGGGCTTTTTCCGCGGTCCAGCGGTAAAGGATTTCCTTAAGCACCACGGAGGAAAGGGCGGCCAGCAGGGCCAGAAGGCTGCCGGCCTTTTCCGCGCTGTGGGAGCCCATGCGTTCCGCCGCGTCAATGGCAATGCCCACGCCCGCCGCGGCAAGCAGAACGCCTATGGAAAGGGCCACCAGAGATTCAAGGCGTTTGTGCCCGTGGGGATGCCCGTCGTCCGGAGGGCTGACCCAAAAACGCACGCCCACAAGCACGGCGATGTCGGTGATGAGGTCGGAAAGAGTGTGCACCCCGTCGGCTACAACAGCGCGGCTGTTGCCCATGAACCCGGCGCCGATCTTGAAGATGCTGAGAAAGACATTGACCCAGAAGCCCACCCAGGTAACTCGGCTGATTTCCCTGGCGCGCGCCTGGTCAAGAGCGGTGCGGCGTTCAGACCTGGGCGGCATGGGGCGCCCCCTCTCCCGGCATGACCCCGGCCATCATCAGGCCTATGGCCTCCACCCTGGCAGTGTCGGAACGCTCGAAGCAGTCCATGAAGCGGCCCCGGTACATGACGGCGATGCGGTCGGCCAATTGCAGGGCCTCGGACACGTCGCCGGTGACCAAAAGAACACCCGCCTGCCGCCTCGCCTCTGTAAGGCGGTTCCAGACGTCTTCCGTGGCGGCCACGTCCAGACCCTGCGTGGGATTTTCCGCAATGATCACGGCGGGCTGGCGCAGCAGTTCGCGGGCGATGACCAGCTTTTGCAGATTGCCGCCGGAAAGGGCGCGGGCCGGGGCCAAAGGATCGCCGGGCCGAACGTCGTAGGCGGAGATGATTTGCAAAACGGCGGCCAGCGCGGCCGAACGGGAAAGCAACAGACCGTCGGTGAAGGTTTCGCGCGCGGTCAGCAGCAGGTTGTCCACCAGGGACAGGGCCGGGCAGGTGGCGCGGCCCTGGCGGTCTTCGGGTATATAGGCCACGCCGTTGACTTTGGGGGCCTGGGGGTAAAAGTCGTGCCAGGCCCGGCCAAGGACGCTGACCTCGCCCCTGGCGGGGGGGACAAGGCCGGCCAGGGTTTCCACCAGTTCCTTCTGGCCGTTGCCGGCCACCCCGGCTATGGCCAGCACCTCGCCCTTGCGCAAGGTCAGGGAAATATTTTCCAGCCCTTCGCCGCCAAGGCCTTTCACTTCCAGCACTTCCTCGCCGGGGGCCAGGGCCGGGCGCGTGAAGGCAAGGTCCACGCCGCGCCCGATCATGCGTTCCGCCAGAGTGTCCTTGTCGGGCACGCGGGCGCGTTCGAACTCGTCCACCACCCTGCCCCGGCGCAAAATGGCCACTTCGTCGGCTATGTCCAGCACTTCCTGCAATTTATGGCTGATGAAGACCAGGGATTTACCCAAAGCGGCCATGCGGTGCAAAGCCACAAAAAGCTGCTGCGTCTCGTGCGGGGTAAGCACGGCCGTCGGCTCGTCGAAAATCAGCAGACGGCTGTCGCGCCGCAAAAGCTTGAGGATTTCCACGCGTTGCCGCTCGCCCATGGAAAGGCGGTCCACCCGGGCGGACGGGTCCATCTCCATGTGATACTGGCGCGCCAGTTCCCCCACGGCCCGCTCCATGCGCGCGCGGGAAAGAAAAAATCCGCCCTCCTGCCCCAGAAAGACGTTTTCCGCCACGGTCATGGATTCCACCAGCATAAAGTGCTGGTACACCATGCCGATGCCCGCCGCCAGCGCGTCCTTGGGCGAACGGAAGCGCACCGGCTTGCCTCCGACAAGTATCCGCCCGCTGTCCGGCCGCAGCCGCCCCGCCAGCATGGACATAAGCGTGCTTTTGCCCGCGCCGTTCTCGCCCAGAAGGGCCTTCACCGCCCCCGGACGAAAGCGCAGGCTGATGTCCCGGTTGGCGCGCACCGGCCCGAAAGACTTGCTCAGGCCCCGCAACTCGATAACGTCACTCGGCGGCATACGGCAACTACTCGCCCGGCTCCAGGTTGACGCCAAGGGCGGCGGGGCTGGCCCTGCCTTTGCCCCTGGCGGAGGAAATCAGCAGCACAATCAAGGTAAGCACGTACGGGAACATGGAAAGTATATCGCCGGGGATATCGGTGCCCGTGGCCTGCAAAAACATCTGGGCGGCGATGATGCCCACAAAGAGATACGCGCCAAGCACGGCGCGCCCCGGCCGCCAGAAGGCGAAAATGACCAGGGCCACAGCGATCCAGCCGCGCCCGCCGGTGATGTTCGGGGCCCAGGAATGCAGAGCGGCCAGGGAAAGATAGCCCCCGCCCAGGCCCACGATGAAACCGC
This sequence comes from Desulfovibrio sp., assembly GCA_031549405.1. GTDB lineage: Bacteria > Desulfobacterota > Desulfovibrionia > Desulfovibrionales > Desulfovibrionaceae > Frigididesulfovibrio. Next base: position 2,928 of record JAVBPV010000023.1, read on the forward strand.
CGCCCAAAACGCCCGCCCAGCGCAGGCGCGCGGGCGAAAGCCCGGCGGCCAGCACGGCGGCGGGGTTTTCCCCGGCGGCGCGCAGGGCCAGCCCCCAGCGGGTGCGGGACAAAAAGAGAAAGAGCAGCGGCGCGGCGAAGTAGGAAAGATAGACCAGCGCGTCCTGGCGGAAAAGGATCGGGCCCAGCAAAGGAATGTCCCCCAAAAGGGGGAGGCGGAAGGGGGAGAATCCGTCGGTGACCGCGCCGATGTAAGGTGTGCCGAGATAGTTGGCAAGCCCGGAGCCAAGGATGGTCAGGGCCAGACCGGAAACCACCTGATTGCCGCGAAAAACCAGGCAGATCAGACCGTGCAGGGCGGCCATGAGGGCGGAGGCGAACCCCGCGCAGACAAAGGCCGTCCAGGGGCCGCAGCCCAGGTGCAGGGCAAGAAAGGCGGCGAACGCCCCCACAATCATCATGCCTTCCACGCCCAGGTTCAACACTCCGGCGCGCTCGGTGACTATTTCGCCCAGAGTGGCGAACAGGATGGGCGTTCCCGCCTGCACGGCGGAAAAAAGAATGGGGATAAGCAGGCCGGGTTCCATGCTACGCCTCCGTTCCCGAGGAAGCCGGGGCGGACTTCGGGGCCGCCGCCGGGGCGGATGCCGTAACGACGCATTCCGGGGCGGCTCCACGGGAGGCTACGGGGGCGGACTCCGGCCCCGGTGCCGTCGCTTGCGGCAAAGGCCCGGCCCCTTCCTCCCCTCCGTCGTCGTCCGGTCCGGAAGGACTGTCTTTCCCGCCGCCTGGCCCGCGTTGCAGGGTGTACGTCTCGAAAAACTGAAAGGCCAGCACCGTCAGCAGCACGCATCCTTCAATCATGCCCGCGAAGTCCGAAGGCACGCCCATTTCCAGTTGCAGGTTTTCCACACCCACGCGCAGGCCCGCCAGCACAAAGGCGAAAAAGGCGATGCGCGAGATGCGCAGCCGGGCCAGCCAGGCCACAACGATGGCCGTATAGCCGTAGCCCACGGCCACATTGGGCCGCAGACGCCCCAGCGTGGCCGAGGTTTCGATGCCCCCGGCCAGGGCCGCCAGGGCTCCGCACAGGCAAAGCACGAACAGGACAAGAAACCCGTAAGGCATGCCCGCGTAGCGGGCGGCTCTGGGGTTTTCGCCCCCCACCATCACTTCAAAGCCAAGCCGCGTGCGCTTGAAGAAAAAAGAAAGCAACACCCCCACGGCCACGCAGACGGCCAGCCCCCAATGCACGCGGCCGAACAGGGCGGGCAGCGTGGCGGCGGGCGGGAAGGCGATGCTCATGGGAAAATTGCCGCCCGAAGGATCCTTCCAGGGGCCGTACACAAGATAGCGCAGCAGGGAAATGCCCACAAAGTTGAGCAGCAGGGACGAGATGATCTCGTTCATGTGAAAGTACAGGCGCAGCACAGCGGGGATGGCCGCCCACAACGCGCCGGCCGCCATGGCGCACAGGGCCATGGCCGGAAACATCGCCCACATGGGCGCGCCGGGGAAAAGCAGAACCGCCAGGGTGGCCCCTACCGCGCCCAGGGCGTACTGCCCTTCCGCCCCAATGTTCCACACCTGCATGCGAAAGCATACGGCCACGCCCGCGGCGCATAAAAAGATGGGGATGCTTTTCAGCAAGGTGTCTTCCAGGCTGTAGTCGTGGCCGAAGCCTCCCTCCAGCAGCAGAAGTATGCCGTGCGGCCCGGCCTTGCCCTGGGCTTCCAGCATCAGCGCGCTGATGCCCAGCGACAGTACGAAGGCCGCGCCGAACAGAAGAAAAGAGCCCCAGCCGAGGGGCTCTTTTCTCCGTACAGCTTTCCATCCTCGCATACGAATACCCGTCTGTTTCCAAACAACCCTAAAGATTTTGCCGGTTACAAGGGTAAAAAAACGGACAACGTCCACAAAACCCGGGCAACGCCGCCAAACGGAAAAAACCGGCCGCTCTTGGGAAACGTCGAGTTTTTTCGTCTGGCAAGGCGCGAGGGAATTTCCCGACGGGGGCTGGCCTCTTCGGGCCTGCCCCCTGAGGGAAGGCCCGAGCAACGCCGCCAAACGGAAAAAATCGACGTTTCCCTACTTGGTGGAGCCGACAACGCCTTGCACAAACCAATCCATTTCCAAAAGTTCCTTGTCGGCGGGCTTCGCGCCTTCGGCTATACGCGTTTTGCCGTCCTGGTCCAGCACCGGCCCGTGAAAGACCACATACTTGCCGTCGATTATTTCCTGTTTACGCGCCAGCACTTTGTCCTGCAAGTCCTTGGGGACCAGCGGGCTGAAGGGCGAAAGACCCACGATGCCCGTTTCGATGCCGGGCCAGAACGAGCCGGATTTCCATGTGCCCGCGCGCACCTTGGCCACCACGTCCTCGTAGAAGGGCAGCCAGTTCCACACGGCGGACACCAGATGCGCCTTGGGGGCCAGCTTGCTCATGTCGGTGTTGTAGCCGATGCAGTATACGCCCTTTTCCTGGGCGGCCTCCTGCGGTCCGGGGGAGTCCTGGTGCTGCGCGATGACGTCGGCGCCGACGCCCAGCAGGGTTTTGGCTGCTTCTTTTTCCGTCACCGGGTCGTACCAGGTCTTGGTCCAGATCACGCGCACCTCGGCCTTGGGATTGATGTCGCGCACGCCCAGGGTAAAGGCGTTGATGCCCCGGATGACTTCGGGGATGGGAAAGGCCGCCACGTACCCGATGATGTTGCTTTTGGTCATGCCGCCCGCAACAAGGCCAGTGAGGTAGCGGGCCTGGTACATGCGGCCGAAATAGTTGGCGACGTTGGGGGCTGTTTTGTAGCCCGAGCAGTGCAGGTAGGTGATGCCCGGAAACTGCGCCGCCACCTTCAGCGTGGGGTCCATGAACCCGAAGCTGGTGGTGAAAATGATGTCGTATTTTTTACGCGACATGTTCAGGATGACCCGCTCGGAGTCCGCGCCCTCGGGCACGTTCTCGGCGTAAAAGGTCTTGATACCGCCCTCCTTTTCCAGGGCAAGCCGCGCCTGGTCGTGCGCGTACGACCAGCCCGCGTCGCCCACCGGCGAAACATAGACGAAGCCGATGGTCAGTTCTTTTTTGGCCTCGGCGGCAAAGGCCGCGCCGCACAAGACCAGCAATCCGGCCACGGCCGCCAGGGTAATAAGCTTACGCATGCCTCGCCTCCTGTCATAGAGATGAAGTTTACAATTTATTTCGTCCCGACCAAAGGCCGGACGTACTGGACTTCGGAATCCCAGGGCAGGAGGATCCAGGTATCCTGGCTCACTTCGGTGACGAACACGTCCACCAGGGGTTTTCCGGCGGGCTTGGCGTACACGGTGGCGAAAACAGCTTTGGGAAGCAGGCGGCGCACTTCCTGGGCGGTGCGGCCGGTATCCACCAGGTCATCGATGATGATCCAGCCGCCGCCATCGCCGTCCACTCCCTTAAGCACGGAGCAGCCCGCGTCGGCCTGTTTTTGCCAGTCGTAACTCTGGATGCATAACGTCTCGATAAGGTGGATATCCAGCTCACGGGCGATGACGGCGGCGGGCACCAGACCCCCGCGCGTCACGGCCACTATGCCGGTGAATTTGCCCAACTCCAGCAGGCGCCAGGCCAGGGCCTTGGAATCACGGTGCAGTTGCTCCCAGGAGACGGGAAACATCTTGGTATAACGGTTGTCGCTGCTCATGCCTTTCTGCCTTGCTGTCGCGGAAAACCGTTCCAGCCTGTGAGACGAAGCTGTTGGACAAAAAACTGGTACTCATTTCATAAAATTGACCAATGGCCGATTTATGAGGAACGCTTCGCCGGAAAACGCGGTTTCCGGCACGCCGCCGTTGGAGGCGCGCCGGACTGCCGCCCGACGTCAGAAGTCATTTCGTAATGAATTATGAAATGACTTCTGACTGAAGGCCGCTTCTCTACCTGAACATGTTGAGCTGCTCCTGCAGGTTGGGCGCTTCTTTGATATCCGCGCCGGCGAACACGTTTTGCAGGTATGCGCGCACGGCGGCTTCCTGGCGGTCGCGCAGACGGCTTTCCATCATGCGCGGCCGCAGCTTTTCCCATTCTTCGGCCGGGGCGGGAATGACGCTGTCCACCCGGGCGATGACCGTGCCCGCGCCGGTGTCATAAACGGAAGGCAGCCACTCGCCCTTTTTCACTGAGAACAGGGCCTCGGCCAGACCGGGCGCGCTGCCCAGGGGGCCGAAGAAGGGATAGACGCGGTTGAACTTGTCGGTCTCGGCCGTTTTACCGGCAAAGGCGGAGGGCACGGCGCTGCCGGTAAAGGAAGGCAGGGCCTCTTCGGCGGCCTTGTGGGCCATGACCACGGCCTTGTTTTCGGACAGGGCGGCGACGATGTCGGCGCGCTTTTCCGCCAGATCGGGAATGCGGGAGGGCCGGACATCCTTGATGCGCACCAGGACGATGCCGTCGGCCACGTTCAGGGGCACGGGAATGGTCACGGCGGAAACGGCCGGGACCGTGGCGTTGGAAGACGCGGCGGCTGTGGCGTTGGAAGACGCAACGGCTGTGGCGTTGGAAGACGGTACGGCGGCTGTGGCGTTGGAAGACACGGCGGCTGTGGCGCTGAAGGACGGCGCGGCGGCCGGAACGGGGGCGGGCACCATGCCGTTCACGGCATCTTCCAGGTTTTTGCGCGATTCGCTTTGCAGGCCGAGCTTAGAGACGGCCTCTTCCATTTTCACCAGCCCGGTGTCCGCAAGCCCGGCGTGCAGGGTTTTGGCAAGATCCGCAAGGGGGGTGCCCGCATTCAGGCCGTCGTCGGCAATGTTCTGCACGCGCGTAAAGTCGGCGGTGGCCTTTTCCTTGCCCAAAAGGGCGGCGATATCCGCCTTGACGTCCGCCAGGGGCTTGACGGCGGAGGGCATGCGCCCTTCCATCTTGATGATATGGAAGCCGAAGTCCGTGCGCACGGGCTTGCTGATCTCGCCAACCTTCAAGGTTTCGGCGGCCTCGTCAAAGGCGGGCACGCCCACCTGGCCCTTTTCCAGCCAGGGCATCATGCCGCCCAGATCCGCCGTGGCCTTGTCCTCCGAATATTTTTTGGCCAGAGCGCCAAAGTCCGCCTTGGCCGCCAGCTGCTTTTCAATTTCCGCCAGGGCGGCCTTGGCCTTGTCAATCATGGCCTGGCCGCCTTCCACGTTGGAACCGTCGGGCGGGCAGCGCAGGTAGATGTGCCGCACCTGGAACTTGTCGGGCTCGGTGAATTCCGCCTGGTGCTTGGCGTAATAGTCGGCTATTTCCGCGTCCGAAACCGGATACCCGGCCGCCAGAGACGCCGGGGTCAGGGTCAGATATTCCAGATTCACCAGGACGGGCGTGCGGAAGTTTTCCTTGTTGGTGTCGTAGTAGGCGGCGATTTCCGCGTCGGCAACCGTCACCTTGTCCTTGTACGCGGTAACGGGAAACAGCACGTATTCGGCCGTGCGCTGCTCAAGCATGAAATCGAACTCGTTCCGGGCCTCGGCCTCGGTGATGCCCGCGCTCATGGCTATATAGCGGTCAAACTTTTCCTGCATCAGCAGGTTGCGGTAGTGCTCCTCGTACGCGCCGGGAGACTGCTTGGTCCTGGCAAGAACTTCCTTGTATTTTTCCGGAGAAAACTTGCCCTGGGCGTCCTGAAAGGCCCCGATCCCGCCAATGACCTGCAGCACCTCGTTGGGCGAGACGAACAGCCCCAGCCGTTTGGCTTCCTGCAGGCGGATAAGCTCCACCACCATCTCGGAAAGCACCGCGCGCTTGATCTCAAAGGAGTTTTTGTCATCCACAGAAAACTTGGGGTCTTTGCGGCGCAGTTGTTCGACGGTTTCCTGGTATCGCTGGGCCAGGGCGCGCAGGGTGATTTCCTCGCCGTTCACCGTGGCCACGGCGTTCGGGCTGCGCCCGCCCATGTTGCCCACACCCCAGAAAATAAAGACCAGAATGATAATCCCGAAAACGACTTTAACACCCCAGGACTGGGCGCCGCTTCTGATGATATCCAGCATGTGCTCTCCGTTGATGACTTCTATTCTATTTCAAGACCGGCAAGGCGGTACTCGTTCAATTTGTTGCGCAAGGTCCGCACCGAAATGCCCAGCAGATCCGCGGCCTGGGTGCGGTTGCCGCCGGTCTGCTCCAGACCCTTCTGGATCATGATGCGCTCCATTTCGTGCAGGGGGATTACCCCCCCGGCGAAAGAACCGCCCGGCGCGGGCAAAGCGCCCTCCGGGGCCGGTCCGGCCCCGCCGGAACCCGCGCCGCCTTCGGCGCCGCCGGAAGAAGGCGCGCTTTCGTCCCCTTCGGCGAGAAGCTCGTCCTGGAACAGAGGCCACTCTTCCGACTCCAGCAGAAAATGGCTGGGCCGGATGGGCTTGCCGCCGCACAGCAGCACGGCCCGCTCCATCAGGTTTTGCAGTTCGCGCACGTTGCCGGGCCAGCCGTAGTCGCGGATCCAGGACTCGGCCTCGGGCGACAGATCAGTGGGCGCAAGGCCGTATTCCCGCACGTACAGGCCGATAAAAAACCGGGCCAGGCGGAAAACGTCGTCGCCGCGCTCGCGCAGGGAAGGCAGCCGCAGGGGAATGACGTTGAGGCGAAAGAACAGATCCTGGCGGAATTTGCCGCCGGCCACCCACTCTTCAAGGTTGCGGTTGGTGGTGGCCAGAACGCGCACATCCACCTTAACGGTTTCGGTGCCGCCCACGCGGTCTATTTCGCCTTCCTGCAGCACGCGCAGAAGCTTGGCCTGAAGGCCAAGTTCCATTTCAGAAATTTCGTCCAAAAGCAAGGTGCCGCCGCCCGCCAGTTCGAATTTGCCCAGCTTGCGGGCAATGGCCCCGGTAAAGGCCCCCTTTTCGTGGCCGAAAAGCTCGCTTTCCAGCAAATGCTCGGGCAGGGCGGCGCAGTTTACCGCCACAAAGGGCCGGCCCGCCCGGTCGCTGTGGGAATGCAGAAAGCGCGCGAACATTTCCTTGCCGGTGCCCGAGTCGCCGGAAATAAGCACCGTGGCCCTGGATTTGGCCACCTGCCGGGCCAGAGCCAGAACGCGCATGATGCTGGGATGCCCGCCCACGATAAGCGGCCCGCCTTCGGCCTGGGCGGGCGTGCGCCCGCCCAGAGTGCTTGAAGCGGGGGCCGGCGCGGCCACCGCCGAACGCGGCAGGGCGGCCTGGATTTTTTCAAAGCTTAACGGTTCGGGCCAATAGTCCCTGGCCCCCAGTTCCAGCACGCGGGCCGCTTCTTCAGGCGTGGGGCGGTCGGAAAAAACGATGACCTGCGGAAAATTGGGATCGTCCTGGCCTACGGCCAGCAAGTCTTCAATGCGGTAGCCGGGCAGTTGCGGGCGGGAAAGAATAAGGCCGGGAACTCCCTTGCGGATGAAAGAAGAAGCTCCCTTCAGATTTTCCGCAATACCCACCTCCACCCCCGCATCGCGCAATTGCGGAAAGATGCGGGTGACCGTCTGGGCCGGGGCCATAAAGAGAATTCGCCGTGCAAGCATCCGCAAACTCTTACACGGGTATGGGGGGTTAATCAATAAGATATGGCGAAAGGAATCCCTTCCCTTGCGCCCCGTTCTGTTTTCAGGCATCATGGCGCGCCTGCAAGGTTTGTCCTTGCCGGATTTTACCGGATTTCCGCCAGACATGGAAACCCGGCGCGGAGAGTCCCCTATGCCCCTTCTGGAAACCTTGCGGCAGTTCGACATCTCTTTGGCGGACTTTTTTTCGATGTTCGCCGCCACCTGCCTTGTCTGCTCGCTGCTGCTGGCCGCCCTGTGCGGCCCCCTGTCCGCCTTTGCGCTGGAATGCGCCGGCGCGGCGCGGCGCAAGGCTTTTTATGACAAATGCGCCATGCAGGCGGCCCAGCTTGCCTTTTTGCTGACCTTTGCGCTGTACGCGGCGCTGGGCGTGACCCTGTTCACCCTGATCAACGCGCGCCAGCCGGAACTGCTGGCCCCGCCGCACCTGCGGCGGGTGCTTGTCCTGGCCGCGGTTCCCCTGGGCCATTTCGTCCTGCTTGGCCTGTACCTGCTCCTGTGGGCTCCCCTGCGCAAGCTGCGCGCCCTGCACCTTTTGCTCGGCCTTTTCGCGGCCCTGGCCTCGGCCGCGCTGCTGTTCACGGCCTATCTGGGCGCCGCCTACGCGTCCCTGCTGCCTTTCGCCCTTAACGATCCGCCGCGGGTCTTTCTGTCGATGCTGAATCTGTTTCTGAGCGAGCCCCCGCAGTGGCTGTTTCTGAGCTACGCCTGCGCCTGCGGCTTCGCCCTGGCCGGGGCGCTGTGCCTGCTATGGCTTCTCGCGCGCCGCAACAGGGCCGATTTCGGGCGTGACTACTACACCTTTGCCATGCGCGCCATGTCGCGTCAGGCGCTGATCTTTACCCTGGTCTCCTCCGGCCTGGCCGGGTGGCTTGTGCTGCGCATGCAGGAAAGCGCGCTTTCGCCACTGGGGCAGGCCTGGGAACCGGCCCTGCTGCTGCCCGCCTTCGGCCTGCCGCTGGTTTGCTGCCTGCTGTGGTTTCTTGTCATCCGCAGCCAGACTCCCATGCGTCACAAACCGGGGGTATTTTTCGCCGGCGTCTTTTTGTTCGTCGCTTTCTGCGCCCAGGCGCTGGGCTTTCTGAACGCCCTGCCCCAGCCATAACCGCCGCGGCGCGCCTGCTTTGAGAGCAATTAACTCTTCAAATAGTCGCTTGACGGCGCGCAAAGCCCGCCCGCGGCTATTTGGCGGCAAGGATTTGAAGACAAATCCTTGCGGGCATTTCACGTGTGAAATGCTCTAGCGACCCGTCCGCACAAGGAGCCCCACATGAAACCCGCCAGCACAGTAAAAATAGGCGACTTTACCCTGAACACCGGCATCACGGCCCTGGGCAAGGCTTCCGTACCCTCGCCCCTGCCGCCCGCCAGCTTTATCAGCGAAGAGCCTCTCCCGCTGTTTCTGGACAGCGAACTGCTTGAGGAACTCAACGGCCTCCCTTCGGTGGCCGTCAGTTTCGAGCCCGCGGGGCCGCGATCCAAAGTGTATTTCGACCCTTCCAAGACCAAATGCGCCATTGTCACCTGCGGCGGGCTGTGCCCCGGCATCAACGACGTGATCCGCGCCATCGTCATGGAAGCCTTTCACAAGTACCGCATGCCCACGGTGCTGGGCATCAGGTACGGCCTTGAGGGCTTTATCCCCAAATACGGCCACGACGTGGAGGAACTGACCCCGGCAAAAGTGGCGGACATCCACCAGTTTGGCGGCACCATACTGGGTTCCTCGCGCGGGCCGCAGGAACCGGCGGAGGTGGTGGACGCCCTGGAACGCATGAACATCAGCGCCCTGTTCATGATCGGCGGCGACGGCACCATGAGGGCCGCCAACGCCATCGCCCATGAAGTGGCCGCGCGGGGGCTTAAAATTTCCATCATCGGCATCCCCAAAACCATTGACAACGACATCAACTTCATCAGCCAGAGCTTCGGCTTCGAGACCGCCGTGTTCAAGGCCACCGAAGCCATCCAGTGCGCCCATACCGAGGCCGTCGGCTACAAGAACTGCGTGGGCATCGTCAAACTGATGGGGCGCGAGTCCGGCTTTATCGCCGCCCACGCCACCCTGGCCCTGAAAGAGGTCAACTTCGTGCTGGTGCCGGAAATTCCCTTTGCCCTGCACGGAGAAGGCGGACTGCTCCAGGCCCTGGCCGAGCGCCTGATCTCCAGAAAACACGCGGTCATCGTGGTGGCCGAAGGAGCGGGCCAGCACCTGACCAAAAACTCGCAGGAAACCGACGCTTCGGGCAACGTGGTGCTTGCGGACATCGCCGACGTGCTGAAGCGGGAAATCAAAAAACACCTGACGGAAAAGGGCATCTCCCATACCATCAAGTTCATCGACCCCAGCTACATCATCCGGTCCGTGCCCGCCAACGCCAACGACAAGGTGTACTGCGGATTTCTGGGGCAAAACGCCGTGCATGCGGCCATGGCCGGCCGGACCAGCATGGTGGTGGCCAAAATCATGGAACGCTATGTGCACCTGCCCTTTGAACTGGTCACCCGCAAACGCCGCCACCTGAACGTGCGTTCGGAATACTGGAGCGCCGTGCTGGAATCCACCGGCCAGCCGCAACTGGCCACCGTGGACCCCTCCTGAGGAACCCCGGCGCATGATCACCCGTATCCGCGCGTCGGCCGGCTCGGGCAAAACCTACGCCCTTACCCGGCGCTTTCTGGAACTGCTGCGACAGGCGGACCCGGACCCCCGCAGCGCGGACCGCGCCCTGTTTCGCCAAGGAGCGGACAGCGCCCCGTTTCGTCCGGACGCGGGCTATTCCCTTGCCGAAATCCTGGCCGCCACCTTCACCAATAAAGCCGCCGCGGAAATGAAAACCCGCGTCGTGCGCGGCCTCAAGGAACAGGCCCTGGCCGAGCGCGCGCAACGGGAAGGCCAGGCGGATCGGGAAGCGGAACCCGCCGGGGCCGGGGCGCTTCTGGCCTCCGTGCTGCGTCACTACGGCTCCCTGAACATCCGCACCATCGACAGCCTGCTGGACGCCCTGGTGCGCCTTTCCGCCCTTGAGCTGGGCCTGCGCCCGGACTTCGAGATCTCCTTCGACCCGGAAGAATACTTCACTCCCTTCTACGACGCCCTGATGGAAGATCTGGCTCGCTCAGGCGGCTCAATGGACCCGCCCGGCGAAAGGGGCGCGGACGGCGCGGAGGACTTTCCCGGCGGAACGGATGATCCGGGCTCGGCGGACTCTCCCGGCGGGGGGGGGCTTTTCCCGCCTTCCGCGCCCCTTTTTCACATTACCGATGCTCCGGGCCTGAAGGCCGCCCTGGAGGACGCCTGCCGCTCCCAGGTGCTGTATGCGGAGGCGCGCGGATTTACCGTCCGGGGGCGGCTGCACAAGGCCCTGCACTCCCTGGCGGAGCGCCTGCTGCGCGGAGAGGAAGTCCCCCTGGCCGACCCGGCCGCCATCAAAGAGCGCATCCACGCCCTGCACGGCGGCCTGCGCCTGACGGCGCGGGATATGCTCGACCGGATCGAGTCGGAGGGTCTGGCCGCCGCCAAGCCGTTTCTGACCTTTGCCGAACGCTGTTCCACCCTGCCCTCCGCCTACGCCTCCCCGCCGGAAAGTGTTTACGCCCGCAAGGAAAGCCTGGACGAATGCCTGAACAAGGCATCGCGCGGCGCGGCGCCGGAGTCCGCCCACCAGGCCTTTGCCCGCCTGCGCGAAAGCCACGCGGAATTTTCCCGCGCCCTGCCCCTGCTCAAACACGCCTTGCAACTGGCCCCCCTGGCCCTTTTGGCCCACGAACTTTTTTTGCGCATGGAGGCCGCCGGGGAACGCGCTCTGCCCGCCCCGCGCCTGCCCCTGCTTGCGGGCAAGGCTCTTGACGGCGAGGACGGGGTAACCGACGCGCTGTGCCGCCTGGGTTCGAGCCTGACGCACGTGTTGCTGGACGAATTTCAGGACACCAGCCGGGAACAGTGGGCCGCCATCCGGCCCTTGATTCTGGAATGCCTTTCGCGCGGGGGCACCTTCGCCTATGTGGGCGACGTCAAGCAGGCCATCTACGGCTGGCGCGGGGGCGACGCCCGCCTTTTTGACGAGGCCGCCCGCGATGGGGAACTGACCGCCGTTGCCCCCGAGCCCCGGCTGGAGCACCTGCCCCGCAACTGGCGCAGCCGCCCGGCCGTGGTCCGGCACAACAACGCCTTCTTCAGCCTGCTGGAAGACCCGCAAACCGCCCGCGACGTCCTGGCCGCCATGCTTCCCGCCCATACCCCCCCACGCTTTCTCGACGAAGCCGTCCTGCGCGTCACCGGCGCTTTTGCCGGCGCGCGCCAGGATCTCCCTCCGGATAGCGGGCCGGTTTGCCGCGATGCTTCGTCAGGCATCGGTTTTGCCCGGGGGCAAGGGCCGGATAGCCCGGCCCCCCCTGGCAAAAACCCGCCTTCCTCGTCTGGCGGCAAACTCTCTCCGCCGCCCCGGCGGCACGATATGGCCGGCGATTTTCCCCCCGCAGCGGAGGAACGTGCCAGCCCCGAACAACCCGATCAGGGCCGGGTTTGCCTGTACACCGTCAGCGGGGCCAACAACGCCCAGGTGGAAGAGGTTCTTTTTGAACGCCTGCGGCGGCTGTTCCTGGAAGAATTTTTCCCCGGCGGCGCTTCCGGCGCGGGGACGAATACGCAAGAAAAAGCGGAGGAAGACGGCAACTCCGCGCCCGCGAGTGGAAGCAAAAAGCCCTGGCGGTTCGGCGACGTGGCCGTGCTGGTGCGTTCGGGCGACGAAGCGGCCCTGATCACCCGCCTGCTCACGGGCTGGGGGCTGCCCGTGGTCACGGAAAACAGCTTTTTGCTGGCCGGGCACCCTTTGATCAGCCGCCTGACGGCCCTTTTGTCCTTTCTGGACTATCCGCCGGACGATCTGGCCTTTTGGGAATTCATCAGCGGGCCGGAATGCTTCGGCGCGGCCAGCGGCCTTTCCGCTCCGCGTCTGCACGGCTGGCTGGCCGAAGCCCTGACCCGGCACGGAGCGGCGGAAGGCGGCGCGCGCCCCGCCGGGCGTCCTCCGCTGTACGTGCTGTTCCGGCGCGACTTTCCCGCCGAGTGGCAGGCGCTGATCGGCCCCTTCCACGCCCAGGCCGGGCTGATGAGCGCCTACGATACGCTGGTGGAGATCATCCGCCGCTACGGGCTGGAAGATCGCCTGCCGGAACAGGCGCCCTTTATTCGGCGCTTTCTGGAAGCGGCGCACCTGGCGGAAAGCCGGGGCCTTTCCTCCCCGGCGGCCTTTCTGGCCTGGTGGAAGGAGTCGGGCGGGGACGAGACCGTGCCCCTGCCCGAAGGCATGGACGCCGTGCGGGTCATGACCATGCACAAGGCCAAGGGGCTGGAATTTCCCGTGGTGGTGGCGCCTTTCCATCATCGGGGCAGGCGGCGGGACAACGAACCCGCCGTGGCCGAGGTGGCGGGCCTGCGCGTGCTGACCCGATCCCTGCCCGAGTTGGAGGACGCCCACTACCCGGCCTGCCTCACCGACGAACTGGAGCGCCTGAACCTTTTGTACGTGGCCTGGACCCGGCCCACGGACGAGTTGCACGCCTTCATCACCCGGCCGGACAGCGTACGCCGCATGTCGCCCCTGATGCGCGGGCTGGAGGTGCTGCTGGAACGCTTCGAAGCCTTGCCAGAAGCCGCCCTTTGCCAATGGGAGCGCCTGGAATACGGATCAGGCCCGGATGAGGCGGACGCATTTGCCGAAGAAACGGACCCGCCGCCCGAAGAAACCGGGACAACATCCGCGCGGGAAGCGCCCCTTTCCTTCGCGGCGGTGCGTCCGGCCGTTTTTGAAGTCCCGCGCCCTCTTTCCCGCACAGCCGTCCCCGCCCTTCCCGGCCTTCTCCCCCTGCCCTGGCGGCCCATGGAGTGGCTGCCGGAACTGAAAATTTACCGTTCGGTCCTGGAAGAAGCGAGCTTTACGCCGGAACGGCGGGGAACTCTGGCCCACCTGTGCCTGGAGCACCTGTTCTTTTCCGGGCCAAAGGACGCGGAAGGTTACGGAAAGGATGCCACAGCCGCCGGGGCGGAAGGCGCGGCGGCGGACGTGCGGCGGGCGGTGCGCCTGGGCATGCGGCTTTTTCCCCTGCCGCTGGAGCGGCCGGAAGAAGCGGAAGCGGCCATGAACCGCTGCCTGACGTGGTTTGCCAGGCAGCCGGGCGCGCGGGCCTGGCTGGAAACAGGGCGCAGGGAACAGACTATTATTGACGAAAGCGGAACGGCGCACCGGGTGGACCTGCTGGCGGACGAGGGCGATGCGGGCCTGGTGGCCGTGGACTACAAAACCGGCCGGCCCCGGCCGGAACACCACGAGCAGGTGCGGCGCTACATGCGCCTGCTGCAGGAGGCCCGGAGACGCCCCGTGCGCGGCGTGCTGGTGTACCTGGACGATGAACGCATGGAAGAGGTGCTGCCGTGAGCCCGCGGGAACAACTGACCCTGCCCCTGCCCGCCCGGGGCGGAAAAAGCGCCCCCACAGCGGAGCGTGCCTTTGCGGAACAGCGTTTCCGGGCGCGACCGCCCGTGCTGCTGGTGCCCTGGGGGGAAAACTTTCTGAACGCCCTGCTGGAACGCGTGCTGGAGGACACAGGGGGCGACGCGCAGAGGGCCTGTTTCATTTTTCCCCACAGCCGCCCGCAAAAATACCTGATGCGGCTTTTGGGCGCGCACCCCGGTGTGCGACGCCCGCTTACGGTCCCGTCCTGCCATACGGTCAGCGGGCTTTTTTCCGCCCTGCGCCGCCGCCTGGCCAATGCGCCCGCCTGGGAGGCGGGTCTGCTGGACCGGGTGGGCCTGCTGCTGGAGTGCGTGCGCCGGGAAGGGGCGGCGGGGGATTTTGGCGCGGGCGCAGGCGGACCGGAAGCATACGGTTCAGGGGCGCACGGCCCTGATGCGCGCGGAGCGGAAGAAGCTTACGGCAACGTTCCGGGCGCGGACATGTTCAGCGCGCAAGGCCCGCACCCGCGCGGATCAGGGCCGCGACACGGCGACGCCCGGCACTTTTTTCCGTGGGGGGAACGGCTGGCCGCCCTGTTTGAAGAATGCTTCGCCCAGCGCCGCGTCCCGGCCGATCTGCCCTATGCCGAAGGACGGGTCACGCCGTACGCCGCCCGCCTGCTGGAAAAGCTTTCAGGCATTTTCGCCCGCTATGCCGAAGGGCTGCGGGAACGCGGCTGGACCACGCCCGGATTCGACGCCGCCGGAGTTTGCGACCACCTTGCCGCCACGGGGAATTTGCCCGGCTTTCCCCTTGCGGGCGAAAGGATCTACATCGCCGGCTTCCACGCCCTGACGGCGGCGGAAGACGCGCTGTTCCGCCATCTGTGGCAGCGCGGGGCCACGTTGCTGATCCACGCCGACCCGGCTCTGCTGGAAAAGGGAGGAGAACACTGGAGCTGCTCCCTGTTCCGGGAACAGGCCCGCCGCTGGGGCGCGCGCCTGGAGCTGTATTCCCCGGCGCGGGGAGCGGAATTTCCGGCGGGCGGCGGCAAGGCGGCTTTGCCCGCCGCGGACGGCACGGACTCCCCACGGCCGCGCATCCGCTGCTTCGAGGGCTTCGATCTGCATTCTCAGCTTGCCGTATTGCGGGAAGAACTGGCGGCGGACCTTCCCGCCGCCGGGGCCGGAAATCCGGACGGTTCCGCCGCTGAGGCCGGAAATCCGGACGGTTCCGCCGCTGAGGCGCGGAACGCACATTCCGCCGGTACGGGGCGGAGCGAAGGTTCCGCCGATGCGGGGCACAAGGATCTTTCCGCCCCGTCCGGGCGGGGGGGCTTTTCCTCCGTTGCCGGACCGGAGGAATTTTCCGCCGACACAGCCGTAGCCCTGCCGGACAGCGGGCTGCTGCTGCCCGCCCTGCACCATCTGCCGCACGCGGACGTGAACATTTCCATGGGCTACCCGCTGACGCGCTCGCCCCTGTTCCGGCTGCTGGACACCATCCTGCGCATGCAGGAAAACAAACGCGGCTCCGGCTATCACTGGCGCGATCTGGTGGAACTGGTGCGCCATCCCTACCTGAAGATGCTGCGTCCCCCGCCTCTTGACGCTTCTTCCCCCTTACCCCCCGATTCTCCCCCCTCTTCCTCCGCCGACGAGCTGCGGCGGGAACTGCACAGGTTCGAAGAGGCGCTGCGCGAATCTGGAGGCCGGTACGCGCGCCCGTTCGAGCTGCTGGAGCGGGTGTACACGCTGCTGGGACCGGAGGAAATGCCGCCGCCCGAGGTGCTGGCCCTGGTGGAAAAAGTATTCGCCCGCACGGTGGAAGCCTTTGAAAATCCTCTTACCCCGGCGGACATGGGCCGGGCGGTGGCGGGCCTGTGCGGGCTGCTGCTTGAGCACGGCAGCGGCCTGTGGAAGCGTTTTCCCATCGACGCCGAATGCCTGTACCGGCTTATGCGCTCGGTGGCTCCGGAACTGATGCGGTCGGCGCTGGCGGAAGAGCCTTTTGCGCCGGGGGCGCTGTTCAGCCTGACCCGGCGGTTGATGGAAGCCGAACGCGTGCCCTTTGAAGCCGACCCCCTGGTGGGCTTGCAGGTGCTGGGCATGCTGGAAACCCGCCTGCTGACGTTCCGCCGGGTGGTGGTTCTGGAGGCAGTGGAAGACGCCCTGCCCGGCTCTCCGGCGGGCGATCCCCTGCTGCCGGAGCCTTTGCGCCGCGAATTGGGCCTGCCCGATCTGGCCGCGCGCGAACGGGCGGCGGCCTATACCTTTTTTCGCCTGCTGGCCGGGGCGCGGGACGTGGTGCTGCTGTACCAGGAAGGGACCGGCGGCGGCCTGCAGGATCGAAAAAAGAAAAAAAGCCGCTTTGTGGAAGAACTGCTGTGGGAAGAGGAAAAACGCCTGGGCAGGCTGCTGCGGCCGCAGGGCGGCGACGGCCCCCTGACTGTGCTGGAAAGCTCCCTGTCGCCCCCGGCGCGCGGGTACGCGGCAACGCCTGTGACGCCGCCGGTGCGCGCCCTGGTGGACGAACGCCTCAAACATCCGGTGTCGGCCTCATTTCTGGACGCGTACCTGCGCTGCCCCCTGCAATGGTATCTTGAACGTATAGCGGGCCTGGCCCCGGCGCGGGAAGCTCCGGAAACGGCCGATCCCCTGGCCGTGGGGGATCTGTTCCACAGTGTGCTGCAGGAGTTTTACCAGCCCTTGCTGGGCCTGCCCCTGCCCGCCGGGGAGAATATGCCGGAAAGCGCCCTGGAGGAACTGACCGCCGCCTTTTTCTCCCATCCCCGCTACCTGGAACTGCGCCGCACTCTTCCGGCGGATTCGCTGGCCATGCTGGAAACGGCCGCGCGCCACCGCCTGGCGGAATACCTGCGCCGCCAGCCCGCCACCACGGTCGCGGGGCTGGAGGCGCGCCTTTTTGCGCCCTTTGCGGCAGGAGGGCGGGAATACCAGTTGTACGGCATTCTGGATCGCATCGACCGCCGGATTGCGGAAGGAGACGGACCGGACACCGCCCGGACGGACGCTTGCGGCACCCGGCATGGGGGCTTCGCCCCGGACGGGATGGAGGGATGCGGCGCGGAATACGCGACGAAAGACGGCGGGGTCGCGGAGGAACACGGAGCCGCCCCCGGAGATGGCGCAGGGGAGGTATACGGCCCGGCGGAACACCAGGACCGGCGTAGCGCCGTCATACTGGACTACAAGACCGGAGGCCTGCCGCGGAGTTCGCCCTTTTTGTGGGACGACGAGGCCCTGTGGCGGCAGCTGGAGGAGCGGCTGGCCGCGGACCTGGTTACCGGCCCGGATGCGCGGAAAGATGCGGAACCCGTCGGCGGACCTGATGCCCAAAACGGCGCGGAGCCGGGCGGCGGACCTGATGAGCACAAGGACGGATCGGACGGCGGCCCGGACTTGCGGGCACATTCCGCCCCCTGTTCCGGCGAAAACGCCGACCCGCTCTTTGCCCGTCTTTCGCGGGATCTGGGCAGCGTCCAGTTGCCCTTTTACCTGCTGCTGTACTCGCTGGCGCGGGAAAAAGGCCTGCCGCCGGCCGTTCCCGGCCCGCACCCGCCCGCTTTGGACGCCGCCTGGGTCGCCCTGGCCGACACGGGGGAAGAGACCCCGCTGTTCAGGCCCGGCATGGGAAATGCGGAAAAATCTTTCGCCATAACGCGCCGTATCCCCCTGTTGATACGATTTTTGTTGCGGCATATGGCGGAAAATGATTCCTTCCGGCCGCTTCCGGGCAAACATTGCCTCTGGTGTTCCTGCCGGGGAATGTGTATGGTTTGTTTTCCCACACAGTAATATCTATATCCATCCGTTTATCAGGAGACAACAATGGCGTTTCCCACTTTGGACATCGGCGGTCTTATCGCCAGAGTTCCCATCATACAAGGCGGCATGGGCGTGGGCATTTCATTGCACCGTCTGGCTTCGGCTGTAGCGGCCGAAGGCGGCATCGGCGTCATAGCCGGGGCCATGATCGGCATGCGCGAAAAGGACATCGCCCAAAACCCCATTGCCGCCAACGCCCGCGCCCTGACGGAAGAAATCCACAAGGCCCGCGAACTGACCTCCGGCATCATCGGTGTGAACATCATGGTGGCCCTTACGGACTTTACCTCGCTGGTGCGCACCTCCATCGCCAACCGGGCCGACATCATCTTTTCCGGCGCGGGGCTGCCCCTGGATCTGCCCAAACATCTCTTTGACATGTGCGAAGAGAAAAAAGAAGAATTCCGCACCAAGCTCGTGCCCATCGTTTCTTCGGCCCGCGCCGCCAGCGTGCTTTGTAAAAAATGGCTGCTGCGCTTCAACTACCTGCCCGACGCCTTTGTGGTCGAAGGCCCCAAGGCGGGCGGCCATCTGGGCTTTAAGCCCGAAGACCTCTCCAACCCGGAATTCGCCCTGGAAAAGGTCGTCCCCGAAGTGGTCGAAGCCGTAAAACCCTTTGAAGACGCCAGCGGCAAAAAAATCCCCGTCATCGCCGCGGGGGGGGTTTATACCGGCGAGGACATCCACCGCTTTCTCGACATGGGAGCTTCGGGCGTGCAAATGGGCACCCGCTTTGTCGCCACCGAAGAATGCGACGCCGACATCCGCTTCAAGCAGGCCTATGTCGACGCCACGGAAGAAGACATCGCCATCATCAAAAGCCCCGTGGGCATGCCGGGCCGCGCCCTCAAGGGCCGCTTCATCGAAGCCCTGGAAGAAGGCAAAAAGAACTTCCGCTGCATCTTCCACTGCATCAGCACCTGCGACCCGGAAAAGTCGCCCTACTGCATCGCCTCCGCCCTGCTCAACGCCATGAAGGGCAACCTGGACAAGGGCTTTGCCTTCAGCGGAGCCAACGTCTTTCGCGTCAACACCATCACCACGGTGAAGGATCTGATGCATTCCCTGCAGCGCGAATTCGACGCCGCCCGCTCCGCGTTCAAGCTGTAAAAGGAAAGAAAAAAGATACCGCAAAAGAAGGGGAAGGAAGCTTTTGAAAAAGTTTCCTTCCCCTTCTCTTATGCCCCGTTTCCACCCCTTGCCGCTTCCCGGGCCGGCCAAAGACGCCCGCGGCATTGCGGTACGGTTTTCAATTTCAACCTGCCGGGCGCGAATGCTCAACCGCAAGCACAGCCAAGGCTGGGCGCGCATCCGGGGCCTCAAGCACAGCCATAGTGGAGTATGCCATGAATATGAAAGAAGTGCGCGAAAACGCCCGCCAAAAACTCAAGGGCCGCTGCCGGGTCTGCCCGGTGTGCAACGGCCGCGCCTGCGCCGGGGAAGTGCCGGGCATGGGCGGCGCGGGCACCGGGGAAAGCTTTCAGGAAAACGTCCGGGCGCTGGCCTCGTACAAGCTGCATCTGCGCACCCTGCATGGGGTGGAAAGCTGCGACACCCGCCGCGAGCTTTTCGGCCAGAACCTTTCCCTGCCGGTCATGGCCGCGCCCATGGCCGGGGCCGAAATGAACCTGGGCGGCGCGGTGACGGAAGAAGAACTGTGCATGGCCGTCCATGCCGGGTGCCTTGCCGCCGGAACCCTGGGCTGGGGCGGCGACGGGCTTGCCCCCATTTTTTACGAGACCACGCTCAAATGTATACAGGCGCACGGCGGCAAAGGCATCCCCACCATCAAGCCCCGCTCGACGGACATGGTCGTGCAGTACGCCCTGGAAGCGCAACGGGCCGGGGCCCCCGCCGTGGCCGTGGACGTGGACGCCGCCGCTTTTCCCGCCCGCGACGAAAAGGGCGGCCCGCTGTTCGGCCCCAAAAAGGCCGAGGACATCCAGGCCATCGTCAACGCCCTGCACATACCGCTTATCCTCAAGGGCATCATGACCGCTGACGAAGCCGCCCTGGCCGCATCCCTGGGGGTGGCGGGCATTGTGGTTTCCAACCACGGCGGGCGGGTGCTGGACAACCTGCCCGGCACGGCCGACGCTTTGCCGGCCATCGCTTCGGCCGTCAAGGGCAAAATCGCCATTTTGCTGGACGGCGGCATCCGCACCGGATCGGACGTGCTCAAGGCTTTGGCCCTTGGCGCCGACGCGGTTCTGGTGGGCAGGCCCCTGGCCGTCGCCGCCGTGGGCGGCGGGGCCGAGGGGGTGGCTCTGGCCCTGGAAGCCTTGCACAAGGAGCTGATCGCGGCCATGATCCTCACCGGCACCGCCACGGTGGCCGAGGTTCCGCCCTCCATACTGACGCGGGTGAGCCGGAATTAGGGTCGAATGAAAAGCCCCGATGGTCGATGACCATCGGGGCTTTGAGGAGCCGGACACCCGGCACAACCGTTACCGTTGCTTCCTTTCGGACCTGGCGGGGTTGGCGGCGTTACCGCCGCCCGGCTCGCCATATATCTAGCTCCAGCGGCCGGCTCTGTCAATGAGGAAAGACGATATCCGGCGGCGCGGCGGCTCCTGGAAGCCGCGGAGATTCCGCCTTCCCCTACACCAGACGCTTCAGCGCCTGGTAATCCGTCTTCCCCGACCCCAGCAGGGGAATCTCGCCCACCCGCACCACGCGCTTCACCGCGTACAGGGCGGAAAGCCCGGCATCGCGAAAGGCGCGGTTCACCTCCCGGACCGTCAGATCCAGGTCGGTAAAGGCCAGAATCTCCGCCTGCCCCGCCTCCTCGCTGCCGGGGCGGGCCTCCACGGCAGCGTGGATTCTGCCGTCGTCGGGCGTGCCGGGCCGCAGGGCCAGGGCCGCCTGCAACACCGTTTCCATCTGCGGCAGCGAGATCATCTCGCCCCCCAGTTTGACGAAACGCTTCAGCCTGCCCACAAAGGTCAGGGTGCCTTCCGCATCCTGCCGCACCAGATCGCCGGTGCGGTACCAGCGCTCCCCTTCAAACTCCACAAAGGGATCGGGCGGAAACGCGTCCGCAAAAGCGGCGCTTGCGCTAAAACCGCCGGCGCCTCCGGAATGCGCCGGGCCGATTGCGGACGCTGCCGCTCCGCGCAGGTATCCGGAAAAGACGCTGGGGCCCCGCACCAGCAGCATGCCCGTTTCGCCGGGCCGGACGCGGGTGCGAAGCACGCGGTCTTGCGCATCCTTCAGCGCCCCGTCCCCGTCAGGCCGCGCGCCCCTGCCCGCGCCGTCAGCGGCAATCGCGCCGTCAGCGGCTTTCCCCACAGGGGCGGAACTTTCCTCAAGGCTTTCCTCGCGCACCACAACCGCCGAGACCGAGGGCAAAAGCTCCCCGATGCTGCCGGGCCGCGTTCGTCCGGGCCGGTTCACAGACACCACGGGCGAGCACTCGGTAATGCCGTACCCCTCGCACAGCGCGGCTTCCGGGCACAGAGCGGCAAAAGCGAGGTAGACGCGTTCCGGACACTTTTCCGCCCCCACAAAGGCGAAACGCAGGCTGGCCAGGGGATTTTCCCGGGCGTCCGGCGGCCCGCCCGCGCGGCCCCCGGCCCGCTGAAGCATGGCCTCCAGAAAGGTCGGGGTAGCGCCCAGCAGCGTCAGCTTGTAGTCGCGCACCAGAAATGCCAGGGGCGCGGCTTCCGTGGGATTGGGATGAAACGCGGCGGCCAGACCCGTGACAGCGGGCAGCGCCAGCCCCGCCATAAGACCGAAGGAATGAAAGGGCGGCAGCATGGCCAGAAGGCGGTCGCGGCGGCGCACGGCCAAAGCCCCGACCACGTCGGCGGCGTTGATCATAAGGTTGGCGTGGCTGAGAGGCACGGCCTTGGGGCTGGCCTCGGAGCCGGAGGTAAAAAGGATGGCGGCGGTTTCCGGAACGGCCCGGCCGTAAAGGGCGCGGGACAGGCCCAGGCAATGCAGCGCGGCCCGCGCGGCGGCGGCAAGCTTTTCGCGGACGGAAAGTTCTCTGGCCAGCGCATCGGCGGCGACCCATTCCACAGGCAGTTCCCGCACGGGCAGGCCCTGATCCTCCAGCCTGTCCAGCAGGGCCGAAGCGGTGACGGCATGGCGGACGCCCGAAAGCGCCAGGCAATGGCGCAGGTTGCGCACGCCCACGGTCCAGTTGATCATCACCGGTTCCTTGCCCGCCATCAGGGCGGCCAGCCACACCACCACGGCGGCGGGCGACGCGGGCAGCATGACGCCCAGGCGCGCGCCGGGCAGCGCCTCCAGCCGCCGGGACAGGGCCAGCACCCCGGTAAGGGCCTGGCGGCGGGTGCGCACGCCGCCCCTGTCCGCCAGCAGGGGGCGGGAAGGCGCTTCCCGCACGATGCGCAAAAAGGCTTCCAGCACGGTCGCCGCCCCCTTGGGCACGGCAAGAAGCTCCGCGCCCGCCGGGTCCTTGTCCAGGGCGAACCAGGAAGAGGGGCCCCGCCCTTCCGGCGCTTCACCGCCCGCATCGGCAAGCCCGGCGGCAACGGCGACGCAGTCGCCCACCGTGACCAACGCCTCCAGGTCGGTGACGGAACGGCCTGTTTCCGCCTCCAGGGCCGAGGCCAGATCCATAAACCCCAGGCTGTCCAGGCCGACGTCGCCGCCCAGGGTCTGTTCCGGTTCCAGCGGATGATCGCCGGGAAGGTCCGCCACCCGCCGGATCAACTCATAAACAATGGGCCGCAACGATTCCAGATCTTCTTGAGAAGATCCCGGACTTATTTGAGAAAAACTCTCAAGTTCCCCGCGCGGGGATATTCCGCCGGAACCCCCTGCGGCGGCGTCCTTTTCCGGAAGCGGCGCCCGTTCCGGCGGCAAAGCTCCTTTTGCGCCCCGCGCGGCAGCCCCGGCTTTTTGCGCGATGCTGCCTGACTCTTGCGCGATGCTGACCGGCTCTTGCGCGACGCCTCCCCGCTGTTGCGGCGCAAGCTCCTTTTTCCAGAACAGCCGGGGAACGAACAGGGCGGGCCGCTCCGCCTCGTTATAAAAGTCTTCCAGCCAGCGGTTCAGACGCATCTTGTCGCCGTTGCGCGGGATGTCGGCCGCTTCGGCAAACTCGATGAGTACCTGCCGCCGGGGGGTGAAGAACAGTCCGTTGGCAAGCACGTCAAGAACGCCGCGCAGCAACAGACGCATGAAGCGCGGCACCTTGCCCCCGGCGTAGCTGAAAGAACTGCCCCACAGGCCCGTGGTGCGCACCAGCACCACGCGGGCCTCGGGCGCTTCCGCCAGGATCTGGGCCACGGCGGAATTGGCGCCCAGATCCTCACGCGTGCCGCGGTACACCCGGCCCGAAGGATACAGCAGCACGTTGTCGCCCGCCTTCAGGGCGGCGCCGATGCGGGCCAGACCTTCTTTCACCGCCCTGCCGCCGCCCCTGCCGTCCTTGCGCAGGTCCGGAATGGTCACCACGCGCAAAAACTTCGCCGCCATCCCCTGCACCGGCCCGGTCATCTGGCGTTCGTCGGCCAGGGGGCGGGGGGACAGCCCGGCAATGCGCGAATAGACCATGGGCGGGTCGATCAACGCCGGATGGTTGGGCAGAAAAAGCACGCCCCTGCCCTTGGGTCCCGCCGGGATGGACTCCAGGCCCGACTCGCGCACCGAATAGCGCAGGGAAAGAATGGCCCGCAGCAACAGGGAAAGTGGTCCCCCGGCCGCGTCCTTCATGGACAGGTCCGGAAAACGGCGCAGCCGCCTGCCCACCACCAGGGGGGCAAAAGCCACGGTGGCAAGGCCGTACACCACAAAGGTCAGGGCCGGGGGCAGCAGGCTGATCAGGGCAAAGGCCGCCCCGAATGCCGCAATGGAGACAAAGCTCAAAAAGTTGGAAACGCCCAGCACCTTGCCCTTTTCATGGGCGGGCGGGCGCACCTGGATGAAGCTGGCCAGGGGGATAAGGTACAGCCCTCCGCACACCCCGCTGGCGAAAAGGGAGAAAAACAGCCAGCACAAGCGCGGCGAAAGCGCGGCGGAAGCGTTTTCCGGAAACAGCGGGGCAAAGGACACCAGCAGCAGGAAAAAACCCATGCCCGCCGCGGAAGGAAACAGCAGCCTGCGCCAGCTTTCCGCCGTGGAACGCCCGGCGGCCAGGGAACCGGCGGCGATGCCGATCATCAGAATCGCGGAAAGCAGACTGGCCACGGTATTGCTGTAGCCCAAGGATTCCGCCAGGTTGGCCACGCTGATCACGGCAATGGCCGCGATGCCGTAAAAATAGGCTTCCGCCAGCAGCACCAGAAAAAGCTGCCCGTCCTTGCGGCATTCCAAGACATGGCGCACGGAATCCACCGGGCCCAGCCAGGGAAAGGGCGGCAGCGCCGCGCCGCCCAAAGCCGCCGGGGGGCGGCTGCGTATGACAAAGGCCGTCATGACGCCGATGGCGGCCACGATAATGATGAATACCCCGGCGGCGGCGCGGCCGTAAGCTTGCGCGTCCGTCAGCCCGAACAGCCCGCCCAGCCAGGAAGACGCAACGTCCCCCCCGGCGGGCCGCAAATCCAGAAAAATTCCGGCCACGGCGATGCCCGCCAGCACGGCGGCGGTGGAGGCCAGCTTGATCAGCGAGTTGACGCGCGGCACCCGGTCGGCGGGAAAATGCTCGGGGATGGAGCCGTTAAGGGCCGGGCTGAACACCGTGGCTTGCAGGCCCATGCAGAAAATGACCAGCAGGATGCCCGGCCAGACGCCCCGTACCAGCAGCGCCGAGCCGGCAAGCAGGGCCAGCAGTTCCACGGTCTTGGCCGCCACCACGATGTGCTTTTTCACCAGCCGGTCGGCCAGCCAGCCAGCCCAGGCGGAAAACAGGATGAACGGCAGCGAAAACAGCACCGTGGCCAGGCTTTGCGCCTCGGTCATCTGCGTGCTGGCGGCCAGCAGCACAGCGGCCTGCTTATAAAAATTGTCCGTAAAGGTTCCCAGGGCGTAGCAACTGCCCATGCCGAACACGGCGGCGGAATCAGAGGAGGGAAACTCGCGTGAAGCCATACAAATCTCCGGCGCGGCGTTCGCCGGCGCTTTTACGCGTGGCGGAAGGCCGTTTGTTTGCGTTGTGCCAGAAGGGAATAAAAACAGCGTGGCGAACAGTCCTTGGACTCCGCCGGGGCCCGCTTCGCCATAGCCGGGCCTTGGGTCCCTATATGCCGGGCCTTCCGGAATATTCCTGCAAAATATAGTCACGCAGACGGTTCACCGCCTCCAGCACCACATCCGCGCGCAGGGAATACAGGGAAACCTTGCCCTGACGCCGCGATTCCAGAATGCCCGCGCGCTCCAGCACCGTCAGATGGTGCACGATGGCTGTGCGACTCAGGGGAAAGATGCCGGCGATGGTCTTGATGGAAAGTTCCTCGGCCGGTTCGAAAAGCAGCAGGATCTTCTGCCGCATGTCATCGCCGAGGGCCGCGAACACCTGGGCGGCGGGCCGCCAGTCCTCGGGCAGATTGATGATGAAATCCGTCTTCATGGGCTTGCTCCAGGGGAAATTCAAGAGGAAAAAGCAATTGCGGCTACATGACTAGATAACTAATCTTATAGTTTATTTTTGTCAAGAAGAAACTTCGGCTCTCATTTGACAAACAACAATAGTACCATTATTGATACTAAAAAGGAATCCTGATGGGAACTTCGAAAAGGTCTTGGCAAAAATGCGGGAAGCGCCGCAGAACGTGCGGTATGCCGAACTGGCGGCGCTCTGTGAGCATTTCTTTGGCGAACCTCGCCAGAAAGGCACGAGCCATGCCGTGTATAAAACCCCCTGGCAGGGCGACCCCCGTGTGAATATCCAAGAGGGAAAAGGCGGCAAGGCAAAGACGTATCAGGTCAAACAAGTGCTTGCAGCCGTCGCCCGCCTGAAAGGAGAGTAAATATGGACAGCAAGCAATATACGTATCGCGTTATCTGGTCGGAAGAAGACCGGGAATTTGTGGGCCTGTGCGCGGAGTTCCCCAGCTTGTCCTGGCTTGAGGAATCTCAAGAAGACGCTCTGCGTGGCATCGTGCAGTTGGTGAAAGATACCGTGGCCGACATGGAGCAAACAGGCGAACACGTTCCTCAACCGCTTTCTTTGCAAAAGTTTTCCGGCAAGTTCCAGGTGCGCACCACGCCGGAAACGCATAGACGCCTCGCCATGCAGGCCGCAGAAGCTGGCGTGAGCCTGAACCGGCTTATCAACAGCAAGCTGACGGAACACCACGCCTAGCCGGATTTTCTGCGCTTGTCCCGTGTAGCCAGCATCCACGCTTCGGCGGTTATGCAATCGGCATAGGTGATGGGCAAGGGCATCTTGACGGCGTAGGATATGAACTGTTCCAAGTCCGCCAGATACGCGGCGTTCGTAATCTCGTTTTTGGGGCCGCAAAAGGCCCATAAAAGCTCTTCAGCTTGCGCATCCGCCCGGCAATGCTTTCGTATATACGCGGCGAGATGAGGCAATGGCGAGTCTTCCGCCAACAGTAATGTTTTGATGAAGGCCCAGGCTTCCGGCGCATTGGTGGTTGCTTGGTACGTCCCTTTATGCGTTTGAGCGAGAGAATGCCGCAATGTTTCCATCTCCTCTCGCTTGACAATACGGGAGCGATATACGGGGTCAGTCGCCATCAGGTCGTGCAGCGGACAACACGGTTGCTGCCTGTAAGGGTTCGCGGGTTATGCGGAACCAGCCGCCAGCACAAACGGCAACGGCCTTCATCTTTGGGCGGCAAGGAAAAGCCTTCTGTTCCGGCGAATGCTGTCATTTCCTTGCCGAACTCGCCCGGTCCAGGGGCAAAAAGCACAGTTGCCCCGTTTTCAGGCTCCTGTGG
>JAVBPV010000016.1:0-37228 GCA_031549405.1 Desulfovibrio sp.
AAAGGCGGCGGCCGTGCTTGCCTGGCACATTCTCGGGTTGGGCGCTCAGGGGCTTCACCCGGCCAGAGCAAATGAACATTGAAAATGTTTATTTGCTCTGGCGGCGGGAACCGCCGCCCGCCGCGCAGGCGTAGGCGAAACAAGTTTCGCCGTTAAGCGCCGGAGCGAGCGTCTCAGAGTGCATCTGCTCTAAAGCCGCGTTCCCCCGCTTTTGTGCGTAACTTTATCCTGGTTGTGCGCAACCTCACCCTCTTGTGCGTAACTTCGCCCCAGCCGTGCGTAGCTTTGCCCCGATTGTGTATAACTTTGCCCCAGCTGTGCGTAACTTTGCCCCGGCTGTTCGTAACCTTACCGCGGCTGTTCGTAACCATGCCCGGCCCCACGCGCGAGCGCATCCCGGCTGTGCGCAAATTGTGCCTTTTTTGTTCGCAACTCCATATCTATCTGAAATAACAAAAATTAGCCGCCGTCCATGTGGGACGGCGGCTCAGCTTGATGACAAACCCCGCAAGGCCGGGACGCTACCCTTTTTTCTGCATATCGTCGAACACGGCCAGGGCGGCCTTGGCGCCTTCGCCCACGGCGGTGACTATCTGGCGCGCGCCGCCGCACACGTCCCCGGCCGCGTAGATGCCGGGAACGTTGGTGCGCATGCCCTCGTCGATCCTGATGGCGCCCTGGGCGTCAATCTCCACGCCCAAAGCGGCGGCCAGTTCCGAATGCGGTTTCTGCCCCACGGCCACAAACACGCCTTCCACCTCCAGGGTCCGCTCTTCGCCGGTGGCCACGTTTTTCACGCGCAGCCCTTCCACCCTGGCGGACCCCGTAACCTCCACGGCCACGCTGTTCCAGATAACCGGAATGCCTTCGCGCTCCAGGGCCTTTTGCAGGGCGGCCTCGGCCCGGAAGGCGTCGCGGCGGTGCATGACGGTTATGTCCACGCCCAGGTTTTTCAGGTGCAGCGCGTCGGTAAGGGCGGTATTGCCCCCGCCGACGACCACGGCCTTTTTATTGCGGAACAGATACCCGTCGCACGAGGCGCAATGCACCACGCCTTTGCCGCGCAGGCGGTCCTCGCCGGGAACGCCCAGATCCTTCCAGTCCGCCCCGGTGGCGAACAACAGCGTTTTGGCGTGATAGACGCGTTCCGGCGTATGCACGGCAAACCCGCCTTCTTCCCTGGCGATGCCCCGCACCTGGGTCTGCACCAGCGGAACGTACTGCCGCGCGTGCGCGGCGAGAATCTCGCCCAGCCGTCCGCCGGGGACGGAACGGAAGCCGGGGTAGTTTTCCACCACCGGCGTAAGCACCACCTGCCCGCCAAAGGCGGCCTTTTCCAGCACCACGGCCTTCATGCCCGAACGGGCGGCGTAAATGGCGGCGGACAACCCCGCCGGGCCGCCGCCCAGTATGACCAGATCCGGATTTTCCACGTCCGCGGGCGCTTCGGCCCCTTCCCCGGCCTCCGGTTCCGGCAAAGGGGAAAGATGCACCAGTTCGTGGACAAAGGCGGGCTCGGACATAAGGCCCACCACGAAATGATCCTCGCCAAAGCGGGTATGGGGGACCGACCCCACCTGATAGCGCAGGGCCAGATCCGGGAACTGGTCGGATGTGACGCATTCCGCGCTGACAAGATCCGGCCTCTCCATGGCGGCCTTTAAGGCGTTAAGGGCCTGGCCGGGGCAATAGGGACAGCCGGGCGAGCTGAACACGCGCACGTGGCGTTTTTCCTTCAGTTCCGCCAGCTTCTTGACGGAAGCTGCCGCCATGCCGCTTTGCCCCGTGCCCAGCATCACTATAGACTGCACCAGACCACGCGCTTCCTCGCCCAGGGGCGCGCCGGTCATACGAAAGACCGGCAGGGAAGAGCCCCCGGCCCGGACCAGCACCGAAGGAAACAGCGCCACCCCGTGCCGCGCCGCCTCGGGCGACGCGGCGTTTGCAACGCGGTGCTCCATGTGCGCAAGGCGCGGAGAAACGGCGGCTATTTCGGAGCACAGCCGCGTGGTGAACAGCGAGAACAGACGCTCCGCGGCCTCTTCCTCGGCCGGCGCGCTTTTACCGTTGCCGCCCGAAGGGGCCTTTACAAAAGAGTGCAGTTCCACGTCTTTGGCCAGAACGGCGAACAGCTCCTGCAATTGGGCGCGGGTTTCCTCATCGATAAGGACTTTGGGAAGACCGGCAACGTCGCTCATGGGGCGGCTCCTTCGTCAAAGCCCGCGCGCCAAGTTGACAGCGCGCGGCTTCTCGCGTTTAATTATGGTGGCAAAGGTCATTTCATACTTCATGCGGCAATAAGGGGCAGGGCCTCTGTTTGCCGTCAGACAAGGAAGGCGGTTTTTTTGCGAGGGCGGGCCGGGCTCTTCCGCCCTGCCCCCCGGGAAAAAACGATGCCTGACGAAGTATCACGGCAAACTGAGGCACTACCCGACAAGGAGCCCGATCCCGATGGACAATCCCATGGTTCTCATTGAAACCTCCTCAGGCGATATCCTGGTGGAGCTCTTCGCGGAAAAAGCCCCGGCCACGGTGGCCAACTTCCTGGCCTATGTGGACGACGGTTTTTATAAGAATACCATATTCCACCGCGTGATCAAAGATTTTATGATTCAGGGCGGCGGCCTGACCATGCGCATGGAAGAGAAGCCCGCCAAGGCCCCGGTGAAAAACGAGGCGGACAACGGCCTTTCCAACCTGCGCGGCACCATCGCCATGGCCCGCACGGCCGACCCGCATAGCGCCTCGGCCCAGTTTTTCATCAATACCGAGGACAACCCTGAACTGGACCACCGCGCCCCCATCGCGGAGGGCTACGGATACTGCGTGTTCGGCCAGGTTGCCGAAGGCATGGACGTGGTGGACAAGATAGCCAAAAGCAAGGTCAAGGCGGTGGGCGTGCACGAAGCCGTTCCTGTGGATTCGGTGGTCATCACCGGGGTATCAAGATTTGACGTATAGTGTCGCGTCCTCAAAATTCATCGATAGCGACACTGGCCGGCGGACAACAGTCCGCCGCGCCGCCGTAAAGGAACCGCCGCATGCGCCACTGGCTGATGAAGACCGAACCCGGCTGCTTTTCCATCGACGATCTGGCCGCCGCGCCCGGACGGACCACCATGTGGGACGGGGTGCGCAACTACCAGGCCCGCAACTTCATGCGCGACGGCATGCGGCCGGGCGATCCCGTGCTGTTTTACCATTCCGTGACCGGCGTCGGAATAGCGGGCATCGCCGAAGTGGCAAGCCCCGCCTACCCGGACCCCACCCAGTGGGATCCGGAAAACCCGCACTTCGATCCCGCCTCGCCCGCCGACGCCCCCCGCTGGTACGTGGTGGACGTGCGTCTGGTGCGCAGGTTTTCCGCCGTGCTGCCCCTGGCGTTTTTGCGCGCGCGGCCGGAACTGGAAGGAATGGAACTCTTGCGCAAGGGCAGCCGGCTTTCCGTCCAGCCGGTGGCGCCCGGCCACTATGCCGCTGTGCTGGCGCTGGCGGCGGAAGCGGGCATATGAACCGCCGACCCTTTTTCATGAACCACTCAAGGAGATCACAATGGCCAGTTTTGTAAACGCGGCTGACGCCGTCTCGGCGGCGGTGGAAATAGAGCGCCGGGGGCACGCCTTTTATCTTGCCGTGCGGGACAAGGCTTCCGGCGAGGACAAGGAGTTCTTCAACTTCATGGCCGGGGAGGAAAAACGCCACGAGGGCATCTTTTCGTCCATGCTGGAACGCGTCGGCGGGCTGCCCCTGCCCGCGGGCAGCAACGACGAGGAATACCTGCTGTACGTGCGGGCGCTTCTGGATTCGCACACCCTGTTCATGCCGAAGGACGGGGAAAGCGCGCTGGCCGACCCCTTTGGCCAGGCCATGCGCTTTGAAAAGGACACCCTGGTCTTTTTCATGGCCCTGGAAGAAATGGTGCCGCCGTCAGAAGCGCGCTTCGTGCGCGAATGCGCCGACGAGGAACGCCGCCACCTGAAGATGCTGGCCAAACGCATGGCCGCGCGGCACAGCTGAACAACCTGTTGAAACATTACAGCTGGGGGCCATTTCAAGCGGCGGGCATTGCGAGTCCGCCCGCGCCGACTGGCGGACCATGCGTAAGGAAAGTCAAAGGCCTTGCGGTACAGGGTCTTCGGCTTTCTTTTGGAACACCATTGACGCAACTATAAAAAATAGGCAAGAAGGGCTGATCGTAACAAAGGCCGTTTCACCATCAAAATCAGGCGGCGAGACGGCTTTATACCGCACAGAGGCTGTCGGCGCGGTGTCCGGGCCGTTGCGGGCGGCTCGGAAACCCGCATTTTTTAAACGGCACTCCGCGTAATCAATGTGAAAAGTTGTTCGCGCGATATGTTCCAAGAACCGCGCATTGTTAGCGGTACTCCGCCCCGGGAATGTCGCGTAACGTCTCCCCGCCGTGAAGCATGCGGCATTGCGGGCGCCGCGTTGGCTGCGCCTGTCGGCCGTGGTCGCGGACAAATGCGCCGCTGTGAAGGCAATACATATTATAGATTATACTATATATTATTATAAAGCGCAATGCCGCCATTTTAAAGCGCGCTTGCTCAGAAGGAAGCAGAAATGAGTTCCATCCCCGGGGAAGTCTCCCCGTCGCCGAAACATTACCAGGACACCATGCCCAAGCTGGACATGGAACTCAATTCGCGTCTGTACATAAAAATCAATCCTCTGGACAAGGAAGTCCGCCCCATGCAGGGGGAGTTCCTCGGCATTTCCCATTTCGACTTCCTTATTCTCAAGATTCCCTCCATGCCGGGCCTTTTGCCCAGGCTGCTGCCCCGCACCATGATCGAGGTCCGCTTCATGCAGGCCGGCGCGGTAAACACCTTTCTCACCGAAATCATCACCCACACCGTCAAGCCCGCCTTTCTGCTGTACACCACCTACCCCGATCGCCTCAGCATCCTTGAAATGCGGCGGCATCTGCGCAACTTCTGTTCTCTGCCCATTTTTATCAACACGCCCCACGGGGGCGCTCTGGGCATCATCAGCGACCTCAGCACCGGCGGATGCCGCGTCATTCTTGAACTGAAGGGACAATCCACCATGCGCAAGCTTGAAGTCGGGGACCAGTTGCTGCTGCAGACCGTCTTCAGCGCCAACGGCAAGCCCAACAACGGCGGAGGCGCCGTCCGCAACGTGGAAAGCTCCGGCAGCCGCCTGATCATCGGCATATCCTTCAACACGGACGAGCCGGAATTCACGGCGGCCCTTAAGGACTACCTTGAACTGGCGCGACTCTTGGTGTAGGCATTCATATACCGCCACGTAGGGAGAAACGCCCATGTCCCAGGATATTTCAGCCATCCGCCGCGCCCTTGTCCGTGTCCCTTCGGACCTGAAGCTGGGCAACTTCATCGCCGCCGCCAGAAACCTGCGCGGCGCCGCTTCCGCCATGATCCGCATCCCCATGATGAAGGCCGAGCAGGAAGAATTCGCCCGCCTTATCGACGAGGGAGCTTCGCACATGGCCTACAACAAGGAAATCTCCCGCCTTTTTCCCCTGGCCATTTCCTATACTCAGGGATTCGAGCAGGTGCTGGTGGACACCCTGGACGAGCTTATCGCCGCTCTGGAAGCCAAGGCCGGAGAAGAAGGACGCGAAGCCCTGAGGCTGCTTGAGGAAAAAAAGCGGGCCTCCCTGCAGAAAGGCAAAGACGAACTGGACCGGGGCGAACACGACGAGGCGCGATCAACCTTCAACGCCCTTACCAAGGAGTTCGAAGGCGACGGCGAACTGGCTTCCACCGTGGGCGACGTGTTCCTGCAGGCCGGATTGTTCGAGGACGCCCTGCGGCACTTCGAGCACGCTTCCGGCGTCATGCCGGAATCGGCCGCCGTCTACAACAGGATAGGCATTTCTTTCCGCAAGCTGGGCAGGCACAACAAGTCCAGAGAAAATTTCGAAAAAGCCCTGACGCTGGAGCCCGGCGATCCCAACCTGCACTTCAACCTGGGGCGGCTGTATCTGGACATGCAGGACTGGAACGCCTGCCTCGACTCCGCCGAAACCGCCCTGAAACTCGACCCCGCCTTTGCGGAAGCGGCCAAGCTCGCGGCCTACTGCAAGAAAAAGCTGGGGTAGGAACGCCTTAAGAACTCTCCCTCATCCGGATCAGGGTCATGGCCCTCTCGGTAAGCTGGGGCAGATCGGGCTTGCTGATCTGGTCGTCGGCTCCCGCCTGCTCGCCCTTTTTGCGCACAACGTCGGAAATGAGCGAAGAAAACAGGATGACCGGCAGTTTTGCTAATACGGGATCCTGTTTGACCATGCGGGTCAGGGTGTGCCCGTCCATTTCCGGCATTTCGATGTCGGTGATCAGCAGGTTGACGTAGCGCGAAAGGGGCGTGTTCGTCTCAGAAGACTCCTTCTCCCACGCTTTAAGCTGATCCCAGGCCTCGCGCCCGCAGGTGGCCCCGGTGACGCGAAAGCGCGCCCGTTCCAGGCAGGCGGCGATGGTGTTGCGGATAGAGGCGGAATCGTCGGCGATAAGCACGTGGTAGCCCTCGCCTCCGGAAGAGGCGCTGTCCGCGTGGTGCAGAGCCATGTTCAGCGAAGGATCCATGCTGCCGATGACCTGCTCCATATCCAGCAGAAAGACGATGCGGTCGTCAAAGCGCACCACGCCGGTGACCGAGTCCAGGCTGAAGGCCTGCAAATACTTGCCCGGCGGTTCCACCTGGGCCCAGGTCATGCGGTGGATGCGCGTCACGCCGGAAACGATAAAGGCGGTGACCACCCCGGAAAATTCCGAAACGATGACCTTTTGCGCCGACTCGGCCGTGGGCCGTTTGCCCAGCCACAGCCCCAGGTCCACCAGGGGCAGCACCTTTCCGCGCAGGTTGAAGGTGCCGAGCGCCGCCGGATGGTGCTTGCCCGGAACCCCGGTAATGGGGGGCAGCCTGATGATTTCAAGCACCTTGGCCACGTTCATTCCGTAATAGCTGCGGTAGTCGCCGCCGCCCAGGGACTCGTCTATGTAAAACTCGATAATCTCAAGCTCATTTCCGGTCTGGCCGTTCGGTCCCGCGTACGCTTCAGGCCGCTCCATTGGCTTCTCCCTGTTTCCCGCCGCCCCGGGCATGCCGACCGGGAGCGCAACATAAAAATCGTGGCGCGAAAGCAAGCCGCTTCCGCAAGAATAGTCATATTACGTTGTGACATGTTTTTTTTCAACATGCAAAGGCTCTTTGCGGGAAAAAAATAAGCGGCGGGCGGCGGTTCCCGCCGCCAGAGCAAATAAACATTTTCAA
Source organism: Desulfovibrio sp. (assembly GCA_031549405.1). GTDB lineage: Bacteria > Desulfobacterota > Desulfovibrionia > Desulfovibrionales > Desulfovibrionaceae > Frigididesulfovibrio. The sequence goes on from JAVBPV010000016.1 coordinate 7,279, forward strand.
TGGTAATTTGCTCTAGACTTCCAACGCGGGCAGGCCCCTTCGCGCGCAAAGGCGCAGCAGGCCGCATTCGCCGCACAAAGGCGCCCTTGCCCGGCAGACTTCCCGGCCGTACCACACCAGCCGGTGGTTCACGTTTCCCCATTCCTCGCGGGGAAACAGCGCCATCAGTTCCTGTTCGGTCTTGCGCGGGTCATGGGTGCCGGCAAGCCCCAGGCGAAAGGCGATACGCCCCACATGGGTGTCCACAGCCAGGCCCTCGTTGACGCCGTAAGCCCCCCACAGCACCACGTTGGCGGTTTTGCGCGCCACGCCAGGCAGGGTGATCAGATCCGCCATGGAGCGCGGCACCGCGCCGCCGTACACTTCCGCCACGCGTTTGCCCGCCGCCCTGATGTTCTTGGCCTTGTTGCGGAAAAAACCCGTGGAGCGGACGCACTCCTCCACATCGGAAAGCGGCGCGGCCGCGAGTTCGGCCGGCCCGGGCCAGCGCGCGAAAAGGCCGGGGGTCACCAGGTTGACCCGCGCGTCGGTACACTGGGCCGCAAGAACGGTGGCCACCAGCAGTTCCCAGGGCGTCCTCGCCGACAGGTGAGTCGCGGGAGCGGGGTAGCGACCTCGCAAAAACCGCAGCACCAGCGCGGCAAGCCGCTTACGGGTCTTCAAATTCCCCTGGCCTTTGCCGCCATGTTTATTCGCGCTTTTTTCCATATGTCCGCCGTCAAACCGCCGTATTCCGGTTCAGATACACTTTTCTCCCCGCAATTCGCAGGTCCGGCCGCGACGGGGGCGCGGCACCGCCTTGCCTGTGAGGCGCTTCGCATCCCGGCGCGCCGTTCCGAAGCGCGCCCAATTGCCGGTTGCCGGCACGAAACCCCGGCCCGCATGCGAAATTTCTCTTCCGAACCGGCCCCGCTTAGGGTATGGGTAAAGAGGTTTTTTACTTTCCCGCATGCCCCGCCGGAGAATATCCCATGCAGCACCTCTTCGTCTACTTCACCGCCCCGGACAGGGAAGAGGCCCGCCGCATGGCGGGGATAGTGGTGCGCGAGCGCCTGGCCGCCTGCGCCAACATCCTGGACAATGCCCTTTCGCTGTACTGGTGGGAAGGCGAAGTGCGGGAGGCCCCCGAGGCGGTGTGTATTTTCAAGACCACGGCCGAGCGCTATCCCGAGCTGGAAAAACGCCTTGCCGGTTTGCACCCTTACGAGGTTCCCTGCATCGTGGCCCTGCCCCTGGCCGGGGGGTTCGCCCCGTTTTTGCGGTGGATCGGCGCGGAATCCGCGCCGGACGGAGAACGTTGACCCCGCTCGCGGAGTCCGCCTTCAAGCGCGCAAGAACGCGCGGCGGATCCCCCAGATACATAAGACGCGCGGCGGCGGCACGCCGGGCAGCGGTCTTCAAGGAGGCGTCAGCCGTCCTTGGGGCTGTTTTTCAAATTCGCGGCGGCGGTCCCGGAGCGCGACGGCGGACGGCCCTTTTTGCTTCCCTCTTTGTCGACACAACCCAGAAGGAGACCCTCTTGTCCATCTACCTCACAGGCTCCATGGCCTATGACCGGATCATGAACTTTCAGGGCAGGTTCACCGACGCCATCCTTCCCAACCAGATCCACAACCTCAATGTGTCCTTTCATATCGACTCGCTGCAGGAAAAACTGGGCGGCAACGCGGGCAACATCGCTTACACCCTGACGCTGCTCGGCGAACGCCCTTTTATCATAGCCACGGCCGGCAAGGACTTTGCCCGTTACCGCGAGGAACTGGAAAAACGCGGACTGCCCCTGGAGGGCATCCGCGTGCTTGACGACGAGTTCACGGCAAGCGCCTATATCACCACGGACATGGTCAACAACCAGATCACCGCCTTTCACGCGGCGGCCATGAACTTTCCCAGCCTGTGGTTTCCGGAAAAGCCCGATCCCAAAAAAGACATCGCCCTGATCGGGCCTTCCAACCCCGGCGACATGAACCGGCACCCGGCCATGTACCGGGAAAAAGGCGTCCGCTATGTCTACGATCCGGCCCAGCAGCTTCCCGTCCTGGGCGGGGAGCAACTGCTGGACGCCATCGGCGGGGCCTACCTGCTGGTGGGCAACGACTACGAAATCCAGCTCATCATCAACACCACCGGCCGGACCCTGGCCGAACTTGTCGGACTCACCGCCGCCGGGGTGATCATCACTCTGGGCGAAAAAGGCTCGATGCTGCGGAGCAAGGACGGACAGGAAACCATGGTGCCCGCCGTTCCCGTAAGCGGCGTGGTGGACCCCACAGGCGCGGGCGACGCCTACCGCTCGGGCCTCATCAAAGGCATTGTCCTGGAGCAGCCCCTGGACGAGTGCGCGCGTCTGGGTTCCACCTGCGCGGCCTTCTGCATCGAGCAGGCCGGACCGCAGGGGCACTACTTCACCCTGGACGAATTTTTCAGGAGGCATTCTTCGGCCTACGGCAGCCCTGTTTGACGCCATCGCCCATCCGTTCCGGCCGCCCCCCCGGGGGCGGCCTTAAGCCGGAACGCGGGGTGACGCCTTCCGCCGCCCGGATTTTTCCCATTATTATTAAAATTTTTCTAAAGGTATTGAAAGATTATGGATTACACAGCCAAAGACTACGAATTCCTTGGACGGCAGACCGCCGCGGGCAAGTACATCTCCCGTTCCACTTTCATTCTGGCCCTTGTCCTGGCCCTGCTTGTCGGCGTGGCTGCCGGCCGGTATGTCTTTCCTTCGGGCGGGGGCGACGCCGTGCGCAAGGTGCCCATAGGCCAGACCGGGGACATTCCCGGCGCGGTTTCCCCGGCCAAGGAACTGGCCGAGAGCATCCTGGCCCACGAGGAGCAGGTGCGCAAAGAACCGGACAACGCCGAGGCCTGGACCCACCTGGGCGATTTGTACTACCAGGCGGACCAGCCCGCCAATTCCGTGCGCGCCTATGAAAAATCCCTGTCCATCAAGCCCGGCGACCCCGATGTGCTTACGGACTGCGGCACCATGTACCGGGCCATGCGCCAGTACGACAAGGCCCTGGAATATTACTCCAGGGCCATCGAGGCCAAGCCCGACCACCAGAACGCCCTTTTTAACAGCGGCGTCGTCCTGTATTACGATCTGAACCGCAAGGCCGACGGCCTGGACAAATGGCGCGCTGTGTCCCGTTTTTATCCCCAGGCCAAGGCCCCCTCGGGCCAGCCCATGGCCGACTTTATCAAGGCCCATGAAGCCAAGCAGTAACGCATGCGAAAGTACCTTCCCATCCTTGCCCTGCTGTTCGCCCTGGCCTCTCCCGCCGGGGCAAAGCCCCTGGTGGTGGACAGAATCCAGGGGACGGAACCGCTTCTGCCCTATTTCACATGGCTGCCCGATCCCGCCGGCGCGCACACTATTGAAAGCGTCACCTCGGGTTCTTTGCAGGAGCATTTCTCACCCCTGCGCGGGGGCTTGCCCCTTAAGGGCAAGGGCCCCGTGTGGTTGCGCCTGTCGTTCATGAAATCCGCGCCTTCCGCCGACGAAAGGGGCGCCCCCCTTGTCATGAACCTGGGCATGCTGCCCCCCGGCAAAATCACCCTGTACCTGCCGGCGGGAGCGGGACCGGCCGGGGCCGTGGGCGCGTATACCAGCGAGACGGTGCTCCCGCACGAAAGCATCCCCCTGCCCGCGCCGGGGCTGTTCCCCGCCAGCCTGTACATCCGCATGGACGAATACCCGGGCTTGTGGTTCGCGCCCGTTGTCAACGGCAGGCAAGCCTCCCCGCCGCCGCTGCTGCCTCCGGACCTCTTGCTGCCCGGCCTGCTGGCGCTGTCCCTGGCGGCCTGCCTGCTGCGCGCCGCGCGCGACCGCGCCGTGTGGCCCCTGTGGGCCGCCCTTTTCGCGGCCTGCGTGCTGGCGCAGGCCCTGCTGCCCCCGCCGCGCCTGGGCGCTCCTTTTTCTATGCGCGATCTGCCCGCCCTGCTGGCGCCCGGCATGGCCCTCTTGCTGCTGCCGCATATCGGGCGCTGCATGTTCAGCGCGGGGGGGCCGTCCCCTCTGCGTGACGCCATGCTTTCGCTCCATTCCCTGATGGGGGCGGCGCTGTGCCTTGTCCCCCTTGTCCCCGGCATGGAATGGCTTGCCCGGCTGTTCCTCCTGTGGCCGCTGCTGCTCGTCCCCCTGCTGCCCCTGTGCCTGGGAGCGCTGGCCCGCAAATCGCCGGGGGCCCTGTCCTTTACCGGCGCATGCGTCATGCCCGTGCTGGGAGCGGCCGCGGCCCTGTACGCCATAGACCACCCCGCCGTGCATCCCCTGGCCCCCTACGGCGGCTTATGGGGGCTGGCCGTGGGGGCCATAGGGCTGGCTCTTGCCAGGGTGCCCGCCGCGGGACGCGAAAAAGCCGCATCCCAAGACGGAGCCGCCCTTTCCCTGGAAAACGCGGCCGCGCTCCCCGCCGGAGAAAGCGAAACCGCCGCGCCCCTTTCCGGCGTTTCCGGCGAACCGGCCAGGTCTGGCGGCCTGGCGTCGATGGATCTTTCTCTGGGCGGCGCAAAAACCGCCGTCCCGGATATGGCCCTGTTCGGCAAGCCCGGCGAGCCCCTCTTTCCCGGGCCGGCGGCGGACCCCGTTGCGGCCGCCCGGCAGCCGGAAAACGGCCTTCCGAAAAACGGCGGCCCGGAGCCCGCGGCCCCGGAACCCGCAGCCCCGGCAGAGCTTGTCCGGACGGCGCCCGCCGGTACTCCGGCCCCCTTCGAGGAGCTTGAGCAGCCAATCCCGCTTGAGGACGTTTTCGCTCCGGCCCCGGCCGGATCGCCCTCGCCGCTTCCTCCCGGCGGGGAAAAAACCGCCCCCGAAGGAGCCGGTCCCTCTCCCGCCGGGGGGGAAGCCTCCCCCGCCCCCCAAGGGGCCGTTCGCTCTCCCGCCGGGGGGGAAGCCCCCCTTGCGAAAGAAGCCTCCGGCCCGGCGGAAGAAAAAACCTTCCCGGATGTGCGCCAGCCCGCCCCCGCTCAAACCGCCCCTCTCCTGGTGCCCGCCTGCATCGACGAAGGGGCGGCGGAAATGGCCGTGGACGCCCTTCTGGCCGAGGTGGAGGCGGCAAAAATCCCTTCCGCCACCAGGATCATTTCCCTGGAGGACGACGCCTTCAGCGGCTATGCCGAGGATATCCTTGACGAACTGCGCGGGGACGGCGGCCGCCGTTTTTCCCTGGCCGTGGAAAAGTCCTTCATCTTCAACCTCAGTTCTCTGGTGCGCGAGGTGCATGACGTGGTCTCGCCTCTGGCCAAGAGCAAGGGGCTGATTTTTTCCTGGTTCATTTCGCCCTCGCTGCCGTCGCTGCTGGAAGGCGACGCCCCGCGCCTGCGCCAGGCACTTTCGCTGCTGCTGCAAAACGCGGTGCAGGCCACCCGGCAGGGCTCCGTGCAGCTTGCCGTGCGCAACAACCCCACAGGCGACGATCCCGGCGATCTGCTGTTCACTATCCACGACAACGGCTCGGCCCAGCGCACCGACGCCGGGTTCTTCCACGCCTGGGATCTGGCCTCGCGCACCGGGGGCTCTTTCCATGTGGAATATTCCCCGTCCCTGGGCACCCGCGTCACCTTCAGCATCCGTTTTTCCCTGCCGCATTACCTGTCGGCCCTGGAGCGGGCCGCCTTTGAGGAACACCTGCCCGAGGGAGAAGACATCCCGCCCCTGACCGCCGCCGTGCCGGACGCCTTTTTGTCCGCCCCCGCCCCGGCGGAGCGGGAGCACGAAGCTCCCGCCGCGTCCGGCGTGGAGGAAGCTGTTTTTACGCACGACGGTGGCGTTCCCGGCGCGTCCCGCGCCGCCCCCGAGGAAGCTTCCGGCGTTACGCCCGGCGCGGCGAACGACAAAGAAAAGCGCGTGCTTATCGCCGACACCACCACCAGCAACCGGCGGCTGTTGTCCCACTATCTTTGCGCGGCCGCCTGCGCCCCGGTGGAAACCGCCGGCGGGCATACCCTGCTTGAGCGTTTTCGCGAGGCGGCCCCGGCCCTGGTCATTTTTGACGCCGACATGCCCGAAGCGGATATACGGGCCTCCATCGCCGCTTTGCGCGCGGAGGAAAAGCAACGGAACCTCGCGCCCGCACCGCTGCTGGCCCTGGTCAGCCACGAAGCGCAGACCGAACGCATGCGCGCGGCGGGCTGCACGGCCACCCTGCCCAAGCCCTTTACCGGCGAGGCCCTGAAAGAAGCCGTATGCGGCCTGCTGCGCCCCAAAGGTTCCGGCCCTTCCGCCCCGGAAGCCCCGCCTTTCCGGGATGTTCCGGAATTCCCAGCGGAATCCGCTTTCCCTGAGAAACCGGCAAGGCCTTCCTCTGAACTTGGCGAAAGCCCGGCGGGACCGGTCCCGGCCGCATCCGAAAAGGCCGCCCCGGCTGCGCCCGACGGATCCACTTTCCCGGACCTTGGCGCTTTGCCGGATCTTGGCGAATCCCCCTTGCCGGACCTTGGCGCGGCGCTTTCCGAAGCTCCGGCCGAAACCGGCGAAACTCCCCCGGCGGCAACCGCCAGGCCGGTGGATCTGCTGGCGGCCGCCCTGGAAAAAGCCCCCGCCGCCGGCGCACTGCCGGTGCGCGAAGTTTCCCTGCCCGCCCCGGACCGGGAACCCGAAGGCCGCCAGGCCCCCTCCACGGGCCTGGATCTTCCGCCGCTGCCCCCCTCCCGGGAAGCGCTGCGCATCCGCGCCGTTCCCACGATCACCGTCACCGTGCCCGGCCGCAAAGCGCCGCCCGCACCCGGCAACGGCCCCCTGTCCTTCGGCAAACCGGCCCCGGTTACGCCCGGCGACGAGCGCCTGTCGCTTGAAGCGCCCGGCGATGCGTTGTTATCCTTCGGCAAGCCGGAATCTCCCGCTCCCGGCCATGAGCCCCTATCCCTCGGGTCTGCCGGCGCGCCCGGCACCGGACGCGCCCGGGAGCGGGCGGACTCTCCCGAAGCCGCTCCCCTGCTGCTGACGCTTTCCGCCGACGACGTCACGCCCCCGGCCGAACGGGGCGTCCCTCTGCTGGATCTGATCATCACGGGTGAAGAAACGGAACGTAACAGCGCCGGCGGCGAAGCCCCGGGACCCGAACCCGTCGCGCTTCGCCCGGAAACGCCCCCCCAGGCGTCCCCGAAGCCAGCGGAAAACGCCCGTCCGGACCGGAGGAACGCCGCCCCGGGCGAAGCCGGCCCCGCAACGCCGCAAGAGGACGCCGCGGAGCCTCGGGGACGCGTTTTCGCCCTGCCCGGCATGGAAGGAGAGGCTGTGGAAGTGATCATGATGCCGCTTTTGCCCGGCCTGATCCATGCGTTGCGCGACGCTCTGGAAGACTCCCTGCGGGGGCGGGACGCCCGCGAGACCGTGCTGGTTCAGGAAGCCGCCGGAAGGCTGGCCGGAAAGGCGGAAGTATTCGGCCTGCGCAAGCTGGGCAAAATCGCCCGCTGCGTCGAACGCGCCGCCGAGGCCGACGACATGGAGGCCTCCGCCACCCTGCTGGAAGACCTGAACACCGTCACCCAACGCTACCTTACGGCCCTGCACGAGTGCTATCAGGCTTTTCTGAATATTGAACGCTAGGGCATTTTACACTTGAAAGAGTCGCTTAACGGCGAGCAAAGCCCGCCTACGCCTCTTTCGTGGCAAGGATTTGAGGACAAATCCTTGCAGAGCAACTGACTCATTTCATTCGTCAATTGCCCTAGTGCCGCGTCCTCAAAATTCATCGATAGCGGCACCAGCCGGCGGACAACAGTCCGCCGCGCCGCCGAAGGCGGCGGAGCAAGCCGAAAACCACGTTTTTCGGCGTAGCGATCCTCCGCGAAATACGGCGGAATGAAATGAAGACGTATTTCGCGGACATCACACCAGGGGCTCCGCCCCCCAGGCCCCGCAAGGAGCTTCGCCCCTTGCGGGGCCTGGGGCAACTTCCCGAATTAATAAAGCAGCCTAAGCATGAGCACCTCCCTTCCCGCCGCCCACGCCGTCATCCCGGCCCGTTTCGCCTCCAGCCGTTTTCCCGGCAAGCCTCTGGTCCTTATCCACGGCAGGCCCATGTTCTGGCACGTGTGGAGCAGGGCGTCCCTGTGCCCGCTGTTGTCTTCCGTCACCCTGGCCACGGACGACGCGCGCATCTTTGACGCGGCGGCCTCCCTGGGCGTGCCCGCCGTCATGACCGGCGCGCACCACGCCAGCGGCACCGACCGGGTACACGAGGCCGCCCGCCTGCTCGGCATCCCCGCCGACGCCGTGGTGGTGAACGTGCAGGGCGACGAGCCCGCCCTGGATCCTCTGGCCCTTTCCGAACTGCTGGAGGCCTTCGCCGATCCTTCCGTGCGCGCCGCCACCCTGGCCCACGCCCTGGACCCGGAGGATCTGCTCCGCCCCGACAAGGTCAAGGTTGTCACCGCCGCCAACGGCGATGCCCTGTACTTTTCCCGCTCGCCCATCCCCCACGCGCGCGAAAAGGGCGACGTCCCCTTCGCCCCGCTGGGGCACATCGGCCTGTACGCCTTCACCATGGGCGTCCTGGAACGCTTCTGCGCCCTGCCCCCCTCCCTGCTTGAACGCACCGAAAAGCTGGAACAACTCCGCCTGCTGGAAAACGGCATTCCCATCCGTGTGGTGCGCACCGTCCGCGTCTCTCACGGCGTCGACACCGAGGCCGATCTGGACCAGGTGCTGCCGCTGCTGGGGTAAAAGAACAGCCCGCGGGGGGGCCTTCTCCCTTTGAGGGGCCATCATCTGAACAACGTTTTTTGAAGGGCGAAGGGCAGCCGGGGGGAGGGAAACTTTTTAGAAAAAGTTTCCCTCCCCCCGGCTCCTGTTTCCCCCCTGCCCGCCTGTTGCGCGGATTTGCGATTCGGTTTACAAACGGACATTGTGCGGCGCGTTGGCGCGTACTTTTTTCAGGATACCCTTTGTTAAACCCCCTTGCCAGGAGGCAGCCAGATGTCCTTGAAAAAACTTCTTCTCGCCATGGGCATGACCCTTGCCATGGCCGGTGCGGCCTTTGCCGCCGAACCCATCAAACTGGGCGTATACCTTCCCCTGACCGGCCAGAACGCCTTTGGCGGACAGCTTGAACTGGAGGGCATCCAGCTTGCCCACAAAGAAATGCCGACGGTGCTCGGCCGCCCGGTCGAACTTGTCGTGGTGGACAACAAGTCCGACAAGGTTGAGGCCGCCAATGCCGTGACCCGCCTGACCGCCAAGGAAAAAGTCCTGGGCATCATCGGCACTTACGGCTCCTCTCTGGCTCTGGCCGGCGGCGAAGTGGCCGAAAAAGCCAAAACCCCCGTCATCGGCACCTCCTGCACCAACCCTCTGGTGACCAAGGACAAAAAATACTATTTCCGCGCCTGCTTCATCGACCCCTATCAGGGCGCCGGGGCGGCCACCTACGCGGCCCAGACCCTGAAGGCTAAAACCGCCGCCATCATGAAGGACGTGTCCAACGACTACGCGGTGGGCCTGGCCAACTTTTTCGGCCGCTCCTTCAAAAAGCTGGGCGGCGACGTGGTGGCCAACCTTAACTACAACTCCGGCGATCAGGACTTTACGGCGCAGCTGACCCAGATCATCAGCAAAAAGCCCGACGTGCTCTTCATTCCCGCCTACTTCGCCGAAGGCGCCATTATCATGAAGCAGGCCCGCGAACTGGGCGCTACCTTCCGCATCATGGGCGGCGACGCCATGGACAACCCCGAAGTGACCAGCATCGGCGGCAAGGCCGTCGAGGGCTTTGTCATCACCGCCTTTCCCTACGCGGCCTCCATGCCCAACATGAACCCCGAGGCCAAAAAGTTCACCGCCGACTGGAACAAGATGTTCCCCAACAAGGAACCCAACATGAACTCGGCGCTGGGCTATACCTGCTATATGATGTTCATGAAGGCCATTGAAGTCACCGGCAAGGCGGACTCCGAAGGCGTCACCATGGCCCTGAGCCGCATCAAGAACATGCCCAGCATCTTCGGCCCCCTGACCATCAACAACACCCATGACGCCGAAATGCCCATCGGCATCATCGAAATCAGAAACGGCAAGCGCGAATACATGGGCGAAGTCAAGCCGGAACTGTAATAGCGCCCCCTGGAGAAAGAGCCGGAAGAATTTCCGGCTCCTTCCGTTCCGGCAATCAACGCTTCAAATGGCCGCAAAGGGCGGGCAAAGCCCGCCCCGCGGCTGCCTGACGGCAAAGATTTGAAGGCAAATCCTTGCGAGCGTTTCAAGTGTGAAATGCTCCAGAGCTTTTCGCTTTGGAAATGCCCCGGCCGGGCCATGCGCAGCATGGTCCGCCGCCCCCGAGGAGCGAGCCGGTTTTGCCGGCCGCCAGCGGCGGCCAATCGGGCATTTCATGCATAACCGCGCCAAATCCCGCAAGGCCATTCCCGGCGCGACCGTTCAACGAGAGAGGTTTCCTGATGAGTCTGGAAATGTTCATACAGCACCTGTCCAACGCCCTGGCGCTGGGGGCGCTGTATGGCCTGATCGCCATAGGTTACACTATGGTGTACGGCATTTTGCGCCTCATCAACTTCGCCCACGGCGATATTTTCATGCTGGGCGCGTATCTGGTGTTTTTTACCACGGTCTCCTTCATGCCCGTCTGGGTGGCGGCGCTGCTTATGGCCATGACCCTGCTGGTGTTTTACGGCACCTTCCGGGGGTTCGCCGCGCGCCCGCCCTTATGGTTCTGGGGGAGCTTTCTGGGGCTGCTGGGCATCGCGGGATGGTTCTTTTCAGCGGCGCCGCGCGATTTTGCCCCGTCCTGGATCCTGGCCGTGATCTTCGCCATTCTGGTCACCAGCGCCATCGGCATCATGGTGGACCGGGTGGCCTACCGCCCCTTGCGCGACGCCCCGCGCATCTCGGCGCTTATCAGCGCCATCGGCGTGTCCTTTCTGATTGAAAACCTGGGCGTGGTAATCTTTTCCGGCCTGCCAAGGCCCGTGGCCCAGCCCGAGGCCCTGGTCACGCCCATCGTCTTCAGCATGGAAAGCATCACGGGAACGGCGGGCAGCGCCGTGCGCGTGGTGCCCATGGCCCTTATCGTGCCGGCGGTTTCCTTTGCCCTGGTGGCGGGCCTTTTGTGGATCATCCACCGCACCAAGCCCGGCCTGGCCATGCGCGCCATTTCCAAGGACATTGAGACCACCCGGCTTATGGGGGTTTCCGTCAACAAGGTCATCGCGCTGACCTTTGGCCTGGGGTCGGCGCTGGCCGCCGCCGCCGGCATCATGTGGGCCCTGCGCTACCCGCAGATACACCCCTATATGGGTGTTCTGCCCGGCTTCAAGGCCTTTATCGCCGCCGTGTTCGGCGGCATCGGCTCCATACAGGGCGCCATGATCGGGGGGCTTTTGCTCGGCTTTATCGAAATCCTGATCATCGCCTTTTTCCCGGAACTTTCGGGCTACCGCGACGCCTTCGCCTTTGTCCTGCTGATAGTCATCCTGCTGTGCAAGCCCACAGGGCTTATGGGCGAGAAGCTGGAGGAAAAAATATGAACGCCCAGACGCGCAATCTCGCCTGCACCGGCATCTGTATCGTCCTTGGCTTTCTGCTGCTGCGGTTTGCCGAAGGGCACCTTGACGCCTATTCCATACAGGTGCTGAACCTGGTGGCCATCAACGCCATCCTGGCGGTCTCGCTGAACCTTATCTACGGCTTCACGGGCATGTTCTCCCTGGGCCACGCCGGGTTCATGGCCATCGGGGCTTATGTGTGCACCATCCTCATCCTCAGCCCCGAGCAAAAGGAATCCATGTGGATTCTTGAGGAAATCAGCCCGCTGCTGGCCCACCTGTCCCTGCCCTTCTTCTTTGCCGTGCTTGCGGGCGGCCTGGCCGCCGCCCTGGCCGGGCTGGTCATAGCCATGCCGGTGCTGCGCCTGGGCGGCGACTACCTGGGCATAGCCACGCTGGGATTTGCGGAAATCATCCGGGTGGTCATTACCAACGCCACGCCCTATACCAACGGATCTTTGGGCATCAAGGGCATCCCCCAGCACGCCACGCTGGGCTGGAACTACGGCTGGCTGCTCTTTACCCTGTATTTCGTGGTGACGCTTTTGCGAAGCAATACCGGCAACGTGCTGCGGGCCATCCGCGACGACGAAATCGCCGCCCGCACCATGGGGGTGAACACCTTTTTCTACCGGGTGCTCTCCTTTTCCATCGGGGCCTTTTTCGCCGGTGTGGGCGGGGCGCTGACGGCGGCCCTTATTTCCACCATCGACCCCAAGATGTTCAACTTCATGCTGACCTTCAACGTGCTGATGATAGTGGTGGCCGGGGGGCTGGGGTCCGTTACCGGCAGCGTCATCGGCAGCGTCGTCATCACCGTCATGCTGGAATGGCTGCGCTTTGTGGAAAGCCCCATCTCCTTCGCCGGGTTCCAGCTTGACGGCATACCCGGCATGCGCATGGTCATTTTCTCCATTCTGCTGATGGCCATCATCCTGTTCCGGCGCTCCGGGCTGCTTGGCATGCGCGAATTTTCGTGGGACGCCGTGTTCCGCACCAGGAGGCAGTCATGAACGCCACACTCCCCGCTCTGGAGCTTTCCGGCGTGACCATGCGCTTTGGCGGCATCACCGCCGTCAACGAGTTTGACATGTCCCTGCCCCGGGGCGTCATCGCGGGACTTATCGGCCCCAACGGCGCGGGCAAAACCACGGTCTTCAACGTCATTTCCGGTTTCTACAAGCCTACTTTCGGCAATATCTCGTTTCAGGGCAACAACATTACCGGTACCGCGCCGCACCGCATCTGCAAGGCGGGCATTGCCCGCACCTTTCAGAACATCCGCCTGTTCACCACGGCCAGCGCCCTGCAAAACGTCATGGTGGGCGCCCATCTGCGCCAGAAAAACCGCTGGTGGATGCCCGCGCTGATGCTGCACCTGCGCGAGGAAAGCGCCATGCGCGCCTCCGCCATGGAACTGCTGGACCGGGTGGGGCTTGCCGCTTCAGCCCATCTGCCCGCCGGGTCGCTTCCTTACGGCGCCCAGCGCCGCCTGGAAATTGCCCGCGCCCTGGCCACCAACCCGCGTTTTCTTTTGCTGGACGAGCCCGCCGCCGGCATGAACCCCCAGGAAAGTTCCGAGCTGATGGATCTTATCCGCTCCATCCGCGACGACTTTGACCTGACCATCCTGCTTATCGAGCACGACATGAAGGTGGTCATGGGCGTGTGCGCGCGCATCTGGGTGCTGGAATACGGCATGTGCATCGCGGAAGGAGCGCCCGACGACATCCGCAGCGACCCCAAGGTCATCGAGGCATATCTTGGCGAGGAGTACCTGAAGTATGCTTAAGGTGCGCAACCTGCACGTCTATTACGGCGGCATCCATGCGGTGAAGGGCATTTCCCTCGACATCCCCAAAGGGCACATCGTCACCCTGATCGGAGCCAACGGCGCGGGCAAAAGCAGCACGGTGCGCGCCATCTCCGGCCTGGTCAAGGGCACCGGCGAAATCCTGCACAAAGACACGACGAACATCCTGGGCAAAGCCCCGGAGGACATCGTCAAAACGGGCATAGCCCTCAGCCCCGAAGGCCGCCGCATCCTCCCCCAGCTTACCGTCGAGGAAAACCTGCGTCTTGGCGCCTATATCCGCAACGACAAGCAGGGCATAGCCGACGACCTTGAATGGGTGTACACGCTTTTTCCCCGCCTGCGCGAACGCGCCTGGCAGCCCGGCGGCACCCTGTCCGGCGGCGAGCAGCAAATGCTTGCCGTGGGCCGCGCCCTTATGAGCAACCCCGAGCTGCTTATGCTGGACGAACCCTCCCTTGGCCTGGCCCCCATCCTGGTCAAGGAAATCTTCGGCATCATCACCCACATCAACTCCCTCGGCAAAACCATCCTGCTCATCGAGCAAAACGCCTTCGCCGCCCTGTCCGTCGCCCACTACGCCTATATCCTTGAAACAGGCTCCGTGGTCCTTGAAGGCCCCGGCAAAGAACTCCTCCACAACCCGCAGGTCAAGGAAGCGTACCTGGGCGGATAATAGAGCAAAGTAACATTTGCAATGGTACTTTGCTCTGGCGGCGGGAACCGCCGCCCGCCGCGCAGGCGTAGGCGAAACTTGTTTCGCCGTTAAGCGCCGGAGCGGGCGTGGCAAAGTTACTCTGCTCTGGCCGAGGGCGTAACGCTTTACGCGGGAAGGGGCAGGGAACCTTTTGCAAAAGGTTCCCTGCCCCTTCCCGCGTGGCGGCAATCCCCGCAAAGTCGGGATTTGCCCCGGCGCTTACAGAACTGGACTTTTCGAGATGACTTTGCTCATGCGCTTCGGAATGCAACAGCCTACTCGTCCAACATAAGCGGCTTTCCAGACTTGCGAAGCCTACGGAGTTCTTCTCGCTCAACAGTCTGTATACTTTTGCCGGGTTTGGGTAAATCCTCCGGCAAAGTTGCGCCCATTGCAATTATCGCGTTACGGATTTTCTCGGCGACCTCATAGTGGGTGTTGTTGGCCGCGATTGCTGTTGCAACATTATCCCGTTTCAGTTTTTCCTCGGTTTGGGAAATCCTAAACAGGTTGGCAATCAGTTCTGTGCTTCCCATGAAATCGAGGATTTTCTCATTTCTTTGCAATCCCTTGCGCATGTGGATATCAGATACCGTCATGCCCCCATACAGCCCCATATATCCGGCATTCTGAAAAATGGCGAACTCCTCGTCAGTCAGTACGCCCGCGTTGTACGCGGCTTCCGCGAGCAATTGATTCCATTGCTTGATGTTGCCGCGCACAACAAGCCGTTTATTGTTCTCGTCGAGTTGATTGAACGCATCAGCGACCTCGGCGCGGCGGGTCTGGATGGCAAAGTATGTCTGCCCGAGCGCAATGACTTCTTTACGCGGGTCTCCGTTTTGGACAATCAGGTAACAAGCGTAGCGCGACAACTCGTAATCAACCTGCTTGCGCTTTGCCCCGCTCCCGATTTCCACCATTTTCCCGACCTCAGGAAAATGGTCTGAGGTCTCATACCCGCTGTTCCTACAAGCAAGCATTGCCCTGTCGATCACCTTCGAAAAATTCTCCCACTTCGCATAATCCAGCACAGGCGCAAGTTCGCGGGCGTACCAAAACGCTGTCCCATCTTGGCGTGTGCGTTTGATGCCTTCAAAGTTTTTATATTCTTCGGCTTTTAGATCCGCCATCACTTTTGCCTTCGACCGCATTGTGGATTGTTTTGGCATTGTGGAAATCTAGGCCATTCCGGTGAGTTTGCAAAGTTGGCACTCTGTTCGCAAGTCGGGGGCGGTGAGCGAATGGGTCGAAAAAAACTCGGACAAGATATCGCTGTTCCTTAAGCGCGCAACGTTTCAAGCAGCCGCTTGACGGCGGCAACGAAGCCGCACGGCGCCGCCCGCGCCTTGCTCCGCAAGGTCGTCCCTACCCGAAGTGCTTGTGGGCCAACTCTTTCAGGCGATCTTCCGAGCATTCCTCGCGGGTGGCTATGGCGGCAAGGGTGAAGATGCGCGGGTTGCGCGCGGACCAGACCGAGCCGAACCCCGCCTGGGCCAGTGCCCCGATAAGGGTCTGGGCGGTAAAGCCGCAGCGGCGGGCCATGTTGTGGCGTCCCGAGGCCAGCGCGGGCCGGAATCCGTACAGGATATCAATGGGTGCCACGGGACCGGCGGCCGATGTATAGGCGGGCTCCAGCAGTTTTCCTTCGGCCACCAGGGCGCAGGCGGCCTGGATATCCGCGCAGGTCACCACAAGGTGGCCTGCGCGGCGGACTACCCGGCGCACGGCCGCCAAAGCGGCCACCGCTTCGTGGGGGTACAGGCACTCCAGGCTGTGCGAGGTGAACACCGCGTCGAAGGATTCCTCTTCCAGCCCGGCTATATCCAAAAGGCCGCCGGAGATGGACGCGGCGGAGGCGGCATCCGGATCCATGCGCACTTCCTGCCAATCCGCCCCGGCAAACAGCCGCGTGGTGCGGCTTTTATCCACTGTCCCGCAGACCGCGTGCAGAAACTTCGGCATACCGCGTAACCCTCCTTATCGCGTCCGTTCCTACCGTTCTTCCCGCGTTGCCGCGGACCGCTTTTTTCCCCGCGCCGGCGCGGTCCCCTATTTTTGGGCTTCCTTCTTCCCGCCGGCCGGCGCGCTTTTTACGGGCCGCTTCATCCCGGCAACGCAAATTCCGCCGGGCTCCGTGCCCAGAATTTCCATAATGCGCCTGGCCGGAATGATGCCCGTGGCCGCCGCCGAAACGATGTTGCCCGAAACCCCCGGCCCGTCTCCGGCCACAAAAAGGCCGGGCAGGGCCGTTTCCAGGTGGCTGTCCGTTTCCACCTGGGTGGCGAAGAACTTTATCTCCGGCGCGTAAAGCAGGGTTTCCTCGTTGGCGACGCCCGGCATAACGCTGTTAAGCTGCTCCAGGCCGTCCACAAGGTTGGTGACGATGCGCTCGGGCAGGGCCATGGCGATGTCGCCCGGCGTGACGTTGCGCAAGGTGGGGGCGATGTAGCCCTTGCCGATGCGGTTCCAGGTGGAGCGCCGCCCGCGCTTCAGATCGCCAAAGCGTTGCAGTATGGGCTTGCCGCCGCCGATCAGGGTGGCCAGCTTGCCCAGCGCCACGCCGTACCCCTGGTTGTCCGAAACCGGGTCCGTCAGCACCACCTTGGAAAGAAAAGCGAAGTTGGCGTTTTCCGACTTGCTGTTACGGAAGGCGTGGCCGTTGACGCAGACGAAGTCCTGGTAGTTTTCCAGCGAGACGAAGCCCTCCGGATTGGTGCAGAAGGTGCGCGTCTGATCGTCATACTTGGAGGTCTGGACAAAAAAGGTGGGGTCGTAAATAACGCTTGTCAGGATGCTGAGGATGTCTTTGTGCACTTCCACGCGCACGCCCACCTCAATGCCGCGCTGGCTCATGTTCAGGCCGAAAGAACGCGCCACATCGCCCACCCAGTCGGCGCCCACCCGGCCGGGAGCGATAATCACGGCCCTGGCCCGCGCGGTCCCGGCGGCCGTGCGCACCCCGGCGGCGCGGCCTTTTTCGGCCAGTACCTCCAAAACCCGGGTGCCGGTGCGGATGACCACGCCCTTTTCCTCAAGCCAGCGGCACATGCCCCCGATATGCTCCGGCAGGCAGTCGCTGCCCAGGTGTTTTTGCCGGATAAGCAAAAGATCGATGCCGGCCTTTTTGGCCTCGCGCCGGATGCTTCTGGCCGCTTCCATGTCCGAGGGAAACACCGGCGCGTCCATGCCGAAACGGTTGAACACCGCCTCTGTCTCCAGGATCAGGCGCTCGGCCTCAGGCGTGGGCATGAACTGGGTCAGATCGGTCTTGCCCAGCTTGTGGATGAAGTTCAGCTTGCCGTCGGAAAAAAGCCCCGCCCCGCCCATGCCGGAAAGAATCCGGCAGGGCTTGCAGTGGATGCACTGGCCGGTGCTGCCCACAGGACACCGGCGTTTGCCCACGGACTCGCCGCTTTCCATAAGGCAGACGGAAAGGCCGCTGTGTTCGGCCAGCCAGTACGCGGCAAAAAGGCCCGCCGGACCGCCGCCCACGATGATCACGTCAAAGAAGTCATGTCCTTTTGCCATAACGGCGCGCGCCCTGTTCCGGTGAGATTGTCATAAGTGAACAACGAATACTCTGTAGAATACTCTATCGAACCCAGGCGCAAATTCCAGGCGGCGGCCCGGGCGACGGTATTTCCGCCGCCGCGCCGCATGACCGCCCGCATATGCCGTATGCACGGCGCCCGGCGGACATGCTTCTACATCGGATATACTTCTACAAAGCCTATATGGAACTGTGCCCGGACTCCGCGGTATTGTCAAGAAATAGGCGGTTGTCCTGTTCGCGCTGTCAGGCAGAGGCCAATTACCGGCCGCCGGCGCGAAAAAAACGCGGTATAGCGGCAGACCGGACCTCTACCCGGGAAGGGACAACTCCAGCCCCACGGGGCAATGATCCGATCCCAGCACGTCCATCTCGATCCAGGCGTCCTTTATCATGGGCGCGAGTTCCGAGGAAACGAAGAAATAATCTATGCGCCAGCCCACGTTCTTTTGCCGGGCGCCGGCCCTGAAGGACCACCACGAATACTGCTTCTCCACGTCGCCGCGCGCGTGGCGAAAAGTATCCACATACCCGCGTTCCATAAAAGAGTCGATCCAGGCGCGCTCGACAGGCAGAAAACCCGAAGTTTCCTCGTTGGCCTTGGGCCGGGCAAGATCGATGGGCCGGTGCGCCGTGTTGAAATCGCCGCACACCACTATGGGCTTTGTTTTGCGCAGTTCTTCAGCGTGGGCGAGAAAGGCGTTGTAATAGCCCAGCTTGTATGCTAGGCGCTCTTCACTCATCTGGCCGTTGGGAAAATACACGTTGAAAAAATGAAACCAGGGCAGTTCCAGATGGATAAGCCTGCCTTCGCCCTGAAAGGCCGGGTCGGGCAGGTCCAGGTTTACCGCCAGGGGAGCGTGGCGGCAAAAGGCGGCCACGCCGGAATACCCCTTTTTTTTCTCCGCCGGAAACCATACGCTGTGGTAGCCGGGAGGGGCTCGGTGTTCTTCCGGAACCTGATCCGGCTCCGCCTTGGTTTCCTGCAGGCCCACCAGATCGGCCTTTGCCGCCGCGAACCAGGACCAGGCGTTTTTTGAGCACAACGCGCGAAAGCCGTTCACATTCCACGAGTATAGACGCATTTTCCCTCCGGAAACAATGGCATTGCTGTTGAGGTTTGATCCTCATCTCATCAAGGATACGCGCCATGAAGCCAAAAGACAATCGGCGGGGCATGCCGGAAGGCTCCAGGCCGGCACTCCCGGAGCGGGCAAGGCCGGCGGCCCCGGAGCGGGCATGACCGACACCGTCCCGGCCCCGGATCAGCACCGTGCCGCCGCCGTCCTGGCCGGGGGCACTCTGGTTTCGCGCCTGCTGGGGTGTTTGCGCGACATTCTGGTGGCCCATCTGCTGGGGCCGGGAGCCGACGCCTTTCTGGTGGCCTTCCGGCTGCCCAACGTCTTCCGGCGGCTGCTGGCCGAAGGAAGCCTGGGCATGGCCCATGCGGCGGCCTTCGCCCGCCTGGCGGCGGAGGAGGGGCCCGCCGCCGCCCTGGCCTTTGCCCGTTCGGTGTGGGCCGCCGTGTTCCTGGCATCCCTGCCCCTTACCCTTGCGCTTGCCGCGGCGGCACACCCCCTGGTGCTGCTGCTGGCGCCGGGATTCCTGGATCGTCCCGAATCGGCCGCGCACGCCGCCTTTCTGCTGCGCTGCTGTCTGCCGTACCTGCCCTTTTGCTGCCTGTGCGCCGTGGGTGCGGCCACGCAGGCCTGCCGGGGAAAGCTCTTTCCCCAGGCCTTTTCCACCGCCCTGCTGAACGCCGCCATGCTCTGCGCCGGTCTTGCCGCTTTGCTTTCCGGCAATAGCTCCGGCTTGCCCGCATGGGGGGCGGGACGCCATGCGACGGGCGCGGCGGAACTTGCCCTGTGCCTGGGACTGTTGCTGGGCGGATGCATCCAGCTTGCCGCGCTGGGAGATTTCGGCAGGGCCTCGGGGGGGGCCTGGTCCGCCCTGCTGCCCCATCCGTCCCTGCGATTTCGGCCGCCCCAGGTATCGTGGTTCCCGGTACGCGCCTGGAAAGACGCCCGTGTACGCGCTCTGCTGGCGCGCATGCCCCTGCTGGCCGTGGGCGCGGCCCCGCACCAGATGCTGGTGCTGGCGGGCACGGTCCTGGCCTCTTTTCTGGCCCCCGGCGGCATCAGCGCCCTGTACTTTGCCGAGCGGCTGCTGGAACTGCCCCTGGGCTGCATCGGCGCGGCCGCCGGGCTGGCCGCCTTGCCGCGCCTGGCCGTCCTGGCCGCCGGACGCGACAGCGCGGAATTTTCCCGCACCCTTGCCGCCTCGCTGCGGCTGTGCGCCTTTTTCAGTCTGCCCGCCGCAGTGGGGCTGGCCGTGCTGGCCCCGGGGCTGACCCGCCTGCTGTTTACGCACGGGGCCTTCGGCGAGATGGAAACGGCGCGCACCGCCCTTGCCCTGCAGGCCTTTTCCCTGGGACTTCCGGCCATGTGCGCCTCGCGCCCGCTGCTGGCCGCCCTCAGCGCCCTGAACCTGCCCCGCGCCCCTCTGGCCGCCGCCTGTAAAAGCCTGCTCCCCTCCCTGGCCGTGGGCGCGGCCTGCCTGCCCTTTGCCGACGCGGCCGGCATCGGCCTGGGCGTCGCCGCCGGTTCCTGGGCCAACGCGGCCCTGCTGCTGCGCGCACTGCCTCTTTCCGGCATTCTGCGGCGGGACGCCGCCCTGTACCTGCGCTACTTCACCGCCGCCCTGCTTATGGGGCTGTGCCTCATCGCCCTGCCCGCGCCGTCCCCGCACCGCCTGGCGCTGGCCGCGCAACTGGGCGGCGCCGTTTTTGCCTGCGCGGCCGCCTGGGTTCTGCTGTTCCACCGCCTGCGCAGCCCCGAGGCCGCCGCTCTGCTGCGGCTCTTCCGCCGCAAAGAACGAAAGCGGCTTTAGAGCGGAGTAACTTTGAGACGCTCGCTCCGGCGCTTAACGGCGAAACGGGTTTCGCCTACGCCTGCGCGGCGGGCGGCGGTTCCCGCCGCCAGAGCAACGCGGCATTTTCAATGGCAATTTGCTCTAAAAGCCCTCCGCAAGGATTTGTTCGCAAATCCTTGCGGAGCGGATGAACATTTTCAATGGCAATTTGCTCTATGCCCCGTTCGGGCCTTGACGGGGAAAGGCCTTTCCTGTAATTGCCTTTTCCGGATTGGGCTGTCGTTCAATTGGCAGGACAATGGATTCTGACTCCATTAATCAAGGTTCGAGTCCTTGCGGCCCAGCCAGAGTTTCTCCCCCAAAGGTAAGAAAAGCGCCCGGATTCATCGTGAATCCGGGCGCTTTTCTTTGTTGATTTGCCCTATTCCTCCCGTTCGTACCACCAGGAGGCGCGCCGGACCACTTCGGGCAGTCCGCCGCTTTCCGCCAGATCAAGAAAAAGCCGGTAGGTGTGCAGGGCGTCGCGGGTCATGGGGTTGGCCGAGGTGAAACCCTGAAACATGGGGGCATCTTCGGTAAGAAGCTTGCGCGCCCCTTCCAGCCTGCGCCGGAACGAGGGAGTAAGAAAGGGCAGGATGTCCTCGCGATGGGCCAGAGAGGCGAAATAGGCCGCGCTGGCAACGAAGTTCAGCCCCTGCACGAAGGCCACGGCCCGGTCGTGCTCTTCCGCCCCGGTGCGGAAGGTGCGGCAGCCTATGGCGCGGAACAGGGTTTCCGCCAGGGCCGTGTGCTCTTCTTCCGCCCGCGCGCCCGGCGTAAGAGCCACCGGCAGGTCGCCGGACGCCGGAGAAGGCCCGAACAGGGGATGCGCGCCCACTACCGGGCCGTGGTGAAAGCGCTCCATGAGGAGCATGGGCGTCATCTTCACCGAGGTGATGTCCAGCAGCACCTGCCGGGGCGACAACAGCGGGCCCAGCAAAGCCAGCAGGGGCTCCAGGGCCGGTGCCGGAACGCACAGCACCACGGCCCGCGCGCCTTGCACCGCGCGGACAAGGGCGTCGCGCGGAATGCCGCGCTCCGTGCCTTCGTGCGGGGTAACACGCTCCGCCGCTTCATGCGGGCCAGCGCGGTCCGTGCCTTCATGCGGAACGCCGCGGGCGATCCCGCCCTCCTCCGCCGCCCGCCCGCCTGCGGAAGTCTCCCGCGCCGGGGGCGTTTCCCCCGCTTTTGCGGCATCCGGGGCGCGGTCGGCCCCGCTTACCCGGAACCCGGCGGCGCGCCAGCGGCGCGCCAGCATGCCGCCCATGCGGCCACGATGCCCGATGACGGCCACGGACGGCAACGAGGCGCCGTCCGCCCTTTCCCCTGCCGACGCCAACACTTTACCCCTGGCGCTCTTTACGTTTTTTTCTTTCACGGCCGCGCCCTTCACACCCGCACCCGGGCCCACAAATCCCAAAAATGGGGAAAGGACTTGGCCACGCAGCCCGGATCGTCCAGGGTCACGGCAAAACCGGGGCATCCTTGCGGATTCCGCGGGCCGGGAAGGCCCAGCAGGCTCAGGCTCATGGCCATGCGGTGATCGCCGTGGGCGGAAAAGACCGTGCCCGGCTTCGGCGCTTGCAACCCGCCCGGAGGCGGGGAGACGGCCAGAGAGTCTTCCATGACGCGCACCAGGCAACCGGCTTTGGCAAGCTCTTCCGCCGGGGCGGCCAGCCGGTCGCTTTCCTTGATGCGCAGATGCGCCACGTTGGTGATAAGCGTCGTCCCCTCGGCATGGGCGGCCAGGGCCGCCACCGTGGGCACCACGTCGGGGCAGTGCCCCATGTCCGCCTCTATGCCGCGCAGGGGCGAAGGGTACACGGTAACGGCGTTTTCCCCGCGCTCCACGCGCGCGCCCATGCGCTCCAGAATGTCCAGCAGAGCGGCGTCGGCCTGAAGCGAGCGAGGGCTCAGCCCCTCCACCCGCACGGGACGGGGGCCGGCGGCCCCGGCGGCCAGAAAATACGAAGCCCCGCTCCAGTCCCCTTCCACGGCGTAGCGCCCCGGCCGGTATACGCCTGACGCCACGCGAAAGCGCAGACGCCAGGGCACGTCCCGCGCAAGCCCGCGCCAGGGCACGGCCCGCCATGCGCTTTCCGGCGGCGCGCCCGGAGTTGCCGCTTCTTCCGCCAGTTCCTCCACGGCAAAAGGGATGCCGAAGCGTTCCAGGGTTTCCAGGGTAAGGCTCACATAGGGCCAGGACACCGCCTTGTCCCCGGTCAGGCGCACGGTCAGGCCGGATCCCAGGGGGGCGGCCATAAGCAGCCCGGAAAGATACTGGCTGGATTCGCCGCAGCCTATGGCGGCCATGCCGCCGGGCAGACGCGAGGAGTCCAGCCCGCGCGCTTCGATGATCAGGGGAGGACAGCCCGGCTTTTCCTCAAAAAAGATGCCCGCTCCCAGGGCGGCCAGGGCTTCGGTAAGCTCGCCCAGGGGCCGCTGGTGCATGCGCCCGGACCCGTGCAGGCGAAAGCGCCCTTTGCCCGCTGCCAGGATGGCGGCGATCAGGCGGCAGGTGGTGCCGGACTCGCCCACAAAGCAGGAAAGGGGCGCGTTTTCCGAAACGGCTCCGCCCGGCGCCGCCCTTTCCGGCGCGAACCCTTCCGGGCGCGAGCGCACTTTTCCGGCAATGCCGCGCACAGTGAAGGCCCCCGGCCCGGTGCGCTCGAAACGGGCCCCAACGGCGGTAAGGATGTCGCGGGTGCGGGCGGTGTCGTCGCTTTCCAGCACGCGTTCAAGAAAGGATTCGCCGTCCGCCAGGGCGGCGGCGATCAGAACGCGGTGGGACAGGGACTTGGACGCGGGGGCGGGAATAATCACGGTATTCATGGCAATATGTCGTCCTGGACGATCCGGAACTGAGCGGGGTTGAAACGGATACTTTGGGCAAAACCCGAAGTAAAAAAGATAGATACAGCCATTTCGGCAGCGCCTCAGTATTTTTTTACCAGCAGAAACACCGCTCCGGCGGAATTCAGGTACCCGGCGGTGTGCTGCGCCTGGTCGCC
The DNA here is from genome assembly GCA_031549405.1 of Desulfovibrio sp. Lineage (GTDB taxonomy): Bacteria > Desulfobacterota > Desulfovibrionia > Desulfovibrionales > Desulfovibrionaceae > Frigididesulfovibrio. The sequence continues at coordinate 30,765 of JAVBPV010000016.1, forward strand.
GGGCCCGCAGAACAGGTCGATACGGTTGCCCTTGATGGCCCCCCCGGTATCCTGGGGCAGGGTCAGCCCGTAAAAGGGCACGGAAGGCTTTCCGTCCGGATCGGGCAGGGGCAGGGCCACAAAAACCAGGCTGCCGTGGGGCAGGACATTTTTGTCGGTGGCGGTGCTTACCCACGGAGTCAGAGGCCTTCCCATGGCCCCCAGGGGTCCTTTGGCGGCCTCGCGGAAAAAGACGTAGCTGGGGTTTTTATCAAACCATTCCGCCACGCGGCCGGGGTTTTCCGCAAGGCATTGACGGATGGAGCGCATGTTGACGTTGTCCGGCTCAAGCAGGCCTTCGTCCCGCAAAACGCGCCCGAGGGGGACGTAAGAACGGTTGTTCTTGTCCGCATACAGCGCGTGGGTGATGGTGCCGTCGGTATAGCGCAGGCGGCCCGATCCCTGAATGTGCAGAAAAAAGGCGTCGGTTTCGCTGCTGACCCAGCACAGTTCCAGATTTCTTCCGGCCAGCCTGCCCCGGCGGTCGATATCGTGGCGGGTGTGGTAGGGCACGCCCTTGCGCAGGTCGGGCGGCACTTTGTACAGGGGATAGGGGTAGGAGGCGGAGCGGGTGCGGCTTGCCTGAAGAGTGGGCTCGTAGTAACCGGTAAAGCCGAAATCCGGCCCCAGGCGGTACCAGGTGAATTCCCTTGCCAAAATGCCAGGCTGGGAATCCAGTTGCGGCAACAGCTTTTTCAAATGGGCCAGGCTGGCGGCAAGCTGCCCGTAGGTTAGCGTAAGTCCCGGCCGGCTTACGGCCGCCTGGCCCGCCGGACGTGACGAGGCATACGCCAGGCTTTGCCCCACGGCAAAATCCATTTCTTTCCAGCCGCGCATGCCCTGGGCGCCGGCGCTTATCTTCAGCGAAAGGGATTCGGCCTCGCTGCCGGAAAGGGGAAAGGCCCCCGGCGCATTCAGGGGGGTGAACATGTGCGCGGCCGGGCCGATTCCGGCCGCCCCGGCCGTGGCGCGTTCGCCGCCGCCCTTTTTCAGGGAACAGCCGGACGCGCAGCACAGAGCGAAAAGCAACAGGGTTAAAAACGGAAAAAGGCGACGGCGCCTTTCGCGGGCGGAATCGGAAAACATGCGGGTTCCTTTTTGCGCGGCGGTCTGGTAAGGATCAAGGGCGGTCTTCCCGGCGGCATCTTGCCGGAAGCAGCGTATGTAACCAGTACTGGTATCCAACAACCCCGTTCTTGGCAATGGGCGCGTTTCACGCGTGATCCTACTCCGGAGCATTCACATGGGCACGGCATCAGCGGACATCTGGCATCAGCACCGCGTCTCTTACGGCGAAACCGACACCATGGGTGTTTTATACTACGCGGAATATCTGCATATTTTCGAACGCGGCCGTAACACCTACATCCGGGCCTTCGGCATCTCCTACGCCGAAGTGGAGCAGCGCGGCCTGTACCTGCCCGTGCGCGAGGCCTCGTGCCGCTACCGCATCCCCGCCCGCTACGACGATCTTTTGCAGATACGCATGGACGTGCGGTGGAGCCGCGCCTCCCTGACCTTTTTGTACGAAGTGCATGACGAGGAACGCTCGCGCGTTCTCGCCTCGGGCATGACCCAGCACGCCTGCGTCAACGGAGAAGGCCGCCCCGTCCCCGTGCCCCGGTGGTTCATGGATATTTTCAGATAGATATCGCCAGGGGGGCGCTTTGCCCGGATCTTGCCGGGGGGAGGCCCCCCGGCAAGTGTTCCCTCATACCAGTCTGGCGATATGCTCCATGCGCTCGCCGGGCAGCAGGCTGACGGGCGGGATGTCGATAAGGGTATGGCAGCCCGGGGCCAGGCGCGTGGCGGCGCGCGCGCAGGAGACCAGCACCTGCGCGGTCAGGGCGGGGTTGTCGATGCGCATGTCAAAGGACAGGCGCTGGTTGGAGGTCAGGCCGGAAGCGCCGATGCGTTCCATAAGCACACCGTGGGAGTTGTCGGCAACGGCGGCCAGTTCCGCGGCCGAGCCGACAAAGCGGATCTCCAGCGGATCATGGCTGAAGTAGGGGTCGGCGGCCAGGGCCCTGGAAACGTCCTCCCGCGAGGCTCCGTCCCTGGCCAGCAGATAGACCAGGCGGGCGTGCCTGCCCCCGCCCAGGGGAATGGTGATGGAGGTGGCGTCGGCCACGCCGGGAATGGCCCGGGCGGCCACGGAATGCCCCATGGAGCGCCCGCGCCCGAAGTTGGTAAAGGTCACGCCCGTAGGGGTCATGGCTTCAAACAGGGCGCGCAGCACGGAATCGGTGCCGGGATCCCAGCCGGCGGCGGTGACGGCGGTTTTGCCCGCGGCCTTGGCCGCGCGATCCAGATCGTCCACCAGGGCGGGCACTTGCGCATGAATGTCAAAACTGTCCACCGTGTGCGCCCCGGCGGCAAGGTAATGCCGCGCGTCTTCAGGCACGTTGCGGGACGGGCCGCACAAAATCACCACGTCGGGAACGCCCCGCGCCTTGCTGAGGGCGGAAAAATCGGAAAAGTCGGGAACGCCGCGCAAATCGGCGCTTTGCGTGCCCAGGGAGGCGGCACGGCGGATGACGCCAACGCAACGCATGTCGGGCGCCGTTTCCAGGGCGGCCACGACGTTGCGGCCTATATTGCCGAGACCGTGAACGGCAACGTTGATCATAACCGTGAGGCTCCTTTCCCTTTGGCCGCCGGGCGGCCCGCCACATGGCGGGCCGCTTTGCGCGCGGCCGCAATGATCCGGCAACGCTACCCCAAGTTTTTTACCGGCGCAAGATCGTGGAATATCGGGCGGCCGGTTTTGAGCCATTTTCTCCCTCCTTCGTGCCGAACCGGCCCCTTCGAGCCTTGGCCGAATTTTTCGAAAACATTACTCTATGTCTATTGATCTATGCGGTCTTGCGGGTTCAAAATCAGGCCCCCGCCGGTACGGCCGCGGGAATGCCCGCCCCCGCCGCAACTCCAACTGGCGGAACAATTTCTGAATTGTAATTCCTAAGCTGAGAGACAGCACTTGCTATTTTCAGGAAAAGAGGTATTTATCCTACCGTGAATCCGGCTTCGGCCGGAAAGGGCCTGTCCGTTCACAAAAATTTCGCCGGAAGCCTCCGCTCCCTCCTCTGTTGGGAGGAAAAAAGCGGATCCGCCGGCCGCCCGCCGCAAAGACGCGGCCGGGGGCGCCGATCCCGCAGGGGTTGCGTCCCGCCGCGACAACAGTTGCGGGCATGTATTTGCAAGACCCGGCATCCGGGTTTCGCCAGCAATCTAAGCGGCGTTTGCCGCGCCGGGCGTTTTTCGCCCGCACACATTTTTCTTTTTTGAGGACAATCATGACCGACCAGAAGGGTACCGACAAAAAGCGCGACGCCGTTTCCTCCTCCGACGCCGACGCGCGGCCCGCCGCTGAAAAAACCGCCTCCCCGGCCCGCAAGACCGCCGCATCCCGCAAGACCGGAAGCACGTCCGGCAAAACTTCTTCCCCCGCTTCCCGCAAGGGCAAACCCGCCGCCGAAGCTTCCGGCGGCGCCCCTGCCGCGACCGAATCTTCCGCCCCCTCCCGCGCCGGAAAATCCGCACCGGAAAAAAAGACCCCCTCCGCCGCCGCGAAAAGCGCGGAAAAAGACGCCCCCGGCAAAAAGAAAGCCGGGACAAGCGCGTCCAAAGCGGGCGTTTCCACCAAAAAAACCAGCGGAGCGAGGGCCGCGGCGGGAAAAAATACGGACACCGCGCCGGCCGCTGAACAGCCCGCCGCCGGAGTAAAGACGGGCGAAGCCCCGGCCGGAAAAACCCCGGCGGCAAAAGAAGCCGTTACCGCCCCGGCCCCCGCGCCGGAACGCCCCAAACCCGCTACCACGCCGGCCAAAGCCCCCGCGCGCAAACCCGCCCGGACGCAAAAAGCGAAAGCCCCTTCGGCTGAAGCATCCGTAACCCTGGCGGGGAAAAGCCCGGAAGCCTCCGCCGCCGCCACCGCAAGCTCCGCCGCTCCCGTTGCTTCCACGGCGGGCTCCGCCGCTTCCGCCACACGCTCCGCTACGGAACAGGCCGCTCCCCGGGCGGAAAAACCCAAGCCCAGGGGCCGTGCCGCCGCAAAAGGCGTTTCGCGCTCCGCCGGGCGCAAAGGGGCGCGGAATGCGGCCGCCGAGGACAAAATTTCCGCCGCGCCGGAGGCGGCCGCCGACAAATCCCGCACCGCGCCGGAGGCCGCCGCTGAACCCGGACCCGCCGCTGAAGGCGAATCCCGCGCCAAAGCCCCGGCGTCCGCATCCGGCCCCGTCGCTGAAACCGGCCGCGCCGCCGCAAAGCCCGCCCGTGGCGAGGCCGTCGACAACGCTTCCGCCGCACGCGAGGCCGACGTCCCCGGCGACGCCGGAGCGGCCGAGACTTCGGCCGCCGGCGACGCCGCCCAGCCCCCCGCAGGCGAAAAAAAACGGCGCGGGCGTTCGCGCAGAGGCGGGCGCGGACGTAAACGCGCTGCCGCGGCGGCGGCCGCCGCCGCTGAAGCGGGCTCTTTGACCGAGGCGGGCCCTCTGACGGAGGCGGGTTCTCTGGCGGAAGAGCAAGCCCTCGCTGAAAGCGCAGCCGAAGAAGCCGGCTTTGCCGATTTTGAGGGCCTGGAAGGGCCCGGCATCACGGAAGCCGTGTTTTCCGGCCCCGAAGAAGACGAAGAAGAAGACGAAGACCTGCCCGCCGAAGTACCCGCCCAGACAGGCCGTTCCGGCAGAGGCCGGGGCGGCAGGGGACGCGGCGGCAAAGAAGCCAAAGAAGGCAGGGAAGCCAAAGAAGGCAAAGAAGCCAAAGAAGTCAGGGAAAAGGACGCCGTCGATGACGACGAGACCGCCCCGTCCAAGATCGGCCGCCGCAAGATGTTTGTGAGCGTGCAGCCCGAGGAGCAGGTGGAGGTCGTCCTCACCGAAGAGGGGCAGGTGCAGGAATACTACGTGGAGATGCTGCACCAGGCCAAGACCAAGGGCAACATTTACAAAGGCGTCATCCACAACGTGGACCCCAATCTGCAGGCGGCCTTTGTGAACTACGGGGCCGTAAAAAACGGCTTCTTGCAAATCGACGAGGTGCACCCGGAATATTACGTGACGGCCCACGAGGAAGGCAAGGGACGCAAGTACCCGGCCATCCAGAAGGTGCTCAAACCCGGCCAGGAAGTGCTGGTGCAGGTGGTAAAGGAACCCGCCGGCACCAAGGGCGCTTTTCTTACCACCTACCTTTCCCTGGCGGGGCGTTTTCTGGTGCTGACGCCGGGCCGGGAGCAAATCGGCGTTTCGCGCAAGGTGGAAAACGAGGGAGAGCGCGCCCGCCTGCGCGAACTGCTGGAGGGCCTTAACCCCGGCCCCGGCCTGGGCGTCATCGTGCGCACGGTCAGCCTTGGGGTGGGCAAAACCAGCCTGCAGCGCGACCTGCAATACCTGAAACGCACCTGGAAGGACGTGCGCGGGCGCGGCACCACGGAAAAAAGCCCCTGCCTGGTTCACCAGGAGCTGGATCTTACCACCAGGGCCGTGCGCGACTATCTTACCGAAGAAGTGGCCGAGGTCTGGCTGGACGACGAGCGCACCGCCGCCTCCGTCTCTGAAATCGCCGAGGCGCTCTTCCCCCGCAAACAAAACCTGGTGCGCCTGCACAAAGACAGCGGCACCATGCTGTTTGAACGCTTCAACCTGCAGCGCCAGCTTGACCAGATCCACTCGCGCGAGGTGTCTCTGCCTTCCGGCGGGCGGCTGGTCATCGACGCCACCGAAGCCCTGACGGCCATCGACATCAACTCCGGCCGCAGCGGCGGCAAAAGCAACTTTGAAGACATGGCCTACCGCACCAACATGGAAGCGGCAAAAATGATTCCCCTGCAACTGCGCCTGCGCGATATCGGCGGGCAGGTGGTGGCCGACTTTATTGAAATGCGCGACAAAAACCACTGGCGCGATGTGGAAAAAACCCTGCGCGCCGGCATGAAGGTGGACCGCGCCCGCTACGACGTGGGCAAGATAGGCCCCTTTGGGCTGCTGGAAATAGTGCGCCAGCGTCTGGGGTCTTCCGCCATCTCCATCAGCACCGAACCCTGCCCTTACTGCAACGGCACCGGTGTACGCCGGAACATGGAATGGCAATGCCAGCAGGCCCTGCGCGAAATCCAGCGCGAACTGCGCGCCGCCCAGACCCAGAACCAGACCGAAATCGTCCACCAGGCCGAACCCACCCTGGCCATGCACCTGCTGAACCATAAACGCCAGCGCCTGCTCGAAATGGAGCAAAGCTCCGGCATCCGCATCGAAATCCAGGTGAAGCACGCCGAAGTAAAATAGGCGGGAGACGGGCAGGGATTATCGGGGGGGGGGGGGGGGGGGGGGGGGGGGGGGGGGGGGGGGGGGGGGGGGGGGGGGGGGGGGGGGGGGGGGGGGGGGGGGGGGGGGGGGGGGGGGGGGGGGGGGGGGGGGGGGGGGGGGGGG
>JAVBPV010000045.1:0-46518 GCA_031549405.1 Desulfovibrio sp.
CCCCAGGTCGTCGCACCGGGGGTTGTGGGGAGGAGTTTGGGGGGCAGGGGAACGACGCCCCTTTCAACTGGGCCCTCTTCCCCGTCCCCCGTACCCCCATCCCCTTCTCCCCCAAACTTTTCGATTGGGGGGGTGAAGGAGGGGAAGTCTGTTCGGGAATTATTTCCTGTGGTTTGGAATATGCCGCTCCGGCAAGGAGGCCGGGTCGGGGCACTTCCGCTGGGTCTTCCTTCGCTTCCCCCACCGCAAAGGCTTCTTCCCGCCTTACGGAAAAGATCCCGCCGCCGCGCAGCAGCAGGGTGGATTCGATAAAGACCGGTATGTCGCGGGGGCGGTGGGCGGCGACGACCACGGTGCTGCCGCTTCGAGCGGCCAGGCCGATGGCCGCGCCGATGCCGGCGCGCGCTTCCGCGTCCAGCCCGTCAAAGGGTTCGTCCAGCAGCAGCAGGGCGGGGCGGCTGATCAGGGCGCGCAGCAAAAGCGCCAGGCGCAACTGCCCCTGGGACATGGCCGGGGCGGTCAGGGAAAGCAGGCCCGCCGCTCCGGCCGCTCCGGCCAGCTCCGCCACCCTGGCATAGTGCCGGGAAGAGACTTCCCCATACACCATGACGGCGTTGTCCAGGCCGGAAAGGATGATTTCCTCGCCGGTGACGCGCCAGCCTTGCCGGGAGTAGTTGCGTTGCTGCCCCGGCGACACCAGGCGGGCGTGTTCGCGGGCGGCAAGGGCCGAAGGCTCGGCAACGCCGCCGAAATGCCAGATCACCGTCCCCGGCGCGTCCCTGGCCCCTTCGTCCGCCTGGGCCGGGCGCAGTTCGCCGGCCAGCAGGCGCAGCAGGGTGGATTTGCCTGCCCCGTTGGGACCGGCCAGGGCAAGGTGCTTCCCGGCGCGCACGCAAAGATTCAGCCCGCTGAAGACAGTATAATCCCCCAGACGCAGGGTGACGTTGTCGACGGTGACCAGGGGCGGCGCGGAAGAAAAGGTGTCGGCGGACATAGATTGGAGGGGGCGGGCAAGAAGCGCTGGATGGAATCGGACGGCTTGATGCCCAAACTAAAAAGTTTTGAAGGAAGGGGATGGGGGCATGGGGGAAGGGGAAGGAAACTTTTTCAAAAGTTTCCTTCCCCTTCCCCCATAAACGCTTTCTCTCCCCCTTTCCCTACAGCGCCGGGGGGACGGTGAAGGGCAGGGAGAGGGGCTTGCCGCCGGCGAAGATGAGGCTTTCGGCATAGCCGTAATGGTCGGCGTAGCGGGCCAGGATATCGAATCCGAAGGCCGGAGTGTTGGTGCAGTGGGCGTCGGAGCCGAAGCTGACGGGCACGCGCATTTCAGCGGCCAGCTCCATGATGCGCGGGCCGGGGTAGATTTCCGCGCAGGGTTTGCGCAGCCCGGCTGAGGAAATTTCCATGGCCATGCCGTTTTCTTTGATGGCGGCAAGGGCGGCGCGCACGGGGGGGAGGGCGTCCGGGGTTTCCAGCCACTCGCGGAAGGTTTCCACGGAAAAAAGTTTGACCAGATCGGGGTGGGCGGCCACGTGGAACAGGCCGGTGCGGCACATGGCGGCAAGATCCTGGTAGTAGCGGGCGTAGACGGCGAAGCGCTGATCGCGGGTCAGCGGTTCCCAGTCCCTGGCGCTGTGATCAAAGCCCCAGGTCCCCTGAAAGTGCAGGCCGCCGATGACGTAGTCAAAGGGCTGTCCGGCCAGAAGCGCGCGGGCATAGTCCTCGCGGGCGGGAATATAGTCCACCTCGATGCCCAGCAGGACGGTCATGCCGTCTTTGCGGCCCTGCTCGGCGGCAAGGCGCACTTCTTCGATATACCGGGGAAAGCGGCTGACAAGCTTTTCCTGGTAGTCGGAAGGATAGCTGTAGCCTTCCGGGCGGGGGGAATGTTCGGAAAAGCCGAACCAGGCAAGCCCTTTGTCCAGGGCGGCCGCGTACATGGCTTCCGTGGCCGCCTGACCGTGGGAATGGTGGGTGTGGGCGTGGATGTCGGCCGGGATGGGACTTTTGCCGGCAAGGGGGAAGTTTGCTGTCATGGGAATGCTCGGAAGATTGCCGGACCCGGCGGTCCGGCGGAACCTTCGCCCTTTATTTTTTGGGGTTATTGCGCACGTGATCCAAAGCGACGGCCACAATGCGCATGATATCCTTTTTTTTCACCGGGTCGCGCAGGACTATGGTGCCGGTCTGGGCGTACCGGGCGGGCAGTTGGTTCAGCGCGTAAGCGTATACGTCGAATATCTGTTGTTCCGACATGGGCGGAACGCCCAGTCCAATGATGATTTCGTTCATGCACTGGACCACGCGGTGTTCGTTACGATTACGAACCCTGGACAGGTCGAATCCGGAAACCGCATACTTGCTGCTGGGGTTGGACATAGTGCCTCCGGCCGGGTTGCGGAAAAAGAAGAGAAGTGTTGCGCTGCACTGGAGCATATCAACTTTGAGACGCCCGCTCCGGCGCTTAACGGCGAAACAAGTTCAGCCCGCGCCCGCGCGACGGGCGGCGGTTCCCGCCGCCGGAGCAAAGCAACATTTTCAATGTTGATTCGCTCTATATATACAACGGCGCGGTCCGTTATCAAGGGGCGGGGTCATATGCCAAGATAGGCCTTGCGCACGGCCTCGTCGGCCAGGAGTTTTTCACCGGTATCGTGCATGGTGATGCGGCCGGTTTCCATGACGTAGCCGCGTGTGGCCACCTTCAGGGCCTGATTGGCGTTTTGCTCCACCAAAAAGACCGTGGTGCCCTCGGCGTTGACCTTGCGGATGATTTCGAAAATCTGCCGGATGATGATAGGGGCAAGGCCCAGGGACGGCTCGTCAAGAAGCAGCAACTGGGGCCGGGCCATAAGGGCGCGCGAAATGGCAAGCATCTGCTGCTCGCCGCCGGAAAGGGTGCCCCCGGCCTGGGCGCGGCGGGTGGCCAGGATGGGAAACAGACTGAAGATATGGTCCATGTCGTCGCGTATCCCGGCGGCGTCGCGGCGCAGGTAGGCTCCAAGTTCCAGGTTTTCCATGACCGTAAGATCGGGAAAAATAAGACGCCCCTCGGGCACCTGGCTGATGCCCAGGCGCACGATGCGGTCGGTCTTCAGGGTGTGGATGGGTTTGCCGTGCAGCAGTATTTCGCCGCGCTGCACCGGCACGACGCCGCAGATGGACATAAGGGTGGTGCTTTTGCCCGCCCCGTTGGCGCCCACCAGGGTGACGATTTCGCCGGCATCAATGCGCAGGTTGACGTCCCACAGGGCCTGGATGTTGCCGTAATAGGTGCAGACCCCTTTAAGCTCAAGCATTGTCCACTCCCAGATAGGCCTTGATCACCTGCGGGTTGTTGCGCACCTGCTCGGGAGTGCCGTCGGCCAGGTTGCAGCCGTATTCCACGACGTACACCCGGTCGGAAACCTTCATGACCATGCTCATGTCATGTTCAATGAGCAGAATGGAAAGATTGAACTCGTCGCGAATGCGCAGAACCATGGCGCGCAGGTCCCGCGTTTCCTGGGGGTTCATGCCGGCCGCCGGTTCGTCCAGCAGCAGCAGAAAGGGATCCGTGGCCAGGGCGCGGGCTATCTCCAGGCGGCGCTGGGCTCCGTAGGAAAGGTTGCGCGCTTCTTCCTCGTAGTATTCCTCAAGCCCCATGTATTTGAGCAGGGCGTAGCTTTTTTCTTCGATTTCGCGTTCTTCGCGCTTTACCGAGGGCGGCCGGAAGATGGCGCCCAGTATGCCCGCCCTGGTGCGGCAGTGGCGGGCGATCATCACGTTTTCCAGCACCGTCATGGAGGGGAACAGCCGGATGTTCTGGAAGGTCCGGGCCATGCCCAGCGCCGTGACCTCAAAGGGCTTTTTTTCCGGCAGGGAGTATTCTTTTCCTTCCGGGGTGCGCAAAAGAATTCTGCCTTCGGTAGGCGTGTAGATGCTGGTGACGCAGTTGAACAGCGTGGTCTTTCCGGCCCCGTTGGGGCCGATAAGGGCGACTATTTCCCCCTTGTTCACCCGCAGATCCACCTCGGAAAGAGCCAGCAGCCCGCCAAAACGCTTGGTGACGCCCTTGGCCTGAAGCACGGGCGTCAGCTGGGCCGGGGTTTCCACGGTGGGGCGGGGCTCGGCCAGGGCTTCGGAAAGGGTGGAGTAGCTCATGCCCGGTCCCCCTGCTTTTGGGCGGGAACGGCGCCGGAGCCTTCAGACCGCTCCGCGATAATACGCCGTTTTTTCTCCGGCATGATCAGCCCCTGCGGGCGAAAGACCATCATAAGCACCATGCTGGCCCCGAAGATGAGCATGCGGTACTCGTTGAAGGAGCGTAAATATTCCGGCAGAAGGATAAGCACGCAGGCCCCAAGGGCGACGCCCAAAATGGAGCCAAGGCCGCCCAGAACCACCACGGAAAGAATCAGCGCCGACTCCATGAAGGTAAAGCTGCTGGGGTTGATGAAGCTGGTCTTGGCGGCGAAAAGCACCCCGCCGAATCCGGCCCAGCACGCGCCCAGGGCAAAGGCGGTAAGCTTGGCGGTCACCTTGTTGATGCCCATGGCTTCGCAGGCGATTTCGTCCTCGCGCAGGGCCATCCACGAGCGGCCCAGGCGCGAGTCGCGCAGGCGCGCGACCGCGAAAATGGTCAGACCGGTAAGGGCCAGGGCGATGAAGTAAATGTAGCGGATGCTGTCGTCCATGCTCAGTTTCAGACCGAAAAAGGCGGGATAGGGTATGCCGGAAATGCCCGCCGGCCCCCCCAGATCAAGGGTGGCGGTCATCCACGCGGGCGGGGGCGCGTTGGAGAAAAGTGAGAACACAAAGGCCACAGGGGCCAGGGAAAGGCTGCCCCCTTCAAGAATGATGCGCACGATCTCGCCAAATCCCAATGTGACGATGGCCAGATAGTCGCCGCGCAGGCGCAGCAGGGGCAGGCTTAAGGCGATGCCCGCCATGGCGGCCAGAAAACCGCCGAAAGGCAGCAGCAGCCAGAAGCCGATGAAATGCCCCCCCAAGTGGGCGTTGCAGATGGCGTAGGAGTACGCGCCCACAGCGTAGAAGGCGACGTAGCCCAGCACCAGAAGCCCCGCCTGCCCCACCACGATGTTCAGGCCCAGCCCCAGCATGATCCAGATAAAGGCCGAGGCCAGCACGTTAACCTGATAGATGTCGATGAAAAAGGGCAGGGGCAGCAGGGCCAGAACCAGCAGCGCCAGCAGACAGGCGCGCAGCGGCCCCGGATTGGTAAGAGCCCCCGCGCAGGTGCGGCAAGCATTGCCAAGCCCTGTCCGCCTGCCTTTAAAACGGGCAAGAAGGGCGAACAGCCATTCCAGGTCGGCCTCTCTGGCCGTGGTGACGCCCCTGCTTACCAGCAGGGCCCGCCAGATAAAAGAAAGGAAGAATATGCCCACGCCGACGTACAGACAGTTCTGGAGCCGCCAGATAATCTCGCCGTTCAGGGGGCTTATCCTGATGACCATCAGGGGAAAGGTGAGGAACATGAACCACAGGCTCACCAGAAAGGAACGAACGATGCCGCGCATGGGGCTACACCTTTTGCACCTTGGGTTTGCCCAGAAGGCCCGATGGGCGGAAGATAAGAATCAGGATCAGGATGGAAAAGGCGAAAATGTCTTCGTATCCGGAAGAAAAATAGCCGGAGAAAAAGCTTTCACAGCAACCCAGCACAAGGCCGCCCAGCATGGCGCCGGGAATGGAACCGATGCCCCCGAGCACCGCCGCGGTAAACGCCTTGATGCCCGCCAGAAAGCCGATGTTGAAGTTGATCTGCTGGGTGTGCGAGGCGATGAGAACGCCCCCTATGGCGGCAAGGGCCGACCCCACCACAAAGGTGGCGGAAATGATGTTGTCCGCGTCAATGCCCAGCAGCATGGCCATTTTCCGGTTTTGGGCCGTGGCCCGCATGGCTTTGCCCAGGCGGGTGAACTTGATGAACAGCGTCAGGCCGATCATGACGGCGGCGCTGGTGACGATGATCACAAAGCTGGAGGGCTGCAGGATGTCGGAAACAGGCTCCAGAAAGTCCATGTTGGGAATGAGGTTGGGAAAGCGCAGAAAGTCCTGGCTTTGGGCGACAAGCACGTAGTTGGACAAAAAAATGGACATGCCGATGGCGCTGATCAGGGGCGAAAGGCGCTGGGCGTTACGCAGGGGCCTGTAAGCGATTTTTTCCACGGTAAAGCCATAGGCGGCGCAGTAGATGACGGCTACAAGCGCCCCGATGATCAGGATGCCAAGCTGCGGAAAGCCGTAAAACCCCAGCACCCCGGCCACGATAAGGCCGGTGAAGGCGCCGATCATGTAAATTTCGCCGTGGGCGAAGTTGATAAGCTCGATGATGCCGTACACCATGGTGTAGCCAAGGGAGATAAGCGCGTAGATGCTGCCCTTGGTAAGGCCGCTGAAGAGCAGTTCGCAGAAAAAGCGCCACTCTGTGTCGAAAAATGTTTTTATGGCGGCAAGAGTGCTCATAGGTAAAAATGGGGGGAAGGCGGAGGGCTGGGCCCCCAGGGCCTTCCCCTGGATGTAAAAGTCTGGTGGTTCGAATTCCCGCCCGTGAGCGCGCTGCGCGCGCCCGGGCGGGGGAGCGAAAGGAAAAGGGCTTTACTTCGCGGTGAATTTCTGATCGACGAACTTGCCGTCGATCGCCTTGTACATGGCAAAGCCCGCGCCCTCGCAATCGCCCCTGGCGTCAAAGCGGATTTTGCCCAGCGGGGTTTCCACATACTCTGTCCGCAGGGCTTTGGCAACCGCGTCGGCATCGGTGGTTCCGGCTTTTTCAACGGCATTCAGCAGCGCCTGGGTGGCGGCGTACGCCAGTTCAAAGAACTGGCCGGGCTCGGCGTTGAATTCTTTTCTGTGCGCCGCGTAAGCTTCCTTGGTGACGGGAAGGTCAGAGTAGTCACGCGAACTGGAAGCGTATACGCCTTCGCCGTCCTTGCCGGAAAGCTTAAGGAAGGCTTCGGTCTTCACGCCGTCTTCAGAGACGAAGTTGATCTTCATCTTTCTGGACTTGATCAGGGTGATAAGCTTGGAGGCTTCAGGATAGTAGCCGCCGAAGATCAGGCAGTCGGCGCCGCTGCGGCCGATTTTGGACACAACGGAAGAATAGTCCACGCCGCCGGGGGTGATGCCGTCAAAAAACACCACTTTGGCTCCGGTGCCGCTTTTTTCGACGAACTGTTTGACGAACTCGGCGTAGCCCTTGCCGTAGTCGCCCTTGTCGTGCAGGATGGCGATTTTTTTCGCGCCGAGCGCCTGCAGGGCAAAGTCGGCGCCAAGGCGGGCCTGGGCGTCGTCAGAAGGAGTGGTGCGGAAGAAATAGGGATACTTGCCTTCCTGGGTAAGATCGGGGCTGGTGGCGGAAGGGGAGATGGCGATGATCTTTTTGTCGTTGTAAATGGGCAGGGCGGCCTTGGTGGCGCCGGAACAGGTGTGGCCCATAATGATTTGCGCGCCGTCAGCGATAAGTTTGGTGGCCGCGTTGGTGCCAAGCTCGGGCTTGCACTGGTCGTCCTGCTGCAGCAGTTCGATCTTTTTGCCGTTGATGCCGCCCTTGGCGTTGTATTTTTCAACAACCAGCTTGGCCGCGTTCAGGGCGGGCAGGCCGTAGCCGGCAAGATCGCCGGTGTGCGAACCGGCAACGCCCAGTTTGATGGTTTCGGCCGCGAAAGCGCCCGAAACAGGGGCCGTCAGCAGCAGGGAAGCCAGGAACAGAGCAAACCATTTTTTACCACACATGTGAACCTCCCATAAAGGTACAAGCGGCCGATCCCGCGCGTATTCGCCGCGGACGGCAACGCGCCCGCACGGTCTCAAACCGTGGGCCGGATGCCCGCGCGTCCGCAACGGCAGCAATAATTGCATTACTTGCCACGAACCTCGCCGCGTTGTCAAATACGGCGCCTGGGCGGAGGCGGATTCCGGGCCGCTGCCCGTATCGGGCCGGCACCAGCAAAGTATATATTACTGTGGGGTGGCACCTTGTTTATACCAAAAGCGATTCCGGGCGCGGGGGGGGCTTTGGTCTTTATCAGAGTGGCCTAGTTGGAAGGAGGCATATTTTTCTTACGTGTTCGACATTATAATTGCCCAAGCCTTGTATTGTGGAATATATTGGCATATGTGGCTGCGGTTCAGCGTTCCGAAAGCGGGCAACTGTTGTTAGTTAAATAATTTCTATATGCAATTTGAGCGCGCAATTTTTTTTCTTTTTCGGAACTGGACCGCAGCCATGCAAGAACCGCAAACTTAGGGAGCATATATGCGTCTGAGTATTTTTTCTAAAATAGCCATTATGCTGGTGTTCAGCATCGGTATGGTTGTTGTTCCGCTTTTATATACAGTGAATAATTCAGTAGAAAAAGCTTTTACGCGCGAGACGCAGAGTACATTGGAAGATGGAGCTTTTGCCGTTGAGTCGCGTGTTCGCATATATCATGACGCCATAAGAAGCGTACTGTGGCAGGGCGTGCATCGTGATGATCTTGCCAAGGCCATTCTAGCCGGCGACCTAAAGACTGTGGAACACATTGTGATGGATTTGGCAAGCAACAGTCTGATGGACTTTGTAACCCTTTCCGACAAGAACGGCACCGTGATTATGCGCAGCCACTCTAATAAAAGAGGCGACTCCGTCGTCAACCAGTACAATGTCGCGCAGTCCGTCGCCGGTCCCGAAACCCTTGAGCCGGGCAGGGAGATCCCGGTCACCGTGGGTATTGAAGGCGGCACCGAAGTGGCTTTTTCCGTGCGGGGCGGAGCCCCCATTTATTACGAGAACAGACGCGTGGGCGTGCTCACCGCGGGCATCCGCATGGATACCCCCGAACTTGCCGACACCCTCAGCAAAGAGCTGGGCGCCCAGGTGACCTTTTTCAAAAAAGACGTGCGCATCACCACATCCCTGGTGGACAAGGACGGCAAGCGCATGATCGGCACCCGCCTGGAAAATCCGGTCATTCTTGAAAAAGTGCTGAAAGCCGGGGGCGCGTTCTCCGGGGCCGGCGTGATGCTTGGCGGCATTCCCTACAGCACCATCTACAAGCCGCTGTACAACGCCAAAAAGGAAATCGCGGGCATGCTCTTTATCGGCATAAAGGAAGAAAGCCTGCGCAACACCCTTGCCGCCATCCTTTCGGGCATCCTCTGGGTGGGCGCGGGCATAGCCGTGCTGATGGGGGCATTCGGCCTTGTGGCCGCCCGGTGCTTTATCACCCGGCCCTTGGCCCGCGTTACCGGGGTGATTCGCGATCTTGTGGACGACAAGGCGGAACTTTCCTACCGTCTGGATACCTCCAGCCGCGACGAGGTGGCCCAGCTTTCCCATCAGGTGAACAGGCTGATGGGAAAGGTGGAGAATATGCTGTGCAATATCGAAGGGTTCAAGAACATGGTCAACGCCATTCCCGATCCGGTATTCGCGGTGGACGAAAACTACGGCCTGCTGCTCGCCAACACCAGGGTGTGCGAAATCGCCGGGGTGAAAGAGCCGGAAGTCCTGCGCGGCAGGCATATCAACGAGGTTATGCACACCAGCGTCTACGGCCGTGAGGACTGCGCGCTGCGCGAGACCATGCGCAAACGCGGGCGCGTTATTTCGGATATCTTCCCTCTGACCATTGGCGGCAAGGTCCGCCAAATCCGGGCCCTGTGCGACGTGATCAAGGATTGCCACGGCAAGGATGCCGGTTTCCTGCAGTTCGCCTCGGACGTGACGGACATAGTGGAAAAGGAAAAGGCCCTGTCCCTGCAGATGGAGCGCATGGCTTCGGTCAACAGGCAGGTGACGGCCATTGCGGAAAAGGTCAACGCCTCTTCCGCGCGTATCGAGGGCCAGACGGAATCGGTGCAGTCGGCCGCCGCGCAGCAAAGCGACGTGATGCTTAAGACCCTGCGTTCCATCGAACAGATGAACCAGACAGTCACGGAGATCGCCCGCAGCGCGGCGACCGCCTCGTCGCAGGCCGGTTCCGGGCAGAAGCGCGCCGCCGAGGGCGAGGCCGTCGTGCGTAAGGCCATGGCCGCCATCGACAGCGTGCGCAGCCTGGCCATAGCCCTGCAAGAGAATCTGAGCGCTCTCGGCTCCCAGGCCGAGGGCATCGGGCAGATCATGAACGTCATCTCGGATATAGCGGACCAGACCAATCTGCTGGCGCTTAACGCCGCCATTGAGGCGGCGCGCGCGGGCGAGGCCGGGCGCGGTTTTGCCGTTGTGGCCGACGAGGTGCGCAAACTGGCCGAAAAGACCATGAACGCCACCCAGGACGTGCGCAAGGCCATTGAAAGCATCCAGCAGGGCGCGGCCGCCAATATTTCCAGCATGGACAAGGTGGCGGACGCGGTGCGCGAAGCCAACTCGCTTTCCAAGAACTCCGAGGAGGCCCTGGCCGAAATAGTGCATCTGGTCAGCGAAACTTCCGCGCAGGTGTCCTCCATAGCGGCCGCTGCCGAGCAGCAGTCGGCTTCCAGCGCCGAGATAGCCCACAGCGTCAATCAGGTGACCCAGCTTTCGGAAGACACTGTCCGGCAGATGGCGGAATCGGCAAAGACCGTACACGAACTGGCCGGGCTTTCCCGGAATCTGTATTCCCTGGTGCAGGAATAATCGCAAGAGTCCCCTTCCGGCTTTCAAGGCCGGAAAGAAGCCCCCGCGCCGTGGCACATGGCGCGGGGGCTTCTTTTTTATCCGCTGTCAGCCACGAAGGCGCGGAAGTGTCCATTGCCGCGGTCAAACGGCTTTATCCCGCCCATATAACTCCCGCCGTTGCGGAGTTTGCCGCCGCGGCGGGGCAATTCACCGCGTCACGGCGGGGGGGGGATTCCGGACGTTACTGTTTGCCTTCGTTTTTTTTCCGCGCGCTTTCCCGGCGCTCTTCCGGCGAGGTCCGTTCCGGTTCCAGGCGCGGGTCCGTGGATTGAGAGTCCACGGACTCTTGCGGGGGGCGGTTGGCTGCCGTGCTGAAATCGGCGGGAGAAGGTCCGGGGGCGTCCTGGGCCGGCGGGGAGGTTTCCCGCTCCGGAAGCGCGGAGGTCCGGTCAGGGACGGATCCCCGCGCGGGCGCGGCGGGAACCGCCGCCGGGGGAGCGGGAACCGGGGAGGCTTCTTTCGGAGAAGGGGCGGTCGTATACGGCGCGGGAACGGCCATATCCGGCGCGAGCGGGGCGGGGGCGTCCGGCGCGGCGGAAGGATCTGCCTGCGGCGTGGGGGCCGCTGGCGGAGCCTGCGGCGCGGAGGGGGATTCCGCCTTTGTTGCGGGGGATTCCGCCTTTGCGGCGGGAACGGGGGGGATCTCCGGCGGCGGCATCCGCTCCGGTGCGTCCGCCGGTTCTTTTTTGCCCGCGGAGTCGGGGCCGCCGCCCAGCAGCAGGGCTTTGCCCTGCCAGGGGCCCAGGGTGACGGAGATCTCGGAACCGCCGGCGGAAAAGCCTCCGCCCTGGGTAAGGGGAGTGACGCGATCCATGGCCTGGCGGATGCCGGGCACTTTTCCCAGGGAAATGTGTTCCGTCACGGTGTCGCGGCCGAAGTTGCACACGGAAAGCACGTAGCTTTTTTCATCGGGCAGGCGGGTGAGCAGGGCGATGCTTCCCTGCCCGCGCGTCGCCGGGCGGGCGGCCAGGCCGCCCTTGGCGATGCCGGTTTGGGAACGCATGCGCAGAAACCGCCCTATATTGCGCAGGAACGAGCCCTCCTGGTGCACCTGGGTGTCGGGCACGGGATAGATGCTTTTGGCCCTGGCCACGCCCTGGGGGCTGACCACAAGGCTGGCGGCGGCCGAGGTCAGGGCGTAGGCCCCCCGGCAGGCGTCGGCCACGTTCCACAAATCGGGCGAATTCACCGAGCTTTTCCAGGAAAGGGGCAGCACGCCCGCCAGATCCTGGCCGGAGAGCATAAGCGCCCCCGGCTGCATGGCCTTGAAGAAGATCAGCAGCGCGTGCCCCTTGGCCACCTCTTCCGTCTGGTCCTTGGGAACGTCGTAGGGGGAAAGGCCCAGGGCCATGGCCGCCAGTCCGGCTCCCGTGCTGTACAGGACGTTGTCCTTCAGCGGCGAGGGCGACATGTCGTGCAGGCCGGCCCGCAGGGAATCGTGGATGCTGTCGCGGAAGGCCACGGCTTCTTTGGAGCCGTCGTGTCCGGCCAGATAGGTCAGGTGGGGCAGGTTGTAATTGATGCCTTCCTGCGCGGGAGTGGTATGCACAAGCCGCCTGGCGTCGATGCCCAGGCGCAGCAGTTCGTCCGCCATGAACCTGGCCAGGGTGGCGTCGCCGGTCAAAAGGGCGTGTTCAGCCGCCGGGGTAAAGGCGTTGTCGTATACGTAGTCGGCCCCGTAACGCAAAAACTCCTTGGCGATGGCAAGGGGCAGATCGTCGTCGCGCAGCCAGCTCCAGCCGCCGTAGCGCCGTATTTCGCGGCTCATGGACTGGGCGGCGGAAAGGGCGGGCTCGGCGCTGAACGCCCGGGCCGCG
This sequence comes from Desulfovibrio sp., assembly GCA_031549405.1. Lineage (GTDB taxonomy): Bacteria > Desulfobacterota > Desulfovibrionia > Desulfovibrionales > Desulfovibrionaceae > Frigididesulfovibrio. Next base: position 12,463 of record JAVBPV010000045.1, read on the forward strand.
TCACGAGTTTTCGGCGCGGCCTCAAGTCCCTGAAAAGCCTCGAAACGCAGGCCTATGAGGGCCTGTCCCAGCACCCCCACCTGCCGCACCGCGCTGCCCGAAAGAATGCGGTGCGCCGACTGGGAGGGATCTTCCCAGTTCAGCACGGCAAAAGAGGGGTTTTCGTAGTACCGGTACACCCAACGCCGGGGATTGCCGTCTATGCCGCGCACTTCCCCGGTGGCGGCCCAGCCCCCCCTGCTGGCCAGAGCCGAAACCTCGTCGCGCATGGCGACGGGCAATATGCCTTTGGCGTTCAGGGCGGACGCCTGTTCCGCGTTCAGGGCGGCGGTTTCCCATTCCGATGCGGCGGCCGGCAGATCTTTCCAGAGTTCGGATGGCACTTCGACCATGCAGTATATGCCCGGGTACTCGCGCATGTTCCGCGCGGCAAGGTAAAAGTCGGGGCCTATGCCCGTTGCCGCGGGCACCAGATCCGACCCGAGGACGGCGGTATGGTCGATGACGGAACTCATCAGCCGGCGGTAATTGGATTCGCCGCCGGCGGCGGCCGAAAAATCGTACTGAACGATGTCCTCGCCCGTGGCCAATCCCTTGGGGGCGACGCTGCCGCCGCGCGCCCACAGCGCGCCGGAGCCGGCAACGGGCGCGACATACAGCCCCTTGACGCCCACCTCGCGCAAGGTGGCCCATATGGACGAGTCGGCCAACTGATCAAAGGTCGTCTGACGGGAGGACGTAAGCAGGGTCAGCGGATGTACGGCAAGCCAGGCGTCGGCGTAGGTCAGCAGTTCATCGGGGGAATCTATGCTGGCCGACGTGCGCCAGGCGAGCTGGCTGCCGGAAACCACCCTGGCCATTTCCGAGGATTTGGTCAGCATGGTCTGGCGTTCCAGGTACTGCAGATAGCCCGGATCGGCCCTGGGCATGGGCATGGAATTTTTTGCCCGCAGGCCCGGGCTTTCCTGTATAGGCGCCTTTTTGCCGGAGCAGGCGGATACAAGCGCGAAAGCAACCAGCAACAACGGCAAAATGAAACGGCGCATGGGGGCTCCTGACTATGGGCGAAAGGGCGTTCACTGTAATAGGGCGGACGTTGTTCTCATAGCTCAATAGTGCGCCTTTCGTAAACCCTGCCCCTGCTTGTGCAGCGGGAAAGAAAGATGCAACGCAAGCGGGCCGGGGCGGATTCTAAAGCCGTCTCGCCCGCAACGAAAGCGGGGCGCTTTCGCGCCCCGCTCTTTTTTACTCTTGGCGGATGATCCCCATCCCGAACGGTCAGCCCCGTGCTAACCGATGAGCTGCATGGCCATCTGCGGCAGCGAGTTTGCCTGGGAAAGCATAGCCACGGCGGCCTGCGACAGCACCTGGTTGCGGACGAATTCCGTCATTTCGGTGGCGACGTCCACGTCAGAGATGCGCGATTCGGCGGCCTGCAGGTTTTCGGCCTGAATCTGCAGGTTGCTGATGGTGTTTTCCAGACGGTTCTGGAGAGCACCCAGGTTGGCGCGAATCTTGTCCTTGGAGATGATGGCGCTGTTGATGCCTTCAAGAGCCTTCTGCGCCGCGGCCTGCGTGGAAACCGTGTAGGCCTTGGAGTTTGTGTCGGCCTGGTTGCCCACGCCGAGGGCGGAAGCCGTGGCCGTGCCGATCTTGATGTAGTAGTAGTCTTCAGCCGAGTCGTTGGCGGTGCCGAAGTGGACCTTCAGCTTGCCGGTGGAGACCAGCCCGGCGCCGCTGTGGCTGTCGCCGGACAGGTTGCCGTTCAGCAGGTACACGCCGTTGAAGTCCGTGGCGTTGGCGATACGGGTGATTTCCGAAGCCATGGCCTGGTATTCCGAGTCGATCATCAGACGCTGGTCGGAGCTGTACGTGCCGGTGGCGGCCTGTTCAGCAAGCTCCTTCATACGAATGAGCTTTTCGTCGATGACGCCAAGGGCGCCGTCAGCGGTCTGAATCAGGGATATGCCGTCGTTCGCGTTGCGCACGCCCTGGTTCAGCGAGGCGATGTCGGCGCGCATAAGTTCGCGGATGGCGAGACCGGCGGCGTCGTCGGAAGCCTGGCCGACGCGCAGGCCCGAAGAAAGGCGGCGGACGGAGGTGGCAAGGTTGGAATACGAGGAGCTCAGGTTCCGGGCGGCGTTCATCGCCATCATGTTGTGATTGATAACCAGTGACATAATATTCCTCCATGAATATCAAGTCGCGCAGCGGTGCACTATGCGGTCGCTTCCTTGCGACACTCCCGCCGTGTTGTGCTCTTTATCGGTCCCCGGCGAAATTACTTTAGGGGCGTGATAAAATTTTCCGGCTGTCGGCATTCCCCGCGGGATTGCGGCGCCATGTTATCCGTCTTATCGGTGCCGGGCGGGGAAACTTTAGGGAGTTTCGCGAAAAATCCGGCCGGCGATCATGGGGAAGCAGCCTCCGGCAAGATCGGTCCGGTGGTCCTTTGGCGGCATCTCGACAAAGTCCGTCGCCTCTGCCATACTATTGCGTTACCCATAAATCGTCCATTGGCCGGGTTATGAGGAACGCTTCGCCGGAAAACGCGATTTCCGGCCCGTTAGAGCAAATTACCATTGAAAATGTTTATTTGTTCGGGCGGCGATTCCCGCCGCGCAGGCGCGGGCGAAACTTGTTTCGCCGTTAAGCGCCGGAGCGAGCGTCTTAAAATCAATCCGCTCTAAAATACACGCAAGGATACCCAGGACAGGCATGAGCAACGAACCCGATAAAATCATCTATTCCATGATCCGCGTGTCCAAGAAGCACGGCCAGAAAGAAGTGCTCAAGGACATTTCCCTTTCCTATTTTTACGGCGCGAAGATCGGCGTGCTTGGTCTGAACGGCTCGGGCAAAAGCTCGCTGCTGAAAATCCTTGCCGGAGTGGACCAGAGTTTTGACGGCAAAACCGTTCTGGCCCCCGGCTTCACCATCGGCTATCTGGAGCAGGAGCCCCTGGTGGACGAGACGCGCACCGTGCGCGAAGTGGTGGAAGAGGGCGTGGCCGATCTTGCGGCTGTCCGCGACGAGTTCGAGGCCATCAACGCCAAATTCGCCGAACCCATGGAACCCGATGAAATGGACGCTTTGATCGCCCGTCAGGGCGAGGTCCAGGAACTGATGGACAACAAGAACATCTGGGATCTGGACGCGCGCCTGGACATGGCCATGGACGCCCTGCGCTGCCCCCCGGCCGATACGCCGGTAAGCGTCATCTCCGGCGGCGAGCGCCGCCGCGTCGCCCTGTGCCGCCTGCTGCTGCAAAACCCCGACATTCTGCTGCTGGACGAACCCACCAACCACCTGGACGCCGAATCCGTGGCCTGGCTGGAACGGTACCTGCAAAGCTTTCCCGGCACGGTCATCGCCGTCACCCACGACCGTTACTTTCTGGACAACGTGGCCGGCTGGATCCTGGAACTGGACCGCGGGCGGGGCATCCCCTGGAAGGGCAACTATTCCTCCTGGCTGGAGCAGAAGCAAAAGCGCCTTGCCAACGAGGAAAAAGCCGAGGCCGAACGCCAGAAAACCCTGCAGCGCGAACTGGAGTGGGTGCGCATGGCCCCCAAAGGCCGCCACGCCAAAAGCAAGGCCCGCATCAACGCCTACGAGGCCATGCTTTCGCACGAGTCCGAGCGCCGCGCCGCCGACCTGGAAATTTACATCCCGCCGGGACCGCGCCTGGGCAAAATCGTGGCGGAGGCCGACAAGGCGTCCAAAGCCATGGGCGACAAGCTGCTGGTGGACAACATGAACTTTATCATCCCGCCGGGGGCCATTGTGGGCATCATCGGCCCCAACGGCGCGGGCAAGACCACCTTATTCAGGATGATCGCCGGGGTGGAAACTCCTGATTCCGGCGTCCTGCGCGTGGGCGAAACCGTCAAGATCGCCTGGGTGGACCAAAGCCGCGAGGCCCTTACCCCCGGCAAGACCGTGTACGAGATCATCAGCGAAGGCTACGACACCATCAGGCTGGGCGCAAAGGAAGTGAACTCCCGCGCCTATTGCTCGCGTTTCAACATCCAGGGTCAGGATCAGCAGAAAAAGGTGGAAGTACTTTCGGGCGGCGAGCGCAACCGCGTGCACCTGGCCCTGATGCTCAAGTCCGGCGCCAACGTGCTGCTTCTTGACGAACCCACCAACGACCTGGACGTCAACACCATGCGAGCCCTGGAAGACGCCCTGGAAAACTTCGCGGGCACCGTCCTGGTCATCAGCCACGACCGCTGGTTCCTTGACCGCATCGCCACCCACATCCTGGCCTTTGAAGGCGATTCCGTGGTCAACTATTTCGACGGCAACTATTCAGAATACGAGGCTGACCGTAAAAAACGCCTGGGCAAGGACGCCGACCAGCCGCACAGGATGAAGTTCCGGAAGCTGACAAGATAGGGGGGCGAGGAGAGAGATTGCGGGGGAAGGGGAAGAAAAACTTTTGGAAAAGTCTGTTTATCCTGAGCCAAGCGAAGGTGAACCGTATTCCGAAAGCTCCCCTTCCCCTCGCCCCTGTCCCTATCTTTCCCTTCTTTTCAAAACTCTTCCGCCTGGGTGCGCTTTTGACTTCCGCATAAATTTTGCCGCCGGCTCCGGCTTTCCTTCTCCGTTATCAGGGCCTTCCGTCGCCATGAAGCGGCCCTTGCATCCGCCGTTTTCTTCCAACCCGTCCCGCTATGAACATTGCCCGCGTCTGCCTGCTTTCTCCCCCGTTTTCAGTCCTGAGCTATTCCCTGCCCGGCTACCTGCCGGAAGAGGCGTGGCAAAAAGGCATGCGCGCGGCCGTCCCCCTTGGCCGGGGGCTGCGGGCGGGCGTCATTCTGGGGTTTGAAGCGCCGGCATCCCCGGAAGGCCCCGGCGCGCCCGCCGCGCCGGGGGCGGGGGCTCCGGCCAGGACCTTCACCCTCAAATCGTTGATCTGGCCCCTGGAAAAAACGCCTTTGCTCTCTGAAGAGTACCTGGAACTGGCGACGCAGATGGCCCTGCGCCACACCTCCACGCCGGGGCGGATTCTGGGCGCGGTGCTCCCGGCGGGCCTGCGCACGGTCAAGGCGCGCCTGAGGTTCTTTGGGGAGGGCAAGCCGCGCGAGATGACGCCCTCGTCTCTGGCCTCACTGCCGGAAAATGAACTGGCGCTGTTGGGCAGGCTGTGGGCGGAGGGCGGGGCGGAGGTCTGCCGCGCCGGGCAAAGCCCCCTGGACGCGGAGGAATGCCGGCTGGCGGTGGACCCGCCCTGGCCGGTGCGTCCGGCGGCCAAGGCCCAGATTGCCCTTTTGGAATACCTGTTCGAACAGGGGGCCGTCACCCGCCGGAAGCTGGCGGAAGATCTGGGCGAAGGGGCCGCCCGCACCCTGGCCCTTTTGTCCGGGCGCGGTCTGGTCACGGTGCGCCCGGTGGATGAAAGCCTTGCCTGCGATACTCTTCCGGCTTTCAGCGGGGAAAAGCCCCGTCCATCCCCTGAGGAGGACATGCCTTTCCCCTTTGCGGGCCTTCCGGCGGAACAGCCGTCCCGCCCCGGCGTTAAGAACGGTTTGCCCTTCATCCTGACGCCGCAGCAGCGTTCCGTGATGGAGCCCCTGCTGGCGGCGGCGCGTTCGGGCAGGGCGGAAACGCATTTGCTGTTCGGCATCACGGGCAGCGGCAAGACGGCGGTGTACCTGGAACTGGCGCGCGACGTGCTGGCGCGGGGGCGGTCGGTGCTGCTGCTGGCGCCCGAGGTGGCCCTGGCCCTGAAGCTGCGCGACGAGGCGGCGCGGGCGCTGCCGGGCGTGCGGCGGTATCTGTACCACGGCTACCAGTCTCCGGCCGCGCGCGAAGCGGCCTTTCGCGATCTGGCATCTTCCCCCTTTCCCCGCTCTTCCTCCCATGTCCCTCCCGCTCCCGTCCTTGTGACCGGCACCCGGTCGGCGCTGTTTTTGCCGTTGAGCGATATCGGACTGATCGTGCTGGACGAGGAGCACGACTCGTCGTTCAAGCAGGACGAAGGTTTTGTCTACCAGGCCAAGGAGGTGGCCTGGTACCGGGCCGGGCGGGAAAAGGCGCTGTTGCTGCTGGGGTCGGCCACGCCGGACGTGAAAAGCTATTACGCGTCGGTGCGGGGGGCGGTGCCTTTGCACGTGCTGACGGAACGCACGGGCGGGGGGGAGTTGCCGGACGTCCGCCTGGTGCGGATGCTGCCGGGCGGGGCGCAGGCGCACCTTTTGGCGGAGGAAAGCGTGGAGGCCTTGCGCCGGGTGGTGGAGCGCGGCGAGCAGGCGGTAATTCTGCTGAACCGGCGCGGCTATGCGCCGCAGATGTATTGCCTGGGCTGCAACGCCGCGGCCAAATGCCCGCACTGCGACATCGGCCTGGCCTACCATAAGGGCCGCGAGCGGCTGCTGTGCCATTATTGCGGGTATGCCGTGCCGTTTCCCTCGCCCTGCGCCGGTTGCGGGGGGATGCATTTTCTGCCCATGGGTGAAGGAACCGAGCGGCTGGAGGAGCACCTGGCCTCGGTGCTGCCCCCCGGCACGGGAGTGCTGCGCCTGGACAGGGACAGCACCCGCAGGCCCGGGCGTATGGAAGAGATACTGCGCGCCTTTGCCCGCAAGGAAGCGCAGGTGCTGGTGGGCACGCAGATGCTTTCCAAGGGGCACCATTTTCCCGATGTTACTCTGGCCGTGGTGGCCGACGCCGATCTGGGGCTGAACCTGCCCGATTACCGGGCGGCGGAGCGCACCTTTCAGCTTTTGGTGCAGTCGGCGGGGCGTTCCGGAAGGGGCGAAAAGGCGGGCTGCGTGATCATCCAGACGCGCAACCCGGCGCATTACTGCTGGGAATTCGTGCGGACAGCCGACTATGCGGGGTTTTTCGAGCGGGAACTGGCGCTTCGCCAGCGAAGGCAGTATCCGCCCTTCACCCGTCTTGCCCTGATCCGCATCAGCCACGCGACGGAAGACGCGCGCGGGGCGGAATCCGTGGCCTTTGTGGGCGGGCTGCTGCGCGCCGAAGGGAAAAATCGCGGCCTGACGGTGCTGGGGCCCGCGCCCGCGCCTTTGCCGCTGCTGAAGGGCCGCCGCCGTTACCACTGCCTGATCAAGGGACAGGACTGGCAGGAAATGCGTTCTTTGTTCGCGGCCGTGCGCGGCGCTGCGGAAAAATGCGGCCTGCGTATAAAACTGGACCTGGATCCGGTCAATATGCTATAGTCGGCGTATACTATTTGCACGATACCGTTTATCTATATTCATATAATATCCGCTGCGGCAATGATTTGCCGCAATATAAACCCAAATGTTTGCATTTGGCATTGCGCAATTGCGAAAAATCCTCTACGACACCCTGGTTAAAAAGTTTGTACGTAAGGCAGTGGTCCCTCCGTCAAACCTGCCGGTAACGGCGCGGGCGCGGCACAGGCCGCCGGGGGAGTTTCGCGGGCAATGTTGCAACATGGGGGTATCGGTTATGATGAAATTGTGCACGCGGCTTTTGGCCGTGGTCGGTTTTTTGGCTACGGCGGGAACCGCCTCTGCGGAAGGTTTCGCTCTTTATGAATACAGCGCGCGCGGCGTGGCCCTTGGCGGCGCAACCGTGGCCCGCAAGCCCGACCCTTCGGCCGTGGCCTACAACCCGGCCCTGATTACCAGGCTTAAGGGCGCTAACGTTCAGGCCGGCATTTCCGCCATTACTCCCAGCGGGTACATGAGTTCCGAAGACCCCGCGAACGGGGGAACGGACACCCACCTGAAGGCCTCCACCTGGATGGTGCCCAACTTCTATTACACCCAGCAGATCAACGACAAGTTCACCTTCGGCATCGGCGAGTTTTCCCGCTTCGGCCTTGGATTTGAATACCCCCACAACTGGCCCGGCAAGAACAACGTCTACCAGGTGGAACTGACCACGGCCTCCGTCAACCCCAACATCGCCTGGGCCGTCACCGACAAGCTTTCCCTGGCCGTCGGCCTGGAAGTCATGTACCTGAACCTGGACCTGAAGAAGAAAAGCCCCCTGCCGCTCCCCAACGCCCAGGTGGACGCCAACATCCAGAACGCCGACAGCGTGGGCTACGGCGGCAACTTGGCCGCCCATTACCAGTTCAACGAACAGTGGGGGGCGGGCCTCGTCTACCGCAGCCAGATCAAGCAAAGGGCCGAAGGCGTCAACGAGATGACCGTGGAAAACGTGCCCAGCTGGATTGTGAACGGCAGCCCCCTGCTGAGCAACATGGACAAGGACCACAACGCCCACGGCACCGTGGTCCTGCCGGACTCTCTCGCGGGCGCCGTTTCCTGGTCGCCCATGCCCGAGCTTTCCTTTGAACTGGGCGCCATCTGGACCAGGTGGAGCACCTTCAAAAACCTGAGCATCCATACCGACGACGTGGGCGTAAGCAGAAGCAAAAAGTACTGGGACGACGCCTGGCGGCTTAACTTCGGCGTGGAATACGACGCCCTGGACTGGCTGACCCTGCGCGCCGGTTTTGTCTACGATCAGTCCCCCATGACCGAAGCGTACGAGGACTACCTTATCCCCACCGACGGCCGTTACATCTACAGCGCGGGCCTGGGCTTCCACTGGAACGCCTGGACTCTGGACCTGGCCTACGCCTACATCGACGCCGTCGGCCGTAAGTACAGCGCCCGCCCCGCCGACGGCGTGCTGGACTCTCATGCCAAAAGCACGCGCACGGACATATTCTCGCTTTCGGTCGGCTACCAGTTTTAAGACAGGCCACAGTCCGGGGTTTTTCTTTCCTTGCTGATCGTTCCCCGCCGCCGGGTTCTTTCCGGCGGCGGGGATTTTTTTTGTTCTTTGACAGCGTTGCCGCGCAAGAGTATGGGTAACCCCATGAAAACACATGTGGAAGATTTTCTTGTCCGCCGCACGGAACTGGGCATGGACAACCGCATCCGCGTCCAGGCGCTGTGCAATTACATGGAAGAAGCCGCGGGCAACCACGCCGCCGCCCTGGGCGTGGGGCTGGAACACCTGAAGGAAGACGGCCTGACCTGGGTGCTGGCAAAGATGCGCATGGTCTTTACGCGCTTTCCCGCCGCCGGGGAGCGCATTTGCCTGGAAACCTGGCCCGTGGCCGTGGAGCGTCTGCGGTTCCGCCGCGACTTTGTCCTGCGCGATGAACAGGGCGCGCGGTGCATGGCCGGGGTCACGCAGTGGGTGGTGCTGGGGCTTTCGTCGCGCCGCATCGAACGCATGCCCGGCAGCGTCAGCCATCTGCATCCGCAAACGCCGCGCCACGCTGTGGAAGAAGGCGACATACGCATCCCCGCCCCGGCCCCCGGCCCTGAGGCGGCGGGGCCTTCCTTTCCCGTGCGCCTTGCCGACATCGATCAGAACCACCACGTGAACAACGTGCGCTATGTGGATTTTACCCTTGAAGCCGCCCACGATCACGGCGTTTGCGGAACCCTGCGGCGGCTGGATCTGATCTTCCGGGCCGAAGGTTTGCGCGGCGACGTCATCACCGTGGTGACGGCGGACGAGGAAGGCGCGTCCGGGTCCCTTGTGCACAGCATCCGCCGCGCCGGCGACGGGCAGGAACTGGCCCGCGCGCGTTCTGTCTGGGAATAATTGATGATGCGGGGGAAGGGGAAGGGACCTTCTGAAAAAGGTCCTTTCCCCTTCCCCCGCGCCTCCATCCCCTTTCCCCCAAACTTTTCAATTCGGTCTGTCCCGTTTGTCTTTGTGAAAATTCTCCTCAACTGCCTCCGGCGCGCTTAAATCGCTTCGCTTTTTCAACTGAGGGGCAGCGGGGATAGCGTGGCGTCAGACGAGGAAGGCAAATTTTTGCGAGGGCGAGCTGGACTCTTTGGTCCTGCCCCCCGAGCAAAAATGAAGCCTGACGAAGTATCACGCCACGCTATCCCCGCTGCCCGGCCTTGACAATCTATCCCCCTTCCGCTATCAACTTCAGTTCCTTGCTCACCCGCGTCGTTGCGGGTGGGCCATATGCCCATAAGGAGAAGAGCATGAGAAAGTTTGAAACCCTGCTGCTTCTTTCCCCCGAGCTTTCCGCGGAAGCCAGAAACGTCCTTCTGGACGGTTTCAAGGGCGTTGTGGAACGCGAAGGCGGCAAGATGCTGCAAGACGACCACTGGGGGATGCGCGATCTTGCCTACCCGGTGAAGAAGCAGATGCGCGGCTATTACGTCCGGATGGAATATGCCGCCCCCGGCGCCCTGGTGGCCGAGCTTGAGCGCAACATCCGCATCAGCGACGGCGTGTTCAAGTTTGTGTCCGTGAAACTGGCCGACGAGGTTGAGGAGGTCGCATAATGGCGTTCAAGAAAAAGTTCACCCCCCGGCGCAAGTTCTGCCGCTTTTGCGCGGACAAGGACATCCCCCTGGATTACAAGCGCCCGGACATCCTGCGTGATTTCGTCAACGAGCGCGGCAAAATCATAGCCCGCCGCATCACCGGCACCTGCGCCCATCACCAGCGCGGCGTGACCTTGCAAATCAAACGCGCGCGCCAGATGGCCCTGATGATCTACACGGCGACGCACGCCTGCGACGTCAAGAAAAAGAGCGTGCTGTAGGAGGGCCCCATGAAAGTCATTTTGCGATCCGACGTTGAAAACCTGGGCCGTCTCGGCGACCTGGTGCAGGTAAAGCCCGGCTACGGCCGCAATTACCTTTTGCCCCAGGGCTTCGCCATGCTGGCCACCCCCGCCAACCTGAAGGTCTTTGAACTTGAGCGCAAGAAGCTTCAGGTCAAGGTGGAGGCCCTGCGCAGCACGGCCGCTTCTTTGGCGGACAAAATCGCCAATGCCTCCATCTCCATCGCCATGCGCGTGGGTGAAAACGACAAGCTGTACGGTTCCGTCACTTCCGTGATGATCGCCGACGCGTTGGCGGAAAAAGGCATTGATCTCGACCGCCGCCGCATCCTGCTGGATGCGCCCATCCGCCAGCTTGGCGACTACGAAGTGCGCGTGCGCCTGCACGCCGACGTGGTGGCCGACCTCAAGGTGAGCGTCGTCGCCGAACGCGCCCACCATACCGAAGATACCACGCAGGCTTCCGATGCCCAGCAGCAATCCGCCCCGGCGGAAGAATCCGCGGAATAACGAAGGCGATCCCGGTTTCCCCCCCCAGCGGGGGGGGGCCGGGGAAGCCGCGCCTTCGGGCGGCGCAGCCGCCGAAGATTTGTTGCGCAATGTCCCCCCCCACAGCGTCGAGGCCGAGCAGGCCGTGCTGGGGGGGGTCTTTTTGCGGCACGATTCCCTGTATACCCTGATGGAAATCCTGCGGGAAGAGGACTTTTACCTTCCCGCCCACCGGGTCATATTCGCCGCCTTTCGCGAGTTGTTCCGCAAAAGCGTGCCCGTGGATCTGATCACCACGGCGGAACAGCTTAAAAGCATGTCCCAGCTTGAAGAAGCGGGCGGGGCCGCCTATCTGGCCGAGCTTGCCAGGGGCATCGTCAGCGCGGCCAACGCGGAATACTACGCGGGCATAGTGCGCGACAAGGCCATGGCCCGGCAGCTTATTTCCTCCTGCGCCGAAATCATCGGCAACAGCTTTGAGCCCGGCCAGGACGTGCGCGCTTTGCTGGACGAGTCCGAGCAGGCCATCATGGCCATTTCCCAGCGCGGATCGGGGCGTGCGTATAAAGACGCCGCCGAACTGACCAAGCAGGTCTTTGACGACCTGCACGCCCGCGCCACCCGGCACGAGATGACCACGGGCGTGCCCACGGGCTATTCCGGCCTGGACAATATGACGGCGGGGTTGCAGCCCTCGGACCTGATCATCCTTGCCGCGCGGCCCTCCATGGGCAAGACCGCCTTTGCCCTGAATATCGGCATGCGCGCCGCTATCCGTTCGCAGATTCCGGTGGTCATCTATTCGCTGGAAATGTCCATGCAGCAGCTTATCATGCGCATGCTCTGCGCCTGGGGCAAGGTGGACCTCAAGCGCATGCGCATCAGCTACCTGAACGACGAGGACTGGCAGGGCCTGTACGCCGCCGGCGAAGTCTTCCGCGAAGCGCCCATCTACATCGACGACACGCCTTCGCTCACCCCCCTGGAAGTGCGCGCCCGCACCCGCCGGCTGAAGGCGGAAAAGGGCGTGGGTCTGGTCATCATCGACTACCTGCAACTTATGCGATCGGCGCGCAAGACCGACTCGCGCGAGCTGGAAATCTCGGATATCTCCCGCAACCTCAAGGCCATGGCCAAGGAACTGAACGTGCCGGTCATCGCCCTGTCGCAGCTTAACCGCAAGGTGGAAGAACGCACCGGCGACAACCGCCGCCCCATTCTTTCGGACCTGCGCGAATCCGGCGCCATTGAGCAGGATGCCGACGTCATCATGTTCATCTACCGAGAGGCCGCCTACATGAAGCCCGCCGACCGTCCCCCCGTGGACGTGGCGGAGATAATCATCGGCAAGCAGCGCAACGGCCCGGTGGGCACGGTCAAACTGATGTACGCTCCCGCGTACACCGCCTTCGAGGACATGGAGTCCACCTACGCTCCTGTGGATCTGTAAAAGCCGCCGCCAGCCCGTGGCGTTGTGAAAGCCGCCGCCGTCCCGCCGCGTTTCTTCCTTTCTTTCTCAAATCTATTTATCTATTAGTATATATGGCATGGCATGTGCAAAATATAGAGGCAACGACCCTTGCCGGGAAATTTTTTCCCATAACCGTGTCGTGACGCCTGCCCCCCCGCGTCCGGCGCGCAAGAAGAGGATGCCGCCATGAGTCATGCCGCCGAAATTTCAGCCATTGCCGTAAACTCCGGAGTGACCGGAATCTGGCCGGAGCAGTCCGCCCGGAACAAAAAGAACGCCGTTCAGGAAGATCAGGGCAAGGCCCTGAAAAAAGGCGACAGTGTTGCCTTGTCCGCGGCCGCGCGGGAAAAATACGCCGCTGTAAAAGGGAAAAAGGCCGACGCCACGGGAGCTGTCGGGGACGAAGATACTGTCGCCGAGGGTGTGGAGAACGTTGCCGCCAAGTCGAACAACGGTCAGGCGGCCAACGTGCGCGCCCTGAAAGAAGCCATCATGCAGATGGCGGAAGAAAGCGGCCAGGCGCGGGGCGGCTGGGCGCTGGGGCAGTATAAAAAGGCATTTGCGTCGGGCGATACCGAAGCCATGCGGGGAATTTTCGCCGCCCGGCACCCCGGCGCGGCGTTCCCGGTCCCCGGCGGGGATCCCGCCACGGGCCTTGATCCGGAACCCGGCACGGATACGGAACCCGGAACCGGGCTGGATACCGATCCCGCGGCCGATCCCGGAACCGGGCTGGACACTGAACCCGCCGTGACTACGGAACCGGGCGTGGATACGGAACCCGCCGTGGACACGGAACCCACTATCGACACCGGTACGGAAAAGGACCCCACCGAGGAACTGATGGAAACGGTGGAAAAGCGGAACGAGGAAGCGGAACAGCAGGCGTAGCGCGCGTAAGCGGCTATTTGAAGTGCGGATTGTTCTTGAAGGAAGCGGATTTTTCGCTTCCTTTCTTTTTTTCAGATCATTTCAAGTGCGCAAGGCGTTACTTGTTCTTTTTGCAGTTCAGCGTGTATTCGACGGCCTGCATGGGGGGGACGCCGTGCTCCCACGGCCGCAGATAGGTAAGGCGCAAAACGCCCGAACCCTCCGCGGCGGCCCTGAACTTCCACACAACGGCTCCCCCGGCGCCGGGCATGTCGATCCGCGTGGGATCCGGCCGGTATTCCCCGCCGCCCACAGCCCTGATGCAGGCGGGAATTTCGTCGGCTTTCCAGGAATAACCGGTGCTGGGGTTGGCCGGAAGCGTGACGACAAGCATTTGCCCGGGAACAAGAAAGACGGTTTCGCCGGCCATTGCGCCGGTTACGGACAGGGGGGGCGTTTCCCGCGGCTTTGCGGAAGCGCACGCGGTCAGGGACAGAAGCGCGGCGGCAAGGAGGATGTGAATGATGCGCATGCTCTTTTCCCGGAGATTTTCACTTTAGGATGGTTACCTGACGGCGGCGCTTTCCTCGTTTTCCTTGAGGCGGGCCAGAGCTTTTTGGGCTCCCTGGTGGCCGGGGTCCAGTTGCAGGGCGATTTCCAGGCACTGCATGGCCTTGTCGCGGGTATAGCCCAGGGAAAAGACCATCCCCATATTGTAGGCCAGGGTGGGGGAGCTATAGGGCAGATTGGCGTTGATGGAAAGGGCTTTCTGCATGCCCTTGATGGCGGACTCGTAGTCCTTGCCCTCGGCGTAGGCCATGCCGATGTTGTAGAACAGGCCCTCGGCCCTGGGGGCAATCTGGAGGGCTTTTTTGTATTCTTCGACGGCGTCCTGCCAGCGCCCCTGCTTGCGCAGGCTGATCCCGAGCTGATTAAAGGTGGAGATGTCATCCGCCGTCAGATCCTTGCCCTTAAGCTCCAGGCACTGGCGCAGGTACTTTTCCGCCTGCACGGGGTCGCTGTCCTGCAGGCTGACGGCTATTTTTTCCGTCATGGCGGCCACCTGGGCCATGGCGTCCTTGTACACGCGCGACACGGCGTTGTCGAAAAGCTGCGTGGCGGCTTCCACGTTGCCCAGCGCGATGTGCAGCTCGCCTATTTCCACCTTGCGCTGGGCGTTCAGGGGCGACAGGGCGTCCAGCCGCTTGAGGTATTCCAGCCGCATCTCCTGCTGGCCGGTTTCCTTGGCGATATCCGCCAGGCGTTGCAGCGGCTCGATATAGTCGCCGGAATACTTGCAGGCCCGCTCGTAGGCCAGTTTGGCCTTGTCCAGGTTGTTGGAGATGCGCAGGGCGTCGCCCAGAACCACGTAGCCGGCGGCGCTGTCCGGCTTGATTTCCAGGGCCTTTTGCGTGCACTTCAGGGCGTCGCCGCTGATGTTGTTGACGATGAAGGTTCGTGCCTTGTCCAAAAGCTGCCGGACGATACCGGGAGGGGCCAGGGTTACGGCCATCTTTTCCGCCATGTCGTTGGCGCTGACGGGCTTGAGCACAAAGTTGTCCGCCCCTGCCTCATGCAGAAGCATGACGCGGTTTTTATCGGCGGTGGTGGTCAGGACGATGATGCGCAGTTCGGGAAACGTGTCCTTGAACTGGCGGATTAAGAAGCTTGTGTCGCCCACGCTGTTCAGCACCCGCTCGATGAAGAGGACGGGCTTTTTGCCGGAGCCGAAGGATTCGGTAATGGCTTTCAGGGCCTTGGTGGCGTCCGGGATGGTAAGGAGCGTTTCGGGCTGGCTGATGGCCAGATCTTTGATAAGGGCGCGCACCAGCGTGACAAAGGTGGGGTCGTCGGTAAGGCACAGAACCTGCCCGTCGTGCCTGGTAAAGTATTCCCGGACTATTCCTTTAAGCTTGTTCAGCTTTTGCTTTGCCTGAAAATCCGCAAGCGCCATGATTCCCCCTGTCGGGACGATTCCCCATTCGATATCCGCGCGACGCAAACCGCCGTGTACATTATTCATGGACGCATGGCAACGCCGCGAATAAAGCTTGTGCGGTACTGGTGCGGACTTTCCATGCGGGCATGCGTTTTTCAAAAGGCACGTTTATGGCCTAAAAAGGCGGCGTTGCAGCGGCGTTTATTGAGCAACAGCGCCTCCCCAAGCGACGCCGGGGGAGGCCGGGCGTCAGCCCGGCGCGCCGCCGAAGGCGGCGTGAGTGAGCCGAAAACCACGTTTTTCGGCGAACGATCTTTCACGAAATAGCCACAGCTATTTCGTGAACATCACACTAGGCCGGGCCGGACGGCAAGTCGTTCTGTTCCGGGCGCAGATACCCGGCCGCATACTGCTGCGGGATGCCGGAACGCAGGAAAAGCTCGTACAAATCCGGATCAATGTGGTTGCGCTCCTTGAAGTCGTCCATAAGCCTGATTGTCTCGGACAGGGTTCTGCCCGGCTTGTAGGGTCTGTCCGAGGCGGTAAGGGCTTCGAAGATGTCGGCAATGGCCATCATGCGCGCGCTCCAGTCCATGTCCTCGCGGGTAAGGCGCCTGGGGTAGCCCTTGCCGTCCATGGTTTCATGGTGGGAACCGGCCATGTCGGGCACCCCGCGCAGGTGCGGAGGCAGGGGAAGCTGGTTCAGCATGATGATGGTCTGGATGATGTGGTCGTTGATTTTGTAGCGTTCTTCCGCCGTAAGCGTTCCCCGGCGTATGGAAAGGTTGTGGAGTTCGCCCCTGTTGTACAGCGCTTCCGGCGTTTCCATCTTGAACTTCCAGGGATTGTCCGCGGGGATGCGGTCTTTTTCGCCCCGTTCAAGGACATGCTCCGGCCTGTCGGCCAGCAGGGGCTCCCGCACGGGCAAAGGGGAGGGAGGGATGCGGTCCATGCGCATGCGTTCGTCGCGCGACACGCCCAGGCGGTCGTCCAGGGTGCGCGTCCAGGTGCGCCCGCCGATGGCTTTCAGCCGCTCCAAAGCGGAGTCATCCATGTATTCGCCGCCCAGGTTGCAGGCGGCGACAAAGGCGAAGTCGTCGTCCAGGGCGCGCAGGTTCTCTTCCAGCTTCCGCCCTTCCACATCGGCGTCGGCCCCGGCCATGACGGCCTTGAGCGAGGATATTTCCGCGTCGCGCTTGAGCACTTCAAAGCGGGTGCGGATTTCGTGGATGCGATCGTAAATGGTTTCCAGCTTGGTGGCCTTGTCCACCACGTATTCCGGGGTGGTCACCTTGCCGCAGTCGTGCAGCCACCCCGCCAGTTTGGCGGCTTCCCACTGGTCGTCGTTCAGAGAAAAGTCCTTGAGCGGACCTTCTTTGACGTCGCAGGCGGCCCGCATAAGCATCAGGAATATGACGGGCACCCGCTGGCAGTGGCCGCCGGTATAGGGAGACTTGGCGTCGATGGCCCCGGCCAGGATGTGGATGAGGGCGTCGCGCAGTTCTTGTTGGGCCCGGATCAGGGTCTGGTTTTCCAGGGCGATGGCGGCGGTTCCGGCCAGGGCCGCGATAAAGGCGATTTGCTGGGGTTGGAAGGTGGCGGTATCGGCCTTCATGGCCTTGAACAGGGAGAGCACCCCGAGAATTTCGCCCATGCGGTCGTACAAAGGCACGCTGACCACGTCCACCCGCAGCACATCCGGATCGATGAAGCCGGGGGCCAGAAAGTCCGTTTCGGCGCGGCGGTCCCCGCGTTCGATCGAAGCGCGCGTCAGCGCGCCCGAGTGCAGGGCTTGATAGGGGGGAAGGGAGAGGTCCGCTTTTTGACAGTCCGTCATCCGGCACTGGGCCAGGCCGCTGCCGTCTGGGCCGGTCCAGCAGGAGCTGCCTTCGGCGAAGCAGTCGCGGTCTTTGTCCAGCAGGGAAACCATGCCCCCGTCGGCGCCGGCCACGGATATGGTTTCTTGCAGCACGCGCTCGAGCAGCAGGTTGAAATTGCGTTCCGCGCTGATGGTGCCGGTGATGGCCAGGAATTTTTTCAGGTTGCCCTGCATGTGGCGCATGCCCTGGGACAGCTCGTAAACTTCGGCCACGGAGGAGTTGATATTTTCTTCCCGGTCCTCCAGGCGGAATTCCTGGATGCGCCGCACCTTTTCCGCCAGGGCGGTCAGGGGGCGGGCGATGCGCCCGGCGAAGAACCAGATGAGCGGCACGGAAAACAGCAGAACCCCCGCCATCAACAGAATGGTCTGGTGCAAAAAGGCCAGGGCGTCCCCCAGGATTTCGTCCCTGGGCATGGCCAGCAACATGACGCTGCGCACCTTGCCGGAAAAGCTGAATTCTTCCAGAGAAAGCTCCCACTCGCGTCCATCGGCCTGCAGGTCGATGCCCCGGCCCCGCGCGCCTTCCTTGTAGCGCGCCATTCCAAGGCGCACGACAGGGGCAAGGTCGTCGGCCGTGCGTACGCGCATGTCCCCTCCTGCCGTCTCCACCATGCCGCTTTCCAGCGCCACCGGAGTGCCGTCGGGGCGGAACAGGACAAGGTGCGAACCCTGGGTGGGCAATTCGCGCGCCAGGGTGTGCGAAAGCTGGGAAATCGCTATGTCCGTGCCCACCACGGAACCGCACGGTCCGCTTTTGCGGGCGAAGGTGGTGCCGATTTCCCTGGTGGTAAAAAACAGATAAGGCGCGCTGACGATAAGGCCGGATTCGCGCATGGCCTCGCGGTACCACGGGCGGGCGCGCGCATCAAAGGCGCTTTCGCCCATGGGGCGGTTTTCAAGCTGGCGCAGGGCGGCGTCGAAAAATAAATAGAAGGAAGACATCCGCCCCTGGACGGGCTCGACGCTTTGCACCAGCAACGTACTGCCTGCCGGAGCATTGAAGCGCGCGGCGGCCTCCGGGGAACGCAACGGGCGGATCAAAAAGAATTCGCCGGTTTCGTAGCCGATGTAAATGGCGTCCACCAGGGGGTAGGCGTCCAGAATGGCCCTCAGGGACGGCAGGGCGTCCAGGCGGTCTTTCAGGTTCGCGGCCTGGGGAAGCGGCCCTTCGGCCAAAGCGGCGGTAAAGAGCTGCACCGGCTGGTACACGGCGTTCATGGTTTCGCTTCTGACCGTGCTGGTCACGCTCTCCACCAGGTGGTTGGAGGCGGACACGGCGGTGCGCGCCACCATGCGGTAGCCGGTAAAGGCGATGGTCAGCCCCGTGACGAGCATGAGGGCGGTGAACAGAACGCCCAGGTGCCCCTGGAGCTTGAACCGTCTGGAATTGTTATGCTGGTTGGGCTGTGGTGGGTACATACGGGCACCGTTTTGCGCAGGAGGTGATGGGGGGAGATGGGCGCGAAATTTCCACTCTTGTATGGCACTAAAATATGGAGAAGCGTCAGGCAAGCGATTTTTGCATGTCGGGGCAACCGGATGCGCGGCCCTGCCAAGCGGCGGGCTTTATTCCTCCACCCGGTTGCGGCCCAGGCGCTTGGCCCGGTAAAGCCTGGCGTCCACCTGGGCGATGTTCGCGTCAATGTCCGTTTCAAGGTCGCACTGGTATACGCCGAGAGATATGGTGAAGCGCATTTCAACGGGACCGTGGGAGCAGATGGAAGCCTCCTGGGCTGCGCGCAGTTTTTCCGCCAGGGTAGCCGCGCCGTCCCGGCCCGTCTGCGGCAGCAGAATGATAAATTCCTCGCCCCCCCAGCGGGCGACGGTGTCCTGCCGGCGTACCGCCGCGCGCATCAAAATCGACAGGTGCTGCAGGGCGGCGTCCCCGCAGGCGTGCCCGTGTTGATCGTTGATATTTTTAAAGAAGTCGATGTCCAGCATGATCAGGCTTAAGGGATGTTTTTCCCGCAGGGAGCGGGCGGCCTCGTATTCGAAGCGTTCCAGAAAGGCCCTTCTGTTGTAAAGGCCGGTAAGCTGATCCGTGCGCGCGGACTCGGCAAGCTTGTCCACGAGCTGGGCGATCTTTTTCTGGGCGCGCCAGCGCATGAATTCGCCAAGTATGGCCGTGCAGCCGAAGAATATGTAGGTGAAAAAGATGCGCTGCCGCACATCCATGTGGTATTCGACCGCCAGAAAGGGATCGCCGGGGACAAAAAGAACCAGCGCCAGCCCGCCCATCAGCGCGAAAAACATCAGGATGGCGATGCGAAAAGAGAAGGTGAAAAAATACAGGAAGGGAAATACAAGCACCAGCAGGAATCCCGAGCCCAGCGGACTTCCGGTGGAGATGCTGACAAGGGCTACCAGGGAAAGGCCGCCAAGCAGCAGCAGCCCGGGCGGAAAAGGACGGCCCGTGCGCGCCGCCACGGCAAAGCAGGCCAGCGCTCCGGCCAGGATGGCCAGGGCGGAGGGCAGGGCGTCGTACTGATGCAGCCGCAGGCCTTCTTCAAATATGATGACCGCAAGGACGACGGCGATCAAAAAGAGAAAGTTGGCCTTGTTTACGACGCTTTCTTCAGCGATGCTCATGCCGGGTTTGACGCCCAGGCTTAGTATTTTATCCAGAATACGGATGATGCCGCTAGAAAGACCCTTCATGCGTGTACCGCCTCCCGCCGGCGAAGGCACTGCAATGCGCGTGCCGGGGTATTGCTTATTCGTTCCGGCGATATAGCCGTATACCCTATTCCGTTATTTTTTTGAAAGGGAAAATTGCGTGGCGGGCGGAGACTTGCTATTCCTTCGGCCACAAGAGCGCCGGGCCCCGGGCATGGGCGCGGATGTGGCCGGCGGCATTCCCCGCAACGAGCTTACCCATGAAAGCGCAAGCGGGTTATGCGCCGTATCGCCGGTGCTGTTTTAATAGCAATTTAAAAATAATAAGCAATTATAGTTTGATATGCCTCTGCTGGAATCGTCACCATCTAAACGTGCAACCTATTTTAGCCCGGGATTTTTCTGTCCAGGCGGGATGTAAATGAGGAATTGCATATTTTGCCGGCTCGGGATAACATTATACGGAAAATGTGCATAGAAATTAGCAAGTTCCCCTGAATCATTACATCTTTCACCGAGGAGGCGGCGTATGGCGGCGAGGTTTTTAGGCACTCTGGCCCTGGCTGTGGCTCTTTTGGCTGGTGTGAGCGCCCAGGCGGCCCAGACCATCAAGATCGGTTTTCCCATTCCTTTGACCGGTGAGATTCCTAAAGTGGGAGAAGGCACGCGCTACGCCGCCGAACTGATGAAAGAAGAAATCAACGCCAAGGGCGGCCTGGAAGTAGGCGGGAAAAAGTACCCGCTGGAGTTTATCTACGAAGACAACGAATCCAAGCCGGAACTGGCGGTAACCGCCACTCTCAAACTGATCGAGCGCGATCAGGTGCTTGTCATCGTGGGGCCGCAGTCTTCCCGCCAGGCCGTGCCCGCCGGCGGCATCGCCGACGAGCACGAAACGCCCATGATTTCCCCCTGGTCCACCAACCCCGACACAACCAAGGGACGGCCCTGGGTTTTCCGCGCCGCCTTCCTGGACCCCTTCCAGGCCCCTGTGGCCGCCAACTTCGCCACCAGTACCTTTAAGGCGAAAAAAGCGGCCGTGTTGTTCGAAATTTCCAACGACTACTCCAAGGGGCTGGCGGACAACTTCCAGACGGCCTGGGAAAAGAGCCACGGCCCCGGTTCCGTGGTGGCCTTCGAATCGCACGGCCCCAAGGACCAGGACTTTTCCGCCCAGATTACCAAAATCAACGCCGCCAAGCCCGATTTTATCTTTTTGCCGGAAAACTACAGCTTCGCGGCCCTGATCGTGAAGCAGGCGCGCGACCTTGGCTACAAGGGGCCCTTCATGGGCTCGGACGCCTGGGGTTCGGCGGAACTGATGAACCTGTGCGGCAACGACTGCAAGGGCCAGTACTTCAGCACGCACTATGCCGCCGCCGGGGCCGTGGGCGCCACCAAGGCCTTTATCGACAAGTACAAGGCCAAGTACGGCTACGTGCCGGACGACGTGGCCGCCCTTACCTGGGACGCCCTTGGCATCGTGCTCAAGGCCATCCAGAACTGCGGCAAGGTGGACGACAACCTGCCCAGGATGCGTAAGGCGATCCGCGACAACATGGCCAACATAGCATCATTTGAAGGCATCACCGGCAAGATGCGTTTCGACAAGGAGGGCGATCCCATCAAGTGCGCCGTGGTCGTCAAAATCGACGACAAGGGCGAGTTCACTTTTGTCGAGTCCGTCTGCCCCTGAGGCTGCTAATGGAGGGGGCGAGACGGTCCCCCCCATGCCCCTTCCGGGGCTTTGCCCTGACAATCCTGCCCCATTGCCCGGCGGTCCGCGCAAAGCGTGAACCGCCGGGAATTGCGGGGGCAAGGGAGATTCAGGCC
The DNA here is from genome assembly GCA_031549405.1 of Desulfovibrio sp. Classification (GTDB taxonomy): domain Bacteria; phylum Desulfobacterota; class Desulfovibrionia; order Desulfovibrionales; family Desulfovibrionaceae; genus Frigididesulfovibrio. Next base: position 34,124 of record JAVBPV010000045.1, read on the forward strand.
CATTGCATGGGCCGGGGGCGGAGCCTGGGACAAAGTCCCCCGATTCTGGCGCCTGACCCCGGCGCCGCATTGTCCTGACCTTCCAGCGCAGAAAGGACCGATTCCATGGTGGTGTTCGTACAGAATCTGGTGAATGCGCTGCAGTGGGGAAGCTTTTACGCCCTTATCGCCCTGGGGTACACGCTGGTGTACGGGGTGCTGCAGCTTATCAACTTCGCGCATGGCGATATCTTCATGGTGGGGGCGTATATCGCCTTTTTCGTCTCCACTTCGCTGCTGGCGGCGGAAAGCTTTGGCCTCAGCCATATTCAGGTCTTGTTTCTGACCATCCCCCTGACCATGGCGCTGACGTCCCTTGTGGGGGTCACGCTGGAGCGCATCGCGTACCGCCCCCTGCGGCGCAAGGGCGCGCACCGGCTGTACGTGGTGATCACCGCGCTTATGTGCGGGCTGATTCTGGAAAACGGCAACCTGGCCCTTTTGGGCGCCAGCCGCCGCACCCTGCCCGAGCTTATGGACAAGGTGGTATACAATTTCGGGGGCATCGCGGTGACCAACCTGAAGCTTGGGGTCATTGTGGCGGCTTTCGTGGTGTTTGCGGTGCTGCAGTATGTAGTGGGGCACACCCGCATGGGCATGGCCATGCGGGCCGTTTCCTGGGACAAGTTCGCCCTGCCGCTTATGGGCATAGCCCTGGACCGGGTCATCGTCTTCACCTTTATGCTGGGGTCGAGCATAGCGGGTCTGGGGGGCATGCTGTTCGCCATGTCCTATCCGGTGCTGGACCCTTACATGGGGGCCATGGTAGGCTGGAAGGCCTTTATCGCGGCGGTGGTGGGGGGAATAGGCGATATTCGCGGCGCTTTTGTGGGCGGCTTTCTGCTGGCCTTTGTGGAGATCATGGTGGCGGCCTTTCTGCCGTCCACCTTCCGGGACCTTTTCGCTTTCAGCATTTTACTGCTGATCATGTGGCGGCGCCCCACGGGCATCTTCGGGATCGCGCAAACAACCAAGGTGTGACGGATGCGACGCTATACGCTGAATATTTTCCTGGTTCTGGTCTGCACGGGACTGGTGCTTGCCGTTCAGTCCGGCTGGGTGGACACGTACATGCTTACGGTGCTGATGCTTATGGGCATCAACATCATTTTCGCCTCCAGCCTGAACCTGGTGAATGGCTATATGGGAGAATTTTCCTGCGGGCACGGGGGGTTCATGTGCGTGGGCGCGTACGTGGGTTCCGTGCTTTCGGTGGTGCTTTTCAGTTCCAATAAAATCGTCGGGGACGCGCTGCTGCCCGCCGCCTTCGCGCCCTGGTGCTTTCCCTTTATCCTTCTGGCGGCGGGGCTGGCGGCGGCCCTGTTCGGCCTTTTGGTGGCGCTGCCCTCGCTGCGCACCCGAGGCGACTATCTGGCCATCATCACCATCGCCACCAACTACATCATTATCTCCCTGGTGGAGAATATAGACATCATCGGGGGGCCGCGCGGGCTTTCCGGCATGAAGCGCACCATGAACGCCATGCGCGACGTGGCCGACATCCCCTGGATGCTCATCTGGGTTATTCTGGGGGTGCTGTTTTCGCTGTGCGTGCTGCGGCGGCTTGTGGGCTCCACCTACGGCAAGGGTATCCCCGCCATCTGCCAGAACGAGGTGGCGGCCGAAATCATGGGCGTAGACACCATGCGGATAAAGATCGTCGCCTTTATGGTTTCCTCGGCGCTGGCGGGCATCGCGGGCGCGCTGTACGCCCACGTTTTCGGATACGTGAATGCGCAGGCCTTCAATATCCTGAAATCCACCGAAGGTCTGGTCATGGTCTACCTGGGCGGCATGGCCTCTCTTTCCGGTTCCGTGCTGGCGGCCGTGGTCTTTACCCTTCTGGTGGAGGCCTTGCGTTTTGCCATTCCGGCTTTGGACGGCCTGCTGCACAGCCTTAGCCTGCTGCCCGCCGGCTTTGCCCTGAGCCAGGTCTGGAAATGGGTGCTCATTCCCCTGATGTTAATTCTGCTCATGCAGTTCAGGCCCGAGGGGCTTTTGGGCAACCGGGAGCTTTCGGACATATTCCCGCGCGGCAGGCGCTGGTTTACCTTCAAGTAGCGGGGGGAGGCATGGCGCTTCTGGAAGTCACGGAATTGGGGCAGAGCTTCGGCGGTCTGCAGGCCCTGAAAGATTTCAGCGTCAGCATCGGAGAGCGCGAGTTCGTGGGTCTGATCGGGCCCAACGGCGCGGGCAAGACCACGGTGTTCAACCTGGTTTCCGGTTTTTATGCCCCCACGGAAGGCGAAATCCGCTTCAACGGGGTGCCCACGCGCGGCCTTGCGCCGCACAGCGTGACAGCCCTGGGGCTTGCGCGCACCTTTCAGAATATCCGTCTGTGGAACAATCTGACCGTGCTGGACAATATCCGGCTGGCGCAGCATCACCGTCTGGGATATTCATTGTGGGACGCCCTGGCGCGCACCGGCCGCTACCGCAAGGCGGAGGGCCGCGTGGACGCGCTGAGCTGGGAAATGATCGAGTTGATGGAGCTTAAGCCCTATGCGGACGAGTTTCCGAAAAACCTCCCCTACGGGCTGCAGCGCAGGGTGGAGCTTGCCCGCGCTTTGGCGGTCAAGCCCAAGCTGCTGCTGCTGGACGAGCCGGCGGCGGGACTGAACTCGTCGGACGTGGAGGGGCTGATCCGGCTCATCGCCTGGGTATATAAAGAATTCGACATCAGCGTCTGGATGATCGAACATCAGATGCAGGTGGTCATGGCCTTGTGCGAACGCATCATGGTGCTCAATTTCGGGCAGGTCATCGCCAAGGGAAGCCCTGAGGAAATTCAGGCCGACCCGACGGTCATCGGGGCATATCTGGGGGACGGGACAATCTGATGCTGCGCGTGGAAAATATCGTCGCCGCTTACGGCAAGGTTCAGGCGGTCCACGGACTTTCCTTCCATGTGAACGAAGGGGAGATCGTCACCCTTATCGGCGCCAACGGCGCGGGTAAATCGACCACCCTCAAGGCCGTCATGCGCCTTGCCCCGCCAGAGGCCCCGACGCTGACTTCCGGCGACATCCTGTACAAGGGCCAGTCCCTGCTGAAGATGGAAGCGCACGACATCGTGGGCAAGCTGCGCATAGCCCTGGTGCCTGAAGGCCGCCACATCTTCGGCAACCTGACTGTGATGGAGAACTTGATCCTGCCCACCTGGACGCGCAAAGACGATTCCGGCGTAAAAGCGGATATGGAACGCATTTTCGAGCTTTTTCCCCGTCTGGCCGAACGGGCCGGGCAGCGCAGCGACACCCTTTCCGGCGGCGAGCAGCAGATGCTGGCCGTGGGCCGCGCCCTGATGACCAGGTGTCGCCTGCTTCTTTTGGACGAGCCTTCCATGGGCCTTGCGCCGCTGCTTATGTACGATCTTTTCCGTACCCTGAAAAAGCTGAACAAGGAGGGCGTGACCATCGTGGTGGTGGAACAGAACGCCCGCCTGGCCCTGCAGGTGGCGGACAGGGGCTATGTGCTTGATACCGGCGCCATAGTGGCGGAAGGATCCGCCGCTTCCCTTCTGGACGATCCGGAGGTCAAGCGCGCCTATCTTGGCGGCTGACGGGCAGTGGGGGCGTGTTTCGCGATCCATGACCGGCTGATTGCGCTTTTTGCGCGGTCAGGGTAGGGAGAAGTACCTGGAGTTTTGCTGTGTATACGGCTTTGATGCTAGTTTTTGCCTTGCTGCTGGTATGTCTGAACGGTTTTTTCGTCGCCGCCGAATTCGCTTTCGTCAAGGTGCGGAAAACCCGGCTGGACATTCTGGCCGCCGCCGGGGACAGGCGCGCGAAAAGCGCCCTGTTCGGCGTCACGCACCTGGACGCCTATCTTTCCGTCTGCCAGTTGGGCATAACCCTGTCCAGCCTTGGGCTGGGCTGGATTGGCGAGCCCGCAGTGGCGCACATCCTGCGCCCGGTGCTGGAATTTTTTTCCATTTCCAGCCCCACGCTTCTTACCTCTCTTTCCATCGCCATCGGTTTCAGCATTATCACGTTGCTGCACGTGGTTCTTGGCGAGCTTGCCCCCAAATCCATTTCCATTCAAAAGGCCGAAGCCACGGTACTTCTGGTGGCCCGGCCCATGCGCGCCGTGTATGTCCTTTGCCTGCCCCTGGTCACCGTCATGAACGGCATCTCCAACGCGCTGCTGCGCCTTGGGGGGCTGCCCCCGGCCTCTGAAGCGGATCACTCGCATTCGCCCGAGGAACTGCGCATGCTGATCCTGGACTCGAGCAAGCGGGGGCAACTGGACAAGGACGAAGGCCGCATGCTCGACAATATCTTCAGCTTTTACCAGAAGACGGCCAAAGACATCATGGTGCACCGGATGGAGGCCATCGCCTTCGACATCGACATCGAAAGAGGCGAGGCCCTGGCCCGGGCTTACGAAAGCGGGCATACGCGCTTTCCCGTATACGAGGAAAGCCGGGACAACATCGTCGGGTTTGTGCATCTGCGCGACGTGCTGCGCAACAAGAACATCGTAAGGGCGGTGGTGCGCGCGCCGATGTACGCGCCCGAGTCGCTGCATCTGGACAGGTTGCTGCAGCAGATGCGGGACAACAGACAGCAGTTCTGTGTGATTATTGATGAATACGGCATCTGGCAGGGTATTCTGACCATGGAGGATATTGTCGAAGCCATTGTCGGGAATATTCAGGACGAATTCGACAACGAGGATCCCGACGTCGTGCTGGAAGACGACGGCGTCTGGTCCGTCTCGGGCCTGATGTCTCTTGACGATCTGGCCGAGTACATGCCCGTCGAATGCGGCGGGTCCAGCTCTGATCCGTACAAGACGCTGGCCTCGCGCTTCATGGAGGAGCTTGAACGCATACCGGAGCCGGGCGATTCCATTGAATTGTGCGGCAAGCGCTTTACCGTCGCGCAGATGCACCGGAACAGCGTCAGGCGGGTGAAGGTGGAGGACATATAGAGGCTTTTCAAAAGATTCCGGCCGGTGCCCGCGCGAAATTTCCCTAACTTCGCGATTTCCCGAACTTTGCGGGGATACTTGGAACTTCGTGCGATTTTTTGACCTTTGCGGGTGAGGGCAAGAAACCCGCTTGACTTTCCAGGCCGGATCGGGCAAACACATTTTTCGCGTGGGGCTGTAGCTCAGTTGGGAGAGCGCTTGAATGGCATTCAAGAGGCCGTCAGTTCAATTCTGTCCAGCTCCACCAGAAAATTTGAAGGCACAACTTATAACTGGTTGTGCCTTTTTTATTTTCGTGGGCGGCGACCTTCTGGGACGGGCGGTTGCTCGGGGCCGCATATTGCCTTTTTGCTGAAAAACAGAGAATCTATCCTGGCGGAGGGATAACCGGCGAAAAATAGCGGGAAGGCCGTCAGGAGACAGCATGATACACGTATCGAACGGCTATGCCGAGGGTTTCGACTACCTCAAGCTTGTCTTCAACAACCTTTCGCCCGCGAGCATCAAGCTGCTTCTGAATCTTTCAGGCCATCGCGCTCCCGATATATGCGGGCAATTCACCTATGCCGAACTCGGCGCCGGGTTCGGCGTTTCCATAGCGGGTTGGGCCGCCCAATATCCGCAGGCTGTCTTTCATTCTATCGACTACAACCTGAACCAGGCCGCCTGGAGCAAAGCTCTTGCCGCCAAGGCGGGTCTGGACAATTTGCACGTGCACGGGATGAGCGTCCTGGAAGCGCTGGCGTTGGAACTGCCAAAGTTCGATTTTATCGTGGCCCACGGCTTGTATTCCTGGGTGAATAACGAGGTCAGACAAGAGATCCGGACTTTCATCAAAACGCTGCTTAAGCCGGACGGATGCGTTTATATAAGCTATAATGCCATGCCCGGCTCCAAAGACGTCGAGCCCATGCGTCACCTTATCATGCATGAACTGCGAACCTGCGCCTCGGGCAATCCTCTGGACGGGATGAAAGCCGGAATCGCCCTGCTGGAGAAGCTGATGGAATGCGGGGCCGCCTACTTTGCGGAAAGCCCGCAGGCCAAAGCGCGTTTAAGCCGGTGGCTTGCCGAAAATCCCAAGTACCTGGCCGCCGAGTTGCTGGCCGGAAGTCATAAGGCGTATCATTTCAGCGAGCTTGCGGGCGAGCTCAAGAGCCTGCGCTGGGCGGGATGGGCCGGCATGATCAACTACCTGGCGGCGCAGGAGCCTCCTGCCGGATTGTCGGGCCTGCTGGAGGAAAAAGACTTTCTGGCGGCCGAAACCATCCGGGACATGTTTTACAACACGGCTTTCCGGACGGATATATTCCTCAGCGCGGCGACGGAAGAAGCACAGGCCCCGCCGGGGCAACCCGACTTTTCCGAACTTCTCGACACCCCTTTCAGTCTGGGGCCGCTCCGCAAGCCGCTGCCCCGGTCCGCTTCGAGACATAATTTTGAGGCGGACCTGTCCGCTCCCGTCTATACGCTGCTTCAAGGCGCTTTGACCTCGGGTCCCCGGACTCTGGCCCGTCTCGCGGGGGCGTTGCAAGCCCATCCTTCGGGGATTTTGCGCCGTCTTTGCGTATTGGCTGCTTTGGACTGGGTTCACCCGGGCCCGCCCCTGAGCCTTGCCGGCCAGACGGCGCGGATGGTCCGCTTTAATTGCGCCCTTTCCGAGCTATCCGACGAAAACAGCCCGATGCCCATCCTGTCGGCGCATGGCGGCTGGATACGGCCGGAGGAACAGCTTGAGCACCTGGCCATATTGGCCAGACTCAGGGGAGAACCGGCAGAGGACTATCTGTGCCGGATTCTTTACCCGGATGATCCGGAAGCCTCACCCGCCGCGAAAGGCTCCCCCAGGAAATCCATCAGGTTATACCTCAGCGGCGCGGATAAAAACATCAGCCTGTTTTTGCGCAGGCACGGCCTGGATGTGGCGCTTCAATAACGAAAAAGGCGCAACCTTCACAAGTTGCGCCTTTAAATTTCTGGTGGAGCTGGACAGAATTGAACTGACGGCCTCTTGAATGCCATTCAAGCGCTCTCCCAACTGAGCTACAGCCCCACGCGAAAAATGTGTTTGCCCGATCCGGCCTGGAAAGTCAATCAAATTGATCGCTGAAAACAAAAAAATCCGTGGCAAGGGCAAAGAAAACGGGCACGGCAACATTCTTGGCCCATGAAAAGGGCCACCTTTCCGAAGAAAGGCGGCCGGAATTCAGGGCGCGCGGGGTTACTTTCCCTGCATGATGTCTATGAATTTTTTGACGTTTTCTTCCTTCTTGGTCATCAGATCCTGGTAGTCGATGGGGATGGCGCGTTTGACGGCCTCGCCCGGGGCGGGCAGGTTGAACTGGGCGGGCAGGGCGACGTCGTCGCGTACGGGCAGGGTGCCTTCGCCGGCGATGATTGCCTGCGCTTCCCTGGAGAGCAGGTAGTCCACGAATTTTTGCGCCGCCGCCAGATTGGGGGTGCCTTTCATGATGGCGACCGGGCTGGGCACCACCAGCATTTCCTTGGGATAGGCCAGGGCGATGGTCGCGCCCTTTTTGATCTTGTCATTGGTGATATAGTCCACGGCAAGGCTGGCGGCCAGTTCGCCCGAGGCCGTGTCGTCAATGACCTGGCCCGAACCCTTGCCCACCTTGGCGCCGTTGGCTTTGAGCTTTTCGATGTATTCCCAGCCGAACTGTCTGGCCAGAAGAGCGATGCTCATGTACGCGGTGCCGGAAAGGGCCGGGTTGGCTATACCGTAAGCGCCTTTATATTCCGGCTTGAACAGGTCCTGCCAGGAGGCGGGCGCGGTCTTTACCACCCTGGTGTTGTAAGCGATGCCCAGGGTACCAAGGCGGGCGGCGGTAAAACTGCCGTCAAAGTCCTTGAAAGGATTGATAGTGCTTTGGGTTTCCGGCGAGACGTATTTTTCCAGGATGCCTTCTTTCTTCATGCTGTAAAAGTCCGGCACTTCGCTGGTCCAGAGGACGTCGGCCAGAATTTTGCCCGATTCGCGCTCGGCGGCGATTTTCGCCATAAGCTTTCCCGCCCCGGCGGACTGGTAGTCCACGGCTATGCCGGGATGTTTTTTGATGAAACCGTCGGTGAGCTTGCCGATGAGCGATTCCTTCATGGAGGTGTAAATGATAAGTTTATCCGCCGCCACGGCCTGTGTCGCCGCGCCGGCAAGCAGGGCGCACCCGGCGAGCAGGGCAAGAATTTTCAAGCGCATGGGGAACTCCTTTTCTGAGTTATGCAGCGAGGAACAATACGGTCGGATGCCGAAATAACGAATGGTGCCAACGTATACAAAATAAAGTCATTTGTCTATGTTACATACCGCACGATACCGGCGCGACAGAAATCGTCGTAAGCGGCATAAGGCGGCGGGACGGTTTTTGGCGTTTTCGGAATTTTTTGTCCAAAACCTGACGGGCGGCGCGTGCTTTCGCATTCAACCCATGCGTTCAAAGGCCTTTTTGGTGGCGCCGCATACCGGGCAGCGCCAGTCGTCGGGCAAATCTTCAAACTTGGTGCCTTTGGCTATTTTGCCTTTGCGGTCGCCCCGGTCAGGGTCGTAGATATAACCGCAGTTAACCGTCCGGCAACGCCACATATCTTTGGGATCGCTCATAACAGTCTCCTTGTCGCCGATACGCGACATGTTAAGGAATACAACACAATGAAAGTACGCAATTAGTGGGACTAAGACAAGACGGGCGCTCACGGAAAAATATTTTTCCGCGGCGTATTTTTTGCATATATGGCGCATAGATGGAGCATGACCGGAAGACGAAGGTTGTCCGTGCTCCAACTCGTTGTTTTTTCAAAGAGTATAAACTACGCTACGCATAAGCCGGGGGAAATAATTTCCTCCGGGCGCATACGGCCGGACCACGGCCCGGGCGCGGGCCGGTAAAACCGCGGGAGGACCGCATGGGTTTTCGTCATATATGCACCCTTGTCATGGCTTGCGCGCTGGGGATTGGCGTTACGGCGGCCCACGCCTCGGATCGGGTCGAGGACAGGACGGACGTGCCCTTTGAAGCCTGCCTGCGGCATTGCCGCAAGGTTTCCGTCTACGACGCAAGCCTTGACAGCTGCGAAAGAACCTGCGCCGCCGCCCGGCGCGACTCCTCCTACGGCAAAGGCGGCTATAGTTCTTACGAAAGCTGCGTCAAAGACATGCGTAAAGTGGAGCTGAAGCGCGATCTGCTCATCGCCGACGGGCAGGAGGAATGCCAGGACGCCTCGCCCCACCTGCATAAGCGCTACGGGTGCCGCGAGGCCGTATCCGCCTATTACAGCGCCCTTACCGCCGGAAACATGTGTGTTTCGTACGCCAAACCGGCCCAGCCTTATCCGGGTACGGCCCAACCGTATGCGGAACCCGCGCCGGTATCTGTTCCCCAGGGGGCGGGAAGCACGGGCCCGGCCGCTTCGGGAACCGCCGCTCCGGGGCTGGTGCCCCTGCCCATGGGGGCGACGGCGGGCACGCGCGAGCGGGCCCAGGCCGCTTCCCTCCCGCCGCAGGACGCGGTGGACACCCCTAAGTACCAAAGCCCGGAAGAAGTGGCCAAAACCAGGCGTAAGGGCAAAGGGGGCGCGGCGTCTTCCGCCAGGGCTGCGCCCGAAAAAAAGGCTTCTTCCAAAAAGGCGGCTTCCACCGGGGCTTCTCCGGCAAAAGCCGCGCCGGCCAAAGAACCGGCCGCAAAGGCTCCCGCCGCCGCTTCCGGCAAGAAAAAGACCGGGGGCGGCGCAAAGGCCGGCGTCTCTTTGCCGTCCGGGACCAAGCCCGCCGGGGAAAAAGACGCGCCCATGCCGGAACCTTCCTCCGCTTTGCCCGGCGGCGCTTCCGCCTCGCAGGCGGGTCCGGTTTCCCCCCCGGCTTCCGTGGCCGGGCAGGCCCCCGCGTCCGCCGTTCCCGCCGCGCCTGTTACGGGCGCGCCCGTGGTACGGCCGACGGCGGAGCCCCAGGCCCCGGCCGCCCCCACGTTGCAGGCCGCGCCGATTTCCGCCGTGCCCGCGGTGCGTCAGCCGTCCGCGCCTGGTGTGCCGGAACAGGTTGCCCCGCCGCCTTCCGCCCCGCACGACCCGTATGCTCCCGCGGACTCGGCAACGCCCGCCGTCCCGCAGACCCCGGCCGTTGCCCCGCAAGATCCCGCGGCGGCTCAGGACGGCGTGCTGCCGCCTTTGCATTCCCCCGCGCCGGCGTCCGCTCCCGGCGCGGAAGAAGCCCTTCCCCCTTCGGCGGCGGAGTTGGCGCCTTCCCTTTCGTCAGAGAAATTGGCGCCACCCCTTTCGACGGAGGAAGCGGTCCCTTCCCCGGCGGTGAATGCGGGGGCTCCCGCGCCGTCGCCTTCGGCCCTTCCGCCGGACGCGCCGCTTTCCGGCTCGGTGATTCCGCCCGCCCCGTCCATGCTCAAGCGTTCCGAAACCGTGCCGCCGACCCTGCGGATGGGCAAAGAGGTCAAATGAGCGGGGCCGGGCGAACCGGCGGCGTTTTTTCAAAACCTGTCCACCATGCCCCGGCCATGCCGGGTCCCTTCTCTGACCCATCCCTGACCGCGCTCTGACCCTTTTTCTGAAAAATCCCGGTGTACAAGGCCGCCTTCCGGAACAATCCGGAAGGCGGCCTGTGTATTTTGCCGGCAACGCGCCGGCGGAAAGAAGCCCTTTTTTGCGGCGGAGGGAGACGTTTGTGGAAAAAACAGCGGAGGAAGCGGGCATACCCATGAAAGAAAACCCCGGCGAAAGCATGGAAGAGGCCATGGCCCGCCACGCCGCCCTGGAGGCGCGGGCGGCGGAACGCGGGGGCGTGGCGGCCTTGCGCCTTATGCGCGCGGCTCTTGGGCGGCGCGACTTGTTCTACCTTCTTACCCGCCTGCTGGGACGCGGGGACCTGCGGCATCCCTGGCTGTTCGCCCGCTGCCGCGAAGTGCAGGCCGCGCCTGACGGGCGTCTGGATCTTTGGGCGCGCGAGCACGGCAAGTCGTCCATCATCACCTTTGGCCAGACCGTCCGCGACATCCTGCGCAACCCGGAAATCACCGTGGGCATTTTTTCCCACACCCGGCCGGTGGCCAAGGATTTTCTCGGGCAGATCAAGTTCGAGTTCGAGCACAACGATCTGCTCAGGCAGTGCTACCCCGACGTGCTGTGGAAGAATCCCCGCGTCCAGGCCCCCGTGTGGTCCCTGGACAAGGGCATTGTGGTGCGGCGTAAAAACAATCCCAAGGAAGCCACGGTGGAAGCCTGGGGCCTGGTGGACGGGCAGCCCACGGGCAAGCACTTCGCCCTTATTGTATACGACGATGTGGTCACCCGCGAATCCGTAACCACGCCGGAAATGATCGCCAAGGTCACGGAGGCCTGGGCTCTTTCCCTGAACCTGGGCGCGCGCGGTGGAAAAAGGCGCTATATCGGCACCCGCTACCATAGCAACGACACCTATCGCGCCATCATGGAGCGCGGCGCGGCCGTTCCGCGCATCCACCCGGCCACCTGCGACGGCGGGGCCGGGGGAGAGCCGGTGCTTCTTTCCTCCGCCGTTTTGCGGGAAAAGCGCGCCGCCATGGGCGTGCATGTCTTCGGCTGCCAGATGTTGCTTGACCCCCGCGCCGACGTGGCCAGGGGGTTTCAGGAAAAGTGGCTGCGCTTCTGGCGGCCGGGCGACGGGGCCTTTGCCGGAACCGCCCACCTGAACCGCTATATCGTTGTCGATCCCGCCGGATCACGCAAAAAGAACAGCGATTACACCGTGATTCTGGTGGTGGGGCTGGGTCCGGACAAAAACTGGTACCTTGTGGACGGCGTGCGCGACCGTCTGAATCTTTCCGGCAGGGCCGAGGCCCTGTTCCGCCTGCACCGGGCCTACGCGCCTCTGGCCGTGGGCTACGAGCAGTATGGCATGCAGGCCGACGTGGAATTCATCGAGGCCGAGCAGGAACGGCGCAACTACCGTTTCACCATCACCCCCCTTGGCGGGTCCGTGCCCAAGGCCGACCGCATCATGGCCCTTGGCCCGTACTTCGAGCAGGGGCGCTTTTACCTGCCGGCGCGCTGCCCCTTTGCGGACCACGAAGGCCGCTGGCACGACCTTGTCCGCGAGTTCATTGACGAGTACCTCGCCTTTCCCGTCACCAGCCACGACGACATGCTCGACTGTCTGGCCCGTATCCTTGAGCCCAGGCTGGGCGCGGAATTCCCCATGCCCGCCGAAGCGTTTTATGCGGCCTCTCACCGCGCCGAGACAGAATACGACCTGTTCGGGGAAGGGTAGGGCGAGGGGAGGGGAAAGTCCGGGGGGGGGGGGGGGGGGGGGGGGGGGGGGGGGGGGGGGGGGGGGGGGGGGGGGGGGGGGGGGGGGGGGGGGGGGGGGGGGGGGGGGGGGGGGGGGGGGGGGGGGGGGGGGGGGGGGGGGGGGGGGGGGGGGGGGG
>JAVBPV010000038.1:0-106895 GCA_031549405.1 Desulfovibrio sp.
CCCCCCCCCCCCCCCCCCCCCCCCCCCCCCCCCCCCCCCCCCCCCCCCCCCCCCCCCCCCCCCCCCCCCCCCCCCCCCCCCCCCCCCCCCCCCCCCCCCCCCCCCCCCCCCCCCCCCCCCAAAACTCCTCCCCACTCCCCCCTGTCCTCGAACTTTGCGGCGTGGACGTGTATGTTGACCGGACCCTGGTGCTGTCCGGCATCGACTGGCGCATTATGCCAGGCGAGCAATGGGTGGTAAGCGGCCCCAACGGTTCGGGAAAAAGCACGCTGCTGCGGCTGCTGTACGGCGAGGAGTTCGCCGCCTGGGGGGGCGAGGTGCGCTGGTCCGGCGCGCCCCGGCCCGCGCTGGAGGAATTGCGGGCCGGGGTGGGCTATGTTTCGGACCGACTGCAGGACTTGTACGATTACGATTTGACGGCGGAAGAAGTGGTGATTTCCGGCCTGCGGGGCAGCGTCGGCCTGTATCATGAGCCTGCAGAGGAAGAACGCGCCCTTGCCCGCCGGTGGCTGGAGCGTATGGGGCTGAAAGGCCGGGAGGACAGGCCCTTTTTTTCCCTTTCCAGCGGGACGGCCCGCCGGGTGCTGCTGGCCCGCGCCCTGGCCTCCTCGCCGCCGGTGCTGCTTCTGGACGAGCCTTGTTCCGGCCTGGACCCGCGCGGCAGAAAAAAATTTTTAGACGCCCTGCCGCTGCTGGCCGCCCGGGGCGTAACCCTGGTGCATGTGTCGCACCACCCCGGCGACCAGACGGATCTGTTCACCCACGAACTGCGCCTGGAAAAAGGGCGCATGGTCTTTGCCGGTCCCCGGCGGTAGGCGGCCCGGCGGGTCTCTTCGTTATTGGCGCAGAGCGCCACCAGGCTCATCCGCCGAAAGGGTTGCCAAAGGCCGTCGAATAAGTAAAGCTATAAAAAAAAATACTGAATATCGCCCGTATAATAGCGGCATCCCCGATATAACGCAGAAAAACAGCAAAAACATCGCAGGTTATGGTGGCATATGGCGTAAAAATAATTTTTCGATGGTGAATGGTTCATCCAAAACTTCCAGGAAGCGTTGGAGGAAATCGGCGTATGTTTGTAAATATTATTCTGATATTCTTGTTTATGTATGCGCTGGAGAGCAGGCGTAATATTCCTTTCCCATACACATTCACTATTGTAATGTCCGCATCAATGCTATTATTTTTTGCCGCTACAAATTTAGGACTTCTTTATTACGCAAAAATAATATGGACATTCTGTGCGGTACTATTTTTTTCAGCATCAGTATATATTAACAAAACAAGCATAATAAACACATTTTCAAAAAGACATTACCTGTTTATTTCTGCTATCGGCATCATCTTCCTACTGTTTTACAATGGGCGGATGATGGGGTGGGATCCGTTTTTCTGGGCGGAGTTTTCAAGATACATTCAAACGAATAACGATTTTTGGTCGCTCGCTTCCAGCGTGTTTCACTCGGAGCAGCACCGGGCCTACCCCCCGGGCCTGGCGTTATTCGCTTCGATATTCATGGGCCTGTTTCCCTATCAGGAATATTCCCAATACCTGGCCTTTGTGACTCCGCTGATCTTTCTGATATTGACGGCAATCAAGCTGTGCCGCGACTACCTTGGCCCTGAAACGGCTGCAACGTTTTTGCTGGCCGCTCTTTGCTTTGGTCTGGTGAAAACGCTCGGCATTGCGAATCCGGTGAACTTTTTAAGCGCGGATATAGCCATCGCGGCCTTTTTCGCCGCATGTCTTCTTGTGGCCCTGTTTGAAAAAAAAACCACCCTGGCCACCATATTTTTGGCGGTTGCTCTGCCGGCCTTCTCCTTGCTGAAGTCAACCTGCGTGTTATTTTCCCTGTCTGTTGTTTTGATTTTTTTTGTGCGGACCTATACGCATGGCCGCAAGGAGATCATCTTGTCCGCGTTCAGGGCGGCGATTCTTTGCATCCTGTCCGTTCTTCCTTTGCTGGTCTGGGATCATGCTCTTGCAGCGCGCTCAATAGCGTCGACGGCATCCCATTTGAACATGGCACAAGTTCTCTCCTTCGTTGATCAAATGGATCCAGCCAAAGCGGCAACGTTGCGCAACATGGCGGAATATTTCTTTTCTGGACCTGTTATAGCCATTTACCCGGCGTTTCTGCACCCCTTGACAAGCACCTTCGCGCTTGTCGTCTATTCAGTAATATTATTCACACTAGGCTACAGAAAAGAAAAAGGCCGGCAGATGGCGTATTTATTCTGTTTGCTGGCTACGTTCGCGGGCTGGCTTCTGACATATGCGCTGGTGATAACCCTTGTACTTCCGGATGCCCTTGCGGACTATATAGTGACTTTCACCTATCCAAGATATGTGGGGCCGTTCATATGCCCGATTTTTATTGTGGCGATTTTTATCTATGTACTGCCGCAGGGTCAGGCTGCGATCCGCTCAAAATCGAAGCGTATAAATATCGCAAGCGCCATCGTTATTGCCGTATTGCCATTTTATGCCATTGGCATATATCAGCGCGCGCATCCGCCCATACGCCATCACGGCATGCCGTTATCCCTGTTTCAGGAGGAATCCGAGACAGCATGGGATATGATTGATACAGCGCAAAAGTTTATTATTCAAAACACTCCCGTCAACTCCCGTATATGGACATTATTGGACGCATCCGATACGTCCCGCAAGTTCGTGCAAATGGGCTTTTATCTTCGCCCGTACAGAGACAACCATGTCACGTTGAGCGTCAAACCGGGCCTGCCGGATGTGGAAACCAGGCGCGCGCTCATAAAGGACGGAGTGACCCATATTTTTCTTCTGTCGCCGCAACGTCTTCCGCTCCGTGAGTTTGGCGGCTTTATTGCGCTTCCCCAGACCGATTGCCCGGTACTGGCGGATATCCGCCCTTGGAAAGAAAACGCGCGGGCGGAGGCCGGCGCTGTCGTCTTTGAGGACGCCTGGTGGTGTGAAAACAAGAGTCCGGACGCAGAGCCCCCTTTGGCCAAAAACTCCGTCAAGCGGCCTTAAAAAACGGCATGGCGCCTGGGACTTAACTAGCGTGGTGTTCACGAAACAGCTGTGGCTATTTCGTGAAAGATCGTTCGCCGAAAAACGTGGTTTTTGGCTCACTCACGCCGCCTTCGGCGGCGCGCCGGGCTGGCGCCCGGCGCGCCCCAGTGTCGCTTGGGGCAGGTACAATATATCAAATCCGTTTCGTGAACGCGGCGCTACCGGGGCGCGGTCTCCACCACGCGTATGCCGTGCCAGCGCCGCCGGTAAAACCGTATGACGGCGGTAACGGCCAGCAGCATTATATACAGGGTAAAGACCATCCAGTAGCTGATCAGCGAATCCAGCCCGAAGAGCTTCAGGACCAGGATGGGCAGCGCCAGAAAAAATACCAGGGCGAACCCCAGCAGGAACATGACCCCCAGGGTGTCCCCGGCGCCCTTAAGCGCGCCGAAATAGACGATGTTCCCCGCGTCCACCAGGGAATACAGGGCGATGAAGTACAGAAGGGTGATGCCCGTGGCGCGTATGGGGGCAAAGGCGGCGGGGTCCATGTCGCCGGGGGCGAAGATGTCCATGAGCGGCCCGGCGAACACGGCGATAAGAACGGCTGTGGGCAACATGTAGGCAAAAGCCAGATGCAGGGTGTGCCGGGACACAAGCTCGGCCTCCACAGGCCTGCCCCGGCCCATGGCCTGCCCGGCCAGGCTGGAAACGGCGATGTTCAGGCCCAGCATGGGCAGGAACACCAGGGAATTCAAAGAAAAGGCGATATTGCTGGCGGCCAGGGCCTCCTTGCCGAACTTGCCCACCTCGAAGGAAAACCAGGCCACCCCCACAAGTTCCATGAAAAAATTCATCCCGCTGGGCAGTCCGTAACGCAAAAGGCGGCGGAACATGTCCCACTCGAAACGCCAGCCGGAAAGCACGCCGTACAGCCTGTCGTGCTCCCGCGTGAAAATAAGCCGGGCCAGGATCAGCATGCTGACCAGCCACCCGGCCACAGTGGCCAGAGCCGCCCCCAGAACGCCCAGGGCGGGCAGCCCCACCGGGGGAAGGCCCAGGGCCCCAAGGCCCTGATCGCCGAAAATCAGCAGGTAATCCAAGGGAATATTAACAAGAGCCGCCGCGACATTGGCCACCATAACCGGGCGGGTCTGGCCCCGGCCGGAATAGAACCCGCCAAGGGAAGCGCCGAACAGCGCCAGACCGGAGCCCACGGTCAACACGCGAAAGTAGGTCACCTCCTGGGCGCGCACGGGAAGATCGTGCCCGGCCAGATCGAACAGCGGAACCGCGGCGAACCAGCACGCGCCCAGCACAAGAGAACCCAGCAACGCGCTCCAGATCCCCTGCCACAAGGCGCTGCCCACCCGCTGCGGCGCGCCCGACCCCACGTACTGCGCGATAAGCACGGAAGCGTACCCGCAAACGCCCATAAGAGTGAGCATGATGGTGAGGGAGGCGATGGACGCGGGCATGGACGCCGCAATGGCGTTTACGGAATACTTGCTGAGAAACAGCCGGTCCGTGAACTGCATGACTGTGGACGAGGCCATGCTGGCCACCAGGGGCATGCCAACGCGCAAAATTTCGGCATAGCCCTGAGGAGCGCCCCAGCGGCCGCGGAAATACTCGCGGATATCCGGCACGAGGCTACGCCTTTTTCGGCCTGACGTGGGCAAGCACGCGTTCGCGCGCGGCGCGGCTTTCTTCCGATTCGCTCTCTTCGGCCCCGCGCTCGACGTACTGGATGGCGCCGCAGGGGCACATCTCCACGCAGGCGGGAAGCTCGCCGCTTTTGCGGCGGCCCCTGCAAAGATCGCACTTGGTCACGGCCACGCCTTCGGCAATGGCGAAAATACCGCCGTGGGGGCAGCCCAGCACGCAGTTTTTGGTGGTGCATTCGCGGCAGCGCATGGAGGCAAGCAGGACGGAGCCGTCCTTGTCCACGGAAAGGGCGCCGTATTTGCAGACCCTGGCGCAGTGCGGATGCTCGCAATGCTTGCAGTACAGCGGCACCATCTGGCCGTCCACCGTGCGCACCATCACCACACGCGGCTGGGAATACAGGAAACGGCATACGGTTTCGCAGGTTTCGCAGCCGATGCAAAGGCTGTAATCGATATACAGGACGTGCTTGCGGCCGTTTTCAGCCGCGCCTTCGGGCGCGGCGGCGTCTTCGTTCTTCATGGTCGTGCGTTATCCTCTGCCGCCGGGCCGGGGGATGATGTCCGCCGCCCCGTCATATTCGTTCTCGCGGTGCTGGGCGCGCAAATCCAGCCAGTTCGTCAAAGAGCGCGCGGCGCGCAGGCCGCTGTACACGGCGTGGCCTATCTTGCTTGGGCCGGTAAGCACGTCTCCGGCCACAAAAACGTTGTCCATGGCGGTCATGTTCAGCCAGCGCACCTCGCCCTTGCGCACGTTTTCCAGGCCCAGCTCGCGGGCAAAGGGCGGGGTGGGAATCTCGCCTATGGCCGTCACCACCATGTCGGCGGGGATGGTTTCTTCCGTGCCGTCGGCGCGGCGCACGGCGACCCCGGTCACGTCAATCTCGCCCGAAAGCGCCACAGGCGACCGTAACTCCAGCCATTCACAGCCGCTTTCCACCAGACGCTCCACCTCGTACCGGCCGCAGGGCGCCTCGGACGCCGTGCGGCGGTAAATGACGCGCACGGCGGCGGCCCCCAGGGCCTTGGCGCTGTGGGCCACGTCCACGGCCGAATGCCCGGCCCCTATGACCGCCACGGTCCTGCCCTCCACGGGCGGCACGGAGACGTTGGGCGAAGCGTAGCGCACCGCCCGGATGGGGAACAAAAATTCCAGGCCGGAATACACTCCGCGCAGGCTTTCGCCGGGGATGCCCAGTTTGCGCGACTTCCACGATCCGGTACAGATCATGATGGCGTCGTGGCGTTCCAGCAACTCGCCCAGGCCCACCATGTCATAGGAGAAATGATCGCCCTCCTCCTCGTGCAGGGGGGCGCTGCAGCAAATCTTGGTGCGGGTATGGAAAATGACCCCGTAGCGCCGCTCCAGCAGGGTGATGCCGCGCTGGATGCGCTCGGGCGCGATGCGGGAACTGGGAATGCCGAAAACCATCAGCCCGCCCGGCCGGGGGAGTTTGTCGTAAGCCTCCACCTGATAGCCGTTGCATGCCAGGTAGCCGGTGGCGGCCAGCCCCGAAGGACCGGCGCCGATAATGCCTACGTTGCGCCCCACCGCCGGAGCCGGAGTGGAGCGGAAAAAGGCGAAGTTCATGCGTGATTCGTTCATATGGTCGCCTGATCCTCGTGGGCGCGGCCGCTGGCGGCCGTCAGAGCAAAAGCAAAGTGGAAATGCTCTAAAAATAAACCCGGTCCATTGCAATAATCGCGGAGCATATACTTGAGAACAAAAAGGAGCAACTGCGAAAACGCCCTCCCCTGGCCGGCGGCAAACCGGAGCTAGCGCGCGGAGCAAAACCGGAGCGAGCGCGCGGAGCAAAACCGGACGCGGCCGAGGACTTGACTGAGGACTTGACTGAAGGGCGTCAAAAGAGCAGAGGACAACCTGCTTCAACGGCTTACCTGAAGGAATTCCATGGACGATAAAAAATTTCCCACCTTGGGCCGCAAGGTTAAAAACATTGTCATCGGAGAAGGCGTGAACCTGGCGGACCGTTCCCTGTTTCACCGTCTTTCCCTGATTGCCTTTTTCGCCTGGGTGGGCCTGGGGGCCGACGGGCTCTCCTCTTCCTGCTACGGGCCCTTCGAGGCCTTTGCCGCCCTGGGCGACCACCGCGCCCTGGCCCTTGTGGTGGGCCTGATGACGGCCGCGACCATCTTTGTCATCGCGGCCAGCTATTCACAAATCATCGAACTGTTCCCCGACGGCGGGGGCGGATATTTCGTGGCCTCGCGGCTGCTTTCTCCCAGGCTGGGCATGTTTTCCGGCTGCGCCCTGATTATCGACTACGTGCTGACCATCACCCTTTCCATCGCCAGCGGGGCCGACGCCATATTCAGCCTGCTGCCGCCGGACCTGATTGTCTGGAAAGTGCCCGTGGCCGTGCTGGGCATCACGCTGCTGACGGTGATGAACCTGCGCGGAATAAAAGAGTCCGTGCAGGCGCTGCTGCCGATTTTTCTGGTTTTTGTCATCACGCACGCCTTTGCCATCGGCTACGCCCTGGTGGTGCATGCCATGGACGGCCCGGCCGTGGCGGCCCGCCTGTCCGCCGACGTCAGTTCGACCCAGGCCGAGCTTGGAACCTTCGGCCTGCTGGCCCTGTTGCTGCGGGCCTACAGCATGGGCGCGGGCACGTATACGGGCATCGAGGCCGTCAGCAACGGCCTGCCCATGCTGCGCGAACCGAAAGTGCGCACCGGCAGGCGCACCATGCTGTACATGGCCGCTTCCCTGGCCGTTACCGTGGTGGGCCTGATGGCCGCTTACGTGCTGTTCGACGTGCGGGTCGAGCCCGGCAAAACCTTGAACGCCACCTTGTTCAGCGCCATGACCGCCTCCTGGCCCGCCCCGGCGGGCCACGCCTTCATTCTGATCGCCCTGGCCTCGGAGGCGCTGCTGCTGTTCGTCGCCGCGCAGACGGGCTTTTTGGACGGTCCGCGCGTCATGTCCAACATGGCCCTGGACCGCTGGCTGCCCTCGCGTTTTTCCATGCTTTCCGACAGGCTGGTGTCGCAAAACGGCATTCTTTGTCTCAGCATCGCCGCTTTGATACTGATGCTGGCCTCGCGGGGAAACGTCTCCCACCTGGTGGTGCTTTACTCCATCAACGTGTTTTTTACCTTTGTGCTGTCACAGGCGGGCATGGTGCGCCACTGGTGGCTGGTGCGCAAGACCGACCCCCGCTGGCTGCACGGCCTGGCCGTCAACGGAGTCGGACTTGTGGTGACGGCGTCCATCCTATGTTCGGTGATCGTCGTCAAATTCCACGAAGGCGGCTGGATTACCCTGGTGGTGACTTCCTTGCTGGTGGCCCTTGCCCTTTACATACGCCGCCATTACGACGCGGTGGGCGGCATGATCCGGCGCTTCGCCCCCCTGGTGGCGCGCACCGAGGCCTTTGGCCTGCCCGTGGAGGCCCAGGACCATGTGCCCCCCCCGCTTACGCGGCAGGACCGTACCGCCGTTCTGCTGGTGGGCGGGTATAACGGCCTGGGCGTGCATTCCCTGCGCACCCTTCTCAGCTACCACGGCCGGACTTTCCGGCGCTTTGTCTTCATCCAGGTGGGCGTGGTGGATGCCGGGGTTTTTCGCCGTCCGGAAGATCTGGAAGCCCTGAAAACCCGCCTGGAAACGGAAACCGGCAAATACGCCGACTTGGCGCGGCGGCAGGGGTTTGCCGCCGAAGCCCTGTGGGCCGTGGGCACCGACGTGGTGGAAGAAGTCATGCGGCTGGCCCCCTCCCTGCACGAGCGGTACCCGCGCTCGGTCTTTTTCGGCGGACAGCTTGTGTTCAAAGAGGACAGCTTCTTCGAACGCCTGCTGCACAACTATCAAAGCTTCAGCTTGCAACGCAGGCTCTTTCGCCTGGGCATCCCCTTCGAGCTTATCCCCGTGCGCATAGAGGAAGAGGAGGAGGAGCAGGAAACCGCTCCGGCGTAGGTTGGCGCCAAAATGGTTTTCCCTGTGCTCCCATCTGGGGCCTGGCCCTGACATAGACTATTTGGCCGTTCCGGAAGCGGTTCAGTTTGCCGTCAGACAAGGAAGGTGAATTCTTGCGAGGGCGGGCTGCACTCTTTGGTTCTGCCCCCCGAGCAAAAATGAAACCTGACGAAGTATCACGGCAGACTGAGCCGCTTCCGGCGGATTGAGCCTTGAGGCCGTTTGTGATATAATCCATAAATCGTTGCAGCGCACAGCCGCGAGCCCTGGTCCCGCCTCAACCTCCTGAATTCCCGGCCGTCCCTTTTTCCGGTCCTTGCCAACCCGCCGCCCCGCGGCTCTTTTTCATCATGTCCGATTTCGTCCACCTGCACTGCCATACGGAATACAGCCTTCTGGACGGGGCCATCCGCATCGGAGACCTCTGCAACAAGGCCAAAGACTTCGGCATGTCCAGCGTCGCCATCACCGACCACGGCAACCTGTACGGCGCCATGCACTTTTACCTTGCCGCCAAAAAAGTGGGGCTCAAGCCCATTATCGGCTGCGAGGTCTACACCTGCCGTGACCATACCGACAAAACCCAGGAAACGGGCCGCAAGCGGTTTCACCTGGTGCTGCTGGCCCAGAACCTTGAGGGCTACCACAACCTGGTCAGGCTGGTCTCGCACGGGGCGCTGCACGGCTTCTACACGCGCCCGCGCGTGGACAAGGACCTGATGCGCCGGTATTCCGAAGGCATCATCGCCCTTTCCGCCTGCATCGCCGGGGAGGTGCCGCGCGCCTATATGAACGAAGGCCTGGACGCCGCCGTGGCCCAGGCGCGCGAATATGCGGAAATATTCCCCGGCCGCTTTTACCTGGAACTGCAGTCCAACGGACTGAAGGAGCAGGAAGAGGCCAACAGGGGCCTGCTGCGCATAGCGGAAATCACGGGCCTGCCCCTGGTGGCCACCAACGACTGCCACTATCTGAACGCCGACGACGTGGACGCCCACGACGTGCTCTTGTGCATCCAGACCCAGGCCAAAGTGGACGACGCGAACCGCATGCGCTTCGGCACCCGCGAGCTGTACTACAAAAGCCCGGAAGAAATGGAAGCCGCCTTTGCCCGCGTGCCTGAAGCCGTGGCCAACGCGGGCCGCATCGCGGACATGTGCGCGGACTACAACTTTGACTTCAAAACCCACCACTTTCCCCGCTACGAACTGCCGGAAGGGGTGTCGCTGGAGGACGAATTCCGCCGCCTGGCGCGTGAAGGCTTCGAGCGCCGCATGGGAAAAATGCCCTACGCCGTGGACCGCGCCCTGTACGAAAAGCGGCTGGAATACGAGCTGAACGTCATCTGCGATATGGGCTTTCCCGGCTATTTCCTTATCGTGCAGGACTTCATCAACTGGGCCAAGAACAACGGCGTGCCCGTGGGACCGGGGCGCGGCTCGGCCGCCGGTTCGCTGGTGGCCTACGCCCTGCGCATCACCAACCTGGACCCCATCCCGTACAACCTGCTGTTCGAACGCTTTTTGAACATCGAACGCATCAGCCTGCCCGACATCGACGTGGACTTTTGCGAAAGCAACCGCCAGCGCGTCATCGATTACGTGTACGGCAAGTACGGGGCCGACTCGGTGGCGCAGATCACCACCTTTGGCAAAATGATGGCCAAGGGCGTGGTGCGCGACGTGGGCCGGGCGCTGGGCATGACCTTTCAGGAAACGGACCGCATCGCCAAGCTCATCCCGGCCGACCTGAAAATGACCGTCAAAAAGGCCATGGCCCAGGAACCGGACCTGGCCGCCCTGTACGCCTCGGACCCGCAGATCACAAAGCTGCTGGACACCAGCATGCGCCTGGAGGGCCTTTCGCGCCACGCCTCCATCCATGCCGCCGGGCTGGTGGTTTCGGACAAGCCCATGGTGGAGTACCTGCCCCTGTACCGGGGCAAGCGCGAAGAAGACATGGTCACCCAGTTCGACATGAAGATGGTCGAAAAAGTCGGGCTGGTGAAGTTTGACTTTCTGGGCCTGCGCAACATGACGGTCATTGACGACGCCTTGCGCAACATCGCCTCGCAGGGCAAGGAGCCGCCGGATCTGGATTCTTTGCCCCTGGACGACCCGGACACCTACAAGCTGTATTCCGACGGCGAGACCGACGGCATCTTCCAGGTGGAAAGCTCGGGCATGCGCCAGTATCTGCGCCAGCTCCGTCCCACGGTGTTCGAGGACATCATCGCCATGCTGGCCCTGTACCGGCCCGGCCCGCTCAAATCCGGCATGGTGGCGGAATTCATCCGGCGCAAGCACGGACAGATCAAGGTCACCTATCCTCTGGAAAGCCTGACGGCCTGCCTGAAGGACACCTACGGGGTCATCGTCTATCAGGAACAGGTCATGCAGATCGCCCAGATCGTGGCCGGCTACACCCTGGGCGGGGCCGACCTGCTGCGCCGGGCCATGGGCAAGAAAGACGCCTCGCTTATGGCGGCGGAGCGCTCCAAGTTTGTCACCGGGGCCAAAGAGCGCGGCGTCCCCGACGACAAGGCCGACGAAATATTCGACCTGATGGAAAAATTCGCGGAATACGGCTTCAACAAGTCGCATTCCGCCGCCTATGCCCTAATCTCTTACCACACCGCCTACCTCAAGGCCCATTACCCCACGGAATTCATGGCCGCCCTGCTCTCGTCGGAAATGGGCGATCAGGACAAGTTGCTCAAATACGTGGCGGCCTGCCGGGATCTGGGCGTAAGCGTGGACCCGCCCGACGTGCAGGCCGGGCTATGGAAGTTCGCGGTAAAGGACGGGCGCATCCTGTTCGGACTGGGCGCGGTGAAAAATGTGGGCGAAGAGGCGGTCAAGGAAATCGCGTCCGTGCGCGAGGCCGGCGGCCCCTTCGCCTCCCTGCTGGACCTGTGCTGCCGGGTGTCCTTGCGCCGGGTGACCAAAAGGGTGCTGGAAAGCCTGATCAAGGCCGGGGCGTGCGACGCCTTCGGCGTAAGCCGGGCCGGGCTTCTGGCCGCCCTGGACGCCTGCGTGGCCAGGGCTCAGAAAAAGGCCAAAGAAAAGGAATCCAACCAGATTTCCCTGTTCAGCATGGTGCCGGAGCAAATCCAGGCCCCCCTTCCCGGCGTGGGCTTTGACTGCCCGGAAGGCTCCCTGCCCGAATGGGACAACGAGCATCTGGCCAAGTACGAAAAAGAAGCCCTGGGCTTTTTCCTGGCCAACCACCCCCTGATCCCCTACCGGCGGGAGATGCGCCGCCTGCGCCTTACCCCCCTGGAAGACTGCCGCGACATGGGGCCGGAAACCTCCTTTGCCTGCGCCGCCCTGGTCACCGGCATCAGGGAGTTTTTCAACAAGCGCGGCGAGCGCTGGGGGCTTATCCAGGTGGAGGATCTTACCGCCCAGGGTACCTGTTTCTGCTTCAGCGAGGCCTATGCCAAGTATCGCGATATCTTCGTCCCCGACGTGCCCCTGTACCTGGAATGCCGCACCAGCCGCCTGCGCGACGACGAGCAGACCGAAACCCCGGAGGGCGAGGACGCCCCGCCCAAAGAAATCAAGTTCACCTGCGAAAAGGCCGCCCCCCTGGCCGAAGCCTGCGCCGCCAACTCGGAACCCGTCTGCATAGAGCTGCGCCACGCGGCGGACCTGCCCGGAAAAGCGCCGGGACTGAAAGAAATCCTGGACAAACACAAAGGGCCGGTGCCGGTACAGATGTTTTTGAACCTTGGATCAAGCTGGTGCCGCCTGGAACTGTCGCCGGAATACTCCGTCTGCCCCGGCCCGCGCCTGGATATTGAACTAAGCCAGTGGGCGGCGGAAAATTAAGGGAAAATGCTGTTGCCATTACATGTGATAATATGTATAGAATAATATATACTATCACCTGTAATGGAGGCCCCCATGGCGCTTGTCAAACACCACACCCCCGCCAGCGATGCGCAATGCCCGGAATGCGGCGATTGGCTGAAGCACTGGGAACGGGCAAAGGGCAAAGCCCCCTACTGTGCCCGCAACGACTGCTTTTGCGCCGAACATGACCAGCTTGTCGGTGCCCGCGTGGTTCCGGCAAACACCAGCCTTGCCAGAAGCTACATTGTTCCCTTGTGCAAAAAGTGCCACGGGGCAAGCAAAGATGGGGCGTTCAGCGTGATGCTCGATCTGGTGCGCGCCGATCTGTGTGAAGTGTAGCTGTGCTTCTGAGCTGGGATCGACCTCCCCGGTCCAATGGAGCGTGTGAGATTACAGCACGCCTTGCGGTTGTGACTTGACCTTAAAAATCTCCCCCCATACAATCAAAGAAGCTGACGAGGTATATCTGGCAACGTTGTGACTTGACCTTAAAAATCTCCCCCCATACAATTTGCCGACGCCTACTTCGGCATCTATGGCGGTTGTGACTTGACCTTAAAAATCTCCCCCCATACAATCCTCTTTGAGCGCCAGGCCCGCAAAATGCGGTTGTGACTTGACCTTAAAAATCTCCCCCCATACAATCGAGGAAAACGGCCTTGTCGACGGCCAGAAGTTGTGACTTGACCTTAAAAATCTCCCCCCATACAATCGGCACCGTGCGCAGCACTTGCGGAATCACGTTGTGACTTGACCTTAAAAATCTCCCCCCATACAATGAAACACAATCGATGTACTGTCACACCACTGTTGTGACTTGACCTTAAAAATCTCCCCCCATACAATCCAACTGCTGAAGAAATGAGAAACGCAAAGGTTGTGACTTGACCTTAAAAATCTCCCCCCATACAATTCTGGCCTTGTTCTCTCTCGCTTGTATGTTGTTGTGACTTGACCTTAAAAATCTCCCCCCATACAATCGCCAATATGGATTATGCCGGGCTGATCGGGTTGTGACTTGACCTTAAAAATCTCCCCCCATACAATCGGAGTTCAAAGTTACATAACCGTCAGGAGGTTGTGACTTGACCTTAAAAATCTCCCCCCATACAATGGAAAAGGCGGAGAATGTGTTGCGGGTGATGTTGTGACTTGACCTTAAAAATCTCCCCCCATACAATAATCGCTAACTTTGTTTGGGCTGACCCCCTGTTGTGACTTGACCTTAAAAATCTCCCCCCATACAATCGCACCGGTAAGACATACACCATCACCAAGTTGTGACTTGACCTTAAAAATCTCCCCCCATACAATTGATTCGATATGCCCGGTGAGTTCAGCATGGTTGTGACTTGACCTTAAAAATCTCCCCCCATACAATAGGTATCTCCGGCCATATCACGCCACTTTTGTTGTGACTTGACCTTAAAAATCTCCCCCCATACAATCAGGTAAATCCCACATAGCAGGTGTATGTGGTTGTGACTTGACCTTAAAAATCTCCCCCCATACAATTGGCGGACATGTCCATTGCCGTGGACGACGGTTGTGACTTGACCTTAAAAATCTCCCCCCATACAATACAATAAAGCTGTAGCTACATTACAGCACAGTTGTGACTTGACCTTAAAAATCTCCCCCCATACAATTTACAGAATCAGGTAAACAGACACCGTTAGGTTGTGACTTGACCTTAAAAATCTCCCCCCATACAATGAAATTATTCCTCCATCTATATACTTATTAGTTGTGACTTGACCTTAAAAATCTCCCCCCATACAATTAAATATTCCATAATGCTAGGAACTTTCAGTTGTGACTTGACCTTAAAAATCTCCCCCCATACAATGGGAAGAATTTTGGAATTGGGAAGTCTAAAGTTGTGACTTGACCTTAAAAATCTCCCCCCATACAATTTCAAAAAAATATTTGGTTTTGAAACTTCTGTTGTGACTTGACCTTAAAAATCTCCCCCCATACAATTACTGCCATCTGGATAAAGGGGCATAACAAGTTGTGACTTGACCTTAAAAATCTCCCCCCATACAATTCTTATCGACTTCAATGTGAAGTCGATCGAGTTGTGACTTGACCTTAAAAATCTCCCCCCATACAATTGAGGGCTATAGCTGCTTGATTTCCAGAATGTTGTGACTTGACCTTAAAAATCTCCCCCCATACAATTCTTGCCGCGCTTAAAAGCGCCGGGGCTTGGTTGTGACTTGACCTTAAAAATCTCCCCCCATACAATGATAATGTTAATCTCTTTAATTGACGGGAAGTTGTGACTTGACCTTAAAAATCTCCCCCCATACAATAGACCACGACGACGAAGAGCACGAAAATTGGTTGTGACTTGACCTTAAAAATCTCCCCCCATACAATTTCACCGTCACCGAACACGGCGACGACCTGTTGTGACTTGACCTTAAAAATCTCCCCCCATACAATCATCGACAGCCTGATGCGCGGCAACAGCATGTTGTGACTTGACCTTAAAAATCTCCCCCCATACAATTGCCCAAGTAGCT
Source organism: Desulfovibrio sp. (assembly GCA_031549405.1). Taxonomy (GTDB): domain Bacteria; phylum Desulfobacterota; class Desulfovibrionia; order Desulfovibrionales; family Desulfovibrionaceae; genus Frigididesulfovibrio. Next base: position 14,994 of record JAVBPV010000038.1, read on the forward strand.
TTTGTATGTAAGCCTCAGTTGTGACTTGACCTTAAAAATCTCCCCCCATACAATCAATCATCCGAACCTTGGAGCACTGTTTAAGTTGTGACTTGACCTTAAAAATCTCCCCCCATACAATTCATGGAGCTAGGTAGGGATCTTCCCTACCGTTGTGACTTGACCTTAAAAATCTCCCCCCATACAATCAGAAACGAGGCCGGTATGCCTGATTTTCAGTTGTGACTTGACCTTAAAAATCTCCCCCCATACAATGGATGTCCTGCGCGATGGAATTCGTTTGTAGTTGTGACTTGACCTTAAAAATCTCCCCCCATACAATATAGGGCGCATATGCGCCCTATATTGTTTACTTTTCCCCTGGTTTTTTCTCAAAAAAGCAAGAGTTGCTGTGGAATTTTTTCCGGTTTTTTCGGCGTTTTTCCCAAAAAAACTTCCATTTTCGCGAACTGGCTATCAGTGACGTACAAAAGCCGTACTTCCCCCTTGGGGGGAACCTCGGACCGAAGCACCCGCGCTATCTTTTCACAATGCGAGTCATCACGAAATGGCTGTCCGTACACCGAAAGCTGCAGCATGACGAAGCCCTCGTGCAGCAGAATCTTCCGGAAGTCACCGGCCCGCTTGCGCTCTTCCGCGCTTCCCGTCGGCAAATCAAACAGCACAAGACACCACATGACTCTGTACCTCGAGGGTTCATACCGGCGCGTTTTCATCAATCGGCTCCATCCGGGGCAGCCATAATTCTTTGCGGACGCCGGCTATCACGCCCATCAGCGATTCGCAGGCGCGGGTAATGATGTCCGCAAGAGTTCTGGACTCGCCTTCCACCACCCAGCGTGACTCCAGGGCGGCGACGATACCCCGCTTGCTCTCCGGACAAAGCTCACTGTCCGCCGCCGGTTGCAGCCGGGCCACTTCCGCGTCCACGACGGGCCGAAAAGGCTCCATCATATCGCTGGCGAGGCAGTACGCGTCATACCGGTTGTGATGATGCAACCCCAGGGAAGGATGCAGCCCCGCGCCCACCAATGCCCGCGCCGTCATGGCGCGGATAATCGCATATCCATAATTGAGGCGGGCGTTGATGCCGCATCCTTCGCGCCGCCTCTCGAACTCCTTTCCGAACAGCAGCGGCCAGTACAGCCGCGCGGCCTGCGCTTCCATGTTATCGGCGTCGCCGGATTTAACGCGCCGCCACAGAGAGGCCAGAGGGTTTGGCCTGGCAAAACGCTCAAGCACCGCCGCCTGCTCCCTGACCTTGGCCCGCACCACGCTTTGCCAAAGCCGCTTGCGGACGGTCACGCCCAGTTCCGCCTGAAGGCGAAAGCGCTCCGTCTGCACGGAATTGCCCACAAGCGGCAACAGCATGCCCGACGGCTGGTGTTTGTCATCACAGCAAATAAAGGATACCCCGGCCTCCATGAGGCGGTCGAGCACGGCGTGGGTATAGGTGACGCCGGGACAGGAAACGATCAGCGCCCGCATGTGCGCCAGCGGCACGATTTCCTTTGTCTCTCCCACGGCGAGCACCAGCCGCCCGTTATCGATGGACAGGCGGGCGGGCGCCCTGCTGATGTCGATGATGCGGTCATTCATTGCAGTCCACCACGTCGCCGCAAGGCAGCACACGAATTTTCCGGCAGCCGCCTTCCTGCAATTGCTTAAGGCTCAGCGCGAAAAAAGCTTTATCTTCCTTAATCGTCGCTTTCATCTCTTTTTTGGTGCGCGCATCGGTCAAACGCGTGCCTTCGACCTTGGGCTTATCACCATCCATATAAACGGTTCGCACTTTCAAAAACTCTTCTTCGTCCCTGTACATGACGCGGATGCAGTCGCCCGAGGCCAGGCTGAACAGAAAGCGCCCCCCTTCCGCATCAACGATATTCACCAGAGTCTCTTTTCTCTGCACCCGGAGCATGGCTTCCAGCAGCGTTACCGGTCCGGGGGACCACCACGCCTCCTTTCCGTTGACCCTGCGCGCGAACACAGGCGTATGATGGTTAAACTCATTGGCATACCACCGAGTATTGTCCGCCCCCACAGCCACCATGGTCCCCGGCTTCTGTACCACGCGCGCGGCGCGGACACGGCCCGAGCCTTCCCCTCCCGGCTGTTCCAATAGTTCCCTATACAATTTTCCCCGCAACTCTTTGCTATTGCTGAGCAACCCGGCGGAAAATTTGGCGACATCCTGTTCTGTGGGCCTGCCGTTGCCTATGCCGGCAACGCTTTTGCGGATGGCGTATACCTCCTCCCCCGTGCCGGGGTGAAGGCGCCGGGCGTAGGGATTTTCGTTGTGCAACGGCCCGCGCGCGCGCCTGCGAACGCTGAGCGAAGGGACAATAGAAAAAACCGATGACCGCACATCGTCCAGAAACCTCTCCCAGGGCGGCAGAAGCCTGCCCCGTAATTTCAGCCGGGAACCGCCGGTTTCCCGCTCTTGATCGGCGGCGACCACCTGCATCCGCTGCATCAATGCGGGACTGGTACTGGCTATGGCCACGGCATCCACGGCATGGTGCCGATGATCGTCCCGGCTTTTTTCGCCTCCGTCTCCAAGAATTTCATTCAGCCGCCAGACGCCGCGCAACTGGGCGGTCACGCCGCCGCGTCCCACCTGGACGCACTTGCGGCGCAACGCCTCTTCCCCGTACAGCAGCGACAGGTATTCCATGGCCACCCGCGAGGCATGCCGGGTATCGTTGAGAAGCCTTGACGTAAAATTCTCGTAGCTGGATAAATCCTTGGCCATGAAACGCATCAACTTCGCTCTGGTCAGGACCTCGGCGTTATAAAAGCTCTGTCTGCCCAGTCCCAGCACGGAAGCGGCGAGGCTTTCCTGAGAATGGAGTTTCTTCACGCGTTCCAGAATCAACGCGTATTCCGGACTGTCGCCTCCCGCCGCCTCGTAAGGTATTCTGTTTCCTTTCTTCCGGTTATACTCCGTGCAGCACAGCGTCTTGTTCAGAAAGCTGTTATCGAATACCTTGCTGTACGGAAGAATATGCTCCACATCGAATTTTGGATGGGAGCCGAAAAGATCCGGCCAGCCGATGGATTTTCCGGTATACGGGCAGCGCCAGCCGCACTCTTCGGCCAGCAGCAGTTTTTCCACATCGCTTCTGCCCGGCGTGGGAATGCCCATGGACTCAAGCTTAGCCTTTGCCCTATCCCTGAGTTTCGCCTGGCTCTTTTGGTTTTTCGCGATCTTTTTTCGGTCTTCGCGGCTTTTTTTCATGTCACGAGCCAATTCTACCCGTATGATCTCCGGCTTGCCGTACCGGCGGACCAGCGCGGCCATCAGCTTGCGCAACTGCGTGAGGCAGCGGATGACGGCGGGATTGCGCAAGGTGTCCTGCACCCGCATGACCGGAGGCAAAAAATCGTGCGCATCCTCATCTACGCGCGGCGGATACAGCGCGGGGCGCAGGACGCCGTAGGAAACCCCTTTGCGCATTTCGGGCAAAAGCTTGCGCAACGCCTTTTTACCGAGCAGGCAGTAGCCGTCGTCGATGAAGCCCCGAATAAATTTCCTGGCGTGCGCCTCATCAAGCCCCCAGACGGTGAGAGCGCGTTTTTTGAGCACCTCAAGCTTCTGTATGCTCAAAAGATCATGCAGAATCGCCGCCTGCTTTTCGGAATCGAAACCGAACCAGTCTTCCCCGAAAGCATCCAGCATCCGGGCGTTGATGCGGTGGCCTATCAGCTTGTCCTCTTTGTCCTGCTCGAAATTGAAACGGATTCCCCGGGGCAGTCCCAGCAGTTTCCGAAGCGCTGAAAAAGAAACCGAAGCGGAACGCATAAGCGCCGCATGCGCCGCAGCCCATTGTTCAGGAACATCCGCCACGCGATGCCAGTTCAGATCGACATCCGACCATGCAAGATCGTTGAGTTTTTGCAACAGCCGGAATTCCTGGGCTTCCGGGCAATTGAACGAAGAACGCTTGTCGCCCGGCTCCAGCGAGCAACGCCCCACAAGGCCTTTCTGCGATTTAAGCGGCCTTTGAAAAAACACGGCTTTTTCCAGAGCGTTCTGCGCCTCCCGGCGCAACCAGGCGGGATAGCTGCCGTCCGGGGAGCGCTCTTTGTGCAGAAGCCGCTGGCGTTCCCACAGCAGGACGAATTCATTTTTCACCATGGCACGGCTTGTATACCGTCCCCGGATACGGGTATGGGAAGGAGAAAGGCTCGCCAGATACTGTCCCACAGTCGCGGCCCCGGCGGCGCACATGGTTTCTTCCAGTTCATGGATGCCGGCCTTTACCTTGCCCAGTTCCTTTTCTTCTTCCGAAAGAGACGAGCGCTCCTCCGGGGTTCCCTCCAGCGCCTGAAGCATTGCCTCCTCTTTCCTGTTGCTCTGAAAGCCGCGCCGCTGGGACAGATGGTACAGCGCCCTCCCGAATGCGTGCGGCGCAAGCGGTTCCGTTATGCCGGCGCTTCGAAGTTTGTAGGGGAATATCTGAAGCAGATCCGGATCCCTGCGCCACTGGTAATCGTGGGAATGCTCTTTGAACCAGCTTTCACGCAATGCCAAGTCCAGCTCCGCAAAGAATCGGGAACGCCCGACCGCATCTTTGGCGTTCCCCGCTGGAAGTAGCCCATATTTTTGCAATAAGATGAAAATGCGTTTCCGCCGCTTCGCATGGCGTTGCACCTGACGGCGTCTAAGCCGCGCCGCGCGGCGCTCTTCCGTGGGGCTTGCGTCCATGCCGGAACTATACGTATCCGGCTGTGTGTCCCCCATCATATCAAAAAGTCTGATGCCGGTTTTTATAATGCCTGCCGGTCCACCTTCTTCATCTATGGATAGCGCTGCCCACCCGATGGAAGCTACACCAAGATCAAGGCCAAGAATATACCGCTGTCCCCGCATACATAGCCCCTTTTATGAAAAATGGTCCCTATCAAAGCTTGACGACTATATGATAAAATGTTTAAAGAGATTCATCAAGTCACAACAAGCGCTCCTCTCGCTTCTGTGGAAGATGACGAGCCGCAGGGCAACGCTTTTAAGCGCCCCGGAACGGCTACGGCAGCCGTTTGTGATTTCCGGGCGCCCCGCAAGGGGCGCTTTTCATTTTTCAACCATCAGAACGCCTGGCCCTCCCCTTTTCGGTACAAGTTTTTGCACCTCGTCCTCTTTTTGTGGAAATCTCCCGCGAAGTGGGTTATCGTGCGCCCTCTGGAACGTTTCGCTACACCCCCGCCCGTACGGGGTCAGCTTTGCCGCAAAGCCGGGCTTCGCCCGGCTCCCGCAGCCCTGAGTCCGCCGCGCCCGGGTTAGCCAAGGCGGTTCCCGAACTTTTGCCATGCCGGGACGGCTTCCCGAAACAAATGTCGCCTTCCCCGCCGGAACACGCCTGCCGGGGCGCCTTTGGCCCCGCGGTCTTTTTCCGTGTTTTCTTCCAACCAGATGTAACGAGGCTGACGACTTTTATGCCCAAAATACTGGATTCCATTCTCGGCATGTTTTCAAGCGACCTGGCCATTGACCTAGGCACGGCCAATACCTGCGTTTACGTCAAGGGCAAGGGAGTCATCCTGCGCGAGCCTTCCGTCGTGGCGGTAAAAAAGGACAACAGGGGCAGCAACCAGGTGCTGGCCGTGGGACAGGACGCCAAGCGCATGCTGGGCAGAACCCCCGGCAACATTGAGGCCATCCGCCCCATGAAGGACGGCGTCATCGCGGACTTTGAAGTCACCGAAGCCATGCTGCGCCACTTCATTTCCAAGGTGCACAACTCCCGCCGCCTGGTGCGTCCGCGCATCATGATCTGCGTGCCCACGGGCATCACCCAGGTGGAAAAGCGCGCGGTGAAGGAATCGGCCCAAAGCGCGGGAGCCCGCGAAGTCTATCTTATCGAAGAACCCATGGCCGCGGCCATCGGGGCCAACCTGCCCATCCAGGAGCCCACCTCCAACATGGTGGTCGATATCGGCGGCGGCACCACGGAAGTGGCGGTCATCTCCCTTTCCGGCATCGTGTATTCCAAGTCGGTGCGAGTGGGCGGCGACAAGATGGACGAAGCCATCATGACCCACGTCAAGCGCAAGTATAACATGCTGATCGGAGAATCCTCCGCTGAAGCCATCAAAATGAACATCGCCTCGGCCTACCCTCTGGACCCGGAACAGGAAATGGAGGTCAAAGGGCGCGATCTGGTGACGGGCATCCCGCAGAACATCATCATCACCTCCGAAGAGGTACGCAAGGCCATTTCCGAGCAGGTGGACGCCATCGTCCTGGCCGTGCGCGTGGCTCTTGAGCAAACCCCGCCCGAACTGGCGGCCGACATCGTTGACCGGGGCATAGTGCTCACCGGCGGCGGCGCGCTGCTCAAGGGGCTGGATCAGCTTCTGCGCGAAGAAACCTCCCTTCCCATCACCGTGGTGGACGATCCGCTGTCCACCGTGGTCATGGGCACCGGCAAAGCCCTGGACAACATCCATATCCTCAAGGAGGTCTGCGTAGATTAGCCCTACCGCCTCCAACCGCCTCATCGGGGTTCTTGTTTTAGCCCTTTTCTGCTACCTCGGCCTCTTTGCCTGGAATGCGCGCACCGGATATCTGGATACCGTCGCGGAGCGCTCCGGGCTTGAAATCGTCGGTTATGTGCTGTCGCCCTTTGTCTGGGTCAAAGACGCCTGTTCCGACTACTGGGACAAGTACGTGGCTCTCATCGACGTGGCCGAGGAAAACGCCCGCCTGCGCGACGAACTGCGCAAGGCCGAATCCACCCGCGTCGCGGAAGCGGAAGACAAGGCCGAGTTGAAACGCCTGCGCGCCCTGCTGCGTCTGGGCGCTTTGCAGGAGCGCCCCGGCTTTGCCGCCCGCATCATCGCCATGCGCTTCGGCCCCCAGGCCGCCCTCAAGACCTTCGCCGTGGACAAAGGGTACGTGGACGGCGCCGTTGCCGAAACCCCGGTGGTCACCGATCAGGGGGTAGCGGGCCGGGTGCTGCGCGCCGCCCCCCACGCCGCCACGGTGCTTATGCTCACCGACCCGGGTTTTCGCGTCGCCGTCGTCAGCCAGGACAGCCGTACCCCCGGCATCCTGACGGGCGTTTCCGGCTCCGAACCCCGCCTTGAAGTTTCGTACGTCGCCCAGAACGCCAAAATCAAGGAAGGCGAACTGCTGGTCACCGCCGGCATGGATCACGTCTTCCCCAAGGGCATCCCCGTGGGCGTGGTCACCAAAGTGACGCCGGGCAACGAGATTCTGTTCCTGCGCGTGCAGGCGCGCCCGGTGGTGGACCTGGAAAAAACCGAAGAAGTCATTCTGTTGCAACCCGTCGGCAGCGGCCCGCCCCTGGTGCCCCCCCCCGCCGCTGATGCCGATGCCCGGACGCCCGTTGAAGAAACGGCCGCCGAAGCCGGCCCGTCGGGCGCTTTGGCCGGAAAAAACGGTACGGCCAGACCTGCGCAAAGCGGCGACGCGGCGGGCGCTATCGGACGTAACGGGACAGCCGGACCGGAGCGAAGCGGGGCGCGAAGCAGCGGCGCGGCTCCGGCCGCCGGCAGGACCGGCGCCACAGCCAGAACCGCCGGGGAAGCCGCCCCGGCAAGAGCCGCCGGAACCGCTTCCCCCACGGGAACGGGCGCAGGCGCCGCCGGCGGGGCCCCGCGATGAAGGGCCTTCGCAAATCGCTGTGGTGGGCCGCCTATATCGTGGGAGCCCTGCTGGTGCAGCGCCAGATTCCCGGCGTTGACGCGCTTACCCCCGGATTTCTCATTTCCCTGCAGGAAAAACGCTTTTCCCAGTCTTTCTGGCTGTTCGTCATCTTTACCCTCATCCAGGAAGGCACGGGCAGCCTCATGTTCGGCGGGGCTTTCCTCTGGTATGGGGGGCAAATTTTTCTGTTTCACATGAGCGCGCGGCTTTTCGTGGCCGACAACCTTCTGTTCGTCGCCATGCTTTCCACCAGCCTCGGCGTATACCGGGGGGTACTCACCTGGTTTCTTTGCATCCTGCAAAATATTCCCGTCGTATACCCCCAACTCGTGCAGGACTGCCTGACCCAGACCCTGATCATCCCCGTCGTCTGGGGCCTGGCCTACCTTGCGCGCGGCAAGGCGGCGCGTCATCATGCACATTGAAGTCGGCACCGACGGCTACCAGCCTTCCCGCGGGGGGCTGTATCTGCTTTACGGTCTGGTGGTCTTTTTGTTCCTGCTGTTCGTGCTGCGCTTCTGGTACCTGCAAATGCTCCACGGCGAGGACTACACCAGGCTTTCCCACGCCAACCGCACCAGGCAGGAACGCGTCTACGCCACGCGCGGCATCATCCTTGACCTTAAAGGGCGGCTTTTGGCGGAAAACCGCCCGGCTTACTGCCTGGCCCTTATCCGCGAAGACTGCCCGGACATTCCCGCAACCCTCGCCCAGGTCAGCGAATGGACCGACACCCCCCTGGCCCACTTGCAGGCCAAGTTCCATCAGGACGCCCGGCAGGTGCAGTCCTTTGAGCCGCAGATCATCGCCACGGACATCCCCTTTGAACAGATCGCCGACATCGAGCAGCAGCTGTACCAGTGGCCGGGCCTGAGCGTGGAAATCCGCCAGCGCCGCTACTACCCCCTGGGGCCCCTCTTCGCTCATGTCCTGGGCTACGTGGCCGAGGCCAACGAAAAGGAACTCAAGGCCAACGAGGAAGAGCTGAAGGACAAAAGCGAGGCGGAGCGCGCCAAGTACAAACTGGTCCCCGGCGACATCGTCGGCAAGCTGGGCCTTGAACTCACCAAGGAAAAGACCCTGCGCGGCATCAAGGGCAGCAACATCGTGGAAGTGGACGTGCACGGCCGCCAGCTTAACAGGCAGCGCGAGCAGCCCCCCCAGGCCGGAGCCAACCTGACGCTGTCCCTGGACATCGATTTGCAGCAGGCGGCTTCCGATGCGCTGGGCGATGAAGCGGGCGCCATTGTGGTCATGGAGCCGGACACGGGCAAGCTGCGCGCGTTGGTCACCCATCCTTCTTACGACACCAACGCTTTTACCGCCAAACTCTCCAAAAAGGACTGGGCAGCCCTGGTGGACAACCCCAGGCACCCCCTGCAAAACCGGGCCATACAAAGCGTGTATCCGCCCGGTTCCGTATGGAAGCTGGTGATGGCCGGGCTGTTGCTGGAACAAAAAATCAGCCCCCAGGCCACGGTAACCTGCTCCGGCCAGGTCACGCTGGGCACGCACGTCTTCCGCTGCTGGAAAAAGGGCGGGCACGGCGCCGTGAACATGCTGCGATCCCTGGTGGAGTCGTGCGACGTCTACTATTACGAAATGGGACAAAAAGTGGGCATCGACAATATTGAGCGTTTCGCCAAGGCCGCGGGCTTCGGCTGTCTCACGGGCATCGACCTGCCGCACGAGCGCTCCGGACTGGTGCCCAGCCGCTCCTGGAAGCTGGAACGCTTCAAGGAGCCCTGGCAGCGGGGCGAAACCCTGAACGTCTCCATCGGCCAGGGCTATACCCTGGTCACCCCCGTGCAGATGGCCGTGTTCGTCAGTTCCCTGCTTAACGGGGGAGAACGCCTGAAACCAAGCCTTATCGAAAACGAGCCCAAGGAAGTAAAGGGGACCATCCCCCTTACCGCCTCGCAGCGCAATTTCATCCTTGAAGGCATGCACGTCACCGCTTCCACCGGAACAGCCAAACGCATCAACCGCCCCGACGCCGTCATGGGCGGCAAGACCGGCACGGCCCAGGTGGTGCGCATCGGCGAAGTGCGCTTGAAAAAACACGAAATGGCCTACCTGCACCGCGACCACGCCTGGATCGCTTCCTGGGGCATGAAGGACGGCAAGACTTACGTGGTCATCACCATGGTGGAGCACGGCGGCGGCGGCGGCGCGGTGGCCGGCCCCATCACCGCCAAGGTGTACGACGCCCTGTTCGGTCCCGTTCCTTCTTCGCCCGTTTCTCCGCCGGAGCCCGGCTTTTTGCAGGAATCCCGGAGCCCGGCGGAAGCACCCGCGCGGGAAGCGCCCCGGCGGCGCGGCGGAGCCTCCGCCCGTGAAGACGCCGCTCCGGCGGCGGCCGGGGCTTCCGCGCCGCCCCGGCAAGACGCGCGCGCCGCAGCCCCCGCGGGAGGACGCCCATGAGCGCCATAGACAGACGTCTGATCACCCACGCCAACTGGAGCCTTATCGGCTTTACCCTGCTGCTGTTCTCCGTGGGGGTCGTCAATCTTTATTCCGCCGGCGGGGTACGCATTGAAGACGGCATCCAGGTGGCCCCGTACTTTCAGCGCCAGCTTTTGTGGGGGGGGCTTGGCGTATGCGGCATGGCGGTGTGCACACTTTTCGATTACCGGCACCTTAAAAACCTGGCCCTGCCCGCTTTTGTCTGCGCCATAGTCATTCTTACGGCCGTGCTTCTGGTGGGCACCACGGCCAAAGGGGCCACGCGCTGGATTGATCTGAAGTTCACGCGCCTGCAACCAAGCGAACTCGCCAAAATAAGTTCGCTGCTCATGGGCGCGGCCCTGCTGTCGCGCTACAAGGGCTCTCTTGGCTGGAGACAGTTTTTTTTCGTGCTGGGCATCGCCGTGGTTACCCCCTGCACGCTCATCTTTCTCCAGCCCGATCTCGGCACGGCCATCCTTATCCTCTTGCTAGTGGGCGGGGTCATTTTGTATAAAGGCGTCAAGCCGCACGTGTTCATCGTCAGCGCGCTTACGGTGCTGCTGATGATGCCGGCGGGCTGGTTCGTTCTGAAGGACTACCAGAAGGAACGCATCATGATGTTCATGGACCCCACCCGCGATCCCCAGGGGGCGGGGTACCATATCATACAATCGCAAATCGCCATCGGATCGGGAGAGTTCTGGGGCAAGGGATTCCAGCAGGGCACCCAAAGCCTTCTGCGTTTTTTGCCCGAAAAACACACCGACTTCGCCGTCGCCGTGCTCAGCGAAGAATGGGGATTTCTGGGATGCGTCGTTCTGCTGGCCCTTTTCTGCTGTTTTCTTCTGTGCATCATCAATACGGCCCGCGAGGCCAAGGACAGCTTCGGCAGCCTGTTATGCGCCGGGGTCTTCTTTTACTTTTTCTGGCAGATTCTGATCAACATCGGCATGGTGGTCGGGCTTATGCCCGTGGTCGGGGTGCCGCTGCCCTTCATCAGTTACGGCGGCACGGCGACGATCGTCAATTTTCTCATGCTCGGGCTTGTGCTGAATGTCTCCATGCGGCGGTTCATGTTCAAGTCAAGCTGATCTCAACACAAGGAACTTCGCCATGGCAAAAGAACAATTCACCGGGTATCTGGCGGCGGGCACCGACTATCAGGGGCAGCTCTCCTTCAGGGGCACCATCCGCGTCGACGGCAATTTCGTGGGCACCATCACTTCCGAGGGCAAGCTGATTATCGGCAAGGACGGCAAGGTGCAGGGCACCGTCAACATCAACGAACTGGTGGTGCTGGGCAACCTCAGCGGGGACATCTGCGTGGCCAAGCGCACCGTGCTGCACCAGTCCGCCAAGGTGACCGGGGTAATCACCACTCCGCTGCTGACCATGGAAGAAGGCGCCCTTTTGCAGGGCGAACTGCACATGGGCAAGGAAACCCCCAAGGGCCTTTCCGTGCAAAAAGCGCACAACCTGGCGGCCCAGGCCGGTTCCAGCCTTCATGCCGCCGACGAAACCGTAAAACAGTAACCCCCGGCAAAGCGAAAAGGAATATTCATTTTTGCTTTGGCGAAACAACGACTTAGCCGGACAAAAACACTCCCCGCCCCTGCCCTCAGCCAAGGAGGGACCAGGAAAAAGCTTTACAAAAACACAACCACCGGGTAAGGTTCGCGCGACGTTGAGCATTATTTCACAACCGCAGCAAGAGAGTGTAGCCAATGGGAAACATGATCGCTCTGGATACCACACTGTGGATACAGTTGGTGAACTTCCTGATTACCATCGTGGTGCTCAATTACCTGCTCATCAAGCCGGTGCGCGCGCATATCGCCGCCCGCAAGGCCCTTACGGCCGGCTACGCGGCGGATGTTGAGAAGTTCACCGCCGAGGCCAACCAGAAACTGGCCTCTTACGAAACCTCCCTCTCCCATGCCCGCACGGAAGCCTCTGTCGATCGCGACGCCCTGAAGGCCGAAGGCCACTCCCGCGAACAAGCCCTGCTGCAAGCCGCCCAGGCCGAGGCCCAAAGCTTTCTGACCGCCCACCGGGCGCAGGTGGCCAAGGACGCCAAAACCGCCGGCAAGGCCCTTCTCTCCCAGGTGGACAGCTTTGCCGCCAAGGCAATGACCAAGATTCTCGGCTAACTTTCGGCAGCGCCGCACACCGGCGCAGGGAGGATTCAGCGTGCACCGTCTTACCCTGCTTCTCACCGCTTTTTGCTTTTTGCTCTTCACCGCCGGCGCGGCTTACGCCTCCGCCGGGGGCGAGCATGCCCTGCCCTGGGGCAACTTCTTCTGGCGCGTTCTGAACTTTGCCCTGTTTGTGGGCGTTATCGCCTACTTCTTCGGCAAAAAGATCGTGGGCTTTTTCAAGGGCCGCACCGAGGCCATCGCCACGGAAATCAGCGACCTTGAAAACCGCAAAATAGAGGCCCGCAAAAGCCTTGAAGATGTGGAAGCGCGCATTGCCAACCTGGAAACCGAGCGCAAGGCCATTATTGAAGATTACCGCGCTCAGGGCGAAGCGCTGAAGGCCGCCATTATCGCCCAGGCTGAAAAGTCCGCCGCCCAGATATCCGCCCAGGCGAAGGTCACGGCGCAAAACGAGATTAACGCGGCCATGGAGGCAATGCGCGCCGAAATGGCCGATAAAATCGTTGAGGCCACGGAAAAGCTTTTGGTGAAAAAGCTTTCCGCCGCCGAGCACACAAAGCTCGTGGATAAATATCTAACAAAGGTGGTGCTCAATTGACCGGCAATATCGTAGCGCGAAGATATGCCCGGGCCCTGTTCGCACTGGGCAAACAGTCCGGCCTGCCGGAGCTTGACGGCTATGCTTCCGCCCTTGACGCACTCCGTTCGGCCCAGGCGGCTTCCCCCGAACTGGCCAAGGTTTTCCGCAACCCCATCTTTTCCGCCGAGGAAAAGAAAAAGCTGGTGGTTAGCCTGGCCAAAAAGCTGAACATCAAAGGCGCGATCCGCAACTTTCTCATGCTTCTCGCCGAGAAAGGACGCATGGACGCCCTGGACGCCGTGACCACGGTATTCCACGAGCTGCTCGATGCCGAAAAAGGCATCCTGCGCGGACAACTTCTGACCGCCGTTCCCCTGGAAGAGGCCAAACAGGCCGCGGTGGTGAAACAGCTTGAGAAGAAAGCCAAACGCACATTGATGCTGGACTTTGGCGTTTCCCCTGAAATTCTCGGAGGCGTAGTGCTGAAGGTGGGCGACCAGGTCATGGACGCCAGCCTCCGGGCACAACTTTCCATCCTCAAAGACACCATCAAGAGGGGTGAGTAGGGCCATGCAGATCAAAGTAGAAGAAATCAGCAAAATCATCGAAGGCCAGATTCAGAACTACGAGCAGCGCGTAGAAATGAGCGAAACCGGTACCGTTCTGTACGTCGGTGACGGCATCGCCCGCGTCTACGGCGTCAGCAACGCCATGGCCATGGAACTGCTCGAGTTTCCGGGCGGCCTTATGGGCATGGTTCTGAACCTTGAAGAAGACAACGTGGGCGTGGCGCTGCTTGGCGACGACACCGGCATCAAAGAAGGCGACCCGGTCAAACGTACCGGCCAGATCTTCTCCGTGCCCGTGGGCGACGCCGTCATGGGCCGCGTGCTCAACCCCCTGGGGCAGCCCATCGACGGCCTTGGCCCCCTGGGCCAGACCGAAATGCGCCCCGTGGAAATCAAGGCCCCCGGCATCATCGCCCGTAAAAGCGTACACGAGCCCATGCCCACCGGCATCAAGGCCATCGACGCGATGACGCCCATCGGCCGCGGCCAGCGCGAACTTATCATCGGCGACCGCCAGACCGGCAAGACCGCCGTTTGTATCGACGCCATCCTGGCCCAGAAAAACACGGACATCCACTGCTTCTACGTCGCCATCGGCCAGAAAAAGGCCACTGTGGCCCTGGTGGCCGACACCCTGCGCAAGTACGGCGCGATGGAATACACCACCATCATTTCGGCCACCGCGTCCGAACCCGCCTCCTTGCAATACATCGCCGCCTACTCCGGCTGCGCCATGGCGGAGTTTTACCGCAACAACGGCAAACACGCCCTGATCATCTATGACGACCTTTCCAAGCAGGCCACGGCATACCGCCAGATGTCCCTGCTGCTCCGCCGCCCTCCGGGACGCGAAGCTTTCCCCGGCGACGTTTTCTACCTGCACTCGCGCCTTCTGGAACGCGCGGCCAAAATGGACGACGCCTTCGGCGCCGGTTCCCTGACGGCCCTGCCCATCATTGAAACGCAGGCGGGCGACGTTTCCGCGTACATTCCGACCAACGTCATCTCCATCACCGACGGTCAGGTGTACCTGGAACCCAACCTGTTCAACGCGGGCGTGCGCCCCGCCATCAACGTGGGCCTTTCGGTTTCCCGCGTGGGCGGCGCCGCGCAGATCAAAGCGATGAAACAGGTGGCGGGCAGCCTTCGCCTGGACCTTGCCCAGTATCGCGAACTGGCGGCCTTTGCCCAGTTTGGTTCCGACCTTGACAAGGCCACCCTGCAAAAGCTTAACCGCGGCGCCCGTCTGGTGGAGTTGCTCAAACAGCCCCAGTACCAGCCCATGATCGACTACGAACAGGTTGTCTCCATCTACACCGCCACCAAGGGCTTTATGGACGACATTCCCGTCGAGTCCGTCAGACCCTTTGAAACGGCCCTGCTGGACTTCATGCGCGCCTCCAAGGCTGATCTTCTCAAGGACATCTCCGAAAAGAAGGCCCTAGACAAAGGCATTGAAGAGCGTCTGCAGGCGGCCATCAACGAGTTCAAGAAGGATTTCAAGGCGTAAACACGGAGGCGTGAATGGCTTCTTTAAAAGATGTCAAAGTCAAGATCGGCGGGGTCAAAAAGACCAAGCAGATCACCAAGGCCATGAACATGGTCGCCTCCGCGAAGTTGCGTGGTGCTCAGCAGCGCATAGAGCGTTTCCGCCCCTACGCGGCGAAATTCTATGACATGCTGACGGATCTGGCGGGCAAAACCGACGAGGCGGCCCACCCCCTTCTTGCGGCTCGCGAAGAGGTCAAGACCACAGGCATCGTGCTTGCCACATCGGATCGCGGTCTGTGCGGCAGCTTTAACGTCAACATCATCACAGCGGCCCTGAAACTTGCCCGAAGCAAAATCGCCGAAGGCAAAAAGGTCACGTTCTACTGCGTCGGCAAAAAAGGCCGCGACGCCGTGCGCAAACGCGAGTTCGAAATGGCCATGCAGATCGTCGGACAGATGAACAGCCTTGACTTCCAAATCGCCAACAAGGTGGGCATGGAAGTCATGGACGGGTTCCTTTCCGGCGCCCTGGACGAGGTCATCGTGGTCTACGGCGAGTTCATCAGCCTTGCCAAGCAGCTGCCCACCGTCCTGCCCCTTCTTCCCATCGCCCCCTCGGCGGCCAAGGAAGAAGACCCCAGGGGCGCGGGCAAAGAATACATCTATGAGCCGGCTGTCGAAGGGCTTTTGGCCGAACTGCTGCCCCGGTTCATCAAGGTGCAGATCTACCGCGGTCTTCTCGACACCTCCGCCAGCGAGCACGCTGCCCGCATGGCGGCCATGGACAACGCCACCAGAAACTGCGACGAAATGACGGCAGCGCTGACGCTGCTGTACAACAAAACGCGTCAGGCGGCCATCACCCGGGATCTTATGGACATTGTGGGCGGCGCAGAGGCGCTCAAAGGCTAACAAGGGAGCGTGACGGAAATGAGTGCAAACATTGGCAAAATCGTGCAGGTTATCGGCGCGGTTGTGGACGTGGAGTTTCCCTCCGGCAAGCTGCCGAACATCCTCACCGCGCTTGATATCAAAAACCCCAACAACGAAAACGCCCCCGAGCTGATCTGCGAAGTCGCGCAGCACCTGGGCGACAACATCGTGCGCACCATCGCCATGGACGCCACCGAAGGTCTGGTGCGCGGCATGGAAGTGGCCGACACCGGCAAGCCCATCATGGCTCCGGTGGGCGCGGGCGCTTTGGGCCGCATCATCAACGTCGTGGGCAAGCCCGTGGACGAACTTGGCCCCGTTAAAAGCGACAAGTTCCTGCCCATCCACCGCTCCGCTCCCGAGTTTACCGAGCAGAACACCAAAGTGGAACTGCTGGAAACCGGCATCAAGGTTGTGGACCTGCTCATCCCCTTCCCCAAAGGCGGGAAGATGGGCCTCTTTGGCGGCGCGGGCGTGGGCAAGACCGTTATTCTCATGGAAATGATCAACAACATCGCCAAGCAGCACGGCGGCCTGTCCGTGTTCGCGGGCGTGGGTGAACGTACCCGTGAAGGGAACGACCTGTACCACGAATTCAAGGATGCCGGCATTCTGGAAAAAGCGGCGCTTGTGTACGGCCAGATGAACGAGCCTCCCGGAGCCCGCGCGCGCGTCGCCCTGACCGGCCTGACCTGCGCGGAATACTTCCGCGACGAAGAAGGCCAGGACGTGCTGCTGTTCATCGATAACATCTTCCGCTTCACCCAGGCGGGTTCGGAAGTGTCGGCCCTTCTTGGCCGCATGCCCTCCGCGGTGGGTTATCAGCCCACCCTGGGCACCGACCTTGGCGGCCTGCAGGAACGCATCACCTCCACCACCAAGGGGTCCATCACCTCGGTGCAGGCCGTGTACGTCCCCGCCGACGACTTGACCGACCCGGCTCCGGCCACCACGTTCTCGCACCTTGACGGGACGCTCGTGCTTTCCCGCCAGATCGCGGAACTGGGCATCTACCCCGCGGTGGACCCGCTGGACTCCACCTCGCGCATCCTTGACCCGCAGGTGGTGGGCGAGGAACACTATTCCGTGGCCCGCGGCGTGCAGCAGATTCTGCAGAAGTACAAAGATCTGCAGGACATCATCGCCATTCTGGGCATGGACGAACTGTCCGACGAGGATAAACTTGTCGTGGCGCGCGCCCGCCGCATTCAGCGCTTCCTGTCCCAGCCCTTCCACGTGGCCGAAGTGTTCACGGGAACGCCCGGCCAGTACGTGAAGCTGGAAGACACCATCAAGGCCTTCCGCTCCATTCTGGACGGCAAGTTTGACCACATGGGCGAAGCCGACTTCTACATGGTCGGCGGCATTGAAATGGTGGAAGAAAAGTACAAGAAGCGTCAAGCGGAACAATAAGGAGGGATCATGGCATCACTCCAACTGGAAATAGTGACCCCGGATCAGATGGTGCTCAGCACCCAGGCTGATTATGTGGGCGCTCCCGGCCTGGAAGGCGAGTTCGGCATTCTGCCCGGACACATTCCCTTCCTGTCCGCGCTGAAAATCGGCGGCCTCTATTACAAGGCCGGCGGGAAAACCCGCTATGTCTTCGTATCGGGCGGCTTTGCCGAGATTTCCAACGACAAGGTAACCATTCTGGCCGAAAGCGCCGAAGAAGCGGAAAACATTGATTTCGCCCGTGCGGAACATGCCCGCAAACGCGCCGAGGAACGTCTGGCCCAAAAAAGCGACGAAACCATCAACCAGATCCGCGCGGAGGCCGCCCTTTCCAGGGCTACCTGCCGCCTGTCCCTGAAGTCGTACTGCGGTTAAAAACGCCGTAACGCGTCAGCAACGGGGGTGCCCGCAAGGGTGCCCCCTTATTATATTTCCTTAACTTGATTAAAGCACCCCCAAGGTATAAAGTCCGCAGAGGCCGTTCGCCGGACGGCTTTTTTCATCACGGACGGTCCCCCTATGATTATCCGCTGCCCGCAGTGTGAATATGCGCGCACTATTTCCGAAAGCAAAATACCCTCAACGGCCGAACTTGCCACCTGCCCCAAGTGCCGCCACCGGTTCCGCTTTCGCACTCTTCCCCGCGCCGTCACGCCTGAAAGCGCCCCGGCGCCTTCGCCCCGTCCCGCACCCCGCCCGGCCGAAATAAAATCGCCCGCCGATCTTTCCGGGCATGTGGACATCTGGGATGCCGTGGACTCCCTGCACCACCGCTGGCAAACACAGATAGACATGCACGTGGTGGAAGTGGAAACGCCCCGCCCGGCGGCCGCCGCCGCAAACGGCAAAGCGCCCGCCGAACCGGAAACGCCCGGGGATTCCCTTGCCGCGCCTTCCCCCCAAAAACATTCCCCTTCCGACCAGGCAAAGGCGGCAACAGCCGCCCCTGTTCCGGCGGAACCTTTGAAAGGCGCGCCAGCTCCGGCGGAACCGTCAAAAGCCGCCTCTCTTCCGGCCCCGGAAAAATCCGCGCCCGCCTCTCCCGCTTATACGCGGGCCTTGTCTGTCTCTGAAGAATCAGCCGCCCCCGGCGGCGAAACGGCGGCCCGCTCCGCCGCCGGACGGATTCCTGCCGCGCCGCCCACCCCGGCGCAAACTCCGCCCGCGCCCGGCCTCTTCGATCCGGCGCAGGTTTTGCCTTCCGCCGCAACCTGCGACCCGGCGCAGACCCAGCCCGCTACCGGAACTTCCGGCGTGATTCCGTCTTTTATTTCCGCCGGTGGAACCTCGCAGCCTTCCGCCGCCCCAAAAGCCGGGGCCGCCCCGGCCGCCTCTTCCCGGCAGGCGGCGGTTTTTTCTTACGCTCTCGACGGCACTCCTCCGGAAGAACGCGTGGAGCGGGATTTGCGCATGCTGCAAGCCACCGCCGATCGCCCTTTGCGCGATCTCGGCAGACTTGTCGACACCGGCCTGCCCGAAGGCTCCCCGGATGAAGACGGGCAGGAATCCGGCCCCTCAGGCGCGCAAAACTCCGGCGGCGACATTCCCTGGGAGGTTCCCGCGCGCCACGGCTGGCTGCGCGCCTTCATGCGCACCGTGCATGGGGTCATGTTCAACGCGCCTTCGCTCTTTTCGCGCGTCAGCGGCGAAGGAGCTCTGGGTTCCGGCTATCTTTTCTTCCTCATTCTGGGATATCTCGCCATTCTCTGCTCTCTGGCCTGGGCCAGGGCCGCCGTCGCCCTTATGGATCTGCCGGCCACGCCATCCCAGGGCGGCACGGATCTGCTTCTGCCGCTGCTTCTCGCTCCCATCGGCCTTGGCCTCATCCAGATGTTCATCACCGGCGGCATCAAGGTGGCGCTTACCCTCTTCGCCCCGGCCCAGGCCGATTTCCCCAAGCTGTTCAAAATCGTCGGCTATGCCGTGTCGCCCCTTATTCTGAGCATCGTCCCCTTTGTGGGGCCGCCGGCCGGGGCGCTGTGGTCCCTGATCGCCCTGTTCATGGGTTGCCGCTTTTCTCTGGGGCTTTCCTGGCAGCTTGCCGTGGCCGCCCCCCTGCCCCCTGTCCTGCTGCTGGGCGCGGCCGCGTGGTACGTGCTGTGAACGCCGCCGGAGCAAATAAACATTTTCAATGCTGATTTGCTCCGCTTTGGTTTTTTGCGGCATCGTTGCCAAGGTTTTCTGACCGCCACTTCCTTTCCGAATGGCATTAATTTTGCTGCACTGTACCGGAAAGTTCCCCCGCATCCGCCGGGCATCTGCCGTTCTGTCGACAGAACGCGATAACCTGTTGCGAAAAAAGGAACTTTTCCGGCACGTTTTTTTCAGAACGCTGTCAGTATCCCGACGCGGGGGCATGTATCCATGTCCGCCGGCCGAACCCACGGGGGTCATATGAAACGCCTTCTGCTCCTTTTCCCGCTTGCGCTTTTCCTGCCGTTTCTTTCCGGCTGCGCCACCGCGCAGGGGGTGGACGAACATGTGAACTTCGACCCTTCGGCAAAAACCATCATCTACCGCGACCAGTGGGTGCGCCGCACCGCGCCCGAAGTGCATATCGAACCGGCGCAACAGGCCTCGCACGCTCCCACGGTGCTCTTTATCCCCTTTCGGGTCACCCAGCCCATGGATAACTCCATGCCTCTGGGCTATACCGTGGCGCGCGTCATCTGGCAGACCTGGAACTCCATGCGGCTTTTTCCGGCCATGGAATTCACCGGCGACACCGTCCCCTACCGCCGCGACCGCGCGGTGCAGCTCGGCCGCATGCGCGGGGTGGACATGGTGGTAGGCGGCTTTGTCACCTATGCCTATGCGGGCGGCACGGCGGGCGACTCCCAGCTTTCCGTGCAGATAGAAGCCCACGACACCCAGTCCGGCCAACTGGTCTGGTCCATAGCTCAAAGCGGGCTTATGCCCGCCTCGCAAACCAACGACTATTTTCTGTTCGCCACCCGGACGCGCCTGCCCTCTGACCCCATGCACGCCATCACCAAGGCCATTGCCATCGACACGGGCAAGGTCATCCAGAACTGGATCGCCGGTTCGCCCCCGCCCGCCGAAGGAATGCGCAAAATCGACGAAAGAGTGCGCGACGTAATGTACGGGGACAAAGATCCCGTGCCCGCGCCCCGTAGTGACGATCTTCACGATCCGGGCCGGGTAACGCCCTCCACCAACAAAAACGCGTTTTAACACTGTTGTTTTATCCGTGAATTGTTCCTAGGAGCGGTTTCCCCAGGCGGGGACCGCTTCGTTTGCGTAAGCCGTGCGGAAAATACCCCGCCCGCGCCAGGGCCTGTTGCGAAAAAACGCTTTTCATAGCATATTTCCTCCAGCCGCATCATGCCGGAATTCCTCTTTCCTTCCCCCGCCGGTTCGCCCGCGTCCCCGGAGATCGCATGAAAAATCCCGCCCGCTTGCTTATTGTCGATGATGAGGAAGGCATCCGCTTTTCCTTGCGCGGCATTCTGGAAGACGAGGGGCACGCGGTCCTTGAGGCGGCAAGCGCCGAAGAGGGGCTGGATTTTCTGGAAAACGAAGCCGTGGACCTGATGTTTCTGGATATCTGGCTGCCCGGCATGGACGGTCTGGCCATGCTGGAAAAGGTTCACGCGCTTTACCCGTCCCTGCCCGTGCTGATGATTTCGGGCCACGGCACTATTGAAACCGCCGTGACGGCCATCAAAAAAGGCGCCCACGACTTTATTGAAAAGCCCCTGTCCCTGGAAAAAGTACTGCTTGCCGTCGAGCGCGCCCTGGAATTCCACGCCCTGAAAAAGGAAAACACCAAGCTGCGCGCCATGCTGGGCGACGCGGGCGAAAGCGGCCCCATGGGGGCGTCGCCCGTCATGGTCACCCTGCGCGAACAGATCCGCCGCGTGGCCCCCCTGGACACCTGGGTGCTTATCACCGGAGAAAACGGCACGGGCAAAGAGCTGGTCGCCCGGGCCGTGCACTCCGCCAGCCGCCGCAGCGACAAGCCTTTGGTGGCCCTGAACTGCGCCGCCATTCCCGAGGAACTTATCGAAAGCGAGTTGTTCGGCCACGAAAAAGGGGCCTTTACCGGCGCGGACGCCGCCAAAGTCGGCAAGTTTGAAATGGCCCACCAGGGCACGCTGTTTCTGGACGAAATAGGCGACATGAGCCTGAAGACCCAGGCGAAAATCCTGCGCATCCTTCAGGAGAAAAGCTTCGAGCGGGTGGGCGGCAACAAGGTCATGCACGCCGATGTGCGGGTCATCGCGGCCACCAACAAGGATCTGGAAGCGGCCATCAGCGCGGGGGCATTCAGGGAAGACCTGTACTACCGCCTGCGGGTCTTTCCCATAGAGGTTCCCCCCCTGCGCGAGCGCGGCGCCGACATTCTGCTGCTGGCCGAATACCTTTCCGCCACCCTGGCCCAGGATCTGGGGCTTGCGCCGGTAAGCTTCGCCCGTGACGCGCAAAAGTCGCTGCGGGCCTATCCCTGGCCGGGCAACGTGCGCGAGCTGCGGAACTTTCTGGAACGTATGATTATCCTGCACAGCGGAGAAGAAGTGGACTTTTCGCGGCTTCCGCCGGAATTCCAGACCCGTGCGGCGGAAAAAAGCGCGGACGAACCCCCCTGTGCGGAAGCCGGACCCGCGCCGGGAGAAGCGCCGTCCCCCACGGCGGCGGAACGCGCGGGGCAAAGCCCGCCCCCCGCCGGGGAACAGGCGGACCCGTCGGGAGAGGAATTTCTGGCGCTGGGATCGTTGGGCGCGGACTTCAAAAGCGCCCGTAGCGCCTTTGAGGCGCACTTTCTGGCGGCAAAGCTTCAGGAATGCGACGGCAACATCGCCAAACTGGCCGAAACCATCGGACTGGAACGCAGCTATCTTTACCGCAAACTGAAAACATACAACATCCAGGGAACAGGCTGATCATGGCAAAGACAGGCAAGACCATCGCTGAAATCAACGCCCGCATCAAAGCGGGCAAAGCCGTTGTGCTGAACGCCGCCGAGATGGCCGAGGCCGTGCGCGGCATGGGCAAGGCCAAGGCCGCGCGCGAAGTCGACGTGGTCACCACCGGCACCTTTTCGCCCATGTGCTCGTCGGGCCTTTTGTTCAACATCGGCCAGCAAAGCCCGCCCGCCCTGCGCACCTCGTCCGTTTCCCTGAACAACGTGCCCGCCTACGCGGGCCTTGCCGCCGTGGATTCCTACCTGGGAGCGACCGAACCCGCCGCCGACGATCCCCTGAACAAGGTCTACCCCGGCCGCTTCAAATACGGCGGCGGCCATGTCATCGAAGATCTGGCCGGCGGCAGGCCCGTGCGGCTTAAAGCCTCGTCTTACGGTACGGACTGCTACCCCAACCGGGGCATCGAGCGGGAAATAACCCTGGCGCAACTGCCCTTTGCCCAGTTGCTCAACCCGCGCAACTGCTACCAGAACTACAACGTGGCGGTAAACGTCACCAACAGCACCATCCACACCTACATGGGCCCCCTGAAGCCCAACCTGAAAAACGCGAACTACGCCACGGCGGGCAGGCTTTCACCCCTGTTCAACGATCCTTACTTGCGCACCATCGGCCTGGGCACCAAGATTTTTCTGGGCGGCGGCGTCGGCTGGGTGCTGGGCGCGGGCACGCAGCACAACCCTTCCCCCAAACGCACCGAGCGGGGACTTCCCCTTTCCGCCGCCGGAACCCTGATGGTGCGCGGCGACCTTAAAGGCATGCAGGCCAGGTTTTTACGCGGGATCTCCTTTTTGGGCTACGGATGCTCCCTGGCGGTGGGCGTGGCCATACCCATTCCCGTACTGGACGAGGAAATGGCCTGGTTCACCGGCGTGGACGACAGCGACATCCTTATGCCCGTAAAGGACTACGGGCACGACTACCCCAACTGCGACCCGCGCGTGCTGCGCCACGTCACCTACGAGGAGTTGCTGGCGGGAGAAATCGAGGTGCTGGGCAAAAAGGTGGAAACCGTGCCTTTGACCAGCCTGAGCATGTCGCTGGAATGCGCCGATATCCTGAAGGCCTGGATTCTCAAGGGAGAATTCACCCTGACCGAGGCGCAGGAGAAAATCCCCTCGTTTTAGGGGATGCCGCCAAATACGTTTTTTATCCGATGGCAAGGAAAGCGGCCCTTTTTGTAACAAAAAACTTCAACATGGATTTCGCCCGCACTGCGCGTGGCGGGTGGGTTTGCCGTCAGGCAAGGAAGGCAAGTTTTTTATCCGGGGGCTGGACTCTTTGGTCCTGCCCCCGGATAAAAAATACCGCCTGACGCGGCATCACGGCAAACCCACCCGCCACGCAAGGGTTTACAAAGACGGGAAGGAAGTATACACAGGCGAAGACAAAATCGCAGAAGGAGAACCCTTATGGCTCACAAAAAGATAGAACGCGCCAAAGAACTGGACCGTAAGCGCAAGCGCCGCCAGGAACGCCTGAAGCAGCGCATCCGGGAAGCCAAGGCCGCCAAGGCCTGACCTGACCCTTTCCTGGCCGTATATCCCGCGAAACCTGCCCAGGCCGGTTTCGCGGATGTTTTTGCTGTTTCCCGGCGGCGAAAAAGGGCCTGCGGAAAAGATACCGTGGAAAAAACGCGCGCGCATGTTGACAGAACCTGCTGGTCTGCCTAATTAGAGTCAGTCCGCTTGTGCGGGCGCGCCTGGTTTTGGACCGGGAACTGCGGCTTCAGGGAGATAAAGATATGCCTATTTACGAATACAGATGCAACGACTGTCACCAGGTGTTTGAAGAGTGGAGCAAGCACATTGAGGAAGAAAAGGACGGCACCGTTCATTCCTGCCCCATCTGCCGCGGACGTTCCGAGCGCCTTATATCGCAGACCAGCTTTGTCCTGAACGGCTCGGGCTGGTACGCCACCGACTACGGCACTCTTAAAAAACCCGCTGAAAGCACCCCCGTGCCGGAAGAAAACAAAAGCTGTGCCAGCTGTACGCCGCCCCCGGTGGCCTCCTGAGCCTGTTTTACTAAACGCGCCGCCGCGCCCGAAACCCGGTAACCTTGAGGCATGCCCTCTTTGTGCCGGCGTGGATGGATTTTGCCCGTTTCCTGCGGATGCTCCGCAACCGGCCGTCAGCGCCTCTTCTTTCCGCAATCGCTCCGGGCAAGGCGGTCTGCCGGCAAATCACGACAAGCCGCCCGCAAGGGTTTATTCTGTAAATCTTTGCCGCATGAACGCGGCAAGGCGGCCTCACCCGGCCGTTGACGGCCGTTTCGGATCCGTACCGCTCTGAAAAGGCGTCCCGGCCCCTTCCAAAGGAATTTTCCGTCCATGATTGACCGCTATACCCGCCCCGCCATGGGCGAACTCTGGACCTTGCGCCGCCGGCTTGCCGCCTGGCTTGAGGTGGAACTGGCCGTGTGCGAGGCCTGGACCCGTCTTGGCGTCATCGATCCCGCCAGCATGGCCGCCATCCGTGAAAAAGCCGGGTTCGACGTTGACCGCGTTCTTGCCATTGAAGAGGAAACCCGCCACGACGTCATAGCCTTTCTTACGGCGGTGGAGGAAAAAGTCGGGCCGGAAGCTCGCTTCATCCACCTGGGCTGCACGTCTTCCGATATTGTGGATACCGCCAACGCCCTGCTGCTGGCCCGGGCCGGGGAAATGATCCTGGCGGGGTTTGACGGCCTTTTGTCCGTACTCAAGGACATGGCCTTTGCCCACAAGGGCCTGCTTTGCATGGGCCGCACCCACGGCATCCACGCCGAACCCACCAGCTTCGGCCTGAAAATGGCCGGTTTTTACGCGGAATTCGTCCGCCACCGCAAACGCTTTGCCGATGCCGTGGCCGGCATCCGCGTGGGCAAAATTTC
This sequence comes from Desulfovibrio sp., assembly GCA_031549405.1. GTDB lineage: Bacteria > Desulfobacterota > Desulfovibrionia > Desulfovibrionales > Desulfovibrionaceae > Frigididesulfovibrio. The sequence continues at coordinate 40,124 of JAVBPV010000038.1, forward strand.
CGGGGCCGTGGGCACCTATACCCAGTTGACCCCCGAACTGGAAAAAATCGCCTGCGATCTTCTGGGGCTTGAAGTCGACCCCATTTCCACCCAAATCATCCAGCGCGACCGCCACGCCCATTATTTCACCGCTCTGGCCCTGGCCGCCGGGGGGGTGGAACGGCTGTGCGTGGAACTGCGCCACCTGCAGCGCACCGAAGTGCTGGAAGTGGAAGAAGGCTTCGCCAAAGGGCAGAAGGGTTCTTCCGCCATGCCCCACAAAAAGAACCCCATTTCCGCCGAGAATATGGCGGGCCTGGCCCGGCTTATCCGCACCAACGCCCTGGCGGCCATGGAAAACATGGCACTGTGGCACGAGCGGGACATCAGCCATTCTTCCGTGGAGCGGGTGATCATGCCCGATTCCACCATCCTGACGGATTACGCGCTGCACCGGCTTGCCGGGCTGTTGCGCAACCTGCGCGTAATTCCGGCAAACATGGCCCGCAACCTCATGGGATCTTACGGTCTTTTCTTTTCGCAACGCGTGTTGCTGGCCCTGGTGGAAGAGTCCGGCCTGGCCCGGCAGGAAGCGTACGAAAAAGTCCAACGCCTGGCCATGCGCAGTTGGGAGGAAAAGACCTCCTTTCCGGACCTGGTCAGAGGCGACCCGGAAATTTCCGCGCTGCTGCGCCCCGCCACCCTCGCCGCGCTGTTCGATCCCGCAACCTGCCTGAAGTACGAAGACGCCATCTACGACCGCGTCTTTTCCTGACACCGAACCCGCCATAGGAACCACCATGCCCGACACCCCGGATATGAAACGGCGTCTTGCCCGCATTCTGGTTGAAAAATCGTACCTGGAAGGCGACTTTACCCTGACTTCGGGGCGGAAAAGCGACTATTACTTTGACTGCCGCCAAAGCTCGTTGCACCCGGAGGGCGCGTACCTTATCGGTGAACTGTTTCTGCGCATGGCCAGGGGGATGGACGTCCAGGCCGTGGCCGGCATGACCATGGGCGCCGATCCTCTGGTGACCTCCACCTCGCTGGCCGCCCTGCGCCGATCCATGTTCTGGCCCGCGCTTATCGTGCGCAAGGAGCCGAAGGGGCACGGCACAGCCCGCGCCGTGGAAGGCCTTGCCAATGTGGCGCCGGGACAACGGGTTCTTGTGCTTGAAGATGTTGTCAGCACAGGGGGATCTGTGTTAAAAGCCTGCAAACGCGTGGAAGAAGCGGGCCTGACGGTCTCCGCTGTTTTCTGCATTCTGGACAGGGAGGAAGGGGGACAGGAAAGCTTCGCCCAGGCGGGACATGCCCTGCATTCCATTTTTACCCGCCCCGAGTTGGTGGCCCTGGCGCGCGGCTAAGCCGTTTTTTCCCGCGGAAGCTTTCGAAAGCCGCAGCGGTAAGACGCCGTTCCGGCGTTGGCGGCAAAAGCGCATTCCACCCGCGCCTCTGTGCCGGGAGGCGCTTTGTGCTGTCAGAGCAACAGGGCTCAGCCTTCACTAAAGCAGGTTAACTTTGAGACGCTCGCTCCGGCGCTTAACGGCGAAACAAGTTTCGCCTACGCCTGCGCGGCGGGCTGCGGTTCCCGCCGCCAGAGCAAATAAACATTTTCAATGGTAATTTGCTCTGGGCGGTCACCCGTTGCAAAGCCGCCTTTTTTCGGGCCGCCGTGTTGCGAAAAAAACGGTGTTTGGTGTAAAATAACGTCTGGTGCGATCCCCCACCGAACAACGACCTGTAACCACGACAGGCGTCCGTTTTTTGCCGCGCGCTCCCGCCGGGGCCTGCGCCGCAGGGATGCTTTCGTATACGACACGCCATGCCCGACTTTCGCGCAGATTCCCTTTTGACGCCGGACACAGCGCGCCGCCGCCTTTTTACCGCACTTATCGCCAGATTGATGCCGCCCCCTGTTTGTGTGAGCCGCAACGACACGCGCGCACAGGCCCTTCACGGCGGCGAAGCGTGCCGCCCGCGCGGCGGACCGTCGGCTCTGCGGGCGGTTGCATTGCTTGTCTGCCTCTCGCTGCCCGCCTTTTCTCCGCCCGCCTCGGCCTGGCCGGAAGCCTCCTCGTGGAAGGCCGTCATCGCCGACCAACCCGCCGTCCCCCCGCGTCTTATAGCCGTGGACAAACTGCGCCAGCAACTCTACGTTTTTGAACGGCGAAGCCCTTTCGGCCCCTCCCAGCTTTACGCCTGCACCACCGGCCAGGTCATCGGCGACAAACGTGTGCAGGGCGATCTGAAAACGCCCGAAGGCATCTACTTTGTCGTGCAGCATATCCGTTCGGGCCTGGATTTTTCCATGTACGGCAACGAGGCCTACACCCTGAACTACCCCAACCCCGTCGACCGCCTGCGCCGCAAGACCGGCTACGGCATCTGGATACACGGGCGGGGCGAAGGCATCTACCCGTTGCAAACCCAGGGCTGCGTCGCCCTGAACAACCCCGACCTTTCCAGGCTGGGCAGGCTGCTTACGCCGGGGACTCCGGTGGCCCTTACCGCCACCTTTGCCCATCCCGCGGCCGCCCCGGAAAAGGACGCCGCGACCGCGCGCGTTCTGGAAAAGAAAGTGCAGGCCTGGGCCAAGGCCTGGAGCAGCCGTTCCGGAGCGTTTTTCGACTTTTACGACAAAGAATCGTACACCCTTGCCCAGGCCGAGCCCTTTTCCGTCTTCCAAAGCCAGAAAGAGCGCCTTTTCAAACATCTGCCCTGGATCCGCATCTCGGTGGAAGACATACAGGTGCTGCAAGGCCCCGGCTACTGGGTGACCTGGTTTTCCCAGGACTACCAGGCGCCCAACCTCAGCACGCGCGGCGTGCGGCGCTTGTACTGGACCCAGAACGCCAAGGGCGATTTTTCCATTGTGGGCATGGAGTGGGCCCCCGGCATGAGCACCGGCGGCACGTTGCTGGCCTCTGCGGAACCGGCCATTCCCCCGCTGGAAGCCAACCCCAAAAGCGAGGAACAGGCCATTCCCCTGCCGGAGGCGAAACAATCCCTGGACAACGTCTCCCTTGCGTCAGCAAAGCCGCAGGCCGCGCCTGAGCCGGCCGCCCTTCCGGCGGAAGAAAAAACCGGTCCGGCTTCCCCGGCGGTTTCCACTTCTCCGGCATCCGCCGCCACCGCTCCGTCCCCTGTTCCCGCCGTCCCGGCGGCTCCCGCCGCTCCCGGGGGCTCATCCTCCCCCGCTTCTTTCCAGGCTTCCGCCCCGCTTGATCACGTGGAAAATCCGGCTTACGGCAAAATGGCGGCGCCGCCCCAAGCCGCCGCCCTGATGGCGCGGGCGGAAATTCCCCCGGTCCGGGAAGGCGCTTTGCCGGCGTCCGCCGCCGCGCCCTCCCCGGCTCCGGCATTGACGCCGGGTCTCAGCCTGCCCCCCGCCCTGCCCAGCCAGCGTCTGGCGGGCGCTTCCGCCGCCGGGCGGGCCTCCCCCGAAGACGCCGCCGTTGCCGCGCCCGCGCCGCTTTCCCCGGCCATACCCGCCGCTGCCACTTCCGCCGCGCCTTCGGTAGCGCTCCCCATCCCCGTACAGGCTCCCGTTCCGGCTGTCGCTCCTGAGGTTCCGGCCACGGTTACCCCGGCCACGGCGTCAGCGCCCGCCGCCCCGGCCATGCCCGCTGCCGTTGCCGCGTCCGCGCGGCCCGCGGCGTCCCTCGTCGCCGCGGAGTTCCCTGTTCCGGCCACGGTTACCCCGGCCACGGCGTCAGCGCCCGCCGCCCCGGCGTCTTCTTCCGTCCGGCCGCCCAAAGATGAGGCCCTGCCGGCGGCAGCCGCGCCGCAGGCCCCGACAGGTGTTTCCGAGCCTTCCGCCAAGGCCGGCGCCCCTGCCGTCCGGGCGGCCCCGCAAACTTCGGAACGTACTTCGCCCGAAACGCTCCCCGACGGTTCTCCGGATATTCCTGTGGGCGACGCCCGAAACGCTCTGGCGGCGGATCTGGAGCGCGCCGTGCTCCAGGACAAAAAAACCGGGCGCGCGCCCCAGACGGCTTTAATGCCCGGAACGAAAGAAACGCAAATCGCCGCCGCTGTGGAAGCATGGCGCGCCGACTGGGAAAAGGGCGATCTGGACGCCTACATGCGCCATTACGCCGAAAGGGCCGCCCAGGGCCAGCGCGCCGGGGCCAAAGACATACGCCGCCAGAAAGAACGTCTTTGGGCCCACGCCCTGCCGTCCGCCGTCGTGCTTTCCGACATCCGCGTCAAGGCGGAAGCGGACACGGCCCGGGTTGAGATGATCCAGGAATACACGGACAGCCGGGGCGGCGGGGACAAGGGCCTGAAGGTCCTCACCCTTACCAGAACCGGCGATGTCTGGCGCATCACCAACGAAACATGGAGACCCCTGCCGCAATGAAGCCGGTCATAAAAAAACAGACGCATTACAGCCTGCTGCTTATGCGCGACGACAAAAGCGTGTATGATCTGCGCGTGAAAACCACCACCGTGCGCGCCTGCATCATCCTGTTCATCCTCCTGTTGCTCGGCGGCGGCGGGGGCATAGCGGGCGGCCTGCATTACTGGAAAAAATACCGCGCCCTGTACGACCAGCATAAGGAACAGGACGTCGAACTGGCCGAAGCCCGCCTGCAATTGGAACACTACGTCAACAGGGAAGCGCTGGAAAAGGAAAAATCCGCCGCCGCCGCCGCTCCCACGGCGAAAAACGTGGAGATCGGCGCGGAAGCCCGCGCGCAGAAAACCCTGCAAGCGGCCAACGCCACCGCCCACCAGTCGGCCAACGCCACCGTCCCGTCCGCTGATTCCGCCGCACGGGGGGCAACCCCGGCGGGCGGCGTTGCCGAGACGCCCGCGGCCGCCCAGCCCGATGCTTCCGCTTCCGCGGAAAACGCCCAGCCGCAGTCGTCTTCCCTTAACCACGAACACAGCCCCCTGCGCATTTCCAACTTTTCCGGCCGCCCGTCGGGATACCAGCGCCTGCGCCTGAACTACGAGCTTTCCACCCCCGAGGAAAAACAGCCGCCGGTTTCCGGCCTTGTCAAATACACGGCCGTGTTCAGCAACGGCACGCAACTGCCCCTTGATCTGCAGCGGTCCGGCGACGCCCGTTTCACCATCAGCCGCATGAAGCAGATGGAAGGAAGCGTCCGCCTGCCGCAAGGCCACGCGGCCAAGGATATCGAATCCATAGACATTACTGTTGAAATGGAAGGCGGCGCGCGGTATCGTGACATTTATCCCTTTACCCGATAGGGACTGTCTTCACCGTAAAATAACCTTTTAGCCGTGGGATATTCCGCCCGCGGTCATCCTTTTTTTAAAGTTCAGGCGCTTAGCCCAAAAACGCACAGGATGCACGGATCATGAGCACAGAAGCCCCGTCCCCGGCCGCCCGCGCGGACGAAAATTCCGCCCCCGGCAAAGATTTCATCCGTTCCATGATTGAAAGCGACCTGGCAACGGGCCGCAAAGGCAAAAGCATCCACACCCGGTTTCCTCCGGAACCCAACGGATACCTGCACCTGGGCCATGCCAAGTCCATCTGCCTGAATTTCGGCGTGGCCAAAGAATACGGCGGCGCGTGCAACCTGCGTTTCGACGATACCAATCCCCTGAAGGAAAGCACCGAATACGTCGATTCCATCCGCGAAGATGTGCGCTGGATGGGCTTTTCCTGGCTGGAGCCGGAACATTACGCATCCGATTACTTTGAACAGCTTTACGCCTTTGCCGAGCGGCTCGTCCGCATGGGCAAAGCCTACGTGGACAGCCAAAGCGCCGAGAAGATCCGCGAAACGCGCGGCTCCCTTACCCGGCCCGGAACCGACAGCCCCTACCGCAACCGCACGGTGGAAGAAAACCTGGACCTGTTCCGCCGCATGCGAGCCGGTGAATTCCCCGACGGCGCCCATGTGCTGCGCGCCAAAATCGATATGGCCGCGCCCAACGTCGTCATGCGCGACCCCACCCTGTACCGTATCCGCCGGGCCACCCACCACCGTACCGGCGACGCATGGTGCATTTATCCCCTGTACGATTTCACCCACTGTATTTCCGATTCCCTTGAAGGCATCACCCATTCCCTGTGCACGCTCGAGTTCGCCAACAACCGCGAACTGTACGACTGGGTCCTCGACACTCTGGACATATTCCGCTCCGAACAGACGGAATTCGCCCGCCTGTCCATCACCCGCACCGTGCTTTCCAAGCGCAAGCTCATCCAGCTTGTGGAAGAGGGCCACGTCAAAGGCTGGGACGACCCCCGCATGCCCACCCTGTCCGGCATGCGCCGCCGGGGCATTCCCCCGGAAGCCCTGCGTGACTTCTGCCGCCGCATCGGCATCGCCCGCGCCGAAAACACCGTGGAATTCAGCCTGCTGGAGTTTTGCGTGCGCGAATGCCTCAACGCCTCCGCGCCCAGAGCCATGGCCGTACTGGACCCCCTGAAGGTGATCATCGACAACTACCCGGAAAATCAGGTGGAATGGTTCGAGCTGCCTCTGGTACCCGATGTCCCGGAAAAAGGCGTGCGCCGCCTTCCCTTCTCGCGCGAGATCTGGATCGAGCGCGACGACTTCCGCGAAGAGGCCCCCAAAAAATTCCACCGCCTTTCTCCCGGCAAGGAAGTCCGCCTGCGCTGCGCCTATTACATCACCTGCAAAGAAGTCATCAAGGACGCCGCCGGCAACGTCACCACCCTTGTCTGCTCCTACGACCCGCAAAGCAAAGGCGGCGGCACCCCCGACGGACGCAAGGTCAAAGGCACCCTGCACTGGGTTTCCGCCTCCCACGCCCGCAAGGCCGAAGTGCGCCTGTACGACCATCTTTTCCTCCAGGACGACCCGGAAAACGTCCCCGAAGGCAAAACCTTCCTCGACACCATCAACCCCGAGTCCCTCAACGTCGCCACCGCCTTCGTCGATCCCACCCTCACCGGACTCGCCCCCGGCGACACCGTCCAGTTTGAACGCCTGGGCTACTTCTGCGCCGACAAGGACTCCGCGCCGGACCTGCCCGTCTTCAACCGCACCGCCACGCTTAAAGACACCTGGGCCAAGGTCGAGCAAAAAGGATAGGCAAAGATATGCCTCCGGCGGCTTGCCGTGGTTTGCACCGGCATGGCTCCAAGCGAGGGGGCGCTGCCCCCTCGGACTCCCCCGCCAGGGACTTGCGTCCCTGGACCCTATATTTGGGGGAACTCCACGCGGAGGGAGGCTTGGCCTGTTTTGCCTCAGCAGGGCTCCCGGCGTAGGTTCAGCCTTTAACTCCAAAAAGCTCAGGAACCGCAATGGATCTTGAATCCGCCGTCCATTAAGACGGTACTGATTCAAGATCCATTGCGGTTCCTGAGCTTTTTGAAATTCGGGGCAAGACGTCCTTCAATGCGCCGGGAGCCGTGCCAAGGCGCGGCAAATCAATCCGCCGTGCCGGCCCATACCCCGAATATGGGGTCAAGGGGCCATCGGCCCCTTGCGGGTGCAGGGCGGAGCCCTGCCGGACGGGTGCGGGGCAGAGCCTCTCTGGGACGCCTCAGGGGCGGCGCGCCCGGCAAAAGTTTTACCTCCGCAGCCGTCGCAGCGCTTTTGCCGCGAACTCGCACAGGGGGGCGGCGACGGGAGGCGCAAAGATAAGGGCGGCGCCGAGGTAAACGGGAATAAAGCAGGCGCCCGCGGCAAGGATTTTGGCGGCCGCCCCCCACAGGGAGTCCGGCATGAACAGAAGTCCTGTGGCCCGGATGGCGGCATAGCTGGCCGCGCAGGCGGGCAGACAGCACAGCAGGGAGGCGAAGGCGCGGGTGGCAAGGCCGTGCAGGGCGCCGCCGCCGAAACGGCGTTTCCAAAGCAGGCACAGAGCGAGGGTGTAGAGGGTTACGCCGAAAAGACCGGCAAGGGCAACTCCGGCGGGGCCAAAGTGCTTGGCTCCCTGCCAGTAGGCGGGCAGGGCCAGGGCTGTGCAGACGCTGCCGGCCAGGGCCGGGGTAAGTGTGTCGCGCTGGGCGTAGAAAGCGCGCCCGATAATCTGCTGTACAGCCCAAAAGGCGACGCCGGCAAGCATGACGGCCAGAAGAAGACCCGAGCGGGAGGCGTCATCCGCCGTGAACCCGCCCTGCTGGAAGATCAGCCGCATGATGGGCTCCGCCGCGGCCATCATGCACAGGGACAGAGGCAGAGCCACCAGCAGGGTGGACACGGCGGCCCGGTTCAGGCTGTCGTTAAAGGCGGTTGTGTCGCCTTCCGCCGCCAGGGCGGCCAGAAAGGGATAGGAGGCCAGGCCGGCGGCCTGGGCCACCACGCCCACGGGCACCAGCATGATGCGGCGCGCGTAGCTCAGCAGGCTGACGCCGCCCGCGCCCGTCAGAGAACCGAAAATACGCACGAACTGCTCGTCCAGAGCCACGATGGACTGTCCCAGCATCAGGGGCAGGGCCAGAAGCAACAGGGCCTTCATGCCGGGGTGGGAAAAATTGATCCTGAAGCGCAGCCCGCCGGAACGCACGGCCAGAACGGGCAGGGCAAGGCTGCCAAGAAATGCCCCGGCCAGAACGCCCCAGCAGAATCCCTCCATGCCGCGCTGCGGGAACAGATGCAGCCAGAGCAACCCGCCAAGGATGATGCAGCCGTTATAGACCAGGGGGGTCAGGACGGGTACGGTGAACTGCCGTCGCAGGTAAAGCACGGCGGAAAAGCAGGCCCCGGGCAAAAAACAAACCTGGGCGGGCAGGATGACGCGCAAAAAGGCCGAAAGCCTCGCCTGCGCGGCCGGGTCGAACCCCGGGGCGATCCAGCGGGTTATCTGCGGCACAAAGAACCAGGCCACCGCGGTCAGCAGGGCTATGGCCAAAGCGGACCAGGATACGGCGGCGGAAAACAGCCGCCAGCCGTCTTCCTCGTCCTTTTTGAAGGCGGCGGCCAGAAGCGGCACCAGGGTGATGGAAAAATAGCCGCCGGCCAGCAGGTAATTGAGGAAATCCGGCACCACAAACGCGGTAAAGTAGACGTCGGCCTCGAGGCCCGCGCCGAAATAATAGGAAATGACCTTGTCCCGCACCAGACCGAGAATGCGCGACAAAAAAACGCTCAGGCCAAGCGCCAGGGCCGCAATGCCCATGCCCTGTGTACGTGTGAGAAAACGCATAACGAAGCCTGACGCGGTATGGCGCAGCAAGCCGCCCGCTTATTTCGCCACCTTGGCCCGGCGGTACTGCACGTAAGCGTCGCGCACCGCGGAATACGGCTCAATAGCCGAACGCTTCATATCGTCGTACAGATCCAGGATGTCGTCCAACTGGTTGAAGGTACGCCCGGCGGCCAGGCCCCAACTGAGTTCCCAGGGCTCCACATACGTAAGGGGGTCAAGAAAGTAGTCGCCCACCCTGCCCGCGGAATCGCGCGCCGTGCTTGCCCCCAACAGAGGCCAGACGATGTAGAAGCCCTCGCCCATACCCCAAACGCCGAAGGTCTGCCCCAGATCCTCGTCATCCACCGGCACCACCGGCTTGTGGTACTTGGCCACGTTGAAGAACCCGCCCAGGCCGGCCGTGGTGTTCAGCACGAACCGCGACATCTCCACCCCGGCGGCCTTGCCTTTGCCCTGCAGCAGATTGTTCACGAAACGCACGGGAAAGGCGAGGTTGTGAAAAACGTTTTTCAGGCCGGTACGCAAAAATTCCGGCGTGACATAGGCATAGCCCCGGTAGGCGGGACGGGCCACATAGTCAAGCACCACATCGTTGACGCGGAACACTCCCCGGTTCCAGACCTCCAGGGGATCGGCGACCACGGGCGCGGCGGCGTCCAGATAGCTGTCGTCATCGTCCAGGGAGGGAGGCGCGGCCAGGGCGGAGGCGCAAACCAGCAGCAGGCATGCCGCCAAAAGGACCGCGTAACGCGAAAACGCGGAATTCGCTGACGGAACGGCGCGGGCCGGGCAGGCAAAGGCCGCAAGCCCGCGCCACAGAAAAGAACGTTCGAACATCATTTCCCCGACTGCTGGGCCCTGTTGTGAGCGCGCACGGATTCCGCCCTGTCCTGCACCAGCTTGATAAGCTTTTCCGCATCGCCCTTGCTCATAATATCCTGGAACTGCGAACGGTAGTTCTGCACCATGCTCACGCCTTCAATGATCACGTCGTAGACGATCCAGTGCTCCTTCTTCAGCATGCGGTACGCAACCGGCACCTGCTTGCCCTTGACTACGACGGCGGTGTGAATTTCCACCTTCGAGCCGTCGGTACTGGAGGTCTCTCCGTTGTAGGTCACGGTTTCACCGCTGTATCCGTAAAGCTTTTCAAGGTAGGTTTCTCTCAGCAGGGTTGTAAAGGCATCGGTAAACCGCTGCTTCTGATCGGGGGTGAACTGCTTCCAGTTCGGGCCCACGGTACGGGTGGAAAGTTCGCCGAAATCAAAAAGATGCAGAATAAGCTTCTCCACATCGGCCATCACCGCTCCGCGCTTGGCTGGATCGCGCAGTTCGGGCTTCTGCAGTTCGTCCAGCACGGCGTCGACGGTTTTTTCAAGCTGGACCCGGGCTTCCGAAGGCGAGGCGAGAGAATGGATCGTGGGCAGAGTCAGCACAAAGAAGCATATGAGCAACGCGCGCGAAAGAAATTTCGTCATTTCACTCCTCCGAACACATATTTACTGATAAGCGCCTCCAGGTCCACGGCGGATTCGGTTTCCGTAAGTTCACCCTTGTCATGGACGATATCGTTGGAACCGCCAAGCGAAAGGCTGATATACTTGTCCCCGATAAGGCCGCTGGTTTTCACCGACGCAATGGAGTCGTCGCTGAATTCGACGCCCTTGTTGATCAGCAGGGTCACCTTGGCCCGGTACTTGTCGTCCAGAGAAATGGCCGAAACCTTGCCCACGGGCACGCCGGAAATTTCAACGCCGGCCCCGACCTTAAGGCCGGTAATGGAGGTAAAGCGGGCGATGACGGAATATCCGTCGTTATTGAAAACCTCCATTTTGCCCAGTTTCACCGTAAGGTAGCCAAGGCAGAGAAGGCCCGCCAGCACAAAGATGCCGACGGAAAACTCAAGGGAATATTTCTTCATCGTTCCAGCCTCCACCCCGTCGGCGCGGACCACCGGGGCCTGCAAGATATCATGCCGCGCCTTGCCGGCCGGTTCGGCGCGAAAACGCCGAGCCGGGCGCGCCATTACGCATATGGTATACTTCCGATTTCAAAAAAATGCAGATCTGATTGTTTTCGGAAATCCTTATAAGACATAAGGCACGCCGCCCGTTAACGACCGTTAGCCTGCCAGTTGTCCAGGGCCGCGTGCATGGCGGAGCGCGTTTCCTCTGAAAGGACCAGGCGGGGATCGTCCAGTTGCTCCTGCCGCATGGAGCGGCGCTCCATAAACTGCCGCAGGTAGGGATCCGCCGTCTTCTTCAGCCCCTCCAGGTCGCCGTTATAGGCAAAACCCTTGTTGTACAGCACGATCACATGGTCAGCTATGGTTCGGACGCTGGCCATGTCGTGACTGACGGAAACAATGGTCATGGTGGGAAACCGCTCCTTCATGTCCAGCAAAAGCTCGTCCATCTGGGCCGCGCTGATGGGATCAAGGCCCGAGGTCGGCTCGTCGCAAAGCAGGATGGGCGGATCGGTGACCATGGCCCGGGCCAGGCCCGCGCGCTTGCGCATGCCGCCCGAAAGTTCCGCGGGGTAATAGTCGGCGAAATCGGCCAGCCCCACCAGGGCCAGCTTGTGCAGCACTATTTCCCGGATCACGCGGGGCGCAAGGCGGGTATGCTCTTTCAGGGGCAGTCCCACGTTTTCGCCCACGGTCAGGGAGCCCAGCAGCGCCCCGTCCTGAAACAGCACCCCCATGCGCCTGCGCACGCGGCGGAACGCCTTGTGCGGCAGGGCAAAAATGTCTTTCCCCCCCAAAAGAATCCTGCCCGCCATAGGGCGCGAAAGCCCGATGACATGCCGCAGCAGGGTGGATTTTCCCCCGCCGGAGCCGCCCAGAATGACGGTAATGCGCCCGGCCGGAATGACGGCGTTCACGTTATCGAGCACCACGTGATCGCCGTAGCCCAGGCGCAGGTTCTCAAGCTCTATGTCCCAAAGATCTTCCATGGCGTTACAACAGGCATGAGGTAAGAACGTAGTCCGCCACCAGCAGCAGCACGCACGAAAGCACCACGGCGGACGTTGTGGCGTTGCTCACCGCCTCCGGCCCCCGGCCGTCGCGGCGCATGTGCGCGAAATAGCCCTTGTAGCAGCTGACCGCCACCACCACCAGGGCGAAGACCACGGACTTGCTGAAGCAACCCACGATATCCGCCCAGACCACGCTGGATTCTATGCGGTAAAAATACACGCCCTGGTTGATGCCCAGCATCAGCACCCCGGTAACGTATCCGCCAAGGATCCCGATGACGTTGAAAATGGCCGTAAGCAGCGGAAACACGATAAGCGAGGCTGTGATGCGCGGCGTCACCAGGTAGGCCATGGAATTGATGTCCATAACCTCAAGGGCGTCGATCTGATCGGTGATGCGCATGACGCCTATCTCGGCCGCCATGGCCGATCCGGCGCGGCCGGTGACCATGATGGCCGTCAGCACGGGCGCCAGTTCGCGGATCAGCGTAAGGGCGATGGCCGAGCCCAAAAGCCCTTCGGAGCCGAACTTGGTCAGGGTGTAGTAACCTTGCAGCCCCAGCACCATGCCGGTGAACAGAGCGATAAGCGCGATAAGAAAAAACGAGGTCGCGCCGATGACGTACATCTGCCGGACGACTTTGGGAATCTGCCCGAAACCGGAGAACATGTGCCGTATGCCGTCCAGCAAAAACAGCGCCATGGCGCCCATTTCCGCGACAAGGGAAAGGACGGCGCCGCCCAGGGCGACAACCGGGCGCATAAGGGTCGATGACTGCTGCATGAACGGTTCGTTATTCTGTTGCAAGGTTACGCGGGCGGCCGTTTTTGCTTTGCGGCGGACAAATTATCGTACTATGCCCTTATCGGCGGTAAGTCAACGAAACGCCTGGCGGCGGCCCGGGCCGGGCCTTCGGGGCCGCCGCCCGCGTATGAGAGCAAATCCGCATTGAAAATGTTTGTTTGCTCTGGCGGCGGGAACCGCCGCCCGCCGCGCAGGCGCGGGCGAAACGTGTTTCGCCGTCAAGCGCCGGAGCGGGCGTCTCAAAGTTACTCAGATCTGGCCCCGAACCCCGCGAGGCGTCAGGGCTTTACCGGGGTCTTGGCCTTCAGGATCAGGCGGGTGATATTGTGGGCGGCCAATTGCCTGCGCAAAGAAGCAATCTCTTCGGGCGTTCCCCGAAAGCTCACCACGGTCTTGTACCAGGTGCTCTCCTTGTCGCGCTCTTTTTCCGTGCGCGCCTTGAGGCCGGACTGCCGCAGTCTGGCCGCCAGGGCGTCGGACGAAGGCGCGTCCTTGTAGGCCGCCACCTGGTACAGATAATCGTATGCCTGCTTTTTCGGATCAACGGGCGTTTCCCTGGCCGCTTTGTCGGCCTTTTTGTCGGCGCTTTTGGCCTGCTCGGCCTTTTTGTCCCGCGCGGCCTTGTCTTTATCCGCCTTGTCCGCCGTCTGCGGCCGGGTTGAGGCCGGCGTGGCGGGCTGCTGCCCGCCCTTGAGGGCATTGCGAAAGTCCAGATCCTGCTGGGAAAGCACCCCGCTCCGGGCGGGTTCCCCGGCGGAGCGCGCCGAACCGGAGGCCTCCGCCCCGGCTGTGGCGTTGGCCTCCGCGCGCGCAAGGCTTTTGCCGTCGCCGGAAATGACCTGCGCCGCCGGCGTGGGAGACGCCTGAGGCATGATGCGCTGCAGTTCCGGGATATGCCGTTCGGGCGCGTGGCCCCGTCCCAGGATAATGCCCAGGATAAAGGCCCAGACGATGCAGACGCACAGCAGTATGACGCTGCTCACCAGAGCGGGAATGCCCAGGGTGACGGTCACGGTGCGCCGCCCCCCCGCAACGGGGCGCGGCCCGCCCTGCGGGCGGCTGTCGGATGTGCTCATGCCTGTCCTTGCCTTGTGCGGCTTCCTGTCGCCGGTCCCGCCTCAGCGCGCCCGGTCGCGGACGCGGCGGAAAACGGCAGTATCGGATTTTAGATATCAACCGCTTCCTGAAATTGGAAGCGCGTGCCTTCCGGGGTAGTGCCTCGCTATCCTTACATGCTGTCCGGAGCGGAAACACCCAGCAAATCCAGACCGTTTGCCACAGTCCGGGCCACGGCGCGCAAAAGGCGCAAACGCGCGGCCGCCAGTTCCGGGCTTTCCGATCCCAAAATCTGCTGATTGGCGTAATACTTGTGCAGCGCCCCGGCCAGTTCCATAAGATAATAGCTGATGTAGTGCGGGGCGAGATTCGCGGCCGCGTCTTCCGCCACCTGGGAAAAGCGGTTCAAAAGGCGCAGCAGGTCCAGTTCGTCCTCCCGCGTCAGCAGGGCCGGGTCGCCCGCAAGGGAAAGATCGACGCCGCGCTCGGCGGCGCGCCGATGCAGGGCCTGCACTCTGGCATACGCATACTGCACATAATACACGGGGTTGTCCATGGTGCGCTGTTTCACCAGGGACAAATCGAAATCCAGCTTGCTGTCGCTTTTGCGCGAAAGAAACATGAAGCGCGCGGCGTCCGTCCCCACTTCCTTCACCACGTCGGCCAGGGTCTCGAACTGCCCGGCGCGCGTGGACATGGCGATTTGCTCCCCTTCCCGCAGCAGGTTCACAAGCTGCACCAGGATGACCTCAAAGGAGGACTGGTCTTTGCCAAGAGCCGCCACAGCCGCCCGCATGCGCGGGATGTAGCCGTGGTGATCCGCGCCCCACACGTCGACAATCAGATCAAAGCCGCGCGCGTACTTGTCGGCGTGGTAGGCGATGTCGGACGCGAAATAGGTCAGGGAACCGTCGGATTTGCGCAGCACCCGGTTTTTATCGTCGCCAAGGGCCGTGGTGTTGAACCACAGAGCGCCGTCCTCTTCAAAGGCATGGCCCTGAGCCCTCAGGCCCGTAAGGGTTTCTTCCACCCGGCCACTGTCCACCAGGGAGCGCTCGGAAAACCAGACGTCGTGCCCCACGCGAAAATCCGCCAGATCCTGCCTGATGCCGCCGAAAATCTCGCGCAGGCCGTATTCGTAGCAGGCGTCCATGCCCTGAGCTTCGGGCAGGGAAACCAGCGCGGGATCGCGCTCCAGCATCTCGCGAGCGATGTCCGTGATGTACGAGCCCTGGTAGCAGTCTTCGGGAAAATCTCCGGCGCTTTTGCCGCAAAGCTCCAGCGCCCGCAGCCAGATAGAGCGCCCCAGGGTGCGCATCTGCCTGCCGGCGTCGTTGATGTAGTATTCGGCCTCGGTATCGTATCCGGCAAAACGCAGAATGCGCACCAGACTGTCGCCCACGGCCGCGCCGCGCCCGTGGCCGATGTGCAGGGGCCCCGTGGGGTTGGCGGAGACGAATTCCACCTGGGCCTTTTTGCCCTCGCCGGCGCGGGTGGAGCCAAACCGGTCCCCGGCTTGCTCAACGGCAGCAATGTTGGCCTGCCAGAAGGCCGGAGAAAAAGTCACGTTCAAAAAGCCGGGACCGGCCACGGAGACCTCCGCCACGTAGGGCGAAGCGGCGCGCAGGGCGGCGGCCAGATCTTCGGCGATCTGCCGGGGGTTTTTGCCGACTTCTTTGGCCAGCACCAGGGCGCAGTTGGCCGCAAGATCGCCGAAGCGTCTTTCCTTGGGCGGTTCAATGGTGGCTTTGGCCGGCCAGGAAAGGCCCATGCCCGAAACGATATCCCGCAACAGGGACAAAAGATAGCTGTCGGCGCGCATGTGTATTGTTTACCTTAAAGAAATATGCGGAGTTGAGACCGGGTTGAGAAAAAAGAAAAGACCGCTCCGGGAACGCGGAAATCTTCTGATCCGCTTGGCTATACTCCTTTTCCACACGGCTGAAAAGACCCCGCCCGGCTGAAGGATATCCCAACTTCAATGTAGCATTTACAATGCCGGACCGCCCTGCTATGCAAAAGCGTCCGCAACGCACCATAGCAGCTTTTTATACAATATCAAGGAGATATGCTTTGAGCCTCTTTTCTCCCGATCCGCTTTCCCGTCTCCGGTCCCGGCTTGCCGCCCCCGCGGGCCTGCACCGGACCGTCCAGTACGCATTTTTCGCCTTTTTTCTTTACGTGGGCCTGCGGTTCTACTTTTACGCCATGTGGGCCATGGGGCAAAGCGATATCTACGTGCCAAAACCGCCCTCGGCGGAGGCCTTTCTGCCCATCAGCGCCCTGCTTGGGGCCAAGCGCCTGCTGTTCACCGGGCTGTACGACCCGGTGCACCCCGCCGGGCTGACCATATTTTTGCTGGCCTGCGCCACGGCTTTTTTGCTGCGCAAGGGCTTTTGCGGCTACCTGTGCCCTGTTGGCTGCCTGTCCATGCTGCTGGACCGCCTGGGCGCGCGCCTGGGCATCCGCAGGCGGCCGGGAAAATTTCTTTCCGCCCTGCTCAGTCTGCCCAAGTACGGCCTGCTGGCCTTTTTCGCCTGGATCGTCCTGTGGAACATGAGCCTTGCCGATATTGAAGGCTTTATCCGCACCCCGTACAATCAGGTGGCGGACACCAAGATGCTGCTCTTTTTCCTGCACCCCACCACTACCCTGCTGGTCATCCTGGGGGTGCTTGTCCTGGGCGGCATGCTTATCCCCTCCTTCTGGTGCCGGGGATTCTGTCCTTACGGCGCGCTGCTGGGGCTTTTTTCCTGGTTGTCGCCCGTGGCCCTGCGCCGCGACCCCGAAGCCTGCACAAACTGCCGCCGCTGCACCAGCGCCTGCCCATCGCGCATCCCCGTGCATGAAAAGCTGCGCATATCCGGCCCGGAATGCGTGGGCTGCACCGAATGCGCCGGGGCCTGCCCGCAAAAGGACTGCCTTACCGTGCGCCTGGGCTATACGGAAAAAGCGGTGAAACTCCCCGCCTGGAGCATCGCCGCCGGAACATTGCTGGCCCTGTATCTTTTCTTTGCCTGGGCCACGGCCACCGGCAACTGGGAAACCCGCGTCCCGCCGGCAGCCGCCCGCGCTCTGCACCAGAACATCCTGCGCCTGGATCATCCATAAAATATCTGAAGGCGCTTTTTTCGTTGGGGCTCCGCTCCAAACGACATCTAAAGCAGACTCAGCCCTTATTCAAAACGCCGTCCCCGACTTTTCAAGGGCGGCGTTTTGAATAAGGGCTGAGCCTAAATGCCAGGCGGCCCCAATTCGATCATTTCGGCCAGGGTCAGGTTCACCCGGTGCAGGGGGCGGGAGGCGGCGCGCAGCAGGCCCATTTCCAGTTCGGCAAGCTCACGGTAGAAGGAAGTCCGGTCCAGGGTGGGACAGAAGGCGGAAGGGGATTCCGACGCGGTCCCCGGTCCGGACACGGACCCGGATGAGGGAGCTGTCTCCTCCGGGACAAAGAGCGAATCCGGCGCGGCGCCTCCGCCCGGCCCGAACCCGGCTCCCGGCCCGGAAGGAGATTCCGGTGAAAAGGCCGTCTGCTCCACCGGGAACTTGCCCCCCGGCGAAGGCAACACCGAACAGGGCAGCGTGTTGAAACGCGCGCAGCCGGGGAAAAGCCGCTCCCGCCCGTCGGGCAGGACAAACAGCGTGCGCGTGCCGTGCATGCGGCAGATCATCAGCCGGTGGGCGTACAGCACGCACAGGCCGTCCTCGTTCAGGGGGCACATGGCGTCGGGCAGCGCCCCGGCGGCAAGCTTTTCCCGCGCCGCGCGCACGTAGGCCGCCGCCCTGGCCATGCACGCGGCCCGCCGCGCCTGCGGCAGGGCCCGCAGCCCCCGCCACAGGTACAGCCATTCCACGTGGGTATGGTGCCGGAAAAAGCTGGTGCAGCAATTGGTGGAGCAGCCCGCGCAGGACAGTCCCGCCTCTCTGGCGCAGGCGTCATAGGCGCTTTCCATGCGGGCGTACAAATCCGCAAGCCGGTCCAGCACGGCATCCACGGCCGCCCTGGCGGAAGCGGCGTCCTTGCGGACGGAACCGGCATTACCGGAACCGGCGCCGCCGGAACCCGCGGCCCCGCGCAGCAGCGCGTCCAGACGCCCGCTCATGCCGGTTCCGCCAGCCATTCGGCTATTTGCAGGGCGTAGTCGCGGGCCGGTCCCAGCCCGCCCTGGACCGTGTGGGAGGCGACGGCCTCGTACAGCCGCACCCGTTCGTTGTACAAATCTTCCACTGTCTGCCCCGGGTTGATGGCCAGCCCCCTTTCGGGCTTGCGGGCGATGCGTTCAAGAATCACGGGCAGGGGCACGGATATGTAAACGACGGGCCCCATGCACGACAGGTGCCGCATGGCTTTTGCGCGGTACACGGCGCTGCCCCCGGTGGAAACCACGGTGTTTTTCACCGAAAGGCGGCACAGGATTCCGCCTTCCAGGTCCAGGAATTCCTCCTTGCTCATGCTGTCCGCGATGTTTTGCAGGGAGGTTCCGTAGGTGGACTCGATAAGGTTGTCGGTGTCAAGCTGGCCCCAGCCCAGAATGGCGGCCAGTTCCCGCCCCACGGTAGTTTTGCCCGCGGCGGCCATGCCGATGACGATGACGCATCCGCCGGGCGGAACCTTGGAAGGATGCGGGACGTACTGAGGGGTGGAATGCATGACGAGCGTTCTCTGTTTCCGCCGTTTCCGGGCTGCGGTGAATGAAACTGCGCATGGTTGTAGCCAGCCTGTGACGGCGCTGTCAAGACAACCCGGTTTTTCCCTTCCCTTTCGCGCCCTTTCCCTCTATAGTCCGCGCATGCGCCAAAAGTTTCTTTTCGCCCTGCGCACATTCCCCTGGCGGCATCATCTTCTCTGCCTCGCTCCCCTTGCCCTGCTCATCGCCGGGCTGGCGCTGGCGCAGGGAACCGGAAACGATCTGGCGCGCATCTATATGGATATGCGCCCCCGGCAGCCGGGCATGGCGGCGTTTATGCAGGCGGTTTCCGACTGGGTCAACCCCTGCTTTTACCTTTTGTACGCCTACTTCGCCCTGCGCGGACTGCGCACGGGCGATAGAAAACTGGTGCGCCTGGCTCTGGCCTATTGCGCCGCGCAGGTGCTCATTTCCTTTCTTCTGGTGCGCATGCTCAAAATGGCGGTGGGCAAACCCCGGCCCATGTCCGCCCTGCAGGGCGAAGGCTATATCCCCTTTACCCTGAAACACAGCCATCATTCTTTTCCCTCGGGGCATACGACGGAAATCACGGGGGCCACGTCCACGCTTGCCGTGCGGCGCAAACGTCTGTGTTTTTCCCTGACGATGGGCCTTGTCATCGCCCTTGTGGGCTATTCGCGTATTTACCTCACCATGCACCACCTGTCGGATCTGGCGGCGGGCATGGTCGCGGGAACGCTTGTCAGTCTGACCATTCATTACCTTTGCTGCGAGAAGAAGCATGAACAAACCGCATGATTCCGGCCCGGCAATTTCTCCAGAGCCCCCCGCCCAAGCTCCTGAACAAAGCGCGCCGGGAGAACCCGGCATAGCCCGCCCCGTCACCGAAGGCGCGGGCGAAGAGGCCCCCGTCCCGGAACAGCCTTCAGAACCGCTTGGGGGAGCACTTGGGGAACAATCCGGGGGACTGCCCGCCTATATGCGTCCCCAGGCCTCGCCCCTTGCCAGGGCGGCGGGCGCGGAAAACGCAAAGGAACAAACGGAGGGATTCTCCGCTCCGGATTTTGTGCTTGTTGCCCCGAAGGAAGACGAGAACAACGGCGAAACGGTCGCAGACGCGGGCTCCGCTACGGCGGAAGCAACCGCCGCCGATGCGGCCTCTGTGGAAGCCGAGGCGCAAGCCGCCGAAACGGCCGTGGCAGAGGCCAAAGCGGCGGAGGCCGCCGCCGCCGAAGCCGCTGCCAGGGCGGCCGCCCTTGCAGCCGAAGCCGCCGCCAAAGCGGCCCGGGCCAAGGCGGAAGCCGCCGCTGCGGCCTCTGCCGCAGCCAAGGCCAAAGAAGAAGCCAGGGCCAAAGCCGCCCCCGCCGGGCCGCAAAAGACGCCCCCCCCGGGGGCCGCCGCCGGAAAGCCCGCCCCGGGCAAAGCTTACTGGCCCAAAGGAGGCGCGGGCAAAACACCCGCCGCCCCCCAGTCCTCCTTTTTCCGCAGCCATCCCGTGCTGCCCGTTGCCAGCGCCGAGCCGCACACCGTCTCTTCGCGCCTGTTCAACCTGCTGGCCCTCTTGCCCATTGTGCCGCTGACCCTGATGCTGGCGGCCCAGACCATATTTTCCCTGAACGCGCGCGATCTTTGGTACTCTGACGAAATCCGCCACGCCGACGCATTTCAAAATCTTTTGCATCACGGCAAGTGGCTGGTGCTGGAACTGAACGGCCAGCCGTATCCGGACAAGCCGCCCCTGTATTTCTGGTTCCTGCGCGGGCTGCACGAAATTTTCCGGGTCAGCGGGCTTTCCGCGCTGGTGCGTACGGACGGGGCGTTTCTGTTCTTTGCCGGCACAGCCGTTTCGGCCCTGGCCTACCTGTGGTCCACCCTGGCCCTGGGCAGACTGGTGGCCCGTTTTGACGGGCGCGGGGTGTTCGCTTCGGGCATCGTCCTGTTGAGCCTTGGCTACATCATGGGCGTGGTTCATTACGCGCGCATGGATCTGCTGTTCTCCGCCCTTATCGTGGCCTCGCACGTCGCCCTGTACCACCTGTGGCTGCGCGAAAAGGCCCCGGTCCTGGCCGTGGTCGGCTTCGGCCTGGCCGGGGTGGCCTGTCTGGTCAAGGGGCCGCTGGGACTGGCCCTGCCCCTGGCCTCCAGCATTCTGTTCCTGATTTGGAGCGGCAGGCCCCTGCGCCTGTTCCGTCTTGACGTCGCCGTGGGGCTTCTGGCCGGGCTGGCCGTGCCGGGGGCGTGGCTGGCGGCCGTCTACACGCAATACGGGCAGGAATTCGTTTTGAACGCAATCCTGCAAAAGCAGGTGCTGCAGCGGGCCGTCAACACCTTCCACCACCGCGAGCCCTGGCACTATTACCTGGTGCGCCTGCCTCTGATGCTGCTGCCCTGGGCGCTGCTGTTCTTTTTCCTGCCCTGGAAAGGCCTGCTGGGCAAACACATGCGCTCCGCCGTCGCGGCTTCGCGCAAACCCGAGGCCGAGGGGCTGGGCTTTCTCTGGTGCATGGTCATCGCCGCCGTGGCGCTTCTTTCCGTGCTTAGCGGCAAGATCCACATTTACCTGCTGCCCGTGCTGCCGGCCCTGGCCCTGATCCTGGGCCGCGCGGCGCTGCAGCTTTCCGGCGCGCGAGCGGCGCTGTTCCGGCATGTTCTTGCGGCTTTTCTGCTGCTGGCCGGGGTTGCCGCCCTGGTGGCCGCGCTGATGCTGTTCGGCGTCCTGCCCATGCCCGCCTTCAAGGGGGTTCCCGCCTGGAATCTGCCCTTCAACATGGGCTTTTTCGTGGTTTCCGCCGGATTCATGGTGGCCGCCCTGCTGCTGTGGCTGCTGGTGCGCGGCGCGCGGCCCGAAGGAACCCTGCTGGTCATGGCCCTGGCGTGCACGGCTCTTTCCTTTCCTTTGGCCAACCTTGCGGCCCCGTCCTTCAGCGCCGTGCTCAGCCCCAGGGCGCAGGCGGAGGTGATGCGCTCGTACATAGACAAGGGCTATCGCCCCGTTTCCTTCAATGATTACGGCGGCACGTATTCCTACTACACGGGCAAGATCATCAAAGAAACCAGGGATCTTTCCGAACTTGCGGCCCTTATCAAGGGCGGCAAGGTGATCCTGGCCATCAAGGCCAAAGACTGGGACAGCTGGAAAGAACGTCCGCAAGACTGCAAGGAAGTAAACCGCCAGTGGATCGAAACCGGCGAACGCCTGCTGCTGGCCTGCCCGCCCATTCAGGAAGCCGCCGCCCCGGCTGAAGCGCCCGCCGCGCCCGCAAAGGAACCGGAAGCCGCCGCCCCGGCGGAAACGCCCGCCGCGCCCGCAAAGGAACCGGAAGCCGCCGCCCCGGCGGAAACGCCCGCCGCGCCCGCAAAGGAACCGGAAACCGCTGCCCCGGCGGGAACACCCGCCGCGCCCGCAAAGGAGCCGGAAGCCGCCGCCCCGGCTGAAGCGCCCGCCGCCGCCCCGGTAAAAGCCCCCGAGCTTCCGGGAGAGGCAAAGCCTGAAAGCGCGGCCGCGCCTTCCGCTCCTTCCGTCACAGAGGAACCAAAAGCCGGGGAGGACGGCCCCGCGGCGGCGGCTCCCCCGCAACCGGCGCAAACCGCGCCCGCCGGGGAGGAAAGACCGGCACAGTAAGCCGCTTTTTATCTCCGCTCAGTTTTTCCCGGCTGCCTTACAAGCCGGGGGCATGTCCCGCCGAAAATCGCGGGAACCGCCCCCGGCCTCATTTTTCTCAGGAAACGCCGTCCACGCCAGAGCGCGTTTTACGGATTTTTACAGAAAAATCCGCACAGGAGCCACTGGGCCGGAAACGAGAGTATAGACTCAGCGTATAGATTGCTTTATATAAACGCCATAAATCTCCATTTCCTCCTAGACATACACTTGTCCACACTGTATGCTCCTTGCGCCTGTCCCACCACTCTATAGCCTTAGCTATGCATGTATGCCGCCGTCTTTTGCGGCGATCCACTGACTATACGGCTGGTTTTTATGGTTATTATGCGGCAGCCCCGTGCAGATACCGCTTTCCGGGTAAACTGACGATACGGCTGGTTTTATGGTCATTATGCAGCGGACTTTCCGGGTTCGCTTTCTTGATTTCTACCGGCCACGCGGGCCGACATTCAGGGAGAGAGGTACATGACGCAACAGCGGGAACCCTTGGCCATCATAGGCGCCGCCTGCCGCCTGCCCGGCGGCGTCAGCGATCTGCCGGGCCTTTGGCGGCTTTTGGCCGGGGCCGGGGACGCCGTAACCGAGCTGCCGGAGGAACGTTGTTCGCTGGAGCGTTTTTTCAGCAAGGCCGCCGACATGCCCGGCCACGGCTACACCCGCGCCGCCGGGGTGATTTCCCGCATCAGGGAGTTTGACCCGGAATTTTTCGGGTTTTCCCGTAAGGAAGCGACGGATATGGATCCCCAGCAGCGGATCATGCTGGAACTGGCCTGGGAAACCATGGAAGCCGCGGGCGTTCCCCCTTCCGTCCTGCGCGGCTCGCGCACCGGGGTGTACATCGGCGCGTCCAGCATGGACTTCAGCATGCGGGGCGTGGCCGATCCGGGCGTGCTCACCGCCTACTCCATGATCGGCTCCTCGCTCAGCATCATCGCCAACCGCGTCTCTTACGCCTTTGATCTGCGCGGACCCAGCCTTACCGTGGACACGGCCTGCTCTTCCTCCATGGTGGCCCTGCACACGGCGTGCGAGTCCCTGCGCCGAGGGGAATGCTCCCTGGCGCTGGTGGGCGGGGTGAACGTACTGCTCAGCCCCCTGCCCTTCATCGGTTTTTCCAGGGCGCACATGCTCTCTCCCGCCGGGCGCTGCAAGGTGTTCGACGCTTCGGCCGACGGCTACGTACGGGCCGAAGGGGCCGGGGCCGTTCTCCTCAAGCCGCTTTCCCAGGCCCGCAAGGATAAGGATACCGTCCTGGCCCTTATCGCCGGGACCGGGGTAAACTCCGACGGCCGCACCACCGGCCTTGCCCTGCCCAATAAAAAGGCGCAGATCGCCCTGCTGCGCGAAGTATACGAGCGCTTCGATCTGGATGTGGACCGGCTGGCCTACGTGGAAGCCCACGGCACCGGCACGGCGGCGGGCGATCCCATCGAAGCTTCGGCCGTGGGCGAAGTGCTGGGCAGCCCCCTGCGGAGCAAACGGCCACTGTTCGTCGGTTCCATCAAAAGCAACATCGGGCACCTGGAGCCCGCCTCGGGCATGGCGGGCCTGCTCAAGGCCCTGCTGGTGCTGCAAAAGGGCGTAATCCCCCCCAATCTGCATTTTTCCACACCCAACCCGGCCATAGACTTCAAGGCGCTGAACCTTTCCGTGCCCACGCGCGCCACCCGCCTGCCCCTGCGCGGCAAAGACGCGCTTGTCAGCGTGAACTCCTTCGGTTTCGGCGGCACCAACGCCCACGCGGTTCTGCAAAAGGCCCCCCCGGCCCGGCGCGCGGTTTCCGCGCCTTCCGTAGCGGCCCTTCCCCCTCTGCTGCTGTCCGCCGCTTCCGAAAAAAGCCTGCGCGCGCGAGCCCTGGCCCTGGCCCAGCACCTGGAAGGAGCCGACGCGGCGCGCTGCCGCGACACCGCCGCCACTCTGGCCTTTTGCCGGGATCATCTGCGCTGCCGCGCCGTGGTCGGCGCGAACCAGCCGGAACTGTTAACGCAGCAACTTAAAAAACTTGCCTCGGACGATTCCGCAAAAGCCCTTCCCGTCTCCCCCGGGGTGGGAGAAAACTGCCGGGGGGCCTTTGCCTTTTCCGGCAACGGCAGCCAATGGGCGGGCATGGGCCGCGCCCTGCTGCGCGACAACGCCCCCTTCGCCGCCGCCGTCGAGGAGGTGGACGCCCTTCTGCTTCCCCTGCGCGCTCCCCAGGGAGCCGCGTCCGTCATCGACATGCTGCGCAATCCGGAAAAACACGCCGGCACAGTCAGCCACACGGAAAACGCCCAGCCCCTGCTCTTTGCCGTGCAGGTTGGGCTGGTGCGCGCCCTGGCCGAAAAAGGCATCACCCCCGACGCGGTCTTCGGCCACAGCGTGGGCGAAGTGGCGGCGGCCTGGGCCTGCGGCGCCCTTGACCTGAAGGACGCCTGCACGGTGGTGCATTTTCGCAGTCTGTTGCAGGCTCCCTTGCGCGGTTCCGGGCAGATGGCCGTGGCCGGCATGGCCGAGGCCCAGGCGCGGGAACTGCTTGCCTTCTACGACGGCCGCGTGGAGATCACCGCGATCAACGCGGCGCGCGCTCTTACCCTGGCGGGGGACAAAGAGGCTATGACCGACTTTTTGCAGCAGTGCAAAAAACTTCGCATCACCGTGAAAATGCTGGATCTTCCCTACCCATTCCATACCCGCCGCATGGAGGATCTCAAGGGGGATCTGCTGCACGCGCTGCAAAATCTGCGCCCGCGCAAGGCGCGCGTTCCCTTTTTGTCCACGGCCCGCCCGGAAGCGAAAAACATCCCGCTTGACGCCGGTTACTGGTGGAGCAACCTGCGCAATCCCGTGCTTTTTGAAGACGCCGCCCAAAAAGCCCTTGAACTGGGCTGCCGCATTTTTCTGGAAATAGGCCCGCACCGGGTTCTGGGCGGGTATTTGCAGGAAACCGTCAGAGAAAGCGGCCTCACCGCCGCCGTGCTTGGCACTTTGTATAAAAACGGCCTGGACGTCGAACGCCTGGAAAACGCCTGGAAAGACGCCTGGCAGCAGGGCTGGACCCTCAGGACGCGCCAAACCGGACCTTTTGCCCGGCAGGATCTGCCCCCGTATCCCTGGAACCGGGAATACCTGTGGAACCAGGACAGCCCGGAATGCCGGGACTACCTCGGCAAGGACAGGGTCCACCCCCTGCTGGGCTGGCGTCTGCCCCTGGCCGCGCCGGTTTTTGAAAACGTGCTGTCCCTGCCTGATTTTCCCTGGCTGGCGGATCACAAAGCGGGGGAAAGCACGGTCTTTCCGGCGGCCGGCGTCATCGAAACCATGCTGGCGGCGGCGGACGTGCTGTGCCCCGGCGAATCCCTGGAACTGGAACGCCTTACCCTGCTGCGCCCCCTGCGCTTCGCGGCAGAGGCCGGGCACAGCACCCGGATGCTGCTGGACAAGGAAGACGGCGCTCTGCGCCTGGAAGGGCGCGCCTACATGAGCCCCGAGGAATGGTCCCCCTACGCTTCGGCGCGGGCCGTGCCCTTTGCGCATACGCCGCCGCCTCCCCTCCCTCTGGTGCGGGAGCCCGAACAGTTCGGCGCGCCGGTGGACGCGTCCTCCCTGTACGCCACCGCGGAACGCTTCCTGCTTCACTACGGGCCGGCCTTCCGCATGGTGAAAAAAGCATGGCTGCGCCAGGGTCCCGAAGGTCCGGAAGCCCTGGCCCAGCTTGCCGCCCCGGTTCCCGCATCCGCCTCGGGCATGCGCGTGCCCCCCACTCTTATCGACGGGGCCTTCCATACCCTGCTGCCCCTGCTTCGCTCACTGCGGGGCAAGGTGCGGGGCGAGGCCTACCTGCCCGCCTCCTTCGGGCGCGTCGTCCTGTACGCGCCGGGAACCCCGGCCTTTGCCCTTGCCCGCCTGCGCAAGGTGGGACCACGCTCCGTGGTGGCCGATTTTGACCTTTTAAGCGGCAAGGGAGCGCTGCTGCTTTCCCTTTCCCAGTGCCGCTTCCGC
Source organism: Desulfovibrio sp. (assembly GCA_031549405.1). Classification (GTDB taxonomy): domain Bacteria; phylum Desulfobacterota; class Desulfovibrionia; order Desulfovibrionales; family Desulfovibrionaceae; genus Frigididesulfovibrio. Next base: position 66,345 of record JAVBPV010000038.1, read on the forward strand.
CGGGCCGCCTGGCTGGAAAACGAATACGCCGCCCCCGCCCCCTACGTGCTGCGCCCTGTTCCCGCGCCGCACGCGGACCCCGCCGCGCCGTCGCCCCTGCGAACCGGGCTGGAAGAGATCCGCCGCGCCGCGCGGGACGCCGTGGCCCGGCACACGCCCGAAGAATCCGCCCGGCACGAGGTGCACCCGCGCATGCTGCTGCGCTTTGCCGCCCTTACCTACGCGCACGAGGCCATATCCTCCCTTGCGGGCGCGGTCCCGGCCTTTGCCGGGTTTACCTGCGCGGACCTTATGGCGGCCGGGCGTCTTGCGCCGCGCCGCGACCCCTGGCTGCGCGCCATGCTGCACCGGTTGGCCCAGGCGGAAATGGCGCGGGAAGAAGACGGCGTCTGGAAGCTGCTTCCCGTCGGAAACCGCCCCGACGCCCGTCTGCTTTGGCGTACCGCCATCGGCAACGCACCCGGCTGCCTGCCCGAAGCCTCCCTGCTGTCCCGGATCATGAGCCGCCTGCCCGAACTGTTCGCCGACGACGGCAGCCCGGAATCTCCGGCAACGGACCAGTCCGTTTTCACGGACTACTTCACCAACTCGCAGGCCTTGCAGCCGTTCACCCACGGTCTGGCCCACTGCGTGCAGGCCCTGCTGCGTTCGTGCTCCGCCGGAAACAAGCCGCGCATCCTGCAACTTGCCGCCGACCCGCGCAAACCCGCCGGGCAGTTCCTGCCCCTTTTCGCCGGGACGGGCTGCCGTTACGACGTGGCCGTGGAAGACGCGGCCCAGGCCGCCGCGCTGAACGCCGCCTTTGCCGGGTCTTCCGAAGTGCGGGCCGTGCATCTTGATCCCGGCGCGCCGCTTTCCGGACATGCCCCGGGCCGCTCCGGCGGCTACCACCTGATCGTCGCCGCCTTCGCCCTGCACAGGCAGCCCAATATCGCCGCCGCTCTGGACGCCTGCCTCGGCCTGCTGGCGCCGGGCGGCATACTGTGCCTGCTGGAACACCAGGCGGACACCTTCACCGACCTGACCCTGGGAGCCGACCCGGACTGGTGGACGGAAGGGCCCGACGCGCCCCTGTCGCGCCTGCGCACGCGGGAAACATGGCAAATCATGCTGAAAAGCGCGGGGTTCCACGAGTGCCTGGAAGCGCGCAGCCCCCAGGCCGATCTTACGCCCGGCTTCCTTCTGCTGGCCCGCAAGGCGGAGGAGGCGGAACTTCCGCTCCCCGCCCGGCCCGCCCTTGCTGACGCGGCCGAAGAAGAGGATGGCCCGGACGCTCCGCTTTTTCTTATCGTGGCGCGCCAGGAGCGCGGCACGCCCCAGGATATTCTGGCGGAGGGCCTTGCGGCGGAACTTAGGGCCGCCGGACGCAAGGCGCGCCTGCTGCGGACGGGCGACGCGCCGCCCGCCGGTTTCGCGCCCGGCGCCGCACGGGGCAAGGCGGAGGGCGAACCCGGCTTCAATCCCTTGTCCGCGGAGCACTGGAACGCCGTGTTTCTTTCCGCCGAAGGCAGGCCCCTGGAAATCGTCAGTCTGCTGGGGTACGATACGGAACTGGAACCTTCCCCGGCCGAATTTTCCCGCCTGCTGCACCTGGGACCGGGCGCGGCGGCCGCCCTGGCCCGCGCCTGGGACGCCCGGCGGCCCAAGGCGGGGCTGTGGCTTGTCACCGGCGGCGCGCAGCCGGCGGGCGTTGCGGAATCCGCTCCCGTGCCTTCGCAGGGCGCGGTATGGGGCTTTGGCCGCGTACTTATGAACGAAATGCCCGGCCTGCGCGCCACGCTGCTGGATCTGCACGGCAAATCCGCCGGCGCGGCCCCCGGCGGCGCGCCCGGCTTTGCGGCCGTCGCGCGGGAACTGCTTGCCCCTTCCGACGACCGCGAAATCATCCTGGCGGGCGGGGCGCGTTTTACCCTTCGCCTTGCCCCGCTGCCGGAAAACGGAGCCAAAGCGCACAGGACGGAAGCGGGCGGCGCGCGCCTGACCTTTGACACGCCGGGACGCCTGCAAAACCTTTACTGGCGGGCCGAAGCGCCGGTTGACCCCGGCCCCGGCAGGGTGCGCATCGCCGTCAAGGCGGTGGGGCTGAACTTTCGCGACGTCATGTGGAGCATGGGCATGTTGCCGGACGAAGCGCTGGAAAACGGTTTTTCCGGCCCCGGCATGGGCATCGAATGCTCCGGCGTCATCGAAGCCGTGGGCGAAGGCGTCACCGGCCTTGCCCCCGGCGACGCGGTCATGGCCTTCGCCCCCGCCTGCTTCAGCACCCATGTGAACACCGACGCGGCCGCCGTGGTTCACAAGCCCGAACACCTGGGCTTCGCCGAAGCGGCCACCATCCCCGTAGCCTTCATGACCGCCTGGTACAGCATCAAACATCTGGCCAACATGCAACCGGGCGAACGCATCCTTATCCACGGCGCGGCCGGGGGCGTGGGCCTTGCCGCGTTGCAGGTGGCGGCCCTGCTGGGCCTTGAGGTGCACGCCACAGCCGGGGCCCAGGAAAAACACGCCTTTTTGCGCGGCCTGGGCGTCAGGCATCTGTATTCCTCCCGCTCGCTCAATTTCGCGCGGCAGGTGATGGACGCCACCCGGGGACAAGGCGTGGACGCGGTACTGAACTCCCTTTCGGGCGAGGCCATCCCGGCGGGCATTTCCGTGCTCAGGCCTTTCGGACGCTTTTTGGAACTCGGCAAGCGGGACTTTTACGCCGACTCTCCCCTGCGGCTTCATCCCTTCAGCCGGAACCTCTCGTTCTTCGGCATCGACGTGGATCAGCTGCTTTCCTGCCGGGTGGGACCGACCCTGAACCTTCTTCAAGAGCTTATGCAAAAATTCGAAAAGCGGCAGTTCCGGCCCCTGCCCTTCACCTGTTACCCCCGCGTGCGCACGGCGGACGCCTTCCAGGCCATGCAGCAGTCGGCCCATATAGGCAAGCTGGTGGTCTTGATGGACGACAAAAAAAGCGGTGTGCGGCCCCTGCCCAAAACCAGGGCCCAGTGGGAGCCGCGCAAAAACGTTTCGTACCTGATCACCGGCGGAACCAACGGTTTTGGCCTTGCGGCGGCGCGGCGGCTGGCGCACAGGGGGGCCAGGCGGCTGATACTGCTGAGCCGCGGCGGCGTGCGCGATCCGCGGGCGCGGTCCCTTATCGATGAAATGCGGGCCGCCGGCACGGAAATCGTCGTGGCAAAGGCCGATGTGGGCAACGCCCGCGCCCTGAACCGCGCCCTGAAAGCCGCCCTGAACGAAGCCCCCCCCCTGGCCGGGGTAATCCACGCGGCGGCGGTGCTGGACGACGGCGTCATCCAGTCCCTTTCGCAGGAGCGCCTGGAAAAAGTGCTGGATGCCAAGGCCCTGGGGGCCTGGAACCTGCACCGGGCCACCAGGGGCATGCTTCTGGACTTCTTCGTGCTGTATTCGTCCGTGGCCGCCGCCTTCGGCAATCCCGGACAGGCCAACTACGTGGCGGCCAACTGCACGCTGGAAAGCCTGGCCGCATACCGCAAGACGCAAAACCTGCCCGCCACGGTCATAGGCTGGGGGCCCGTGGCGGACACGGGCATGCTGCAGCGCAACCTCAAGCTTCAGGGCCACATCAAAAATATGCTGGGCGTAAGCGCGCTTTCCTCGCACGCCGCACTGGACTGGCTGGAACACTGCCTGGCCTGCGGCGTGGACCGGGGCTACTACTTCGGCATGGACTGGCAGCGCCAGTCGGGCCTGCCCATGCTGGCTTCCCCGCGCTTCGACATGCTGGTTCCCCACAGAAGCGCCAAAACCGGCACAAAAATGCCCCCGCTAGAGCGCATCCTTGCCTGCCCGCCGGAAGAAGGCCTGAAGGAACTGGCGCGGATTCTGCAAGCGGAAGTGGCCGAACTGCTCTGCCTGCCCGAAGGACGCCCCGCCCTTGACGCCTCCATCGCCGCCGAGGGCATGGACTCGCTCCTGGCCATGGAACTGGGCCTGGCCGTCGACCAGAAGTTTTCTCTGGACGGGTTCACCATCCCTTTGTCGGAAAACACCAGCGTACTGGATCTGGCCAGGATCCTGCACCCGGTCATCCTCAGCCGCAACAACGGCGGGAGCGGCCCGGACGCCGGGGACGACGCCACGCACCTTATCGACTCTTTCTCCCGCCAGCATGGCGCGGGACTTTCGAACTCCATGAAAAAAGAACTGCGCGCCGCGCTTGAGGATGCGACTACATGACCGCTACCGGAGATTCCCTGTTCGGCCTGTCGGCCGACGAACAAATGCGCCTCAGCAAACTTATGCCCGCCGAAGCGCCCGCCCGGGAAACCGGCGCGGCCGAGGCCAGGCCTGTCCTGCCCGGGCATCTGGCCGTATTCAGCGAGATGCCGGCCTACAAACAGTTGCAGGTCCACCACGCGGTGGCCCGGAAAATGGGCATTCTCAACCCCTTTTTCGCCTGCCACGAAAGCATGGCCAAAAGCACCACCCGCATAGAGGGCAAGGAATTCCTGAACTTTTCCACCTATGATTACCTGGACCTGAACGGAGACCCCAGAATCCGCGCGGCGGCGGAAGCGGCCATCCGGGAATACGGCACCTCGGCCGGGGCCAGCCGCCTGGTTTCGGGCGAGCGGCCGCCGCACCGGGAACTGGAAAAAAGCATCGCGGATCTGTACCAGTCCGAATCCGCCCTGGTTTTCGTCAGCGGGCACGCCACCAACGTCTCCACTCTGGCGACCATCCTGACGGCCAAGGACGCCGTATACCACGACGCTCTGGCCCACAACTCCATCACGCAAGGGGCGCTGCTTTCGGGAGCCCACCGCTATTCTTACGCGCACAACAATTGTGACGCGCTGGAAAAACTGCTGCTGCAAAGCAGGGCGCGTCACCAGCGGGCCGTTATCGTTTCCGAGGGGCTGTTCAGCATGGACGGCAGCATAGCCGACCTGCCCCGGCTTATCGAACTGAAAAAAGAATTCCGGGCCTTTCTCATGATGGACGAGGCCCATTCCCTAGGCGTGCTGGGGGCCGCCGGCAAGGGCAGCGCCGAACACTTCGGCCTGGACCCGCGCGAGGTGGACGTGTGGATGGGCACCCTGTCCAAAACCCTGTGCGGCTGCGGCGGCTTTATCGCGGGCAGCCACGCGCTTATCGAACTGCTGCGCTTTCGCGCGCCGGGATTCGTCTTCAGCGTGGGCATGTCGCCCCCGCTGGCGGCGGCCAGCAATGCGGCCCTGGCCTGCATGCGCGCGGAACCCCACAGGGTGGAACGCCTTGCGCGCCTCAGCGCCTTTTTCCTGCGCGAGGCAAAGGCGCGCGGCCTGGATACGGGCTACGCCGAAGGCTACGGCATCATCCCCGTCATTGTGGGCAGTTCGCTGGTGGCGGGGCTTCTTGGCGGCTACCTGTTCGAGCGCAACGTCAACGTCATGCCCATCATCTACCCGGTGGTGGAGGAAGGCATGGCCCGCCTGCGCTTTTTCCTCTCCAGCGCGCACACCGAGGACCAGATCCGCACGGTTCTGGACATCACGGCGGAAGAACTCGCAAAGGCGCGCGGCGCGGCGGATTCGGCCCTGAGCGCCGGGGAGGAGCAGGAATGAGTTTTACCGAACGCGCGGCCCTGTCCGACGACGCGGACGCCATCTCCGCCATCATCAACAAAGCGGGCGCGGGCGTGGTTTCGCACCTTTTGGACAAACTGCTGCCCGGCTTCAGCGGCGAATCGCTGCTGTCCACCGTGCTGTTGCAGGGCGGCGGGGCCTATTCCCTGGATAACATGCTGCTGCTGGAGCACAGGGGAAAGCCCGCGGGCCTGCTTTTTTCCTATCCCGCGTCAGAGCATGTGATCCACCCCCTGATGAACGGCTTTGTGCCTTCGGCGCGCATTGACGCCGCGCGGCCCATTCTGGAACGCTCCGTGCCCGGCAGCCTGTATGTGAACTGCCTGTGGACGGACGACGAACTGCACGGCACCCCGGCCGAGGACTTGCTGCTGGAACGGGCCGCGCAGCGCGCGGCAAAATCGGGCCTGGCGCGCATCAGTCTGTTTTGCTGGAACGACGACGCCGACGGCATGCGGTTTTACGCCCGCCACGGCTTTGAAGTGGCGGAGCACTTCCCGCGCGAAGCCCTGCCCATCAAGGGGCATGATTCCGGCGGCTCCCTGCTCTGCAAGGTAGTGTTTGGTTTGCCGTGATACTTCGTTCTTTTCCGCGCCTGCGACCGGTATGCATGTTGTCCGGGGCATGCCCGGCCAACCGGCCTTGGCGCTCCAGGGCGGCCCTACGGGCCGGGCCTTCGCTATGCTCAGGCCCCTCGCGGGGCGTCAAGGAAGCACTTTTGGGCAAGCGAGACAACAAAATCACCCACCTTGCAAAAACAGCGCCTTCCTCGTCTGACGGCAAACCAAACACTACCTGACAGCACTGTAACGATGTAACGAGTAATCGGTATGCCCCCCCCGCCCGGAACCGACACGCCCCCCCCGCCCGGAGCCGGAACGCCCCTCCCGCCCGGAACCGGCACGCCGCCGGGGCGGAAAAAACGCATCCTGGTGCTGTGCGGGGACGACGCCTGCCCCATCGCCGCCGCCAACATCTACGCGGACACATTCAGGGAGCACGAAGTCAGGTTCATAGAGGAAAAAATCCTGACTTTGCGCCGTTTTCTCGTCTTTTCCCAACGCAGGCTGAAGCGCCTGGGAGCGCTTTCCCTTCTGGGCACCTACCTGTTGTACCTTGAAAAGTTCATCAGGGGCGAAAAACGCCAGAACAAGCGCTACACGCCCGCCCTGCTCACGGCGGACCTGAGCTCCGACCCCGCCGTTGCGCGCTTTTTGCGCGATTTTGACCCGGATCTGATCATCATAGGATTCTGCGGCCTGCTCAGTCCCGCCTTTCTGCGCGGCGCCTCCAGGCCCATATACAACACCCATCCGGGTATCAATCCCAAGTACCGGGGCTTCGGCAACGTCTGGGCTTTTTACCACAACGACTTCGCCTTTGCCGGCTACACCGTGCACAAGGTGGACGAGGGCACGGACACCGGCGGGCGCGTCGCCCTGGCCCGCCTTTCTTTTGACGGCGTGCCCTTTGCGGAGCACGAAGTTCACGCGGCGCAAGCGGCGGCGCGCCGCATGGCCGCTTTGGCCCTGGGGGAACCATTGCCGGAAATACCCGAAGAATTCCGCGATATTCCCTCCGCCTGCCACGGCATCCCCACCTGGTTCGAGCAGCGCAGAGCCCGAAAAAACTACGAAGCCCATTACGCGCCGCCGGGCAAAAAGGGCGAAGACAAGATAAGACAAGGATGCCGTATGACCACGCGCACAGACGACATTTTCCGCCATATTCTGATCACCGGCGCGGGCGGAGGCTTGGGCCGCGCCCTGGCCCTGGCCTACGCCGGGCCGGACGCGCGGCTCACCCTTTGGGGGCGCAATGAAGAGCGTCTTGCGGCGGTGGAAGAAGAGTGCCGCGCCAAAGGCGCGCTGACCCGCGTGATTCTGCAAGACGTGCGCGCCCTGCCCGAATGCCGCGAACTTCTGGCGCAACTGGATGAGGAATGCCCGGTGGATCTCGCCTTTCTCAACGCCGGGGTGTCTTCGGGCGCTCTGCCCGGCGGCGGTCTTGAGCCCGTGGAAGACGCCTGCCGTACCCTGGAAGTCAACGCCCTGGCCTCCGTCAACATGCTGGCCTTTCTGCTGGAGCGTATGCGGGCGCGGAAAAGCGGGCACCTGGTCTGCATCGCTTCCCTGGCCGCCCTGTACCCCCTGCCCGGCTCCCCCGCCTATTGCGCCTCCAAGGCGGCCCTGGCCTGCTTCGCCCGCGCCGTGCGTTCCGCCGCCGCCGGACAAGGCACACGCATCAGCATCGTCTATCCCGGATACGTGGACACCCCCATGAGCCGCAGGCTCGACGGCCCGCAGCCCCTGCGCGTCAGCGCCGAAAAAGCCGCCGTCCTGATTCGCTCCCGCCTGGAGGCGGGAGCGGACAACATCGTCTTTCCCCGCCTGCTGGCTCTGGGCATCCGCTGCCTGCACCTGCTACCCCAGTCTTTGGCCGACTTTTTCGCCGCCCGCTTCGGCTTTACCATCCGCCCGGACGCCGAATCCCCGGCGGCGAAGAAGAAGTGATGCTAAAATAAACTATGAGGGGGCGCCGCCCCCTCATACTCCCCCGCAAGGGGTCATTGCCCCCTTGACCCCATATTCCAAAAGTTCTTTCCCCTTCCCCCCACTCTCTTCTATCCCTTTTCCAGCCTCTCCACATCCAGCACGCGGCCGTCGGCGGAAAGGCGGTAGCGCAGACCGTGCCAGACCATTTCGCGGGCGGGCATGGTATGCGCATAGGTAACAAGCGTGGTCCACAAAGCAAAGAGCAGGCCCGCCAGCCAGACGCCCCTGGAACAGGAAGGAGCGATGCGCCGCCGCAGAAGTCCCTGTAAAACCAGAAGGCCAAAAAGATACGCGAAAGCCGTCAGTTGCGGCAGACGGGAGGGAGCAAGAAAGCCGCCCGCATCCGCCGCAAGGCCGCCGGAGAGCCCCCCCGCGAAAGCGTCAAAAAGCCCCACGGCCGCGATGGATGCGGCCACGGCCAGAGCCGCGCCCACCCACAGCGGCACGATGCCTATAAGCAGCCAGGGGCCGAAGGTGTAAAATTTGGGATACGCCAGTTGGCGAAAATACCAGGCCTCCAGCTTCTCTTTGGCCGTGGAGCGCACCGGGGTGTCCAAAAGCGCCGTGGGGCGGAACAAAACCGGCACGCCGCGTCTTTTGAGCAGCCCGGCCAGGGAGCAGTCGTCCACCACCGTGCGGCTCCACAGGCCGCGCACGTCCAGGTCGCGAAAAGCGGCGGCCGACACCGCCGTGGCCCCGCCCCAGGGCTGGGTGAACACGGGCAAGGATTCCAGAAGCAGCATCAGCCGGTTAAGGGCATGGCAGGCGGCCGCGTACACCCCGCCGCCGCACAGGCGGGTGCGGCGGTAACCCGTGCAAAAATCGGCCCGCCCCTGAAGAATGGGCCGCACCAGTTCGCGCACAAAGTCCGGCCCGGCCCGGTGGTTGGCGTCGCAAAAAACGTATACGGCCGTATCCGGCTCCACGGCGTCCAGGCTGTCCAGCAGGTTTTTATTCTTCTGCCCGCAGTGCTCCGCCGGCCCGGCCTCCACGTGCCGGACGCGAGGATGGCGCGCGGCCAGTTCGCGCGCCAGTTCGCGCGCGGGGTCTTTTTCCCCGTGGGTGGTCAGATAAACCCGCAGCAAGGGGTAGTCCTGTTTCAGCAGGGAATCCAGCGCTTCCTCCATATCCGGGCCGCGCCCGGCCATGGGAATGATCAGGGCCACGGGCAGGGGTTGCGCTTCTTTCGGATCGCCGGGCGGCAGCGGCCGGGCGAGCGCGCGAAAACGCGGCAGGCCGAGGCAGAAGGCCAGCGCGAAAATCGCAGTCTGCGCCGCCACGGACGCCATCCACAGCCAGAGAAAAACATTCATGGGGCTGCCCTCGTGGAGAGATCGCCTGTGGGGGAGAGAGAAAAACTGGTGGATTCAAGCTCCGTCCCGGCTCCTGAGCTTTTTGACCTCAAAGGCGGGACGCCCGCCGGGAGCCTTTGTACGGCATGACAAACCACGTTGCCAATAAACGGTATACCGGCCAAAAACAGGGTCAAGGGACGCAAGTCCCTTGCGGGTTCCAAGGGCGGAGCCCTTGGCGGGGACAAGGGGGCCGCGCCTCCTTGCGGGGTTTGGGGCGGAGCCCCAATCATAAAATACGCCAGTTAGAGACAGTCCCTACGGACGCCAGTCGCCGCCTTGGTCCGGCGCATCAAGCGGAGCCACGTGGGGGTTGCGGCGCAAATCGTCCAGAACCAGGCCCCGCACGTTCCAATGCCTGTGCAGCCAGGCGCAGAAAGCTTCTATGCGCGCCAGCAGGGCGTTGACGGCGGCTTCATCCGGCAGGTGCGGAGTTCCCCCCGGCATCAGTTCGGACGAATGCCAGGTCAGGGAAAGAAAGCGTCCCCCCCTGGCCAGAACGCGCCCGGCCACCCACTTGAGCACGCCAAGGGAAAGATACACCGGCATCAGCCCCCAGGCCAGCCCGCACAGGGGCGCGACGTGCTGCAGGGACCGGACGGCGCGGGGCAGAAGCACGCCGGGCGCGGCGCGTTCCAAAAGGCGCAGATGCCGGGGCAGGCCAGGGTACAGGGGAAGGCCCGTGCAGGGCGACTCGATGATGGTATGGCCGTTCACGGTAACGGAATAGGGCTGCGCCGGGGCGGTGAAAAAATCCGGACAGGGCGGGGCGCAGTACAGGGGACGGACCGAAGCGTCCACCAGCACGCCGGATTCCGCCAGATGCGGCCAGTGCCGCCGGTGCAGGTGCCAGCGGCCCATGCGGAAAGAAGTCAGCGGCTCCCCCGCGTACTCCCGCCCGGCCGCGAATAAAGAATCCATGCGCCGCTGGAAAAGATCCGGCGCAAGCGTGTCCGGGCCGACGTAGTCTTCGCCCCCGCAATGCGCTTCCGGGCCGCAGCCTTCCGGAAAATCCGGAAAAGGCGGGGTGTTCCAGTGGTGCAGGTGCGCGCCGATTTCCACCCGCGCTTTTTTACGCAGGGCGTCGAGGGCGCGGCGGGACTGCGCGTCCTTGAACACCGGATAGTCGCACAAGAGCGTCACCGGCAGATCAAAACGGGAAAGCAGCGGCTCAAGCCGGTGCAAAAAGGCCGTGTTGCGCACGGTGCTTTGACGCGGAAAACGGCCGTTGAACAGCCCTTCTTCTTCCACGTCGATGGTTAAAAGCAGGTATACCGGCCCGCTCATGGCCTTGCTTCCCCCGCGTGTTCGGTAAAAAGAAGCTCCAGCCGCGACAGGTTGGCCGCCGGGTCGAACATTTCCATGACCAGGGCCTTTCCATTGGCCGCCATGCGCAGGGAGTTTTCCCGGCCTTCGGCCAGTTGCCGCACGGCCCCGGCCAGGGCGGCGGAATCGCCCGAGGGAACCAGCAGGCCGGTTTCGCCGGGCCGGATCACGTCGCCAAAGCTGGCTATATCGCTGCCGATGACCGGCAGGCCGTGCAGCATGGCTTCCACAATGACCGTGGGCAGGCTGTCGGAGCGGCCCCCGGCCTGCACGACGGAAGGCATAAGCAGCATGTCGGAAGCGAGCATCAGGGCGCTGAGCCGGTCGTGGGTGACAAAACCGGGGAAGTGGACCCGCTTTTCCACGCCCAGTTTGCGGGCCAGCCGCCGCAGGGGATATTCCCACAGGCCGGAGCCGGCGATGGTCAGATCCGCCCGCACTCCCTGCTTTTCCAGCAGGGCAACGGCTTCCACGGCATGCTGAAAGCCCTTGAGCCGCAGCAGGCGGCCGACGCAGAGCAGGCGCAGGGGGGATCGCAGGGCCACGGCGGCCTCCCCCGCCGGGGGCAGGGTACGGGCCGTGTAGATCAGATGGTGTTTGGCGGCGGCCTTGTCCGGCTCCAGCGCGGCCAGCACCGGCATGTTGCAGGAGGAATCCGCCCTGGCGAAGCGCGCGTCCGCCAGCTTGGCCCCCAGCGCGCCGTCGTGCGGGCGCACGTCCACCGAATGCACGGAAAGGGAAAAGGGAATGCCCGCAAGGCGGTACGCCGCCCAGGCCGCCGTGGCCGGGCCGCTGCCCCAGGCCGCGTGCACGTGGCCGACGCCCAGCCTGGCGAAATGTTCGGCCAGGTAAAAGCCGCACAGGCCCGCCCACAGATTTTCCAGGCGCAGTTCCAGGGTGCGCCAGGGGCGCAGCAGCAGGTCTTTCAGAATTCCCGTTGTCAGGCGCGGGTTACGGACAAGGGCGCGGGCAAAGGCCGCCAGCACGCGCGGCAGGGCCGCCGTGCCCAGGCGGTCCACCGGCACGGGCGTACGCAGCATGCCGGGGCTTAGGCCGCGCCGGCGCAAGGCGTACAGGCTGCACGCCCGCACGGGAAAACCCCGGGCCAGCAGGCCCTCCACCTCGTAAAAGATGAAGGTTTCCGAAGCGTCCGGGAACCAGTGCGAAATGTAGACGGTGACCGGGCGCTTTTGCACTTAATACCCCATAAGACCGCAGCAGCGGGAGCATACAGGCATCAGGCCGTCGCGGCTGAGGCTGGCGCGGAATTTTTTGTAGGCGTCGCTGTTCCACAGTTCGGTGATGGTATGCTCCCGCACGTTGCCCACCACATAGTCGTGATAATCGCGGCAGGGGGACATGTCGCCGTTGGAATCCAGCTCCACGGCCCGGAAGATGGATATGCAGCGCTTGAAGCCGAAGGAAGCGGCATGGTCGGTGTAGTATTCCCGCAGGGCATCCGCGTCGGTCAGGCCGGGCATAACGTGCACGGCCGGGGCGGACAGCGGGGCGCTGCGCCGGACGATTTCCCGCAGTTGTTCCGACAGGGCGCCGCAGTCCTTGATCACCCAGTCGCCGATCCAGCCGCGATGCAGATCCGGGGTAAAGCCGAAGCGCCGGGCAAAATCCGCCTCGTGCGCGGCGGCGCTTTTTTCGTCTATCCACCAGGAAAGGTAAAAGACGAACAGGTCCACCTTGTCGCGGTAGGCTTCGTAAATATCCACCAGGTGCCCCGCGTTGGCGGTGGAAATGGTGGTCAAAGCGGCCACCAGGGGCAGCCTGCTGTTGCGCCGGGCTTTTTCCTCCCGTATGGCGGCAAGGCCTTCCTGGATGTCGCGGTAGTTGTCGCCGCCCCCGGCGGCGGGCCGCGCGGCGTTGTGCGTTTGCGGATCATGCCCGTCTATGGAGACCTGTAACAGAAACATGGGCATGGCCGCGTGCCGCCCGGCAAAATTCCTGAGCCCGGTGCCGTTGGTGGCGATCATCGTGGGCATGCGCAGGCGCGTGGCGTGCTCCAGAATATCCGGGGCGCCCTTGTACAGCATGGGCTCGCCGCCCCACAAATACACGGTGGGCCGGTGCCCGTGGGCGGCCAGATCGTCCAGCAGTTCGATGTAGCGGCCCGGCGGCAGTTCCCGCTCCTGCAAATCGCGAAAAGGCCGTCCGTGCAAAAAGCCCTGGTCCCCCCACTGGCCGCAGGTATGGCAGCGCAGGTTGCAGCGGTCCGTTATACGTATGGAAAGCTGCCGGATCTTTCCGGCAATCCCTTCGCGGGCGTTTCTGTTCAGCAGGCTGAAGAAAAGCTTGTCCGTTTCCAGACCCGCCAGGCAGGTCAGCATCCAGGGCTTCTCAAGAAGCTTGGCCATGTTCTTCAGCACAACGCCCGATGCCACGCCGGACTTTTTACTCATCTTGCCATCCTTATTCGCGCCGCGAAAACCGCGGCTAGGCATGAAGCAACGCGTTCAAACGGCTTTTAAGAGCTTCCCTGCCGTCATGATCGCGCGCTGCGATATTGTTTGCGTACCTTTCAAGGGACGATTCAAAATCGTCAACGGCACTTTTGTGTATATCAAAGCTTGGATAAAACGCGCCGTAGCCGTTTTGGCGCAGGAACCAGCAGTTCCAGTACTGTTCGTACAACCCCGCTCCGGGAAAACACAGACAGGGCTTGCCGAAAAGAAGAGCTTCCGTCAACAGCCCGTGCCCGCCGCAGCACACCGCATAGGCGGCCGAGGCAAGATCCGCCAGGAACGGCTCCCGGCCGGACTTGCAAAACCGCACGTTGCCCTGCCCCGGATGCTCCCCCAGGCCGTACACCCGGCATTCCCGGCGCCGCCCCCCAAACAGGGCAAGAATCTTGCCCCGGTCGCAGCCGGGCAGATACATGACGGCGTGCCCGCCCCGCTCCGCCCGCAGGGCAAGGGCGTCCGAACGCGGCAGGGTGCCGAAAATGGCGTCGCGCTCCGGGTCGATGAGTGGTGGCCGGTGGAATGAGACCATCAGTCGGCTTTGCAGGCCGGGCAGGAAAAAACGCATCAGCGTGGCGGCCGCCAGCCTGTTCAGGCGCTGCCCCGGCGGGGTCGCGTAGCGGGTCCGGCAAAGAACGTGCTGATGATCCAGGCTGAAGCAAGGCCTGCCCAGGCCGCCGGCGGCGCGGGGGGTAAAAAATTCGTTATCCGTCAGGATCAGGTCCGGGTCAAAGGAGGTCATTATTTCGCGCAGACGACGCAGCCAGCGTTCCTTTGTGGCCCACCTGTGCAGAAAGTTGGCGACCGTCGGCCCGGTCTGCACGGCATTGTCGCGCACCAGCATGCCGATCAGGGGCATTTCCTCAAAAGCGTAGCCCGCGTCCCTGGCCTTCAGGGCCTGGCCCGCGCCCACAAAAAGAATCTCGTGCCCTGCCAGCAACTCCGCCACGGACAGCGCCCGGCTGACGTGCCCGCCGGCGTCCCCCTGGATTCCGTACAGTATTCTGGCCATACCCTTGTCCTTATCGCGCCGGGCGGAAGTATGGCAGCCAGGGCCGCATCCATACCCAGGCCAGAACAAGAAGAGGAACAAGACCCAGGATCTCCGCCGCCTCCCTGGGCATGTGCGGCAGGCTCAGGGCATGCCCGCCAAAGGCCAGACCCGCCGCCAGCGCGGCCACGCCCAGCTCCCTTAGGCCGAAGGGAAGGCCCGAACGCATGGCCAGCCCCATGGTCATGGCCACCATCCACAGCTTGGTGCCGGATATGGCCCAGGCCGCTCCCGGCGCGCCGCCCTGCGGGATCAGCAGCGCGCATAAAACAATATTGCACAGAAGGCCGCTTATGTAGATGAGCAGCACCGGCCGGTGCAGGCGCATGCTGATAAGCATGCAGGCCGCCAGGTTGTGCAGAAACGCCGCCGGAATGCAGGCCAGTTGGGCGCGCAGCGCGCCTGTCGCCGCCAGGTATTCCGCGCCGAAGACCAGACCCAGCAGCCTGTCGCCTTCCACAAAAAGCACGTAGACGGCCCCAAGCCCCAGAAGCAGCAGGCACACGGCGGCGGCGCGGTTCATCCGCATAAAGGCCGCGCGATCCTTTTGCCATTGCCCGGCCATGTGCGGGAACATCACCCGCTCGATCAGCGCTCCGGAAATCAACACGCACAGGCCGTCGACGATTTCCCAGGGCGCGTTGTACACCCCCAGGGCGTAGGCCCCGCCGAAGTGGTCCAGCATATAGAGATTGAGCTTGTTGTACAAAAGCCCGCAGACGGCGATGCCGGCAAAAAGAAACCCGCCGCGAAAACGGCCCAGCCACGCCGCGCCCCCGGCGGGAAATCCGCCGAAACGCCAGCGCAGGGCCAGCCCGCTGAGCGCGAAAATGACCAGGGCTTCCACCAGCTTGAAGCAGGCCACCAGCGGCAGGGGAGCCTTAAGCCACAGACAGGCGATGCCGAAAGCGCTGCCCAAAAGTCCCGCCGGGACGCGGATGCGCATTTCCGTGTCCTGCCGCCCCCGTACCCGGCACAGCACAAAGAAAGACTGGGCCATGGCGATGGGCCCCATGCCGCAGGCCACGATCAGGATGATGACCGTCTTGTCCGTCCCATACCCCATGATGAGGCACACCAGCGCAAGCAGGGCAAAGGAAAGGGCGAACAGGGCGGCCTGCAGCAGCCAGGTCTGGACCAGCACGCGGCGCATGGCCGTGCGCCCTTCCGTAAAGCGGGACACCAGGTAGTTTTCAAACCCCGCTCCCGTGATCATGGTCACCAGGGCGCCCAGGGCCAGAGCCAGCGTGATAAGGCCGAAGGATTCCGGCCCGGAACGGGCCAGAAGGATGACGAACAGCCCGGACAACAGACCGCTGCCCCACTGGGCGCAGACCATGCAGCCGAAGCGCCGGGCCAGAAGGCCCAGCAAACGCGGCCGAGCGCCGGGCGCCCCGCCGCCGGGAGAAACGGTATCCGTCGCCTCAACCTGTGACATGCGTTCCGCCTCCGCCTTGCAGCACGAATTCGTAAACCCGCTCGTGGCCCCTTACCAGGGAATCCAGGGAATACCGTTCCAGCACGCGCGCCCTGCCCGCCCGGCCAAAGGCCGCGCGCTCGTCCGGGCTGGCCAGGAGGCGCAGCAGGCTGCGCGCCAGCGCGCCGGCATCCCTGACGGGCGTGAGCAGGCCCGTGCGTTCATGCAGCACGGCCTCCGCGCTGCCGCCCGTGCGGGTGGCCGCCACGGGCAGGCCGCAGGCCATGGCCTCCAGCAGGGCGTTGGGGGTGCCCTCGTAATCCGACGGTAACACAAAAACCTGGGCAAGACGCAAAAAGGGACGCACATCCGCGCTGCCGGGATGGAAAATAACCCGTCCGCGAAATTCCGGCCCGCCGGCCATTCCGCGGACGGCTTCCTTTTCTTCCCCCTCCCCCACCAGGTGCAGGACCGCTTCCGGCATGTGTTCCAGCACGCGGGCGAAAGCCCGCAGCAGCAGGCCGTGGTTCTTCACCGGGGCCATGCGGGCGATGCAGAGCAGCGCGGGCGCGCACGGCTCCGGCGCGGGGGCGAAAAAGTCCGTGTCCACGCCGTTGGGGATGAGAAATACCCGTTCTTCCGGCACGCCGAATTTGCGCAGCAGGGGTTCGCGGATGGCTTCGGCATTGCAGATATGAACTTTGGCCAGATGCCGCAGCCAGTGCTCGCGCGGCCCCCGCACGTCGGAAAGGCCCCGGCAGCAGGCGATGACGCCCGGCAGACGCAAAGAAGCCCCCAGGATGCGCCCCCAGATGTTGGGCAAGGCGGTCATCAACTGCAACAGGGGCGGACGTTCTTCGGCCAGGTAGCGCCACAGGGCGGGCAAAACGCGCAAAGGGTTGAAGGAGCCGCCTTCGGTCAAAAACCGGCAGGGCAGGCCCAAGGCTTCCGCCCTTGCGGCAAGATCGACGGGGCCTTTGCGCAGGACCGCCAGCCGGGGCGAAAAACGGGAACGGTCCAGACGGGAGGCCAGCTCCAGGGTCTGGCGCTGCGTGCCGCCAAACTCCAGATCCTCCAGAAGAAAGACCAGCGGCGCCGGGGGGGGCGCGCCGCCCGGCAAGGGGGACCTACTGGCGATGGTCACTGCCCCTTGCTCTCCGGAACGAAGCGGACCAGCGCCTTGAATCCGGGGCGCAGCTTGCCGTCGTCGTTGGCTATTTCCACATGGACGTTGTAGTAGCTGGGGCTTTCCACGGACATGCTGCCGGGGCTGCGGTCAATGCGGGTAATGACGCCGTCGTACTTGCGTTCATCCAGCGACACCACCCTGACCACGGCCTTGCCGCCCACTTTCAGGCGGGGGATTTCCGACTCAAATACCTGGGTGCGCACTTCCATGGGGTTGGTCCGGGCCAGGGTCACGGCGCTGTGCAAAGGACCGTGCAGGAGCATGCCTTCGCGCAGGGAAGGATCGATGAGCAGCGCCTCGCCCGCCTGGGGGCTGCGCAGTTCGCCGTATTCGGGAATATTGTTCCCCTCCACCGCGACGCCCAGCTTGTCCTTGATCACCTTGCGCCGCATGAGCAGATCCCTTTTGTCGGACTCCAGCCGCCGCTCCAGCAGGGCCTTTTGCTTGCGCAACAATTCCAGGTTCTGCTGCAGGCGGTTCAGGTGCTCGGCCGAGCCAATCTGCGCGGCGGAAAGCCGCCTGGCCGCGGCGTATTCCTCCCGTATTTTCAACGCGTCCTCGTCGTTGCCCGCGATGGAAAGCTCTGTGGCGGTGACGCGGCCCATATCCAGGTAGCCCAGGATGCCAAGGGCCGCCTCGTCCTTCAGGCGGTAGCGCGCCAGCACCTGCCCGGCCTTTACCTGGTCGCCGGGGGCCACCAGCACTTTTTCAATGGTGCCCGGGTAGTCCAGCGACAGGGGAAACATGACGGTGCAATACAGCTTGCCGTTGTATTCCACATCGTCCTGCGCGGCAACGGCCGGCGCGGGCGCGGGAAAATACGACGCGGCAAGCGAAAGAACGCCCAGCAATACGGCCTTTGCCAGCAATGCGGCGCACAGCCGCCAGGGTCTTTTTATCATGGAAAGTCCTTACCGTTTTTCGTCCGCGGGCTTATCCGCATCCGCCACAAGCGGCTTTTGGACGGCCATGTTCCGGCCGCTTGCGGGCGGGCCTTCGCTTTGCGCCGCCGCGCTTTCCCCCCCCTTGTCCCGGGACCGTTCCAAAGCTTCCGGCTCAAGAAAATCCCGGCGAAAACCGCCGCTGAGGATCCAGGCGGAGAACTCCTGCAACCGCAAAGCGCACACGGCTTTTTCCAAAAGAAGCTCTTCTTTTATGCGATCTTCCCCGGCCTTTGCCGCCTTGGGGTATTCGCCCTGGCCGGACTGAAACTCCAGGACGGCCTTCTGCTCGTCCAGCCGGGCGGCGGCCACCTTGTGCCGGGCCACGTCCACCTCGGCTTCGGCGATCTTCAAGTCCTGCCAGGCGGCGTTCCACTCGCCCGCGAACTTCTGCCTGTTCATTTTCAGGCGCTGCGAAGCCTGCACGGCGTCCAGCCGGGCCCGTTCCACCCCCCGGTAGCGCTCCCCCCAGTCCCACAGGGGCAGGGAGTACATCAGGGCGAAAAATACGTCGTCTTTCTTGGAATACGAGGCGTAGTCGTTGTCCGGGTTGGCGGCGTAGATGTCAAAGGAAAAGTCCGGCAGATAGCTGGCCCAGGCCACCGTGATGTTTTCCCGGCTCAGCTGGTGGGACGTGCGGTAAATGCGGGCCTCGGGGGAATTGGTCCACACCGGCTCCCAGGCGGTATCCGCAAAAATCGTGGCCGCCTTTTCCCTGCGCAACAACGCACTGACGTCGCCGGGCCGCACTTTCAGCTTTCTGTCCAGATCAAAACCCAGCATCACCTTAAGGGTACGCAACTGCGCGGCGGCCGCTATATCGTGCTTTTCCAGCTCCGCCCGGGCTTTTCTTTCCTGGTGCAGCGCCTTGGCCTGCTCCAGCCTGTTGATCTCGGAGCCTTCCCTGGCGCGCTGGTATTCTTTGGACCGCCGGGCAATGTCCAGAGTTTCCACCAGCAGCTTGCGCTCGTTTTCCTTGCTTTCCAGAAGGATCAGGGCCTCCCCTATTTGCCTGGCCCGTTTTTCCAGGGCGATCTGGTGGGTGCACAGGGCGATATCCTGCATGAGCAGGGAGCTTTTATGGGTAAAATAGCTGACCACGGGCTGGAACCCGTACACGCCCAGGGTCAGGCGGGCCGAGGTGCCTTCGTACTCCTCGTGCTTGTTGGTAAGGTTGGTGTTTACGCGGAACAGCGCGCGCACGCTCGGCAGACGCTTCCAGAAGGCCGATTCGGAGTTCAGTTCGGCCACATCCAGCGAAATGACGCTGTTGATCAGGTCCGGCGCGTGCTGCGCGGCCGTGACGATGCAGTCGGCGTAGCCCAGTTCCTTGTCTTCCGCCGGCAGGGGGGCGGGGTCCGGAGCGCCGGCCTCGACAAACTGCGCGGCCTTGTCGCGCAGTTGCAGCTCATTCCAGGGCGGCCCCATCCTGTCGGCCAGCCGGGGGGGCTGGCAGGCGCCCAGAACCAGAAAAACCGGCAACAGGGCGGCAAAAACAGCGGCCTTGCCCAAAAACTTCACAGAACGGGAATGGTGCTTCATACAGGGAGCGCCGCCTTTGATCGGGTGCGGAAAAAAAACCTTACCGGGGGGAGACGATGCGGCCGTTCTGCAGCCTGTGCAGAACGTCGCAGCGCTCCGCCACGTCCGGGTCATGGGTCACTACGATAACGCCCAGGGAAAGTTCCCGGCAAATATGGCGGAAATGCTCCATGAGCTTGTCCGTGTTCTTGCTGTCAAGCTGGCCCGTGGGTTCGTCGGCCAAAAGCACCCGGGGACGGTTGATCAAAGCGCGGGCAATGGCCACGCGCTGCTGCTCGCCGCCGGAAAGCTGGTTGCTGCGGGCTTTGGCCTTGTCAAGCAGGCCCACGGCGTCCAGGGCCTCGGCCACGCGGGCCATACGTTCCCGGCGCGGCGCCCCGGCGTAAATAAGGGGGTACTCCACGTTTTCCTCCACCGTGGAGTAGGAAAACACGGCGCAGCTTTGCAGGATGAAGCCGAAAAACTGCCGCCGGAACAGCGCCTGCTCCCCGTGGTTCAGGCTGAGCAGATCCCTGCCCCGGGACGTATACGTGCCGCCGTCCGGGGGCTGCAAAAGGCCCAGGATAAGCAGCAGCGAGGACTTGCCGCAGCCGGACGGCCCCATGACCGCCGCCATTTGCCCGGCGTACAGATCCAGCGACACCCCGCGCAAGGCCTGTTCGGCCCCGTAGCTTTTGACCAGGTCTTTCGCCGACAGCAACACTTCCATATGTCCGTCCATAACAGTCTTCACGCGCCGTCCCCAGAACGGATTAACGGTAAGATGCCCGCTCCGGCGCTTAACCGCAAAACAAGTTTCACTTACGCCCGCCCGGCGTGCGGCGGTTCCCGCAGCCAGAGCAAATAACCATTTTCAATGCCAATTTGCTCTATTCAAACCGCAGGGCCGTGGCCACATCCATGCGCCCGGCCTTTACCGAAGGCCAGGTGCCGCCCACGGCGCCCACCACCGTGGCCACCAGCAGGCTCACCGGCACGCTGACGGCGAGTTCCAGCCAGGGAACGGGCAGGCCCAGCCACAAACACAACGAAAGCACCATGGTCGCGCCCATGGCGATGCCGGCCATGCCTCCGAGCACGGCGCTGAACAGGGCCTCGCCCAAAAATTGACGCATGATGTCCCGCTGTTCCGCGCCCATGGCCAGCTTCAGGCCTATTTCCCGGGTGCGCTCCCGCACCGAGGCGAAGGAGCTTTGCCAGATGCCGAAGCAGCCCAGACCCAGGGCGGCGGCGATGCCGAGTTGCAGGATAAGATGTACCCGACCCACGATAAGGCGCACCGTGCGGATGCTTTCCCCGGAATATTCCAGCCGCAGGTAGGGGGCCTTTTGCTCTTCGCGTATCAAACCCGGCAGCTTGGCGTACATCTCGTCCACATCTTTCAGGTGCTTCATGCGCACAAGAATGCAGTTGGGATAGTTGTTGTCCGCAAAACTTCTGTCCGAGGCCGTGGTCAGGGGGATAAAGCAGCGGTCGTCCTTGCCCTGCATCATAAAGCCCACGACAACGCCCACCACGGTGTAGCTGTCTTTATACAAGGTGAGGGTGCGGCCCACATAGGGGCCGTCGCCGAAAAGCTGCCGGGCCAGCTTGTCGCCCAGCACGCAGACCCTGGCGCGCTTTTTCTCGTCCTCGGCGGTCAGCAGGCGGCCTTCGGCCGCGCGCAGCGCGTGGACGTCCCAGTACGAAGGGTCGGCCCCGTACATTTTAAGGTAGACGACATTTTCCCCCACGCGCATGGCCACCTGATGGGGCGAACGCATGCACATGGTGGCGCTGTGCACCTCGGGCAACCGCCGCAGGCGTTCCACCGTCCCCGGCAAAAACCACTGCGGCGGCGCGCCGGGATAGCGGTATTCGTCGTGCTCGATGGAAAGTATGGTGACGTTGCCGATCAGCGAAACATCCTGCGTCACTCGATCTTCGATGTCCTTGCCCACGACCTGCACGCCTATATACATGGCGATGCCGATGCTGATGGACAGTATCACCCCCAGCCGCAACTGCCGTAGTTGCCGCCGGACGACTATCCGCAAAAGATCGGAAGTCCTGAGCACAAAACCTCTCCGTTATCCCGGGTAAAAGGAACAGCCGCCACGTGGACGGCAGTCTCTTCCAGAAAATAAAAAACCATTCGCCTGCATACCCGATCGCCCCCGAAAGCTCAAGGCGGAAAAACGAAAAGACATCACGGCGCAATAAAAATGCCGGAAGGTTCTTTCGCAACCCCGCCGTCATGCGGCCTTCCGCCCGCGCCGGGCGCGGAGGCCGCCTTGCGGTCCGCGCCGATCACATAAAGGAAGCCGAGAAAATAATAGGTGATGTAACAGGTACGCAGAGCAAACGAAATCATCATAAACAAAAACGCCGGCAGCACAAGCAGCATATACAGCACGAACATATCGCCCGTCGCCCTGTACCGCCGGTACGCTCCCAGACCCACATACGCGCAGATCAGCAAAAAAAGCGCAAGGCCCGGAAAGCCCAGTTCCGCCGCCATGCCCGTGTACTCGCAAAAATAGGGGAACTCGGGGATGGGCTCGCGCAGGGCGTAGCGCACCTTCACAAAGGCTTCCCCGCCGTTGCCCCGCAAAGCCCCCAACGGCTTCCGGTACAGGCCGCTCAACTGGTAGCCCATGCCTGTAAGGGGATGCTGCAGGGCTATATCCATCTCCAGGCGGGTGCTCAGCATCCTGGTGAAAAAACGGGACGCATCCCCTTCCAACTCCGGAAGCTCCGCCGCGCCTGTCTGAGCTTTGCGGCAGTAATCGGCCAGCGCGCTGATGCCGCCGTTCCATTCCTGGACGTACTCGGCCACGCTGTCTCTTTTCAGGTACAGCCCCGCCCCCAGGCAAACCAGCACCCCCAGGGCCAGAACGGCGCTTACCGCCCGGGCGCGGCCGGGAAAACACGCGTACAGGCAATGGGCCAGAAAGCCGAAACCGAGAAACCCCAGGCTGATCAGCCCCGTCATGGTCGGCAGCGCGCCAAGGTAGGAAACGCCTATCAGCAGCAGGGGCGCGGCATACCAAAGGCGCTTTTGCCGCAGCTTGTAAAAGAAAAAGGCCAGCAGGGGCGTGACCGCATAAGCCAGATGCGCCGGTTCGCCGAAAAGTCCCCGCACCCTGGCCTCGTAATAGGGGGGCGGCCAGGTGCCGTACAAGGTATGTTCTTCCCGGAACCAGGGATTGACGGCTATAAGAAAGTCCTTGATTCCCCCGGCCCCGTAATTGGCCAGCAGTTCCAGGGCCATATGCGCCGCGTTGGGCAGAAACATGGCCACAAGGGCCGCGATGAAAAAGCGGCGCGCGTCTTCTTCCTTCAGGGGCGAAAGCAGGGAAGCGAACCACAGGATATAGGCCAGGGGGCCGACCTGCCGCTCCAGAAAGTTGACGGCCGTGAAAACAAGCAGCCCCTGCCCCTCAAGGCGGGCGGCGTTGATGAGCGAAACGGTCAGTCCGTATAGCGCGAAAGTCCCGACCAGCCCCAGCAGGACGGCGTGCCGCCGCATCTGGCGCGGCCAGCGCAGCGCCGCCAGCCAGCAGGCCATTCCCAGCAGGCTGACGATATAGGATGGCCTTGGATGAAAGCGGCCCACAAGCCGGTAGGGAAAAACGTCAAAAGAAAGCAGCGCGATGGAAAGAAAGGCGCAGACAAAGGAAACGCGCAGCAGGATCGCGGCAAGACGGGAACAGCCCGCGCCCGCGACGGACGCCTCTTCTTCCCCCGCCGGGGGAAACGCCCGGCAAAACTCCGGGGCGAAAAAAACATCCTTGCGCATAGCCTTAAAGCCCCACCAGACCAAGCAGATTCGCGCCCAGAGGCCGCGCGTGCAGCCGCGCCTGCCGCGCCAGCCACGCGCCGCCCACGTTCCAGCTTTGAAAACGGTGCACGGCAAGGGGCCGCCCCGGCGGGTTGGCCCCCCCGTATACGGTGAAAAAAATCTGGAACCCGGCGTCCTGGGCCAGGCGGCGGGCCTTTTCGCCGTATCTGCCCCAGGGCCAGCACAGGCTGCGTACCCTGCGGCCCAGAACACGCTCAAGCAAATCCTTGCCCCCGGCTATCTCCCGCCACATGCGCTCTCTCCGTTCCTCGTCCGTCTCATAGCGCCCCATCTTTCCCGCAAACCCTTTGACCAGGGCACGCAGGGCGCGCACGTTGTCCGCGCGGGCGAAAAAGGCCGCCGCCCCGTCAAAATCCTGGGGCACCAACGCGCGGATTTTCTCCACCATCTCCGGGTCCGGCATAAAAGCCCGGAAGCGCAGGCCCGGCCTGACGGGAAAGTCGGGCATTCCCCAGACGGGCGTTTCTTCCGTCCGGTAAAACGTGCGCAGTTGCGTGCGCGGCCGGAAAAAATCCTTGTAACGCGGGCTTACATACACCCCGTAATGCCCCCGGCCGTGCGCCCCCGTCCTGAAGACGCCGCTTGCCTCCATGGCCCGCACTTCGCCGTGGTTGCAAAAAAGATCCCGGCGCACAACAAATCCCTGGGACGTCCGCGTCAGCGGGTCGGCAACCAGGGGAGGAACGGCGGCCCTTCCGGCCAGCGCGTCCTCCAGCGGCGCGCGCGGCGCGTCCACGGCCTCCAGCCGATCCGCCACAGGAAAGAAGGCGGCCCTGTGCCCGTATGCGCGTAGCGCCGGAAGCGCGTGAAAATAATTGTCCAGATAGCCGTCGTCAAAGGTGATCAGCAGGGACTTTTCCGGCAGGGGCGCGCCGTGCAGCAGGAATTCCTCGGCCTCGTCAAGGCCGACGCCGCGCCAGCCTCTTTCAGCCAGAACGCGGCAGTGATCGGTAAAACAGACGGGAGTAAGAGTCAGACGTCCCCCACTTTTGTTCACATAGTGGTTCATGACCACGGGAAGGCTTGCTGTTCCGGGCATATTTCCTTATCCGGCCGCCTTTTCGCAAACGGCGCCCCCGCGTTTCATCGCGGCATTCAATAACATGTAAATTTTCAGCGCCGGAGGGCCCGGCATATAGATAAAGCGTATTAAATATACGGCGCTACGACAAAAGTCAGAGGGCAGAGTTCACCAGTATCGATAAAAACGGAATTTATCGTCAACGGGCAGTAAACGCAAGTGTAAACACACTTGACATGACGCCTGGCAAAAGGCATTCTCGGTAGTTATGGAATCATGAGATAGAATTGCTTATACCGCTGAAACCGTCTCTTCCCTCGACGTTTCCGCACCGGCGGCTTTGCGGCGGAACGCGCGGTTACGATCCGCCCGGATGCCGATACAAGGCGCGCCGGTCCGGTCCGCTTTCGCCTTCAACGCCGGACAATCGGCCCAAACCGTATCTGCTTGATCAAGGAAACCATGCGGGTAGCCCTGGTGCATTACTGGCTGGTCGCCATGCGCGGCGGCGAAAAGGTGCTGGAAGCCCTTCTGGAGTTGTTCCCCCAGGCGGACGTCTTCACCCACGTCTACGCGCCGGGGGCGGTTTCCCCGGCCATCCGGCAGCGCCGCGTCACCACCGGCTTCATCCAGAAGCTTCCCTTTGCCGTGCGCCACTATCAAAAATACCTGCCCTTCATGCCCCTGGCCCTGGAACAGTTCGACCTGCGCGGCTACGACCTGGTGATCAGTTCCGAATCCGGCCCCGCCAAAGGGGTGCTCACCAGCCCGGACACGCCGCATATCTGTTACTGCCACACTCCCATGCGCTACATCTGGGATTTTTACCAGGGCTACCTTGAAGAAGCGGGACCCATCGTCCGCCCGGCCCTGCGCTGTTTCAGCCACCGCCTGCGCATGTGGGACGTTCTTTCAGCCGCGCGCGTGGATTTTTTCGCGGCCAACTCCCGCAACGTGGCCGGGCGCATCGCCAAACACTACCGCAGAAGCGCCGAAGTCATCCACCCGCCGGCGGACCTTGCCTTTTTCACCCCGGCCGGCGGGGTCTTTCCGCAGCCTGAAGACCATTATCTGTACGTGGGGCAGCTTACCGCCTACAAACGCCCGGATCTGGCCGTCCAGGCCTGCACCCGCATGAACCGCAAGCTGACGGTCATTGGGGACGGCCCGGAACGCAAGGCCCTGGAACGCATGGCCGGTCCCACGGTTTCCTTCCTGGGGCGGCGGGACGCCCCTTCCGTCGCCCGGCACATGCAAAGCTGCCGCGCCCTGCTCTTTCCCGGCGAGGAAGATTTCGGCATCGTTCCCGTGGAGGCCCAGGCCGCCGGCCGCCCGGTCATCGCCTTTGGCCGCGGGGGAGCACTGGAAACCGTCAGGCACGGGCAAAGCGGCATCCTGTTCCCAAAGCAGGATGTTCCCTCTTTGTGCCGGGCCATGGAAGAATTCGAGGCCGGAACCTATGCCTTTGATCCCGCCGCCCTGGCCAGGGGCGCGGAGCGGTTCTCCAAAGAACGCTTCCTGCGGGAATTCCGGTCATTTCTGGACCGCTGCCTTGAGACCTACGGTAAAAGCGGCCCCCCGGCGGCGGTGATGCCGCCCGTAGCGCCCGGAGGCGGACAATGAGACTGCCGCGCCTGCGCTCCACCTTCACCGCCCTGCTTCTTTCCGACTGCGGCGCTTTGTTCGCGGCCCTGGCCCTGGCCTTTGCCCTGCGCGCCTGGGGGGGGGGATACCTGCCCATTGGCGAGTACTTTGATATTTTGCCGTTTTTTCTGATCTTTCCCCTGCTGTACGGCGCTTTGGGAATGTACCCCGGCGTGCTGCAATCGCCCAGCAAGGAACTGAAATTCCTGACCATCGGGACTTGCCTCGGCTTTCTCTGCCTCAGCTTCTTTTTCTTTCTGGAGCAGCAGGGCACGCTGTTTTCGCGCTTTGTCGTGCTTTTCGCCTGGCTGCTTGCCCTGGTCCTGGTGCCCCTGTTCCGCTTTTTCACCCGCAGGAACTGCTCGCGCAGGCCCTGGTGGGGATATCCGGTCATCTGGTTCGCGCCGCCGGGCGACCACTCTTTGCCGCTGCGGCTTTTTTCCGCCTACCGGGAACGCGGCCTGTTCATCGCCAGAACCGTGCCCCTGGCTCCCGGCGTGAACGCGAAGGAAGGAGCGTCCCACGGCGCTAAGGCTAAGGAAGAAGCTTCCTCCGGCGTGAACGCGGGCAAAAAAGATGCCGCCACCGCCGGAAACGGCGACAACACCCCAACGGCCATAAGCGACGCCGAACTGGCCGCCCTTGCCGACGCCCACCCCGGCGCCCTGGCCTTTGTGCTGGCCGACGCCCTGCCCCCGGAGCGGCTGCAAGCCCTGGTCCTGCGGCTGAACGGGCATTTCCGGCGCATCATCGTCCGTCTGGACACCTCCTGGCTGATGCAGTCATCGCTGAGCGTGGCCGAATCCCCCTGCGGCCAGGTGCTGACCATGCGCCAAAATCTGCTGGACCCCGCCCGCATGCGCATGAAGCGCTTTCTGGACCTGGTGTTCTGCTGCATTGGAAGCCCGTTTTTCCTGCTGCTTATCCCCCTTATCGGGCTGATTATCCGCCTGGACAGCAAGGGGCCGGTGTTTTTCGTCCAGCAACGGGTGGGCCAGCACGGCAGGCCCATACGGGTGCTGAAATTCCGCACCATGGTGCATAATGCTCCGGAAGTGCTGGCCAACGCCCTGAAAGAAAACCCGGATCTGCGCGCGGAATGGGCCGGAGCCCAAAAACTGGCCAAGGATCCGCGCCTGACCAGGGCCGGGAAATGGCTGCGCCGAACCAGCCTGGACGAGTTGCCGCAAATCATCAACGTGCTCAGGGGCGACATGAGCATGGTGGGACCGCGCCCCATCGTGGAAAAAGAAATCGCCCGCTACGGCGACGCCTTTGACCTCTATTCGCGCGTCAAACCGGGCATAACGGGCCTGTGGCAGGTCTCCGGCCGCAACGACCTTAAATACGCCCGCCGCGTGCAACTGGACCAGTTCTATGTTTATAACTGGTCTGTCTGGCTGGATTTGTATATATTGATCCGGACCGGGCCTACGGTGATCAGCGGCCGGGGGGCGTATTGAGCGGTAACTTCAACATTTTTATATACTGCATAAATAACTTTCCGCACATTGCCGCAACCGTGGCCGGCGCAAAAAAGCTGGCACTGAAAAAATGCTTCAAAGCACGAATGAAAGAACGGCGGGCATAGCGCTTGACACAGCGCATATGGAATACCCCAAGTATTTCACGGATACGGGAATCGGGCATAGCTGCGCGCAGTTCCTCAAGCCATTCTCTGCCCAAGGCGTCTTCTTCCTCATCCCCGATGAAATGGGCGGTGCAGGCCAGCATTCTGCCAAGAAGAAGCAGGCGTTCCCTTTTTGGAAGAGCCGCAAGCAGCCGCTCCGGAGCGGGAAGGGCCTGTTCGCCGTCCAAAGGGTCCCGCCCGGTTTTGAGAGCAAGAAGATATGCCGCCTGGGCAGCTATGGCGTAAGGCCTCCCCTTCGCCGCGTGCACTTCCACGCTATTGCCGCCGTGCATCCGGTAACGGACCAAAACCTGGGGAATGTTATCCAGCGGCCCCAAACGGGAAAGGCGCAGCCACAAATCGTAGTCTTCCCAAAACGGAAAAAGAGCCCGATACCCGCCAGCCTTCAACGACGCGTCGCGACGGAACATGGCGGTGGGATGCGCAATCGGGCAGCCCCAAAGAATCGCGACTGGAATATCCTTTTTCCGGGGCATAACTGCAGTACGTCCTAAATTGCCGTCTGCATCCATATATTGAATGGCACTGCCAAGGGCGAGCAGTTCGGGGTGAGTTTGCATATGGGCAACTTGCACGGCAAAACGTTGAGGAAGAGCAATATCATCGGCATCCATACGGGCAACAAACGGCGCGCGGGCCGATAGCAGCCCTTCCTGCAGGGCCTGCCCCAAAGTGCTCTTTGCCTGCCGAATAATTCGCAACCGTGGATCCCTTATGGCAAGCTCCCGCAAAAAATCACTGCTGCCGTCATCCGATGCATCACAGAGCAGGCACTCAAAATCCCCAAACGTCTGCTGTCTGATGGACTTGATGGCGTCCGCGAGAAATTTCCCGCAATTGTAGATGGGAATAATAACGCTTAAGGCGGGGGAACGAGGGCTTTTTATATTCATTTCTGGGTACGGCATTGGGCTTCAAGTTGACTTTTATCCATACCAAGCATATGGAATAAAATGTTAGTTACCAAACATCTCACTCAATTGCCGGAATGCCTTTGTGACATATGCTTCCGGTTCGTTTAAGCAACTTTATATTACATGGGTAAAATATGTCCATAATAATCGCAGGCGGTGCCGGCTTCATCGGCAGCAAACTCACGTCGCATTTCGCGAACCTTGGCCATCATGTTCTCGTGCTCGATAATCTTTGCCGAGGCAAAGCCGAATATATCAACAGCCTTGAGCACAGGCAGCAGATCCATTTCATCGAACTGGACCTCGCCGATCAGGCCAAAACCCTGTCCACCGTTCGTGACTTTCATGCGCAGCATTCTGTTCGGGCGGTCTGGCACATGGCCGCCAATTCCGACATTCCGGCGGGCATCGCCGATGCGCGGGTCGATCTCAACGACACCTTCATGACCACCTTTTCCCTTTTGCAGGCCATGAAAACCCTCGGACTGCAAAACATGGCCTTTGCCTCGAGTTCCGCAGTCTACGGGGATCACGGCTCCAGCACGCGCCTGCATGAAGATATCGGCCCGTTGCTGCCCATCTCCAATTACGGAGCCATGAAGCTGGCCTCCGAAGCCTTAATCAGCGCGGCTGCGGAAAGCTGGCTGCAGGGGGCCTGGATATTCCGTTTTCCCAATGTGGTGGGCGTTCCGGCCACCCACGGGGTCATCCTGGACTTTATCCGCAAGCTGAAATCCACGCCAGACGAACTGCGGGTTCTGGGCAACGGGACCCAGCAAAAAGCCTATTTGCATGTGCAGGAACTTGTTGAGGCCATGCTTTTCATTGCGAAAAACACATCTGAGAAAGTGAACGTTTATAATATCGGACCGGACGATACCGGTTGCTCCGTTGCGCGGATAGCCGAGGAAACCGTCGCCAGAGTACGGCCCGACGCGAAAATCGCCTACGGCACGGAAGGCCGGGGCTGGGTGGGCGATGTGCCGAAGTTTCTGTACGCCGTGGACAAGCTGGCGTCCCTTGGCTGGCGACCGCGCCTTTCTTCGGCGGAGGCCGTGCGCCGCGCCGTGGATGAAATAGCCCGGCAAGAGGGCTGCTGATGTTGCACGCCGTCATTCTAGCCGGCGGTAAAGGCACCAGACTGGCGTCGCGGCTGAACGGCCTTCCCAAGCCCATGGCGGACGTGGCGGGCGTGCCGCTTCTTGAGCGGCAAATCCGGGCCGTCAAGGAGTCCGGCATTTCCGACCTTCTCCTGCTGGTAAACCACAAGGCCGAGGTCATCGCGGATTTCTGCCGGGCCAATGACAATTTCGGCCTTTCCATCAGTTTCATGAATGACGGAGAGCCGCGCGGCACGGCAGGGGCCATGCTGGCGGCCCTGCCTCATTTGCCGGAGGCCGCCGCCGACCTCCTTATTTTATACGGCGACACGCTTTTTAATGTGGATATAGGGCGCATGTACCGGTTTCACTCGGACCATAATGCCGAGGCCACGCTCTTTCTGCATCCCAACGATCATCCGCAGGATTCCGATTTGGTGTCCCTGGACGGCGACTGCCGCATCACGGGCATACACCCGTACCCTCATGCGGAAGGCGCGGAATATGCCAACATGGTCAACGCCGCCATGTATATCGCGCGCCGCGATGCCTTTGCCCCCTGGGCCGGTCTCGCGCTTGAGACGCCGCGTGTCATCGACTTCGCCAAAGAGCTGTTTCCGCGGATGATTAAACGGGGCCAGCGCCTCTATGGCTACAACAGTCCGGAATACATCAAGGATATGGGGACGCCCGCAAGGCTGGACAAGGCGGAACGTGACGTCGCCTCGGGCCGCTTTGCCGGGGGCTCGCTACGCACTCCCAAGGCCGCGGTTTTTCTGGACCGCGACGGCGTAATCAATCGCGAAGTGGGCCACCTGAGGCGCAAAGAGGATTTTGATCTGTTGCCCGAGACGGCGCAGGCTCTGCGGAGCCTGAACCAATCGGGCATGCTGAGCGTTGTGGCGACCAACCAGCCCGTCATCGCCAGAGGCGAATGCAGCGAGGAGGGCCTCGCCGCCATCCATAACCGAATGGACACGCTGCTCGGCAAAGAAGGGGCCTATATCGACCGCCTTTATTACTGCCCGCATCACCCGGACAAAGGATTCGCCGGAGAGCGGTCGGAACTGAAAATTGCCTGCGCCTGCCGTAAACCCGGGATTGCCATGCTGGAACAGGCGCGGCAGGATCTGAATATTGATTTCACCCGCAGCTGGCTTATCGGGGACAGGACCGGCGATATGCTTGCCGCCCGGAATGCCGGAGTGCGCTCTATCCTGGTCCGCACCGGGGCAGCCGGACAGGATGGAGCCTATCCCGTCGCGCCGGACTACACAGCGCGCGATCTGAGTGCCGCCTGCGCTTTTATTATTGATCAATACCCCCGAAATATACTAGCCTGTATGCGATTACTTCAGAATATCCGTCCGGGACATGTAGTGCTTATCGGCGGTCTGGCCCGGTCGGGCAAGTCAACCTTGGCCTCGTTGTTGCGTGACGCCCTGGCCCTTTCAGGTATCAAGGCGCACAAACTCTCTCTGGACAGCTTTTTACGTCCGGTGAACGAACGAGGCCAAACGGTCGCCACGCGGTACAACATGGATGGCATAGCCGCGCTGGCCAAGGGAATGGAACGGCGCCCGCTGCCCCTTTCGCTTCCGCATTACGAGCCGCGTTCGCGTAGGCTTGTGCCGGATGCGATACAACTCACCGTTGAAGAACAGGATGTGCTGATCATTGAAGGCGTTATAGCCCTGAAC
The DNA here is from genome assembly GCA_031549405.1 of Desulfovibrio sp. Classification (GTDB taxonomy): domain Bacteria; phylum Desulfobacterota; class Desulfovibrionia; order Desulfovibrionales; family Desulfovibrionaceae; genus Frigididesulfovibrio. Next base: position 97,663 of record JAVBPV010000038.1, read on the forward strand.
AGTCCGGACCTTCGCGCCAAAGCGGATGCCTGCCTGTATCTTGAGTGCGCAGAAGCAACCCGCCGCGAACGTTTTGCGGAAGACTACACCATGCGCGGGGAAGAGGCCCAGTGGCCCGCTCTTTTCGAACAGCGCGAGGCGGAGGAACGCCCTACGGTTGAGGAAGGAAAGCTATACGCGCGAGTTCTGCGCGCGGAAACCTTTTTTGCGCAATAATCAGGCCACAGCCAAAGGATACAGCATGACCTCTTCCGTCAATGCGCAACTTGCCGCCGACGTGGAAACCTATCTGGATTCTCTGAAAAAAACTATAGACGGCCTGAACCGCGAAGAAATTCTGTCCTTTCTGACCCTCCTGCAAACAGCCAGAGAAGAGGGCCGCCGCATCTTTATCATGGGCAACGGCGGCAGCGCCGCCACAGCCTCGCATTTCGCCTGCGACTTCAACAAAGGGCTTTGCCGCGAAGACAAGAAGCCCTTCAAGTTCACCTGCCTTAGCGACAACGTGCCGACCATGATGGCTTACGCCAACGATATGAGCTACGACGACATATTCATCGAGCAGCTTCGCAACCAGATGGAGCCCGGCGATGTGGTCATAGGCATTTCAGGCAGCGGCAACTCCATGAACGTGGTCAAAGCCCTGGAGTACGCCAACGCCAACCAGGGCACGACCTTCGCCCTTGTGGGCTACAGCGGCGGCAAGCTGAAACACATCGCCCGGCAATGTATACATGTGGATCTCAACGATATGCAGGTTGTGGAAGATTTGCATATGGTTATTGACCACATGAGTATGCGGGTGTTGCATAATGCGTAATCAAACCGTTATGCTTCGCATTGGTCTGTCATGCGCACGCTGAATTCCTATCTCAAGCCGCATAACAAAGAAATCGATGAACGATTTCACCAGCTAACCTGCTACTCTGTCCGGAGTGCCGCGTCATTTGCCGGCTTCCTGGAAATGCTCGCCGATGTTCCGGGCGACATTGTGGAATGCGGCATCGGCAGATCCCGCTCTTTGGTCATCTTGTGTTCGCTGCTGACAGGGATGGAGCCGTCACGCGCGATCATCGCGTATGACAGCTTTGCCGGCTTTCCGGAGCCTTCCCCGCAGGACGCGTCGTTCCGCAATCCTACAAAGGGCGAGTGGAGTAGTTCCCCTTCGGGGAAATATGCGTACACGGAGGATTTTTGCCGCCAGGTGCTCGGGGCGGCTGAGATACCGCTGGAAACGCTCAATCTGACGCTGGGGCGGGGCTTCTTTAATGAAACCCTTCCGCATAATCCGTCATCGTCCATTGCCTTATTGAACATCGACGGCGACTTGTACCAATCCTACAAAGATTGCCTTGGGCATCTGTTCCATAAAGTCGCTCCCGGCGGAGTCATTCTTTTTGACGATTTTCAAGAAGAAGACGCCGAGCGCGTGCGATTTCCCGGGGCGCGGCTGGCGGTGCGGGAGTTCCTTGGTAACAAAGAATACCAGAACATCCGGCAGAACAAGTACGGCGTGTATTATTATCAGATTCAACGTTGAGTTGAGCTTGTTAGTTTGGAAGAGCGGATGAAAAATCATTCATGTTACTTGTGCGGCTCCACACGCTACAGAATCCGCCCCGGGCACGCCCGTGACAATGAACAATTGTTGCCGTTGGAGTGTATGGACTGTGGTCTGGTCATGCTGTCTTCCTTTGACCACATCACAGGGTCATTTTATGAAGACTCGCACATGCATGACGCAAAACCCGTGTCCTCAAGGCTCGCGCAAAGAGTCAGCACGGAGGACAGCATAAGGCGGTTTCGCGACTTCGTCCCTTTTTTCACGGGGAAGCGCTTACTGGACATAGGCTGCGGTAGCGGAGACTTTTTGGCTCTGGCGAAGACTCAGGCCAAAGAGATATACGGTGTTGAGCCAGACAGGCAGTGGCTTGCCGAGCATGAGCGGTTGGGAATCCCCACGCTACGCGGATGTTCCGATTTGCCGGGATTTGCTGATGTCATAACCATGTTTCATGTGTTGGAGCATATTCCTGATCCGCGCTCTTTTCTCCGGCAGGTGGCTGAAAAGCTGGAGCCCGCCGAAGGGCGTCTCATTATTGAAGTGCCGAGCGCCAATGACGCCCTGCTGACCCTGTATGAAAACGAGGCGTTTTCAAAGTTCACGTACTGGAGTTGCCATCTGTATTTGCACACTCAGGATACGCTGCAACGGCTTTTGCGCGAGGCAGGCTTTCACATGGAAGAGATGCGTCAATACCAGCGCTATCCTCTGGCGAATCATCTGTACTGGCTGGCAAAAAACATGCCTGGCGGGCAAGTACACTGGAACATGCTGGATAATCCCATCCTCGGCGGCGCGTATGCGGACATTTTGTGCCAGCTGCGCAAATGCGATACGCTGATCGGCATTTTTTCGTTGAGAGAATAATTGCATATTTCATGTGTGTTTTGATTGGACCGAAATATGAGCACCGTTGACACCATAGCCGTTATACCGGCCAGAAGCGGGTCGAAATCCGTTCCTCACAAAAATATCCGTGTGCTGAACGGCAAGCCTCTGCTGGCGTACTCCATTGAACATGCTTTGGCGGCGCGAGGTGTTTCCCGGGTGATAGTCAGCACGGATAGTGAGGACTATGCGGCAATAGCCCGCAAGTACGGCGCGGAAACACCGTTTTTGCGGCCGCATGAGATTGCCGGAGATTTCTCCACCGATTTTGAAGTCTTTCAGCATGCTTTGCAATGGCTGCACGAGAATGAAAACACTCAGCCGGAACTGCTGGTCCATCTCAGGCCAACCCACCCTGTGAGAGATCCCAGTGAGATAGACCGGATGGTGGAACTGCTGCGCGCGCATCCGGAGGCGGATTCCGTTCGCAGCCTGTCGGAAGCCAGACAGACGCCTTACAAAATGTGGCTATTCAGCGATGCCGGCCGTATTGCACCCGTCTGTACGTGTGAAATTCCGGAGGCGTACAATAACCCGCGCCAGTTATTGCCCAAAGCATACATGCAGAATGCCTCCATAGACGTGGTGCGCAGCAGGACGGTGCTGGATAAGCACTCGATGACCGGCGATGTGATACTCGGATACGTGATGGCGCTGGATTTTGATATTGACACGGAAGCCGAATTTTTGCGCGCCGAGCGGCATCTGCTTGTGCGCGAAAGCCTCCTCCAGGGAAAACCTCTTACCATATGTTGCGACATTGACGGCATTATCGCTGAAAAAGTGCCGGGCAATGATTATGGAGCGGCTACCCCAAATCACCACAATATCCACCTGATCAACACACTGCATGACGCGGGGCATTCGGTGCTTTTGTTCACCGCGCGCGGCTCGCTTACCGGCCTGGATTGGCAGGAAAGGACCAGGAAGCAAATGCAGACTTGGGGCGTCCGGTATGCCGGTTTGCAATTCGGAAAGCCCGCAGCGGACATATATGTTGATGACAAGCTGATGGAGCTTGATGATCTCGAGTCTTTCCTCACCCAAACAGGGGCGGGTTATGAAAAATAACGATTTTTCCAACCTGGTGATATTTGAGATGGCTAACAACCATCAAGGTAAAATCGACCATGCCCAAAAAATAATTCGTGAACTTGGCCAGATCTCCCGGAGGAATACCCTGAATGCTGGCGTCAAGTTTCAGTATCGCGATCTGGACACGTTCATACATCCTGCCTTTAAAAACCGGTTGGACGTGAAGCATATCCCGCGTTTCATGTCCACACGCCTGAGCCAGGAAGTCTTTTATGAGCTGACGAGTGAAGTGCGCGAGCAGGGCATGCGGGTCATTTGCACGCCATTTGACGAAGCTTCTGTGGACATGTGCCTGGAGCATGATGTCGAGATACTGAAAATCGCCAGTTGCAGCGCCATGGATTGGCCGCTGTTGGAGAAAGTCTCCCGGACAGGGAGGCCGGTTCTTATTTCAACCGGCGGCAAGACCTTTCCCGACATGGATAAAATACACACGTTCATGACGCACCGCGGCGTGCGCTTCGGGATGTTTCACTGCGTGGGCCTCTATCCAGTAAAAAATGATGACGCCCAGTTGAACTGCATAAGTAAAATGCTCAATCGCTATCCGGATACGCCGATCGGGTACTCCGGCCATGAGGCGCCGGGCAACCTCGATATTATCAAGATGGCCATTGCCAAGGGCGCAACTTTTTACGAACGGCACGTCGGCCTTGAAACAGAAGAGCATAAACTGAATGAGTACTCTACCGATGTAAACGCTGTTGAAAAATGGGTCGAGGCCATAGCAACCGCGCGAGATATTTGCGGGGTGCCGAATACAAAAAATATACGCCCGGAAGAGATAGCGTCCCTTGAGGAATTGGCTCGCGGATGTTACGCACAGAGAGTAATAAAAAAAGGCGAGATACTGAGTGAAGACGATGTCTTTTTCGCCATGCCCTGCGCCGGTGGCCAAACAACAAGCGGCCAGTTCCAACCGGGCATGGAGGCGTCCAGGGATTATGCCCCCCAAGAGGCGCTTTATGAAAAACGCAAGTTATCCGCTATAAGCGAGGCTCGGAGCATTATCCACAGCATTCGTGGTATGTTGTATGAAGCGCACATTGTGATAGGCAACAACTTCACGTTAGAACTTTCGCATCATTACGGTCTTGAACACTTCAAAAAGTGGGGCGTTACCATAATCAATATAATCAATCGTGAATATTGCAAAAAATTATTGCTTATGCTTCCAGGCCAAAAGCATCCTTTTCATTATCATAAGAGCAAGGAAGAGTCATTTCAGGTGCTCCACGGAGCTCTGATCTTGGAATATAATGACGGACAGAAAGTGTTGAAACCTGGTGATATTGTGACAATTATGCGCGGGGAATCGCACGCATTTTCTTCAGAAGAAGGGTGCATTTTTGAGGAAATTTCCACAACGCATGTCAAAGATGATTCTTTTTACGAAGATAAATCTATAAGCAAGCAAGATCTTATGCAGCGAAAGACCATTTTAGAAGACTGGTAGTTATACAATCTAACACTCCAATATATTTCATATTATTGCGCGGATTGCGCTAAATAAGGGTTAAGTGGAAAAATAAAATAACTTCAGAGAAATTAACAAGATACAACGCTCCGTTGCGTTGCCATCCATATAGCTTGAATAAAAATTAATTTTCTATATCATTATATCAAGAGACGAATGCGATGAACCTATTCAGAAAATTCAAGCATTACATCACTCGGGTAATTTTGTGGATTTCGCGACCAGTTGTGGGTAAAATACGAGGTATTATCCATAATGAATTATCCACTACCGATAAGCTCTTAGATAAAATTATTTTTTCACAGCAGAAATTAGACCAACTCCTTATAACCTGTGAAAAAATTGAAAAGATGACAGACATACAACAAAAGATTGATGAGATATTAAAAGATATTGGGACAAATAATAATGAACTATTAAATAGAATCATTGATATAAATTCTACTCAATGCCTATTGAAGAATAATATTGCGATATTGTTACGATTTTCTGTATTAAACAGCATTTCGCCAAATATAATTAACTCACTAAATACCGATCGAGAAATTCCTGCAGGGGCTATTTCTGATCTCTCTCGCTTCTTTTGGCATGATCCGAATAATTTAAGCTTGGTAGATATTTACAATAGCATTAAACAGGAACTTCTTTGGAATGTACATAGTTTGTCTCCGGAATTTGGTGTGGCAGCATTCAAGAGTATGCTGCAGGTCCCAGGCAATAATATCAATTATATTTTATCGAGCTTCATTCATTATTTAGACCTGTATGTTAGAGATGCAGAGCAGATTTTAGAGTTATCCAAATCTTTTGAATGTTGCCAAAATGTGTGGGAAGAACATTTTAAGAAGACATGGATAGTTTATATCCATTGCCTGGTTGATTCTGGGCATGTGGGTAAGGCTCTTGAAGTTGCCAGAGAGTATGAGCGTCATTTTTCATTAGATGGCTTGGAATCTCGACTGCCAGTGGCCCATTTTCTCCATCAACAAGGAATTACGAATAAATATATTGAGATAGCTTATAATATTTGTGCTACAATACAAAAAAATATCCAAGGAAATATCTTTGCAAAAATGCTAGCTGGAAAGAGAGTTGCGATAGTTGGCAACGGACCCTTTGAACTTGGAAAAGGGAAAGGGAAAGAGATAGATGGATATGATATAGTATTTCGTTTTGGCTATTTACGTGAAGGATTTTCTGAAGATTATGGTTCAAAAACAACTTTCTGTGTGAAGCAAGATTTTGAGCATGATGAAATTACAAATCCAGTATGTTGTGCCCCAGAAAATTTATTTCTGCATCATTATTTAGAATGGCATAGTCCCCATTCATTGGAATTCTTGAGCCAATATGCGTCGATACCAGGAAAAAATATTTTTGTACTTCCGTTAGATGCGGTATCCAAGACAATCACTGCGAGCGGGCATATTTGCCCGACGGCAGGTGCAAAGATTGTTGACTATGTTAAAATGATACATAATAGCATTAAAATATATGATATATATGGATTTTCATTTATACAGCCTAACTACATTCAATATACTCATTTTGACAACAATGATGCTTCATCATACAAGATTATGAGACATAATTTGGAATTGGAACGTCCATATCTACAGCGTTTGTTCTTAAGCGATAATGAGTCCACATCTGATTTATCACATCTCAAGTAAAAGCTGCCACAAAATTTGTGTGGAGATTACATCTTAAGTGATATGACATATGACAAGCTCTTGACTAAAACATAGAATATTCAACTATAAGCTCCAAGAATAAAGAGACATATATGCCGACTGTATCTGTAATAATGCCGACCTTCAATTCTAGGAAATACATTCAGGAAGCTCTGGATAGTATCTATGCCCAGACTTTGCGGGACTGGGAGTTGGTTATCATCCAAGAGCACGGCTCAACGGATGGCACGCCCGAGTTTTTGCAAGCATTAACCGATGCACGCATACGGGTTCTTTACTGCACGCAGTGGGTCGGCATATCCGCTGCCTTGAATATGGGCATTGACGTTGCTAAGGGTGAATTTATAGCGCGTATGGATGATGACGATATTTGCCTGCCCACTCGCTTTGTCGACCAGATCGTCTATTTGCGGGCGCACCCCTCAATGGGGATATGCGGAAGCCAGGTTGAGATTTTCGGCAGCGAGGATTGGACATGGCATGTGGAGAGCGCCCCGGCCAAGAACAAGGCCATGATGCTTTTCTACCAGCCGGCAATACATCCCACTTTTATGTTTCGCCGTAGCGTCCTCAACGACGCCGGAATCCGCTACAATCCCGATTTCACCTGCTCTGAGGATTACGAAATTCTGTCACGCCTGAAGGAAGTGACGGAAATCGGTAACCTGCAAAAAGTCCTGCTGCGCTACAGAAGGCATGCGGGAGCTGCGACAAATACAGGACATGAGAGTATTTCTCGTTTCAAACAGGCGCAAGAAAACAATTTTTTCAGAATTGGCGTGCAATTGACGTCAGTTGAGCTTGATGTTGCGTGCGTGCACGGGGAATGGAGAAAAGGCAATAAAAGAGAGTTTGAGAATACTCTGCAGATTTTATTGAGCATATTTAGAAGATTGTGCTTTTCCAATGCGAGAGTGAATTGGTGCGGTGACGCCGTCCTTCAGGAAGTTATTGAAAAAAGATGGAATGATCATTTCAACCTGTCTGGGCTTTCCGAAGTAACGAAATTTCCTATCCGGGAAAAATACCAAAAGCGCTTCCATGCGGACATGCAGTTTTATAAGTTTGTATACCGCGATACACCTCGCACTCATCCGCAAAAAATGGAACGATGGGAGCATGGCCCGGGAAAATGCCCGGCGGTAAGCATTGTTTTGCCGACATACCAGGCAGGATTGCAAATAGAGTGCTGCTTACATTCTCTGTTGACACAAACCCTTGCGGATTTCGAACTGCTCATCATCAATGACGGAGACACCTCGCTGATTTCCGAAATCGTAGCGATGCTGGATGACCCAAGAATACGGCTGATATGCAATGAGGAACGATTAGGGCTGGCGGAATCCCTTAATATGGGCATTCGTACCGCACGCGGCAAATATGTGGCGCGCGCTGATGCTGACGACTACTATCCGCCTGAACGCCTGAAGACACAGTTTGATTTCCTGGAGGCAAGGCCGGAGATCAGCCTGTGCACAAATTATCAAGAAAGTATCGACACCTGCGGAAATATATTGCATTTGTACAGACCTTCAATCGGCCCTGAATTTCTGAAGGCAACCTTATTGTTTCGCTGTGACGTGTGTCATTCTTCCGTGATGCTTCGAAAGGAAGATTTTATCCGTGAGCATTTGTGGTATGATAAAAAATATCTAATGGAAGATTTTGAACTGTGGACCAGAGCCGTAAAAACATTGAAATTCGAGACTATACCTAAAGTATTTTTACGATACACTATAGCAAAGGTATCTATCTCAAGGCAAAAAGGAACTTTTTCCCTGGATCATTCGCAGGCTGCTATCATCAAAAATAGCCTACACGATCTAGATATCCACATTAGCGATGGAGAAGAAATTCTTTTGTACGGGTGGGATAACCCGTTTTATCCTCCCACGGCCCCGGACAAGATTATCCTACTCGAAAAAGTACGGCATCTTCTCGATAGAATATGGGAAGCGAATGAAAAGAAACACCTGTATAACCCGATCGCTCTGCGGCGGGCTTGCGAAGAGAGATGGAACATGGTGTGCCCGCCAGAAGCTAATCTCGCGCTACACCGCAGCTCCCAGTTCGCCACGACATCGCAGTTGGAGCCGGCGGCCGTCGCGCCAAGCGATTCGTTTTCCGCTTCAACGCTGGATTCTTCAACATTTTTCTCTAAAGGCAAGCATATGCTCAAACACCTCCTTCGCCCCATCCTCCTTCCGGTGGTGAATCGATTCGCAGATAAGATTGCCCAGAGACAACAACCGCTTCTGGCAAGTGAAATCCAGCGTCTTGAAGAATTGATTATGCGTTTTGCGGCTAAGCCCACCTCTGCTCCTGCCCCAAGTGATGTCATTTCGCCTGGGGAGCGCCTTGAACTTGAGCAAGCGACTCTGGCCGCATATGCCGCCTATAAAGACAATACAACCCACCCTAAATTACAAATCGGCGCTGACATTAATTATTTGGAGGGCTGGTTTAATACGGATCTGATTCCTCGTCCGGAATACAATATCCACCATCTTGATTT
>JAVBPV010000029.1:0-73757 GCA_031549405.1 Desulfovibrio sp.
CCCCCATCATCCACCCGCCACCCGAAACCGCTTTGCCAACCATCTCCGTGTTGTGAAAACGGGTCCAGAGGCCGCACGCCCCCGCTTTCCCGCCCAAATAACAAATTTTTTGGGTTGGGGGGGCGGGGGGGGGGGGGAAGAGCGCCTCTACAAACGGTATCTCCCCCCCGCCCCGCCCTCCACCCTTCCCGGCCGTTTGTATGAATCTTTCCGCACCGTTCATATCGCGCCCTGTGGGCACGACGCTTCTTACCCTGGCGGTGGCTCTGGTGGGCATCGTGGCGTTTGCCCTGCTGCCGGTGTCGCCGTTGCCGCAGATCGACTTTCCCACCATCCGGGTGCAGGCCTCTTTGCCCGGAGCAAGCCCGGAAACCATGGCCGCCACCGTGGCCACGCCCCTGGAGCGCTCCCTGGGCCGCATCGCGGGCATCACGGAAATGACCTCGCAAAGCAGCATGGGGTCCGTGGGCATCACCTTGCAGTTCGATCTTTCACGCGACATCGACGGCGCGGCCAGGGACGTGCAGGCGGCCATCAGCGCCGCGCGCGCCGTGCTGCCTTCCATGCCCAGCAACCCCACCTACCGCAAGGTCAACCCTGCCGACGCGCCCATCATGATCATGGCGCTGACCTCGGATTTTCTGACCCAGGGGACGCTTTACGATCTGGCCTCCACGGTGCTCAGCCAGAAGCTTTCACAGGTGTACGGAGTGGGGCAGGTCACCGTGGGGGGCAGTTCGCTGCCCGCCGTGCGGGTGGACATTGAACCCTCGCTGGTGAACCGGCAGGGGGTCTCTTTGGAGGACATCCGCAAGGCCCTGTCCCGGGCCAACGCCAACCAGCCCAAGGGGGTTCTGGACAACGGCAGGGAACAGTGGTTTGTGGGGGCGGACGACCAGCTGATGAAGGCCAGGGACTTCGCCCCGTTGATCATCCGCTACCGCAACGGGGCCGCCGTGCGCCTTTCCGACGTGGCCAAGGTGACGGACAGCGTGCAGGACATCCGCAACGAGGGTTTCGCCAACGGCAAAAGGTCCATCCTGCTGATCATCTACAAGCAGCCCGGCGCCAACATCATCGGCACCGTCCGCCGGATCAGGGAGGCCCTGCCTCTTTTGCGCGCCTGGATGCCGGCGGGCGTGGACTTTACCATCACCTCGGATCGTTCGCCCTCCATCACCGAATCGCTGCGCGAGGTGGAACGCACCCTGGCCATTGCCATGAGCCTGGTGGTTCTGGTGGTTTATCTTTTTCTGCGCAACGGGCGGGCCACTTTCATTCCGGCGGTGGCGGTGCCGGTTTCCCTGCTGGGCACTTTCGGCATCATGTACCTGTGCGGGTACAGCCTCAACCACCTTTCCCTCATGGCCCTGACCATCGCCACGGGTTTTGTGGTGGACGACGCCATCGTGGTCACGGAAAACATCGTGCGCCACATGGAGGACGGGGCCACCCCCCTGGAGGCGGCATTTCGCGGCAGCAAGGAAGTGGCCTTTACCGTGCTTTCCATCAGCATCTCGCTGGTGGCCATTTTCATTCCCATTCTGGGCATGGGCGGCCTTATGGGAAGGCTGTTCCGCGAGTTTGCCGTCACCCTTTCGGCGGCGGTGCTGGTTTCTTTGACGGTTTCGCTGATCAGTACCCCCATGATGTGCGCGCGGATACTGCGCCCCGAGCATTACGCGCCGGAAAAGGAGGCCAGGCGGCGCGGCAGACTGCTGTCCGAGGGGCTGGGCAGGGTGCCCGTCCTGCTGCTGGGATTGTGGACGAGTTTTCTGGACTTTCTGCACGAGGGCTACGCCCGCACCCTGGCCGTGGTGCTGCGCCACAAGCGCATCACCCTGATGGTGCTGCTTGCCACCGTCGGCTTCAACATCTGGCTGTATATCGTTGTGCCCAAGGGCCTGTTTCCCCAGCAGGACACCGGGCAGATCGTCGGCATGATCCGGGCGGACCAGAGCATTTCTTTCCAGTCCATGCGGCCCAAGCTGGTGGCCCTTATGGACATTGTGCGCGCCCACCCGGCCGTGGCCACGGTAAGCGGGTACACCGGCGGCATGCAGCGCAACTCCGGCATGGTGTTCATCACGCTCAAGCCGCGTTCCCAGCGCAAGGAAACCGCCATGGACGTCATCAACCAGTTGCGCGGGCGGCTCGCGGGCGTGCCGGGGGCGCAGCTGATCCTGCAACCGGTGCAGGATCTGCGGGCGGGCGGCAGGCAAAGCCGCGCGGCCTACCAGTACACCCTGCAAAGCGACAACCTGCATTTGCTGCGCGAATGGACCGTCAAGATAACCCAGGCCTTCCGCGACGCGCCCGGCATGGCGGACGTAAACTCCGACCAGGAAGTGCGCGGCCTGCAAACCTCCGTGGAGGTGGACCGCGCCACCATGTCGCGTCTGGGCATCACCCAGAAGCAGACGGATACCGCCATGGGGCTGGCCTTCGGGCAAAGCTTCGCCTCCACCATCTACACCGGCGGCAACCAGTACCGGGTGGTCATGGAGTTTGCCCAAAAATACCTCCAGAGCCCCGAAGGGCTGGAACAACTGTACGTGCCTGTAAGCGGACCTCCGGTGGCGCATTCCGTCGCTTACGACGACCAGTCCGACACGGGTTCCGGCCTTTCGGGCAACACGGGTTCCACCTTCAGCGCCAGCGGCGGCAACGGCACCCTTGCGCCGCTGCGGGCCTTTTCGCGCGTGCTGCCCACCCTTACCTCCCTGTCGGTGTCGCACCAGGGGCAGTTCACGGCCTCGACCATTTCCTTCAACATTTTGCCGGGCTATTCCTTTTCCCAGATTCAGGACTCCATGAACAAAATCATGCATGATCTGGGCGTGCCCGACGCCGTGCGCGGCAACTTCCAGGGCACCACCAGAGCCATGGCCGCCTCGTTGGGCGACCAGCCCCTGCTGATTCTGGCCGCGCTGCTCACCCTGTACATTGTGCTCGGCGTGCTGTACGAGAGCCTCATCCATCCGCTGACCATCCTTTCCACTCTGCCCTCGGCCGGGGTGGGGGCCATTCTGGGGCTGATGGCCTTTGGCTCGGAATTTTCCGTCATCGCCTTCATCGGGGTGTTGCTTTTGTGCGGCATTGTGAAAAAGAACGCCATCATGATGATCGACTTCGCCATCGAAGCGCGCAGGAACGAGGGCCTTTCCGCTATGGAGGCCATTTACAAGGCCTGCCTGTTGCGTTTTCGCCCCATCATGATGACCACCATGGCGGCCATGTTCGGAGCCGTTCCTCTGATGCTGGGCAGCGGCGACGGCTCGGAAATCCGCACCCCGCTGGGCATCACCATCGTTGGCGGGCTTTTGGTCAGCCAGTTGTTGACGCTGTACACCACCCCCGTGGTATATCTGTACCTGGATCGCTTCTCCAGGGACAGCGCCGTCCACGCTCGCCCCGGCGCAACCTCCGCACACGACATAGCAAAGTGACGCCATGACATATATCCTTCGCCTGCTCTGCCTGCTCCTGCCGCCCCTGCTGCTGGGGGGCTGTTTTTTCGATCTTTCGCCCGAGCACAGGCCGCCGGACCTGCCCCAGAAAAACATCCCCGAGGTTTACAAGGAAACGGGCGGCTGGAAGGCGGCGGTACCCGGCGAAACCCTGGACCGCGGCCCCTGGTGGAAGATGTTCGGCGATCCCGTCCTGGACGGGCTGATGGACACGGCCAACATCGCCAACCAGGACATCGCCCAGGCGGCCGCCAACCTGCGCCAGGCCAGGGCGCAGGTTGCGGTGGCGCGGTCGGCCTTTCTGCCCACGGTGTCCCTGCCCGCTTCGGCCTCGCGGGGCAATTCCTCGGGCGCGGTGCACAATTCCTATTCCGTGGGCGTCTCGGCCCAGTGGGAAATCGGCTTCTGGAACGCCGTTCCCGCTTTTGAAGCGGCAAAGGCCGAGGCCGAGGCCACGGCCGCCGACTACGCCACCATGCGCCTGTCCGTGCAGGCTGAAATGGCCCAGAACTATTTTCAACTGCGCACCCTGGACGTGCAGACGGATCTGTACGAATCCACCATTGCCGCCTACGCCAAGGCGGTGCAGCTTACCCGCAGCCAGTACCTGGGCGGCATGGTCACCCCGGCCGACGTGGCCCAGGCCGAGGCGCAGCTGGCCTCGGCCGAGGCGCAGCTGGCCTCGCTGCAGCGCCAGCGGGCCGCGCTGGAGCACGGCATCGCCCTGCTTATGGGGCAGATACCCGCGACTTTTTCCCTGCCCCGCGCGCCCCTTTCCGCCCATGTGCCGCCCGTGCCCGTGGGCCTGCCCTCCACCCTGCTGGAGCGCCGCCCGGACATCGCGGCGGCTGAACGCCGCGTGGCCTCGGCCAACGAACAGATCGGCATCGCCCGGGCCGCCTGGTTCCCCACCCTGAGCCTGGGCGGCAGCCGGTCCCTGCAGGCCGTGGGCTGGCACACCGCCCCCCTGACCGTCTGGTCCATGGGTCCCAGCGCTGCCCTTTCCGTATTCGAAGGGGGTAAAAGGCTGGCCGACTCCGACGCGGCCCAGGCCGCCTGGGAGGCCACGGTGGCCCAGTACCGCCAGGCCGTGCTGCAAGGCTTCAAGGACGTGGAAGACAACCTTTCCGCCCTGAATTACCTGGAAAAAGAGGCGGAAGCCCAGGGGCGTGCCGTGCAGGCCTCGCAGATGGCGCTGCGTCTGGCCCTTTCCCAGTACCGGGGCGGCATGACCACGTATTTGCAGGTGGTCAGTTCGCAAACGGCCGCCCTGACCAGCGAAAGCAACTCCATCCAGGTGCAGGGGCAGCGCCTTATCGCCGCCATAAACCTGATCAAGGCCCTGGGCGGCGGCTGGGAGCATGCGGAAATCAAGGAAATGATGGAAACCCCGCCCGCGCAGGGCGTTATAGAAAGATAACGAGCGGCGGCGCGACCTCCGTTTTGCGTGCCGGTATGACAACGCCGCGCCGCCCGTTTCACACGGCGGCGCGGCGTCCTGCGGCAAAGGGGTAGCGGGACGGCAACGGAAAGACGCGCAAAAGGCGCCACGGACAAAAGAAGAGCCCGGGGCCGTCCGCATCCGGCTTTGCCGCAAACCTCTGGCCTTTCCCCGCAAATTCGGCTACCGTAAAACTTACGTAAAATATCTGTTTCCCGTCCGCGCGCGGGCGGCGACAAGGATTGTTCATGTCCGTCACGCATCTTTCCCTGTATGTCACCCCCGACGAAACCGCCATGGCCGAAGAAGCGGCCAGGATTATCGCCTCCATGAGCGTCGAGGCCATCGCCAAGCGCGGGGTCTTCAATATAGCCATATCCGGGGGCAAAACCCCCGTCCCGCTGTTCCGCCTGCTGTCGGCGCCGGCCTGGGCCAAGGCCGTGGACTGGAGCAAAACCGTGGTCTACTGGGTGGACGAACGCTGCGTTTCGCCGGAAAGCGAAAACAGCAACTACCGCATGGCGCGCGCGGAGCTTCTCGGCCATGTGGCCGCCACCCGCTTTTACCGCATGAAGGGCGAAGAAAGCCCTGAAAAGGCGGCCAACGCCTACGAGCGTCTGCTTATAGACCATTTCTGCCTTATCCCGGGCGAGTATCCGCGCTTCGACTGCATCCTGCTGGGAGTGGGAACCGACGGCCACACCGCCTCGCTGTATGCCGGGGATCCCGCCCTGTCCGCCGACGAGCGCCTGGTCATGGACGTGTACCAGCCTAACCAGCCCTTCGCCCGCCTTACACTAACCCTGCCCGTGCTGAACAACGCGCGCTGCTGCATCTTCCTGGCCTCGGGCCGGGCCAAGAACCACGTGCTCTCCACCGCCCTCAACCTTATGGCGGCGCCCATGCTTCCCGCGCAGATGGTGCGGCCGCACAACGGCAAACTGTGCTGGGTCATAGACGACACCGCCTACCAGGGATAATCCCGGGACCTCGGGCCGGGCGGGCGCAAGGGCCGCTTCCGTGAGATTTTTTCCACCCGGCTCCATAAGGGGCATCACCACCCTCATCGTGCTGCTGGCTCTTTTGCCGGCCCTGGGGCTGGTGGCCTATTCCGGCTGGTCTTCCGGCAAGGACGCCCTTGGCGATGCCATAAAGGAAGCCCGGGCCACGGTGCGCGACGTCGCCCGCCAGCAGGAACTGCTTGTGGCGAACACGCGCATGCTCCTTGCCATCCTGTCCGACCTGGAGCAGGTGCGCGGCGGCGACATCCCCGCCTGCGCCGCCCTGTTCCGGAGCCTCAGATTCAATTCCCCCATCTGCGACGATATCCGGCTGCTTGATCCGCGGGGCCGCCCGCTGGTTTCCGCCAATCCGGAAAGCCCGCCGCCGCCGCCGGAGGAATCCGCCCGCATCAGCTCCGTCCTGCAAAAACAGGAATTTGCCATACTGCCCTTCAGCCCCGGCCGCATAAACGAAGAAAGCGGCCTGCCGGTTATCAATTTTCTATACCCTGTGCGGGGGAACGACGGACGAGTATCCGCCGTGCTGATGGCCTCGATGATTGTAAGCATCCCCGGCATGGAACAGGCCCTTGTCGGCAACAGGCGAATTACCCGCATCAGCCTGCTGGACGCGGAAGGCCGCCGGGTTTTGACCTATCCGCCCACGGCCCCTTCCTCCGCCCCTGGGGCCAACGCCCCGGAATCCGGCGCAAAAGACCGGCCCGGCAAAGGCGGCCCGGACGCGGAAAAAGCCGTGCCCGACGTGTCGTACCCGCTGTATCTGCCCGGTTCGCCCGCCCCCTACTGCACGGTTACGGCCGCCATCGATTCCGCGCGGCTGAACGCCCAGGTAAACGGGCTGATCCTGCGCAACGCCGCGCTGCTGCTTTTCTCCATGGCCTTTGCCGCCCTTGTCGCCGCGTATCTTTGCCGCAAAACGCTGCTTGCGCCCATAGGAGAGATCCTTCATGTGGCCAACCAACTGAAAGAGGGCGACCTTTCCGCGCGCATCCCCACGGCGGGAATGCCCCGTGAACTCGGCCTTCTGGCCGGTTCCTTCAACACCATGTCGGGATCGCTGGAAACACGCGGCAAAGAGCTTACAGCCGCGCGCGACGCCGCCACAAAGGCCGGCCGGGCCAAAAGCGAGTTTCTGGCCAACATGAGCCACGAAATCCGCACGCCCATGAATGCCATCCGGGGTATGACCTACCTGGTGCGGCAGACGGAACTTGATGCGCGGCTGCGAGACTGTGTCGACAAAATCCGCGACGAATCGTCGACCCTGCTCGCGCGCATTGACGACATTCTGGATTTTTCCAAGCTTGAGGCGGGCAAGATGCATACGGAGCGGGTGGCCTTCAGTCCGCGCGATACCGTCGAAACCGCCACCCGGGCCGCCGCGGACGCGGCCGCGGAAAAAGGGCTGTTATTCGAACTGCGCTTTTCGTCCGATCTGCCCGCCCTGCTGGTGGGCGATTCCGCGCACCTTGGCCAGATTCTCGCGGCCCTTGCGGGCAACGCCGTAAAATTCACGGACAGGGGATCGGTAACGCTTTCCTGCTCCCCGCTTTTTTCCGGATCCAACCGCATTCTGCTTGAATTTACGGTCATTGATACAGGCAAAGGCATGACGCGGGAGGAACTGGACCGCTTCTTCCCGCAGGAGGAATACAACGCCGCCCGGCGCGCGCCCGGACCCTTGGGCCTTTCCCTTGCCGTGGCCCTCAGGCTGGCGGATCTGATGCAGGCGGAACTGTACGCGGAAAGCCGTCCCGGCAAGGGCTCCGCCGTCACCCTGCATGCGCCTTTCGCGCCCTTCCGGAAACGCGATCCAAACGCCCCTGAAGGAGATCCGGCCTACCAGGTTTCGTAGTGAATCTTGCTTTCGTCCATGCGGTTGATCGGGGGCAGCGGCTCGGCGGTTTTTCCCATGACGATAAGGCTGACGGGCAGTATGTCGTCCGGCAGCTTGGCCAGCAGCCGCCAGGCCCGCGTCAGTTCGGGAACGGGCGTGACCCTGGTCCATATGCCTTCCCAGCCCAGGGCGTGGGCGGCCAGCAGCATGTTCTGGCCGCAACAGGCCACGGAAAGCAGCCGGTCCTCCCGGTCGGTGTCGGGCGAATTTTCATCAGAGCACGCCAGCACGGCGGCACCGGCCTTGGCGGCATAGGCCATTTTGGGATTCACCAGAGGGATGCGGTCCAGGGACTCTTTTTTGGTAAAAGCCACAAACCGCCAGGGCTGGACGTTTTTGGCGCTGGGCGCGTTCATGCCCGCCGCGAGCACCGCCCGCAGAACGTTGGCGGGCATGGGCTCGCCCGTAAACGAGCGGATGCTCCTGCGGGTAAAAATGGCGTCCATGACATCCATGCCCGCGGGAGTCCAGAAACGATCCTTGACACCGGCGGACCGGACCGGCCGGGGAAGGGCCAGGACGGCGGCGGCCAGCGCGCCGCATCCGGCAAAGCGCAGCAACGCGCGCCGCCTCATTGACAAATTTTGCAACTTCATGCCGCATCACCTGACTTTGGTTCGCATCATTGCAAGGACCGGTAAATGTATGTTACAGGAAAATGCACTTTCGTTTCAGGTTTATAAAGATCAGAGATCCCGGGGCAAGGCCGTTTTTCTCCACCTGAAAATACGGCTTTTAAACTATCCTGTCTTGTAACACTAAGCCAGACCGAAGCACCCGTCAAGCGTGAGTCCAAAGCGATTCACATAATGAAATGAGCGGATTGCATCACAGGGGTTCACCCGCGTATCCTCGCGACGGCGCGCTTGCGCGCGGGCGCCCGCCGCCGGGCAAACGTCTGGCAGGCAAAACGCCCCCATCCGGCTTGTATCGGCACATCTTATCTGATAAAGCGCGGGGCGCGCCTTCAATATCTTCCGGAAACATTTTCGCCGGGATCAGGGGCATGAAGCAGATACTTTCGGGCCACATAAGCAGGACGATACACTGCATCGTCATTCTGGCGCTGGTGCCCGCGCTGCTCATCATCTGCCGCTTCGTCTTCGAACGCGGCGCCGCCGACAAGGCCCACATGCGGCTGCACATTGAGGATACCGTCAAAAACCTCGGCGCGCGCCAGCAACGCCTGGTGGAAAACACCCGCCGCATCCTCGCCACTCTTGCCCTTACGGACGACATCCGCAACCTGGACTACGAGGAAAGCCTGGGACTTTTCGGCGGGTTGCTGCATGAGAACAGCGAATTCGCCAACCTGTTGCTGACCGATGAAAAAGGCCGGGTAATCGTTTCCGGCAAAGGATCGGCCGAAGGCCGGGATCTGTCGGATCAGCCGTATATGCGCCAGGCCCTGGCCAAACCCGGCTTCATGGTCAGCCGCCTGGTGCCGGACATCGCCACCGGCGTGCCCTCCCTGTACTGCCTGTATCCCATCACCACCTTTGAAGGCGTGAAGGGCATGCTTATCGCCGCCCTGGACATCGGGTCCGCCGCGCGCGAGTCCGCCTCATTGGATCTGCTGCCCCACGCCTCGCTTGTGGTGGCCGACGGCGCGGGAACGGTCATCCGCGCCTATCCGGAAAGCCGGTCCCCCACCCTGCCCGCCGACGACTTCCGGATTATCGAGCAATCTCCCGAGGACCGGGGCCTGTTCCACATCGGCACCGGCGGCGAGGACGAGCGGATATTCTCTTTTTACCGCGTGCGCGTACCGGGCGGGGATCAGTGGATGCTTACCTGCCTTGTGGGCATCAAGTCCGGCGAGGCCTACGCCGGCATCAACGAAAGCCTGCGAAGCAACGCGCTCATGCTGGGTCTTGCGCTGGTGGCCGGCCTGCTGGTGGCGTTTACGGCGACGCGCCTGTTTTTGCAGCGGCCGCTGAACGCCCTGATACAGGCCGCAAGGCGCCTGGGCACGGGCGATTTCGCCGCCCGGTACGACCTGCCCGTCGGCGGCGGGGAAATAGGCCAGCTTGCGCAATCGTTCAACTCCATGGCCATGGATATCGCCGAACAGCACGCCGAACTGCTGGAAGCCAAGGGGGCGGCGGTGGCCGCCAACCAGGCCAAAAGCGAATTTCTCGCCAACATGAGCCACGAGATCCGCACCCCCATGAACGCCATCATCGGCATGGCGTACCTGGCGCAAAAGACCGGCCTTACCCCCCGCCAGGAAGAGTATGTGAACAAGATATACATGGCGGGCAACACGCTTCTGGGCATTATCAACGACATTCTGGACTTTTCCAAAATCGAGGCGGGCAGGCTGGACATGGAGCACATTCCCTTCCAGCTTGACAACGTCTTTTCCTCCGTCTCCTCCCTGGTGGCCCAGAAGGCGGAGGAGAAAAACCTTGAACTGCTGGTTTCCCTGGCCCCCGAAGTGCCGCAGAATCTTGTGGGCGATCCTTTGCGCCTTGGCCAGGTGCTTACCAACATCATCACCAACGCCATCAAGTTCACGTCCAGGGGAGAGGTGGTGGTCAGCTGTTCTTTTGACGATTCGGGCGCCCTCCCCGAAGAATGCCTTGCGCCCGAATCCGCCGGCAAGCCCGTCCGGCTGCTTTTCGCCGTGCGCGATACGGGCATAGGCATGACGCGCGAACAAAAATCCCGGCTTTTCCGCCCCTTTACCCAGGCGGATTCCTCCACCACGCGCGAATACGGAGGCACGGGTCTGGGCCTTACCATCACCAAGCGCCTGATTGAAATGATGGGCGGGGATATCTGGGTGAATTCGGAACCCGGCTTCGGCACCACTGTGCATTTTACCGCCGGCTTTATCTGCGGGGAACGGACCAACGACGATTACCGCGTGCCCAGCCTCAAGGGGCTGCGGGTACTGGTGGTGGACGACAACGAATCGGCCCGCCGGGTGATGTTTGAAATGCTTTCCGGACTTTCCCTTAGTCCCACGGCCGTTTCTTCCGCCCACGAGGCCTATGCGGAACTGCGCCGCGCCGACTTGTCCGCCCCCTACCAGATCGTGTTCCTGGACTGGAGGATGCCGGAAATATCCGGCCTTGAGGCTTCGGAGCATATCAGGGGCATGGGCCTTACCCACACCCCCACCATCATCCTGGTCACGGCCTTTGGCCGGGGCGATCTGCAGCACCAGGCGGAAGCGGCCGGCATCCGCAGCGTGCTGTACAAGCCGGTAAGCCCTTCCCAACTATTCAACTCCGCCCTTGAATCCATGCGCACGGGCTCCGCCCCGCCGCGTCCGGACCGGCCCCGCGACGCGGAATGCCGCGCACAGCGGTTTCCGGGGTATTCCGTGCTGCTGGTGGAGGACAATCCGGTCAACCAGCAGGTGGCCACCGAAATCCTGGGTTCCGAAGGCATCGCCGTCACCGTGGCCAACAACGGCAAAGAAGGGCTGGACATACTGAACGCCAATCCGGAAAAATTTCATCTTGTGCTCATGGACCTGCAAATGCCGGTCATGGACGGGTACGAGGCCACGCGCCGCCTGCGCGCCGATCCGCGCTTCGCCTCCCTGCCGGTCATCGCCATGACCGCCCACGCCCTGAGCGGAGAGCGGGAAAACTGCCTGGCCGCGGGCATGAACGCCCACGTGGCCAAACCCATCGAGGTGGACAAGCTCTTTCAGGTGCTTCGCCGCTGGGGTCCCGAACCCTCCCCCTGCGCGCCGCAGGCGTCGTCCCCGGCCGGCGGGGAGACGGCAACGCCCCGGTACCCCGGCGAACTTCCCGCCGGGGGCCGCCGCCCGGAAAGCCCCGCGGCTGAAGCGCCCGCCGCGTCGGAAGTCCCGCCCGCGCGCGACGTCCGGCACATCACCCCGGCCCCCGGCATGGGGCCGGTGCTCGGCGCCGCCCTGGGGTCGGCCCTTAACGCCTCTTCCGCGTCCGGAACAGCCGTGTCCGGCGAAGTCCCGGCAAGAAGCCGCCGGGTTGAAACCGTGTCCCCGGCGGCCGTTTCCGCGCAAACCCAGCCAAAAACCGAAGGTAATGCCAGCATGCACCAGGAAGCTTTGCCCGACATCCCCGGCATTCTCGCGGGACCGGCCGTCGCCCGTCTTGCGGGCAACGCCCGCCTGTACATGAAGACGTTGCGCATGTTCCACCAAAGCCTGCCCGGCTACCGCCAGGATCTGGACCAGGCCTTTGCCGAAGGGGACATCCCCAAGTTCGGCCGCATGGCTCACACCATCAAGGGGCTGACCGCCACGGTGGGGGCCGCCGAACTGTCCGCCTCCTGCGCGCGCCTGGAACACTACGTCAACGAGCACTCGGCCCTGCCCGGCGCGGACATGGTCGACGCCGTGCGCGAAGAACTGGAGACCATGCTGCGCAATCTTGACGCTTCCGGCATCTCCGGCCCGGCGGAGGCGGCCCCCGCGCGCACGCCGGAGTCCGTGGACAAAAAGGCCCTGGCCGCCGCGGCCGCAAGCCTTTGCTCGCTGCTGGACAGCTATGACGCCACGGCCCCGGACTTTTTCGCGAAAAACCGCGCCCTGTTCCTGGCCGTCCTGTCCCCGCGGGATCTGGACAAGACGGAACTTGCCCTGCGCACCTTCAACTTTGAGGACGCCGCCGAAATCCTCCGCCCCCTCGCGCGGGAATAGGGCGGCACGGCGACAGACTCCCGTCCCCTCGCGCGGGAATGGCGCCCGTTCTTGCCTTTGGCCGCGCGCGCATGTAAAACCCGGACATGCCCTTGATCCGCCTCCGTCTGATCCGCGCGGCGAAAACGCCGCCCGCTCCCCCGCCGGGGGACGAGCTTGTCCTGCCCTGCGAAGAGGGCCAGCCCCTGACGCACGCCGTCTATCTTTCCGGGCTGTTCGAGCCGCCCGCCCTGTGCTCGGGCCTTGGCCGCTGCGGCCGTTGCCGCATGCGCCTGCAACAGCCCGTTTATTCGCCGGACATGGGATCCTCTCTCCCGGTTTCCCCGCAGGCGGCCCCAACGGCGGCTTCCCCGGCGATGGCCCCGGCGGCTTCCCCCGCGGCTTCCCCGGCGGTTTCCGCCCCAACGCGGCCTTCCACTCCCCTCTTTGCGCCTCCCGCTCCCACGCCCGAAGACAGGCGCGTCTTCACCCCGGACGAGTTGCAACAGGGCTGGCGGCTGGGCTGCCGCCACACGGCCGCGCCGGGCATGCGGCTGGAACTGCCCGCCGGAACCGTGCTGCTTGAGGCGGTCCAGGAAACCCCCGTTCCGCCTCCCTCCCCGCTGCGGGAACCCGCCCACTCCGCGCCCGCCTTGCGGAAAAAGGCGGATCGGGCCGGACGCGCGGACAAAGACGGCTTTCCCAGCCCCGGGCCGGTGCTGCTGGCCGTGGATCTTGGCACCACCTCGCTGCACTGGCGGTTTATGGACAAGGCGGGTCACGCTCCCCGCGAGCTTCCCGCGCCCGTCGCTTCCGGCATCATGGTCAACCCCCAGATGGGCGCGGGCAGCGACGTCATTTCCCGCCTTGCCGCCGCCGCGACCCCCGGGGGAGCCACGCGGCTGCAACTCCTTGTCCTGGAGGCCCTCAAACGTCTTACGCGGCAAAGCGCCGCCGCCGGAAGGCCCGTCGCCGCCCTGTGCCTGGCCGCCAACCCGGCCATGACCTGCCTTGCCCTGGGCCGGGAGATATCGTCCCTGGCCCGCGCGCCCTACTCCCTGCCCCTGTCCGGAGGCCAGTGGGAGGAACTGCCCGGTCTGCCTCCCGTATGGATTCCGCCCCAGCTTTCTCCCTTTGTGGGCGGCGACGTCAGCGCGGGCTACGCGGCCCTGGTCCTTGCCGATGCGGAAGCTCCCGCCTTCCCTTTTCTGCTGACGGACATGGGCACCAACGGCGAATTTCTGCTGGCCCTGTCGCCGCAAACGGCCCTTGTTTCCAGCGTGCCGCTCGGCCCGGCCCTTGAGGGGATAGGCCTGCCCCACGGGACCGAGGCCCGCCCCGGCGCCGTCACCGGCTTCGCCCTGACTCCGCGCGGTCTGGATATGCGCTTTTTCGACGGGACCGGAACCCCGGCGGCGGGCATTTCCGGCTCCGGCTACATCTCCTTGCTGCATTGCCTGCTGAAGGCCGGCGCCCTGGACAAAGAAGGACATTTCCGCTCCTCCCCCCTGCTGGACCGCTTTTTCGCCGCCAGCCGCGAAGCCGCCGCCCCATCCGCGAACTCCGGGCACAAACGCCCCCCGGCGGCGGCCTTTGCGCCCGGCGAGGCGTTTCTTCCCCTGGGCCGGGGGCTGCGTCTGTACGCCGGGGACGTGGAGGAAATTCTCAAGGTCAAGGCCGCCTTCAGCCTGGGACTTTCGCGCCTGCTGGCGGAGGCGGGCCTTGCCGCCCGCGAGCTTTCGGGGATATTCCTGGCCGGTTCCCTTGGGGCGCATACGGATTGGGACGCCCTGGAAAACCTGGGGTTTTTCCCGCCAGGCACGGCAACGCGCCTGCGGGCCGCCGGCAACGCCTCCCTGGCCGGGGCGGCCCTGCTGCTGCGCAACGAAAAGGCGCGCTCCGACCTGGTAGACTGGTCGCGGAGCGTGCGCGCCGTGGATCTGGCCGGGCCGTCCTTTCAGCGGGATTTCGCCGCGCACATGCGCTTTATTTGGTGACCCGCGCCGTGTCCAGGCGGAAAGGACCGCCGGGGCCGGTCCACTCGACAAATATCTGCCCGTGCCTGGCCGTGGAATACAGGGGAATCCCCAAACCGGCCGCGCTTCGCCGCACCTCTCCCGAGGGGAACCCCCACTGGTTCCCGTACCCGCAGGAAACCAGGAACGCCTCTGGCGCCACAGCCCGGTAAAACGGCACGGACAGACTCCTGGCCGATCCGTGGTGCGGCAGCACCAGCACCCCGGCGCGCAGGTCTTTTCCGCGCTTCTCCGTCAGTTGCCGCAGCACGGGCTCTTCCGCATCGCCGCACAAAAGCGCCAGGGGCTCGCCCTCCCACACCAGGCGCAGAACCAGCGAACGGTTGTTGCCGCGCTCCCCGCCATTTTCGCCTTTTTGCGTCCTTTCGCGCGCCGGGGGCCAAAGCACTTCCAGGCAAAGTCCCGGCCCCAGTCGCAGCCTGTCGCCCTCTTTCCAGGTTTCGCGCTCCAGTCCGCTCCGCCGCAGGCTTTGCTCCTCCCTTTGGGCCAGCGCGGGTGCCGCAACGTCTCCATTGCCCGCGTAGCGGTCCACCCGGAAATTCTCCAGCAGGTACAAAAGCCCGCCCAGATGATCGGCGTCCGGATGGCTGTTCACCAGCCAGTCGACAGAAGGCGGGGCGTTGGCGGCCAGAATGGGGGCGATGACGGCCTTGCCCGGATCAAAGCTTCCGGAAGCGGACCCGCCGCCGTCCACAAGCAGACGGCCAAAGGCGGAAAGCCCCGGCGGGGATGCCGCCGGCCCGCCGCGCGCGCCAAGCCCCTGCCATTCCACCAGAACCGCCTGCCCCTGGCCCACGTCCAGCAGGCGCAGGCGTACGGCCGGGGGACCGTTCTCCTCGGCGTGCCGGGCGGCAAGCCAGGGGGCGGCCAGCAGCAGGCAGCCCAGGCACACGACGGGAACAGCGCGCCCCGCATCGCCCAGGGCGGCCCGCCACGGTTTCTTCCGGTCGCACAATCGCAGAAACAGAACGGGCAGCCCCAGGCACAGCGTCCAATACCCGGCCATGCTCACCCAGTGGGGCCGCGCCGTCACCGGGGCCGCCAGCAGCCCGGCCCGGTCCATCCATCCCATCAGCCAGATCAGGGCGTCACAAGGCAAAGAAGCCAGATGCAGCGCCCAGGAAGCCGGCAGCGCCGCCCCGGCCGCCGACAGCGCCAGACCGGCGAAGGCCGGGGGCATGACTACCGCGCCCAGCACCGGCAGCCACACCAGGTTCAGAGGGAACCACAGCCCCACCGTGCCGAACACGCTTGCCGCCAGCGGGGCCAGAACAATCTGAATGCACAGGGACGTTCCCCCCAGCAAAATCGCCCAGCGCGCCAGCCGCCGCGCGGGTGGATCCTTCCGGTGCGGGCCCGGGCCGGCAAGCGAAGGCACCGCGAAACGGGCCAAAGACTCCAGCCGGGGCAGGCTCAGCGCCAGAACCGCCACGGAAAGCACCGAAAGTTGCAGGCCAAGATCGAACATGGAGTCCGGATCCAGCGCCAGCAACAGGGCCAGCGCCGCCAACAGCCCGTCCAGCAGCGCCTTCGGCCTGTTCAAAAGCAGCAGGACGGCCCCGAACAGCAGCATGCAGGCCGCCCGCTGCAGGGAAACAGGAGCCTGCCCCAGCCACAGGTAGCCCCCGGCCAGGGGCAGGGCCAGCAATACCGCCAGCCGGGGCCGGGCCACACGCAGCCACAGTCCCGGAACGCAACGCCCCAGCCCCAGCGCCAGCAGCCAGCCCAGGCCCGCCGCATACGCCAGATGCAGGCCGGAAAGGGACAGGCTGTGCGTCAGCGTGGCGCGGGCAAAGCGGTCCGCGTCCTCCCGCGATATATGCGACCGGTCCCCGAAAACCAGCGCCGGCAGCAGCCCCGCCCCGGGCGTAAGGGGGAGGGGGGCGGAAGCGATGGAAGAGTTTGCGGGATATTCCGCCTCCCGCCGGGGCGGGAATTCCGCCTCCCGCCGGGGCAAGGCCGCGTCAAAACGCTCCTCCAGCGCGGCCCGCAGCCCGGAAGCGAAAGACGCCCCGCCGTAAACCCGCGCGTCGGCCTTGCCGCCCCGGCTCCAGCCCCGGAACCATACCCTCCGGTCATGCCAGTAATCCTCCAGGCTCCATTGCCCGAAATTGGCTACCCCGCGCACCCGCTCCAGGCGCAGGCTGATTTCTACCTCCTGCCCCGGCAGCGGAAAACTTTGCGGAAACGTCCAGGTCCAGGCGATGCGCCCGGCATAGGGTACGACGGCGGAAGCGTTTGCGCCGGATACTTCGGGCGCAAGGCCGGCGGCGGGCCGGGCGTCACGCAGCAGCAGTCGCAGGCGATCGCCGGGCAGACGCTCCGCGCGCTCCACCCTGGCCCGGATGCGCACCGGCGCGGGCGGGCGCTCTTCGCCCCCGGCGGTCAAAGCGGACGACGCGGCCGCTTCAAGCCAGTCCGGACAGGCGGGGGACGAAGGCGCGCGCAGCGCGGCATAGCCCGCCCCGCACAAAAAGCACAGCAGCAAAAGACCCGTGCGGCCGGAAACATCGGCAATTTCAAAGGAGGGGATCAGACTGGAAAAAAAGCCGGAGGCCGGGGCACGTCCCGCCGCATGCGGCTCTCCCCCGGCCCGGATGGAGGAAAGTTCCAGGGCAAGGGCAAACGCCCAGAACAGCGCGCCGGGCCAGAATTCCCGCGCGGCCATAACGCCCGCCGCCCCGGCCAGCAGGCACGACTGGCGAAGCAGCAGCGCGGGGCCGGAAGAAAAAGCGGCGTGCTTGCGCATGTTCGTTACGGCCCCGGGTTGTTGGGGATGCTATTGCAAATGAGCGCCGGGCCGGGCCTATTTATCTTCCGTATCGCGCACGCGCCTGATGCGCGCGCCCACCTGTTCCAGCTTGTGCTCGATGCGTTCATAGCCCCGGTCCAGGTGGTAGATGCGCTGCACCTGGGTCTTGCCCTTGGCCGCAAGGCCCGCGATGACCAGCGAGGCGCTGGCCCGCAAATCCGAGGCCATGACCGGCGCGCCGGTCAGCCGCTTTACCCCGCGCACCACCGCGCGCGAACCGGAAAGACGAATGTCCGCGCCCATGCGCGACAGTTCGGAAACGTGCATGAAACGGTTTTCGAAAATCGTCTCTTCCACCGTGCTGGAGCCTTCGGCCACGGACATCAGGGCCATGAGCTGGGCCTGCATGTCCGTGGGAAAGCCGGGATACGGCCGGGTCATCATGTCCACCCCGCGCAAAGGGCCGCTGCGGCGCACCGCCACGCCGGTGTCGTGCGGCTCAAGGGTGACGCCCATTTCGCCCATTTTCGCCATGACGGCGGTAAGCTCCCCAATGGGGCAGCCTTCGATGTCGCATTCACCGCCGGTGATGGCGGCGGCCACCAGAAAGGTGCCCGCCTCGATGCGGTCGGGCATGATGCGGTATTCGCCCCCGCGCAGCGAACTGACCCCGGTAATGTGGATGGTGTCGCTGCCGTGGCCGGATATTTTGGCCCCGCAATGGTTCAAAAAGTTGGCCAGGTCCGCCACTTCCGGCTCGCGCGCGGCGTTGCGCAGGGTGGTCTGGCCTTCGGCCAGGGCCGCCGCCATAAGCAAATTCTCCGTGCCGCCCACCGTGGGAAAGTCAAAGGTGATGTCGGCCCCGCGCAATTTTTTGCAGCGCCCCACGATGTAGCCGGACTCCAGATCAAAGGCGGCTCCCATCTTTTCCAGGGCCTTGGTGTGCTGTTCCACGGGCCGCGCGCCGATGGCGCAGCCGCCGGGCAGGGCGACCCGAGCCTCGCCCAGACGGGCCAGTAGCGGCCCCAGCACCAGCACCGAGGCGCGCATGGTCTTGACCAGCTCGTAGGGGGCTTCGGGCGTCAGGCTGCCCACGCTGACGGTGACGCCGTGCTTGTCGTCCTCGCAAAACTCCGCCGGGCATCCCAGGGTGCGCAGCATGGCGTTGGTGGTATTGATGTCGCGCAGACGCGGCACGTTGCGATAGGTAATGGGGCTGTCCAGCAGTATGGACGCGAACATGACGGGCAGGGCCGCGTTTTTGGAACCGCCCACGCGGATGGTTCCGCGCAGGGGCACGCCCCCTTCGATGACCAGTTTTTCCATATGTCCTCCGGCCGCGTTCGGGCGGCCAATGTAACGACAGCAGCGGTAATGGCGGTTGCGGCAATGCGCCGGCCCTGGCGGGCGCTTCCGTCTGTTTACGGCCTGCCGGCAGCGCTGTCCACCGCTTTTTGCCCCGCCCGCGCCGCCATACTCCACGGGCCTGTACGGGCGGATGTCATCCGCCGGATTCGGCCCTCCGATAACCGCCGGGGGTCCGTATTTCCGGCTTTTCGCCGCCCTCCGCCGGATTCGGCCGCCCAACGGACGCCTGCCGCAAAGCCGTTCATGGTCCGGGTTTACGGCTTTTCGCGGGCGGCGGATATTTGCAAACTACCTCTTGACCGCGTGCCGCTTCCCGTGTAGATGCAAGGGTCTCGCGCGGCGGATGTAGCTCAGTTGGCAGAGCACCTGGTTGTGGCCCAGGGGGTCGGGAGTTCAAACCTCCTCATTCGCCCCAGAGAAGATAACGAAGAATCCCGCATTTTCAGCAGGACTGAAATGCGGGATTTTTTCCATATGTCCCGCAAGCCTTTCCGGAACACTCCATGATCCAGCATCCGCAAACCGCCGTCGATCATCTGTCCGCCCTGCGGGCGGCCGTCCCCCTGGTTCATAACATCACCAACCTGGTGGTCATGCACACCACGGCCAACGCCCTGCTTTGCGCCGGCGCGTCCCCGGTCATGGCCCACGCCCCCGAAGAGGTGGAGGAAATCACCGCCCTGGCCTCGGCCCTGGTGCTGAACATCGGCACCCTGGACCGGGGCTGGATCGCCTCCATGCGTCTGGCGCAAAAAGCCGCCAACCTGCGCGGCATCCCCGTGGTCATTGATCCCGTGGGGGCCGGGGCCAGCCGCCTGCGCACGCAGACCGCCCTGGAACTGCTTGAAGGCGGTAAAAACTGCCTGCTGCGGGGCAACGCCTCGGAAATCCTGGCCCTTGCCGGGGCCGGCGGCGGAGCGCGCGGCGTGGACAGCACCGCCGAGACCGCGGGCGCGGCCGGAGCGGCCCGGGAATTGGCCCGGCGGTATGGCTGCGTGGTGTGCGCCAGCGGGGCCGTGGACATCGTCACCGACGGCGAAACGCTGTTTTCCGTCACCGGCGGCAGCCCCCACATGGCCAAGGTCACGGGCATGGGCTGCACGGCATCGGCCCTTACGGCCGCCTTCGCCGCCGTATGCCCCTCCGGAGAACGCGCCGCCGCGGCCGTTTCCGCCATGGCGGCCATGGCCGCAGCCGGCATGGAGGCCGAAAATCGCTGCGCCGGACCCGGCTCTTTTCTTGTGGCCTTTCTGGACGCCCTGCACCGGCTTTCTCCGGCGGCTCTGGAGCGCGTACGGGTGGAAGAGAGGCCATGGCCCCCCACTCCCGCGGTTTCCGGAAGCGGCAAAGCCGGTTTTGGGTTGTAAACAAAGGTGCTCCACAATCCCTGCGTAAGTATTCAATTATGCGAGAGGCGCGGATGAACGACATAAAGAGTTCAGGAGAAGAGGGGAGGGGATGCCGGGAAAAAGGGCGAAGCGCCCTTTTCAAAAGGTCCCTCCCCCCTTCCCCCGCAAACCGCCCCGCCCCCGCCTCCTCTTTCTTCCGGGGAATGCGGCTGGCGGTGCCGGTTTTGCTGGGGTATCTGCCCGTGGGGTTCACCTTCGGCATCCTGGCGGTGCAGGCGGGCATGAACCCGCTGACCGTGGGCCTGACCTCGTGGTTCGTGTACGCGGGTTCGGCCCAGCTTATCGCCGCCGGAATGCTGGGGGCGGGCGCGGGGCCGGCCGCCATCATCGTCACCACCTTTGTGGTGAATCTGCGCCACCTGCTGATGTCCGCCGCCCTGGCCCCCTACCTGCGCCCCTGGAGCAGACCCCTGCAAGCCTGGTTCAGCTTTGAGATGACCGACGAGACCTTTGCCCTGAACCTTTCGCGCTTTTCCTCCGCCGGGGTGGACAGGGCCGAGGCCCTGGGGGTCAACTGCCTTTCGCACCTGGCCTGGACGACGGGGGGCGTGGCCGGAGCGCTTTTTGACAAAGCCATCGGCGACATACGCCCCTTCGGCCTTGATTTCGCCCTGACCGGCATGTTCATCGCGCTGATCCTGCCGCACGTGCGGGTGCCGCGCCGCTTGCTGGCGCTGTGCTCCGGGGCGGCGCTGTCGCTGATCTTCGCCCTGCT
The DNA here is from genome assembly GCA_031549405.1 of Desulfovibrio sp. Taxonomy (GTDB): domain Bacteria; phylum Desulfobacterota; class Desulfovibrionia; order Desulfovibrionales; family Desulfovibrionaceae; genus Frigididesulfovibrio. The sequence goes on from JAVBPV010000029.1 coordinate 20,735, forward strand.
GGGAATGGACCAGTGGAACGTCATGCTGGCCACCGCCTGCGCCGCCACCATCGCGGCCTTCGCCCCCCTGCCCGATGGCCGGGGTGCCGGAGGCCGGGGTGCCGAAGGCCGGGCGGGCGATACGGGCGCAAAGGCGGTGAACGCGACGTGCCCGCGCCCGGCGGCGGACGCGGCGGACGGGAGTTTGGGCGCGCATGCGGGCAGCCCGCGGGGGAGGAATGCATGAGCCTTTCCGAACAGCTTTTGATGATCCTGGGCATGGCGCTGGTCACCTATATTCCGCGCGTCGTCCCGCTGATGCTGCTTTCATCGCGCGAGCTGAACCCCCGCCTGATGCGCTGGCTGGAGATGGTGCCCCCGGCGGTGCTGGCCGCCTTGCTGGCCCAGGAAATCTTTTTGCGCTCCGCCCCGGATGGGGGAAAAACACTTTTTTTCAGCCTTGACAATGTGTTTTTACTGGCCGCCGTGCCCTCTTTGCTGGTAGGGTGGCTCACGCGCAGTTTTTTCGCCGTCGTAGCCGCGGGTATGGCCACGGTGGCTTTGTTGCGCCTTGTGCACTGATGTTTCCGCATCCGGCGCCGCGAACAACCCCAAAGAGCGACAAGCCCTCAGGAGAATAGTACATGCCGTTAAACAATATCCGCCGCACGGCCCTTTTGCTGTGCCTGCTTTGCGTCGCCGCCGTTCTTCCGGCCGGGCCGGCCGGGGCGCAGGCCCCCTCCCAGGCCGAACTCAAGGCCGCCCTGCGCGATCTTCTGAAAGACAACCCGGATCTCGTGCTGGACGTGCTGCGGGAAAACAGCGAAACCGTGCTGGAAATCGCCCAGCAGGGCAATATCCTGCGCACGCGCAAGGCCCTGCTGGCCCAATGGGCGGAGGACGCCAAAACCCCCAAAAAGCCCAACCTGGAAGGCCGGGCCCTGCGCGGCAAGGCCAGTGCCCCGGTAACCGTCGTGGCCTACTCCGATTTTACCTGTCCCTACTGCCGCAGGGCTGAAGGAACCTTGGTCCAGCTTGTGGAAAAGTACGGGGACAAGATGCGCATCGCCTTCAAAGCCCTGCCCCGCGACGACGTGCCCATCTCGCAGACAGCCGCCAGATATGCCGCCGCCGCCCTTATGCAGAACCCGGAAAAGGGCTGGAAGTTCCATGACGAAATTTTCGCCAACATCGAGTTGGTGGAACGCGACGGCGAACCCTACCTGAAGGCTCTGGCCGTGCGTTCCGGCCTGGACATCAAGCGCCTGCTGGCCGATTCCTCCGGGAACAAAGTGCGCGACATGCTCGCCGCCGACAAGGAAGAGGCCGACAATCTGGGCATCACCGGCACGCCGTGCTTTCTGGTCAATGACCTTGTGGTGCGCGGGGCCGTTTCCAAGGAGTTTTTCGAAGAGGCCATCCAGATGGCCCTTCGCCTCAAAAGCAAATAAAGCATCGCACGCCTGAAATGCCCGCCGGGGTTTGAAAACAAATCCCCGCCGCCAGGAGAGCTTTGCCGACAGCCTCCAGCCGCCGCGTCAGAAAGCCGCGGCGGCTTTTTCCGTCAAAACCCCGGTCCCAAGGGCCGGAAAAAAGCCCGGTTCGCGCGGGGCCAACTATTTGACTTCCTTCTCCCGTTGGGGGAGAATATATTTATATGTACACAGATTTCTAAAGCTCTTGCCTCAAACGCTCCAGGAGCCTGCCATGAAACGCGTGCTGCTTACCGTGCTGCTCGGCCTCACCGCCCTGATACTTCTTGCCCTTGTGGCGCTTGGGGTGGTGCTGGCGCGCGTCAATCCCAACGACTACAAGGACGACATCACCGCCCTGGTGGAAAAAGCCACGGGCAAGCACCTCATTTTCCAAAGCAACATCGAAGCGGCCTTTTTTCCCCGCCTGGGGCTGAAGATCGGCCGCCTGCAGTTGAACGACGAGCCCGTCTTCGGCGCGGAGCCCTTCGCCTCGGTGCAAAGCGCCTCCTTGTCGCTGGAGCTTCTGCCGCTTCTTTCCGGCAACGTGGTGGTAAAGGACGTCACCCTGGACGGCCTGACGCTCAAGCTGGTGGCCACCAGCGCGGGAGCGGCCAACTGGGATTTTAACGCCGGCAAGCCGGAGGCCGGCGGCAAGGCTGCCCCCAGAGAAGGCGTCACGGCCCTTGCCGACGAGCGGACAAAAGAAGCGAAACCGCGCCCCGAAGAGGGAAAGAGCCTGAACCTGGCCGTGAAGCAGATGCGCTGCACCAACATGCGCGTAACTTACCGCGACCTGTCGGCCGGGTCATCCTACAGGCTGGACATAGACGATCTGGCCCTGCAGAACCTGGATTTGGGCGCGGACATGAGCCTTGTCCTGGCCGGATCGGGGGAAGATCTGTCCTCGGGCCGCGCCGCCAAGTTCGCCCTGCAAGGCGATGCCCGGGTTCAGGCGGACGGCAGCCTGGCCATGACGGTGTCCGATCTGAACGTCAGCGCCGCCGCCAAAGAGGCTTCCCTGTCCCTGAAGCTGGCCCTGGAAGCGGACTACGCCGCGCCTATGCGCACCCTTGACCTGAAAAACATCCGGGGCAGCCTTGATTCGACCACGCTGGCCGGAAACCTGATCCTGACCCTGCCCCCCAAGGGTGCGCCCGGGGACGGGCCGCGGGGCATGAATATCCACGGCGCCCTGGATATCGGCGATCTGGACGCGGACCGGCTGATTGCGGCCGTCGCGGCCATAAGCCCCGCCTCCAGGCAGGCCTCCGGCCCCACCGCCACCCCGGCGGGCACCATGATCGTGCCCGGCCGGGCCGGGCAAAAAACGGCGGAGCCGGCCAAAAGCGGCAGACTTGATCCCGCCCTGGCCGCGCTGGACGCCGATCTTGCCGTAACGGCCAGAAGCGTCACCGCGGCGAAACTTCCCTTCAAGGATGTGCGCGTCCGCCTGAGCTCGGAAAAAGGCTCGGCGAAAGCGCCGTACGATTTCAAGCTGTTCGGCGGCACGGTGAAGGGCACGGCCTTGGCCGGGCTTTCCGCCAACCCTCCCAAGGTGGCCCTGGACGCCAAGGCTGAAGCCGTGCCCGTGGGCGATGTGCTGGCGGCCGTATCGGGCAAACGCAGCCTTACGGGCGACTTTTCCGGAGAACTGGACGCGAGCGGACAGGGCCTGTCCTGGAAAGACATGGCCCCCACCCTTGCGGGCAAGGGGCGCTTTGCCGTCGTCAACGGGCGCGCGACGGGCTTTTCCCTTATTCCGCAGGGGTTGCCCGGCCTGCCGGCCGTGCCGGTGGACTTTCCCGTCGAGCGCGTTTCCGCCAGCCTGAACATCAGCAAGGGCGTAGCCGTGAACAGGGACTTTTCCCTGCTGGCGCCGGTAATGACCGGTTCGGGCGGCGGAGAAATCGACCTTGTGCGCGAACGGGTGGACCTTTTGCTGAACTTTCTGCTGGGCGGCCTGCCCCCGGCCGTGCCGGTGGAAATTCGCGGGCCGTTCCCGGCCATTTCCTACAAGGTGGACACGGCCGCGCTGCTGAAAAACACCGCCACAGGCGTGCTGAACGCTCCCGAGGCCGCCGGAAAAGCCCTGATCGAAGCGCCCAAGGGCGCGGGCAAGGCCCTGGAAGGTTTGTTCAAAAAATAAGCCGGTCCCGCAACAGGCGTACGCCGGTTCCGGCATAAACCGGGACCGGCGCACGAAACAACCCCCCGGAAAAACTCCATGAAAAAATCGCAAGCTACAGAAACAAAACGCTCTCTGGGCCCTCTGCCCCTTATTTACCCCCTGCCGGCGCTGCTGGTGGGCAGCTACGACAACGCGGGCAAGCCCAACGTCATGACGGCGGCCTGGGGGGGCATCTGCTGCTCCGAACCGCTGTGCCTTACCGTGTCGGTGCGTCCGGCCCGCTGGACCTACGACGCGGTTTTCGAACGCAAGGGGTTCACCGTGGGCATTCCCTCCGAAGACATGATGGTGGCCGCCGACTATGTGGGCATCGTCTCGGGGCGGCGCTACGACAAATTTTCCACCGCCGGGCTGACCCCGGTGCGCTCCGACCTGGTAGACGCCCCCTACGTGGCCGAATGCCCGGTGGTGCTGGAATGCGCCCTGACGCACACTCTTGAACTGGGCACCCACACCATGCTGGTGGGCAGGGTGCTGGACGTCAAGGCCGACGCCGCCTGCCTGGGGCCGGACAATCTGCCCGACCCGGAAAAGGTGCGGCCGCTGATCTTTTCCGCCGCCGGCGGCAGCTACCACGGCATCGGCAAACGCCTGGGCAAGGCGCATTCCGTGGGCAAGGCCCTGATCAAGGGCGACGAAGAATAACGCCCCTTGCCGGATGGGGTGTTGCGATCTATCTTTCTGCCCGTGTTCGACCGCATAAATTCGGACTATATTTATCCAAAAACTCCAGATAAATGGAATCGCCATGCATGATCATCCCCGTGATGCCTGCGGCGTGGTGGGACTATATAACGTCCCCCAGGCCGCGCCTCTTGCCGCCCTTGGCCTGCACGCCCTGCAGCACCGGGGCCAGGAAGCGGCGGGCATCGCTGTCTGCAACGAAGGAAAACTGCTCTGCCACAAGGGCATGGGGCTTGTCTCCACGGTATTCGCAGGGGGGGTGGCCGATCTGCCCGGCTCGTCCGCTGTGGGCCACGTGCGCTATTCCACGGCGGGCGGAAGCTGCCCCGCCAACGCCCAGCCTATCCTGGCCCGCTACAGCGGGGGAGAGGTGGCCCTGGCCCACAACGGCAATCTGGCCGCCGCGCGGCGGTTGAGCTACGCCCTTGCCGCCACCGGGGCGCTGTTCCAGACCACCACCGACAGCGAGCTGTTCCTGCACCGGCTTGCCCAGGAACACGCCCACACCGACGAGGAAATCGCCGTCATGCTGGCCCACATGGGCCCGGCCTTTTCCGTGGTCATGCTGTTTGCCGGCAGGCTTATAGCCGCCCGCGACCCTTACGGATTCCGTCCCCTGGTGATGGGACGGCTGGGAGACGGGTATGTCGTCGCTTCGGAAACCTGCGCCTTTGACCAGATGGGCGCGGCCTTCACGCGCGAGGTTCTGCCGGGGGAAATGGTCGTGATCGACGACAGGGGCGAACGTTCCTTCACCTTTGACACGGCGCCGCACGCCCGCTGTCTGCTGGAGCTTATCTACTTTGCCCGGCCCGACTCGCTGGTGTTCGGCGAAACGCCGCACATTCTGCGGCGGCGTTCAGGCGCGCTGCTGGCCAAGGAACACCCGGCGGACGCCGACATCGTGGTGGCCATTCCCGATTCCGGGGCGTCCGCCGCCTCGGGCTACGCCGAAGCAATGGGCCTGCCCCTGGACCGGGGACTTATCCGCAACCACTACGTGGGCCGCAGCTTTATCGCGCCGGGACAGGAGGCGCGCACCGCCGCCGTGCGCATGAAGCACAACGTGGTGCGCGAGGTGGTGCGCGGCAAACGCGTGGTGCTGGTGGACGATTCGCTGATCCGGGGTACCACCACGGCCACCCTGGGCAAGGATCTGCGCGCCGCCGGCGCGCGCGAGGTGCACCTACGCGTGGCCTGCCCGCCCACCCGGCACCCCTGCATCTATGGGGTGGACTTTCCCCGGCGCGAGGAGCTTTTGGCCCACCGTTTCAGCCTGGAAGAAATCCGCGCCCGCCTCAATATGGACAGCCTGGGGTATCTTTCCATGCAGGGCCTGCTTGCCTCCATGGAAAACAACGGGGGCTGCTGCACCGCCTGCTGGACCGGGGAATACCCCGTGCCGGAAGGATAGTCCCGGCCCCGGCAGGGCTTCGCCCCGCTGCCGTCTCAGGCGAGCAGCCAGCGCAACAGGCCCAGGCAGATCATGGCGTATACCCCGGCCACGGCGTCGTCCCACATGATGCCGTGCCCGGCGGGCAGGGCTTCGAAGCGGCGTACCGGCCACGGCTTGGCGATGTCGAACAGCCGGAACAGCGCAAAAGCCGCCGCATATCCCCAGAACCCCAGCGCGGCAAAGGGCAGGCAGGTAATCCACTGCCCGAACACCTCGTCGATGACCACTTCCGAAGGGTCTTTGCGGCCCAGGATCTCCTCGGCCCGCGTGCAGGCGCGGGTTCCCGTCCACAGCAGCAGCGCCAGCAAAACCAGCCTGCCCCAGAACGGCAGAGGCATAAACACGAAAGGAGCCAGCGCCACGGCCGCCAAAGAGCCGCACGTGCCCGGCGCCCAGGGGCTTTTGCCGGCAACGCCCACACGGGCGTAACATAAAATCCAGTCATCGCGCATAATTTCTCCCGTCATCCGCCGTAACGGACGGCCCCCAGGCGCAGCAACGCGTCCAGAAGCTCGGCCAGGGGCAGGCCCACCACGTTGCTCCACGAACCGGAAATGGAATCCACCAGAAAGGCCCCCTGTCCCTGTATGGCGTAGGCCCCGGCCTTGTCCAGGGGTTCGCCGCCCGCCGCATAGGCGGCCAGCGCCTCGCGCGGCCAGGGCCGCATGGCCACCCGCGTGCTTACGGCAAAAGTTTCCTGAGGGGAAGCGGGCGAAAGGGGCCGCGCGGCCTTAAAGGCGGGGGACGACGCGGAAGGGGCGGGTTCGCCGTCTTTGGCCGGCTCCAGGGAATACACGGCGCAGGCGGTGATGACCTCGTGAGTGCGGCCGGACAGGCGGGACAAAAAGTCCAGGGCTTCTTCCGCGCCGGAGGGTTTTCCCAGAATTTCCCCGTCCAGAACCACTACGGTGTCGGCCCCGATGACCACGGGGAGTTTTTCCGCGACGCGCGCGCAAACGTCCGCCGCCTTGGCGGCGGCGGCGCGGAGGGCGAAGTCGCGGGCGGATTCGCGGGGCAGGGGCGAAGAGGGTTCGGCGGACGGGTCCGGATCAAGGGCAAGGGCGCGCAGGCCAAGTTCCGCCATGAAGGCGCGGCGCCGGGGAGAGGCGGAAGCCAGCACCAGGGGGCGCAGCGCCGTGAATATGGGCACTATTTCAGGGTTCCCGCCAGCAGGGAATCATCCCGCAGGAGCTTGCCGGCGATATTTTTGGGATCGATGGTGTATTCGCCGGACTCGATGCGTTCCTTGACGTTCTCAATCTTCTGGCGGCGGATGTCGGGCGCGCTTTGGGCGGCCGAAAGGGCGGCGGTGGCCAGCCTTGCCTCGGACGAAAGGCTGACGCGGTCGCCCTGGGCGGCGGCGGGGGCCGCGCCTTCCGCCGCGCCCCTTTGGGCACGGACGGTTTCGGCGTTTTGTTCCGCCTTGGCTCTGTAGGGGTCAGCGAGCTTGATCAGCGTATTTTTGATTTCCATAGCGGCCTCCGAAAAAATGTCCTTACAGCATCGTGGCGTCCACAGTGCGCAAGGTTACATCCCATAACCGGCCCATAAGGTTCTGCTTTTCAGCGGCGCCCAGTTCCTTTTCCTCCCCGCCGGGGGTGGTGCGGAATATCTGGAAGTCCCTGTCGGCCGGGGGATAACGGAACGTGAACTCCTCGCCCATTTCCCGGGCAAGCCGCGAGCGCACTTCCTGGACTATGGGGTTTTCACTGCCGGAGAAAATGAGGTTTTCCATGATTTCGCGGGCGATGCGCTCCACCATCATCTGGCGCTTGGCGGCGACGGCTTCCGGCCCGGACTGGGAGCCGCGGCCGAGAAGCTGCTCGTAACGGGCAAGCCTGCGCGCGGCGACGAGCTGCTTGCCATATTGCAGCAGCATCTGGCGCGTATAAAACGATTGCGTAGTCATCCCAATAATCCCCGTATTGCTCGTATCGGCCAAACTCGCCATTTCTTTAGGCGCTTGGACGAGTTTTATGAAATTTCCCCTTGTTCTCCGTAATTCCTATATAGATAACTACGTAAAATGTCCACACCGGCACGCAACGGCCGCCATATTGCCAAAAGCCCGGCAATGAGGCAACTATGCGGAAACGGCGCTATATTCGCGCATCCCTGGCCTGACGACACCCCGAGGAGCCCATGCGGATTCTTTCCACGCCCATACCGGACCTGCTTGTTTTCGAACCTGTGGCCCACCGCGACGAGCGCGGATTTTTCATGGAAACCTGGCGCGGGGAATGGCGGGAAGCTCTTGGACTTTCCCACGACTTCGTGCAGGAAAACCACGCCCGCTCCGAATCGTCCGGCGTGGTGCGCGGCCTGCATTTCCAGCTTCCCCCCCATACGCAGGGCAAGCTTTTGTGGGTGGTTGCCGGCTCGGTCTACGACGTGGCCGTGGACCTGCGCAAAGGCTCGCCCTCCTATGGCCGCTGGCACGGGCTTGCGCTCAGCGCCGCCAACGCCCTGCGCTTTTGGGTGCCCAGGGGCTTCGCCCACGGCTACATGACCCTGGAGCCGGGCACAGAGGTCCAGTACAAGGTCGACGCCTACTACGCCCCCGCGAGCGAAGGCGGCATCCGCTGGGACGACCCCTCCCTGGCCGTGCCCTGGCCGGACATTCCCGCGCTGCTCTCCTCTAAAGATAAGGGACTTCCATTGCTGGAAGCTTTTGATTCTCCCTTCATCTATAGAAAGAAACGATAAAAGCGATAACCTGAACAAAACTCCCCTGTTTTTCGCCCGGCAAGGGCGCGGCGACGCGCTTTGTGAAACATTTCACCTTGACAGGACTGAAAGTGCTCTATTAGTACAGGGGACGCCGGATGTGTCATTTGCGCCGTTCCGGCGGGTTTTTTCCCAATTCCTGAAGGGTTTTGCCCACGGGCCGACCTTTGGGATATCGTGCGCGGTTTTATCCGAACCAGCGCAGCATTCTCGTTTTTCACCGTCTAACCAGCTGTGAGGCAAAGGGTATGGAGGAAAACAAACACTGTGCAGGCGGCCCGTCCGGCCGCTCCAAATGTGTGTGCGGCGCCGCTCCTTTCCTGATCGGGGTGGCTGTGGCACTGGCTTTTGGTTGGTGGGTATTTCCCGGTCTGCTGTTCAGCAAACAGTCCCAACCCTTCTTTTTCAGCCATGCCATTCATAAGGAACAAAAAGCCTGCGCGGACTGCCACACCCTGCGGGAAGACGGTTCTTTCGGCGGGTTCCCCAAACTGGAAACCTGCATGGAATGTCACCAGGACAGTCTTCTGACCGCCGAGCCGGACGCGAACGCCACCCCGGCGGAAGTGGCCGCCTACAAAGCGGAAAAGACTTTTGTGGAAGAATACGTCATCCCCGGCAAGGAAGTTCCCTGGGTAGCTCACCAGAAACAGCCGGATAACGTCTTTTTCAGCCATTCCGCCCACTTCCAGAAATGCTACACCTGCCACCTGACCATGAAGGGCAGGCTGAACCTGGGCACCCCGGCCGATCCGGAAAAGCTCTGTATGACCTGCCACCCCTCGCTTGCCGAGTTGGACAAGAACATTCCCGTCCAGAAGAACATGCTGACCGGTTACAGCAGCACCACCAAAAAGATGTGGGAATGCGAAAAGTGCCACGCCAATCCGGGCCACTTCTCCAACGACGGTGTTGAACTGCCCCAGGGCGCCGACCACAGCGTGGCCGGCAAGCTGCGCAGCGTCAACCCCCACGTTCAGAAGGGACGCACTGCCGCCAACAACGCCTGCTATACCTGCCACAAGTAAAGGGGTGCGACATGGTACTTGACAGAAGAGGATTCATGAAGTTCATGGCGGGCGCAAGCGCCGGCATCATGGCCACGCCCCTTCCCTGGAAACTGCTGGACGACGTCAGTATCTGGACCCAGAACTGGCCCTGGATACCTTCCAACGTAGGCGGGGAAAATACGTTCACCATGGCGGTCAGCAAGACCTGCCCATCCGGCGCGGCCATGAAAATCCGCCTGGTGGGCGGACGTCCCGTGCGGGTTCTGCCCAACCCCACCCACCCTCTGGGCGGCGGCATTACCGCCCTGGCCGTGGCCGAAGTGCAGATGCTGTACAGCCCGGGCCGCGTCAAAAAACCGATGATCCGCTCCTCTGACGGGGGTTTTCGCGAAACGGACTGGAACGACGTCGCCAAAATCGTGCAGCAAAAGCTGACGGAAGCCAAAAGCAACGCGGCTTTCATCTCCGGCGACGAAACCGGCTCGGTCAACGAGGTCATCAGCGCCTTTGCCGCCGCCATCGGCTCCAAAAAGGTCTTCCTCATGCCCTCGGAAGGGCAGTGCGCGGCCAAAGCCTCCGAACTGATGGGACTGAAGGGTCAGATCGGCTACGACCTTGAGAACAGCGACTACGTGCTGGCCATCGGGGCCAATATTCTGGAGTCGTGGGGCCCGGTGGCGCGCAACCGCCGCATTTTCGCCCATTCCCACCCGCATCCGGACGGCAAATCCAAGATCACGGTGCCCTTTGCCTATGCGGGCGCGGTGCAGAACAGCACGGCCGCTGTGGCCAAGCCCTGGCTGCCCATCCTGCCCGGTTCCGAAGCGGCTCTCGCGCTGGGCATCGCCCATCTGCTGATCAAGGCGGGCAAAAGCTTCCCGGCCTCGGACTTTGAAGCCTTCAAGGCTTTGGCCGCCAAATACACCCCCGAAGAAACCGCCAAACAGACGGGCGTTTCCGCCAAGCAACTGGGCGAAGTGGTCAAGGCCCTGCTCGCGGCCAAGGCCCCCTGCGTCATCGTCGGTTCGGAATTCAACCAGGGCGCGGGCGCGGCCCCCATTATGGCCGGCTTTGCGGTGAACGCGCTGCTCGGCAACATCAACAAGGAAGGGGGCCTTACCCTCATCCCCGATGCGCCGGTGGTGGCCAGGGGCGCCAGCCCCAGGGCCGAACTGTACAAAAACGACCTGGCCGCATGGCTGGGCGGCAAGGAAGTGCCCGCCGTGCTTATTCTGCACGAGGCCAACCCCGTGTACGCCCTGCCGAACCCGGAAGGCGTGAAAGCGGCCTTGAAGAGAATACCCTTCAAAGTGGCCTTTACCACCTTTTTGGACGAAACCGCGGCCGACTGCGACGTGGTGCTGCCCATAGCCATGGGCCTTGAGCGCACCGACGATCTGTTCACCCCCTACGGCATGGGCAAAAGCATATACTGCGCCTCTTCCGCTGCCGTGCAGCCCGCCGCCAACACCCTTAGCACCGCCAACGCCCTGATGGGCCTTGCCAAAAAGATGGGCTTCGGCCTGGGCTTCGATCTGTACGAAGACCTGCTCAAAGCCAAGGCCAAGGCCATGAAGGCCAATTACGACGTGCTGATGCGGGGCCAGCCCGTGACCAGCGAGGACAAAATCCCCGCCGACGGATTCTCCGCCCGCGCCGATGTTTTGGCCAAGGCCGCCGCGGTCAGGACGGGCAAGGACAAGCTGGGCCTTGCGCTGTACTCCAAGCTGAACATGGGCACCGCCAAGACCGGCATCCCGCCCTACAACACCAAAACGTTGCGCGCCAACGAACTTGCCGGCGGAGACATGTTCGTGATGATGAACGCCGCCACCGCCGGCAAAAAATCGCTGAAGGACGGCGACCGCGTCACGCTTGCCGCCGGGACGAAAAAAATCCCGGCCCGCCTGCGCGTGTATGAAGGCGTGATGAACGATTCCGTGGCCGTGTGCCTGGGTTTCGGGCATACCGCTCTGGACGAGTTCAGCCGCAACAAGGGCGCCAACGTAATGGATCTGCTCAGCGCCGCGCCGGAACCTGAAACGGGGCTCACCGTCTGGTCGCAGGCGGGTGTGGATGTCTCTAAAGCATAAGGACGGGGAGCCATCATGTCAGCAATCAAAGAATTCAACGTCAAATGGGGAATGGCCATCGACCTCGACAAGTGCACGGGCTGCGGCGCGTGCATGGTGGCCTGCCAGGCCGAAAACAACCTTGCCCCCGTGCCTGACGCCTCCAACAAACTGCGGGTCATGAACTGGCTTGTGGTCTTTGAAATGTCCAACAACAAGCCTTTTCCGGAGCATGAGGTGGCCTACCTGCCCCGGCCCTGCCAACAGTGCGCCGCCCAGCCCTGCGCCACGGTCTGCCCGGTCATCGCCACCGAACGCAACGAGGAAGGCGGCATTGTCAGCCAGATTTACCCCCGCTGCATCGGCTGCCGGTACTGTATGGCCGCATGCCCTTACCATGCCCGCTACTTCAACTGGTTCGACCCCATCTGGCCCAAGGGCATGGAAAAGGCCCTGACGCCCGACGTGTCCGTGCGCCCGCGCGGCGTGGTGGAAAAATGCTCTTTCTGCCACCACCGCTACATGCATGCCAAAGACAAGGTGCGCCTGGACGGCGGCGACATCTACGCCGTGGGCCCGGACGGCAAAATGCATTCCGCCATTCCGGAAGAAGCCTACGTGACCTCCTGCGCGGAAGCCTGCCCCAACGGCGCCATCGTCTTCGGGGACCTGAACAACCCGGCGCACAAGGTGCACCAGCTGGTGTTCAGCGGGCCGGCGGATCCCAAAGATCCGCACAAGGCCCCCACCCGCAACCCCAACGCCTTCCGCCTGCTGGAACGCCTGGGGACGGAAACGGCCGTGTACTACCTGAGCAGCCGCGAATGGGTACGGCGCCTCGGCGACAACTACCTGCCCGACGAAGCCACGCAGAAGCCCAAGTCCGTTCTGCCGAAAAAGCACTAAGGGGTAGCCCAACATGGATAAGAACTACAATCTTCCCATAGACTCGGAACTGTTCCCCCAAGGGTGCGAGCGGTGTTCCTTTGGCAAATTCATAGGCTGGCTGGCCCTGGTCATGGCCGTGTTCGCCTGGGGCCTGTACGCGGCCTTCCTGGTGCTGAGCCAGGGCCTCGGCAACACCGGCCTTGACGACTACTTCGGGTTCGGCCTGTGGATCACCTTTGACTTGGCGGTCATCGCGCTGGGCGCGGGGGCCTTTTTCACCGGCCTGCTCCGCTACATCCTGAACATCGATCCGCTGAAAAACATCATCAACCTCACGGTCATCGTGGGCTTCATCTGCTATTCCGGCGCCATGCTGGTGCTGGTCCTGGACATCGGCCAGCCGCTGCGGGCCTGGTTCGGCTACTGGCACGCCAACGTCCACTCCATGCTCACCGAAGTCATCTTCTGCATCACCTGCTACTGCATCGTGCTCATCATCGAATACGTGCCCCTTATCCTTGAGCAGAAGCAGCTGAACAGAATTCCCATCCTGCACCACATTGCCCACAACCTGCACGTGACCATGCCGCTGTTCGCGGGCGTGGGCGCGTTTCTTTCCACCTTCCACCAGGGGTCCCTGGGCGGCATGTACGGCGTGCTTTTCGGACGCCCCTACGCCTTCCGCGACGGCTTCTTCATCTGGCCGTGGACCTTCTTCCTGTTCATACTGTCCGCCGTGGCCTCCGGCCCGGTCTTTACCGTGCTCATCTGCACCCTTATGGAAAAGATGACCGGCCGCAAGTTCGTCACCTGGGACATCAAGTCCCTGATGGGCAAAATCGCCGGCACCATGCTGCTGGTTTACATGGTCTTCAAGTTCCTGGACACGGGCGCGTGGATAATGAGCATCGCCCCCCGTTCCGGCCTGACCTTTGACCAGTTCTTCCACGGCTGGATCTACGGCAAATGGCTGCTCTTCGCGGAACTCATCGTCTGCGGCGTCCTGCCCTGCGTCATCCTGCTGAAATCCAACCTGCGCAACAATCCCAGCCTGTTCTACCTGGCCGCCTTCCTGGATTGCGCGGGCATCACCATCAACCGCTACGTGCTTACCGTGCAGACCCTGGCCTTCCCCTCCCTGCCCTTTGACGCGTGGCAAACCTACGCGCCGAACTGGGTGGAATGGGCCGCCAGCATCATGATTCTGGCTTACGGCGCCCTGGTGCTTAGCCTGTCCTACCGCTACCTGCCCATTTTCCCGCAGGAGCAGGGGCTTAACGGCGGCAAGGCCGCGGCTCATCATTAAGAGCTGACGGGAGAATACCGGAGGGGCCTTGCCCCTCCGGACCTCCCCACAAGGGGGCGCGGCCCCCTTGACCCCATATGCCCCCGCGCTGTGCGCGGGGTTTTCGTTTTACGGCGCACTTTTCGTCCCCCCCTTGCATGTGCGGACAAGGCGTGCGATTCTTGGGGGGTATGTCCACTTCCCCTTCCCTCCGGCCCGAAAACGCCCCCCTGCGCGAAGGCTTCACCACCGGCACGGCCGCCGCAGCGGCGGCCAAGGCGGCCACGTTGCTGCTGTCCGGCCGCGCCTGCCCGGAATACGTGGAGGTCGCCCTGCCGCCTTTCGGGGAAAAAGAGCGAAGGCTGTGCGTTGCCGTTTTTCCGGGCGAATCGCTCGCCCCGCGTGAAGAAGGCGGTCCGGGCGAAAGCATGCCTTCGGCAATGGACTCCGCCGCTTCGCGTATACAGGAACTTTCCGGCAATGCCTCGGTCATCAAGGACGGCGGGGACGATCCCGACGCCACCCACGGCATGCGCATAACGGCCACGGTCTCCTTGCGCCCTTTCCAAAAATACGGCCCGCCGGTTTCCATAGGGGACGGAATATTGTTGTACGGCGGCCATGGCATAGGCCGCGTCACCCTGCCCGGGCTGCCCGTCGCCGTGGGCGAGCCCGCCATCAATCCCGCCCCGCGTGAACAGATCGCCAGGGCCGTGCGCGAGGCTTTTCAGGAGTGCGGACACGAATGCGGACGCCCCCCCCGCCGCGCCCTGCATCTTCTGATCAGCGCGCCGGAAGGCGCGGAACGCGCCCGCCATACCCTGAACGCTCGCCTGGGCATCGTGGGCGGCATTTCCATCCTGGGCACGCAGGGCATTGTGCGCCCCTACAGCCACGACGCATGGCGCTGCGCGGTGGAGCAGGGGCTGGAAGTCGCGCGGGCCCTGGGCCTGGACACGGTGCTGCTGTCCACAGGCCGCAGAAGCGAACGGGCGCTGTTCGGCCTGTACCCGGATTTGCCGGAAACAGCGGGCATCCAGGCGGCGGATTTCGCGGCCTTCGCCCTGCGCGGCGCGGCCCGGCGGCACTTCGCCCGCGTGGTCTGGGGCTGCTTTCCGGGAAAGCTGCTGAAGCTTGCCCAGGGGCTGGAATGGACCCACGCCAAAACAGCTCCGGCGGATCTTTCCCTGCCCGCCCGCCTGTGCCGCAAAGCCGGGGGGCCGGAACCCCTTGCCCGCGCGATGGAGGAATCCGTGACGGCGGCGGGGGCCTTGGGCGTTTTGCGCGGACACTCCCCGGCCCTGCATGATGCGGTGCTGCGCGGCCTGGCCGAGATGGCCCTGGCTGTCATGCGCGGCTGGATGGAAGCGGAGGGTAGTGTCTTGGTTTGCCGTGATACTTCGTCAGGCGTCGTTTTTACTCGGGGGGCGGGCCCGAAGAGTCCGGCCCGCCATCGCAAAAACCCGCCTTCCTCGTCTGACGGCAAACTGCGGTGCTCCCCTGTGGTTCGTCCACCCGCTCTTTGCCCCCAGGAACTGATTTTGCACGTATTTTCCATGGAAGGCGCTCTCTTGCTCACCCTCACCTCCCATATCTCAAGCTAAAAAGTTTGGGGGGAGGGGATGGGGGCGCAGGGGAAGGGGAAGGGGCCTTTTCAAAGGCCCCCCCTTCCCCCGCAAATCCAATCTCCTGTCATCTTCCCCAGGATACGCCATGAAACTGCTGCTCAGCTGCGTGAATTCCCTGGTATCGCTTATCGGGTACGACACCGAAAAGCGCGAAAGCTTCTGGTACTGCCCGGCTGACCGGGTGCGGGCCTGCGGCGCCTGCTATGCGGAAACCGCGCCCGGCGCGCTGATCATCGCCACGGATTCCGGCGTCACCCGCTACAGCGCGGCGGGCCGGGCGGAATTTGTGGCCCTGCCCGGACCGCACGACAATCTGGCCCACAGCGTGCATGTGGTGGACGGTCAGGTGGGCGTGGCGGACACGGGCAACTCGCGGGTGTTGCTGTACAGCCCGGATTTTGCGGCGCACATCTCTTTCGATCCCCTGGAGGGTTGGGGCGAAATTCCGCGCGACGCCATCCACCTGAACGATTTTGCTCGCACGCCCGGGGGATTTGTGGCCTCGTGCTTCAACTACCGGCCGTACCGCACGGTGGAGACGCCGGGACATCACTGGCAAAGCGGGGGCTACGGGCTGCTGCTGTCGCTGGAAAAACACCAGGGCCGCAATGTGGGCCGGGTGCTGGCCCCCGGCCTTTCCTGCCCGCATTCGCTGGTGTGGAGCAGGGACAGGCTGTATTGCTGCGCCTCGGCCACCGGGGAGTTTCTGCGCTTTGCCTACAACGATCGCGGGCTGCTGGTTGAAGAAAAACGCTGGTTCGTTTCCGGCGACTATTTCATCCGGGGGGCCCTGCCCCTGGAAGACGGAAGCTGGCTGCTGGGCGGCAGCACCGTGCGACGAAGCCAGAGCAAGGGCATGGCCGTGCTGCGCCTTGAGCCGGATGGAACGACGACGGCTTTGCCCGTGGCCCCGGCCGGGGAAATTTACGATATCCTGCCGTGGGACGACGCCGTCATGCGGCCCGTGGCCGCCCTGATGAACTCCCTGCCGCCCGCGCACGGCACGGAAGGCAACAACTACCCCCCGCCCTGCGCTTTACCCTGGTAGCCGCGGCAATTTGCCGTAACGCCGCATCCTTTTTCCGCGCCCGCGCCCGGTACGGATGTCGTCCGGAGCAATCCCGGACAACCCGGCCCTGACCTCCCGGACGGAACCGCAATCTAAGACGCTTGCCCATGCGGCATATAGTCTGTATTCTGCCATTATCCGAGACCGAATGAAAATCTGCCTGGATTTAACATAGTAAAATTCTATTGGTATCTAAAATACAGGGTACAGGAGCAGTAATGAAACGATCCAAAGCGCTTTCCCTTATTCTCATGGGTTCCATCACGCTGGGCGGCACGGGCTGCGGCAGCGACAAGGTGGAGGAGCAGTTCGTCACCTTCACCTCGCTGCAGGAATGCGTGAAAAGCGGCCTGTTCGAAGAGCGGGAATGCCGCGACATGGCGACGGATGCCCTTGCCCAGACCCCGCGCTTTTCCACCAAAGAGGAATGCGAGCAGAAGTTCGGTTCCGGGGCCTGTGAAGGTCCGGCGGATGCCGCCGCGCTTGCGGAAGGTCCGGCGGATGCCGCCGCGCTTGCGGAAGCTCCGGCGGGAGCCGGCGCCGCGACGCAGGCCTCTTCCAACGGCACGGTGCAGCGCGGTTCCGGCTCCATGTGGATGCCCATGATGATGGGCTTTATGGCGGGGCGCTTCATGGGCGCCGGCGGCCCCATGCAGGGCTCGCAGGGCCTGTACGGACAGCCGCAGAATGGGCCGGACGGCGGGCGCACCTTCCGCACCGCCACGGGCGCTTCCGTATCTTCCGACTCCAGGGGCAGGGTGGCCAACCCCTCGCCCTCCGTCAAGCAAAGCGTCGGGCACAACGCCAAGCCCATGATGAGCCGCGGCGGCGGGGCCTCGTCCAGAGGCGGATTTTCCGGCGGTTCCTCCTTCGGCGGGGGGGCTTCGTGAGGCGCGTCGCCCTTGCGCCGCGCCCCGGCTGGCAAAAGATTGCCGAGGACAACGGCTTTTTCTTCCATCACGTGGAGGGGGAACTGTACTGGGACGAGTCGGCGGCCTACGCTTTTACCCTGCGGGAAATCGAGGACGATCTGGAAGATCCGGCCCAGGAACTGGCGGACATGTGCCTGGACCTGGTGGCCGAGGTGGTGAACAGCGAGGAGTTGCTGGAAGCTTTGGCCATCCCGCCCGAATACTGGGACATGGTGCGGGACAGCTGGCGGCGCAACGAACCCAGCCTGTACGGGCGTTTCGACTTCGCCTATGACGGACACGGCCCGGCCAAGCTGTACGAGTACAACGCCGACACGCCCACATCCCTGTACGAATCTTCGTTCTTCCAGTGGAAATGGCTGGAGGATGCCGATGCCCTGGGCCTTGTGCCGGAAGGCTCGGACCAGTTCAATTCCATCCATGAGCGCCTGGTGGAGACCTTTGCCTCTTTTGGCGTGCCGGAGGCGATGCACTTCGCCTCCATGAAAGGCACGGAAGAAGACCGCGCCACCGTGGAATACCTGCGCGACTGCGCCGAGCAGGCGGGACTTTCCACCCGGCAGATATTCATGGAGGATATCGGCACGGACAAAAACGGGCAGTTCCTGGATCCCAAGGGCCAGCCCATACGCTGGCTGTTCAAGCTGTACCCGTGGGAGTTCATGTTGCGGGACGAATACGGCCCCCTGCTGCCGGGCTGCGACACCACCTTTGTGGAGCCGGCGTGGAAAATGCTGCTTTCCAACAAGGGCATTCTGCCCTTGCTCTGGCAGCGGCACGAAAACCACCCCAACCTGCTGCCGGCATGGTTCCACGACATCGCCAAAGCCCCGCCCTGCTCCGACTATGTGCTCAAGCCCCTGTTCTCGCGCGAGGGGGCCAACATTTACGCCTTCAAGGACCACAAGCAGATATTCTCCACCGGCGGACAGTACGGGGCGGAAGGCTATATCGGGCAAAAGCTGTGCCCGCCGCCTTTCGTGGACGGCAACGGGCCCGTGACGGGGGTGTGGATAGTGGGCGGGACGGCCTGCGGCCTGGGCATCCGCGAGGACAACAGCCCGGTCACCAGCAACCTGTCGCGCTTTCTGCCGCACTATATCCTGCCGGAATAACGGCGGGCGCCTTTTGCACGGTGGGGCAAACCGCCCTTTGCGCCGTGAAACGGGCCGCCTTTGGCGCTATGGGGCGGGCGGTCCCCCCCGACGGCCCCTTTCCCGCGCCCCGCTTGCAACCCCGTTCCGGACAGCGGAAATCATGCCGCAACGGCGGCGGGCTGTTTGGCGTGACCCCGTCCCCGTTGCCGCGCGTTGCTTTTTCCGCTGCCTCGCTCTATAATGATAGTGCGTATGCCTTCCTTTTTGAAACCGCTTTCACCATAAAAAGGTTCCGGAGCAGATTACCAGGGATTTGTCTTCAACCCCTTGCCGCCAAATAGTCGCGGGCGGGCTTTGCCCGCCGTTAAAAGACTGTTTGGCGTGTTAATTGCTCTGGAAATCACGGAGCCAGCCATGAACATCATCCGCGCCTGCGCGGCGGCCGTCCTGTTGACGCTTTTCGCCCTGCCGGCTTTCGCCGCCGAATCCGACAAAGCCAAACCCAACCCGGCCGCCGACACGGACACGGCCAAAAAAGCCGCCATCCGGACCGAAATCAAGGCCGGAGCCACCCCCATAGCCGTGCAGCTTGAGGGCACCGACACCCTGGGCGCACGGCTGTCTTTGCAACTCAAAGAAATTTTCAACGGGGGCACCCTGTTCTTTCTTTCCGCCAAAGAAGAGCCCAAGATCCTGCTTATCCTGCACACGGTTCCGGAATTCCCCTCCCGCCCCGGCGTGGGCTCCGCCTATTCGGCCACCTGGGTATACTACGAGCGCGCCACGGCCTTTACTTCATATCTGGCCGGGGAAGCGGGCGTCATCAGCCCCGACGCCGTGGACGACCTGGCGGCCCGCCTGGCCGAGCGCAGCAGCGGAATAGCCGCAAAGTATGCGTATATATTCAATAAATAGCAAGGGGAGGCGCAGCCTCCCCAAATAAAATCATCAGTTACCTTAACCCGCCCCCGCCCGCATGGAAGAAATCCTCAGAGAATTCGTCATCATCGCCCTGTTGTCCACGGTGGTCATCTTTGCCTGTCAAAAGATAAAGATTCCGCCCATTGTGGGCTTTCTTCTGACCGGAGCGCTGTTCGGCCCATCGTCCCTGGGGCTGGTCAAGGCCATCCACGCCGTCGACGTCCTGGCGGAAGTCGGGGTTGTCTTTCTGCTGTTCTCCATCGGCATGGAGCTGTCCGTCAGCGAACTGATCCGCCTGAAAAAGCCGGTCTTCCTGGGCGGCACGGCGCAGGTGTTTCTGACCATCGGGGCGTTCTGGATGCTGGCGGAATGGGCCGGGGAAACGTGGCGCAGTTCCCTTTTCATTGGTTTTCTCATCGCTCTTTCCTCCACGGCCATCGTGCTCAAGATCATGCAGCAAAAAGCGCTGATCGAAAGCCCCGCCGGGCGCATCAGTCTTTCCATCCTCATTTACCAGGACCTGATCATCGTGCCCATGATGCTGGCCGTGCCGCTGCTGGCCGGGGCCACCCAGGCCGACACCGGCAGCATGCTTTTTACGGCGGGGCGCAGCCTGTGCATCATCGCGGCCATTTTTCTGCTGGCCCGCAAGGGGGTGCCCTGGATTCTCAAAAAAGTGGTAGGCGCCAAAAGCCGCGAGCTGTTCCTGATCAGCGTGCTGGGCATCTGCCTGGGCACGGCTTACGCCACCTCGCTGCTGGGCCTTTCCCTGTCCCTGGGGGCCTTCATGGCCGGCCTGGTGGTGGCGGAATCGGAATACAGCCACAGCGCCCTTGAGGGCATTCTGCCCTTTCGCGACGTATTCACCAGCGTATTCTTCATCTCTGTGGGCATGTTGCTGGACACCAGCTTTTTTATGACCCACCTGGGCGAGGTGGCCATCATCACCACACTGGTGCTGCTGGTAAAAGCGGCCATCGCCGGGGGCGACGCCCTGATCATGGGCTACCCCATCCGGCCGGCCATCATCGTGGGCATGGCCCTGTGCCAGGTGGGGGAGTTTTCCTTTGTGCTGGCCAAAACCGGGCTGGACTACAAGCTGCTGACTCATGACCGCTACCAGCTTTTTCTGGCCGCCAGCATCCTGACCATGGCGGCCACGCCCTTTTTGCTGAACGCCGCCCCCTCCGTGGCCGACCGCATGGGCAGGCGCAAAATCGGCGCGGCCGACAGCGAAACCGAACACGAAGTGGCGGCGGAAGAGATCCTTTCCGACCACATCATCATCATCGGCTACGGGGTGGGGGGCAAACTGCTGGCACGCGCGGCCAAAATGGCGGGCATC
The DNA here is from genome assembly GCA_031549405.1 of Desulfovibrio sp. Taxonomy (GTDB): domain Bacteria; phylum Desulfobacterota; class Desulfovibrionia; order Desulfovibrionales; family Desulfovibrionaceae; genus Frigididesulfovibrio. The sequence goes on from JAVBPV010000029.1 coordinate 41,491, forward strand.
CGCTACGTCATCCTGGAGATGAACCCCGACACCGTGCGCCATTACGCGGCGGAAGGCGAACCCATCTTCCACGGCGACGCCACGCACCCGGCCATGCTCAATCACCTGGGCCTGCGCAGCGCGCGCGTGCTGGCCATTGTCATTTCCGACCCCACGGCGGTACGCGGCATCACCGAAGTGGCCCGCCACATGAACCATCGAATCCACATTCTGGTGCGCACGCGCTTTCTGGGAGAGGTGGGCGCACTGAAGGAACTGGGCGCCAGCGACGTGATCCCGGAAGAATTCGAGACTTCCATCGAAATCTTCACCCGGGTGCTGTCCCGCTACCTGGTGCCGCGCGGGGATATCGAACAATTCATCCACGAGGTGCGGGCGGAAAACTACGACATGCTCCGCCGCATCGAGCTGCCCGGCGGAACCCTTGGCGCGCTGCAAAAGCAGATGCCCGACCTGACGGTTTCCGTCTTTACCCTGGAGGCTTCCGCCCCCCTGGAGGGCGTGACCTTTCAGGAATCCAACCTGCGCCAGAAGGCCAACATCACCGTGGTGGCCGTCAGGCGCGGCGGGGAACTTTTCGCCCACCCCGGCGGGGACTTCCGCCTGCTGGCCGACGACGTGGTCTACGTCTTTTCCGCGCCCAGGGACGCGGCGGTGGCCGCCCCGCTGTTCGCGGCGGGCGGGCGTACGGCCTGACGCGCCTTTGCGGCGCTTCGCTTTCGCCGCTGCGTTTCCGTTCGCAAGATCCCCCGCAGGGAGGAGTTCTCCGCAGGGAAACTTACCCCCGGCAACACGTCGCCCCGCGCGCACAGGCCCGTCAGCCTCACCTTTGGCGGCTCCGTCACCAACCTTCACCCCACACGCACGCGCAGGTCCGAGTCACATGGAAGTTTTTGATCCCGCAAACCTCTCCTTCGGCATTCTTCTCTTTTTGACGGCGGCGGGCTTTTTCGCCGGATTCATCGACAGTGTGGCCGGGGGCGGCGGGCTGATCAGCCTGCCCGCCGTGCTGGTGGCCGGGCTGCCCCCGCAAACGGCCCTGGCCACAAGCAAGTTCATGGCCACCTGGGGCACAGCCGCCTCGGTCTGGACCTATGCGCGGAACAAGGTCATCCTGTGGAAAGTGGGGCTGATAGGCTCGCTTTTCTCCCTGGCCGGATCGGCCCTGGGGGCGGAAACGGCCCTGCTGGTGGACAACGCCGTGCTTGGCAAGGTCATCCTGATTCTGCTGCCCATAGCCGCGCTGATCACTTTTTTCCCCGTGCGCAAAAACACGGCGCAGCAAGAGCCGGGCAACGCCGCCCTGTATCTGATCACCCCCCTGGTCTGCCTGGCCGTGGGCTTTTATGACGGATTCTTCGGCCCCGGCACGGGCAGCTTCATGCTTATCTCCCTGCATATTTTTCTCGGCATCGGGCTGATCCAGGCCTCGGGCACGGCCAAGGTCTTCAACCTGGCCTCCAACATCAGCGGACTCATCGTCTTTCTTCTCCACGGCAAAGTGCTGTTTCTGGCGGCCATACCCATGGCCGCGGCCAACATTCTGGGCAACGTCGCGGGCTGCCGTCTGGCCCTGCGCGGAGGCCCGGCCGTGGTAAGGCGCATGCTTCTCGTCTCGCTGGGCCTTTTGTTCGCCACCCTGATCTGGCGGTACTGCGCCTAGAGCCAATTACCATTTTCAATGGTAATTGGCTCTGGCGGCGGGAACCGCCGCCCGCCGCGCAGGCGTAGGCGAAACTTGTTTCGCAGTTAAACGCCGGAGCGAGCGTCTCGAAGTTACTATGCTCCAGAGCCCAACCTTGCGGACACCGCACAATTGAAGCGTCAACCGTTCCGGAAGCCGCATCCGTTGCCGCTACAAGCACATACAGCGGAAACTGGACATTATGTTCCGGAGCATATACCCTTGCGGGCATTATGAAAGCCCTTTGGAAAGATCTGCGCGAAGCCCTGCTCTCTCTTGCGCCGGTGGTGGTGCTGGGCCTGGCCATGCAGCTTCTTACCGGGTTCATGACCCTTGAACTCTTCATCCGCTGGATCGCGGGGTCGCTTTTCGCGGCCGCCGGGCTGTTTCTGTTTTTGCGCGGCGTGGAATACTGCCTCATCCCCCTGGGCGACATGCTGGGAACCCGCCTGCCCCTGTCCCCGGGCCTTGCGGCGCTGTTACTTATGGCCTTCACCCTGGGGCTGTGCGCCAACACGGCCGACCCCGCCGTAACGGTGCTTACCGGACACGTCGCCACGGTTTCCACAGGCCAGGGGCCGCCGCCCTGGCTGATCATCGCCGCCGTGGTCAGCGGGGTGGGCCTGTTCCTTGCCCTTGCCCTGCTGCGCATCGTTCTTGGCCTGCCCGCGCGCCTGATCCTGGGCGCCGCGTACACCCTGACGCTGCTTCTGGCCTTTTTCGTGCCGCCTTCCTTTGTGGCTTTGGGCCTTGATTCCGGCGGGGTGGCCACCGGTCCCCTGACGGTGCCTTTTCTGCTTTCCATAGGCATGGGTTTTGTCTCCGTGCTGGCGGGCAAAAACGCCTCTTCCGACGGCTTTGGCGTGCTGGGGCTGGTGGCCCTTGGCCCCATCACGGGCGTCATGCTGCTGGGGGCGCTGTGGTAATCCGCAAAAAACTCGGCCGTTCCCTCATCTTGCGCGGCGAAAAGCGCTCCCCCCGGGGCATACCGCCCCTGCCGCGCCCGCTTTGGAGCGGGAGGAGAGGCCGTGATCGCTGATTTGCCGGCGGAATTTCTGGACCTGCGCGGAGTCGCCGTTGAAGTGGTCCGCGGCCTGCTGCCCCTTTTGGCGGCGGGCTGGCTGTTCAGCCTGCTGCCCTGGAACAGACGACGCGCCCCCACCGGGCCGGGCTTTTTCGCGCGGCTGCTGCGGGGAGGGGCGCTGGTCTTTGTAGGGCTGACCCTGTTCCTGCACGGCATCAATCTGGGTTTTCTGCCCGTGGGCAGGGAACTGGGGACCCTTTTGTCGCACACCTGGGAAGGGGCGGCCCTTATACCCTTTGGCCTGCTTATGGGCCTGGCCGTCTGCGTGGCCGAACCGGCGGTCAGCGTTCTGGCCGGGCAGGTGGCGTACGCCACCAGCGGCGCGCTGCCGCGCCGCCTGCTCATAGGCGCCCTGTGCACGGGGGTGGCCCTGGCCACGGCCCTGGGCATGGCCAGGCTTTTGCACGGCTGGCCCATCCTGTGGATTGTCGCGCCGGGATACGGAGTCGCCATCGTCCTCAGCCGCTGGTGCACGGCTTCTTTCGTGGGCATAGCCTACGACGCCAGCACCGTGGTCACCGGTCCCATGGTAAGCGCCTTTCTTATGTCCGTGGCCCTTGGGGCCGCGGAATCCCTGGAACACAGAGATCCCATGCTTGACGGCTTCGGCCTGGTGGCCGTGGTCGCCATGGTGCCCGTAATCTCCGTCATGCTGCTGGGCTGCCTGCATTCGCGCAAGGTGAAACAACAAACGGGAGATCGCTGATGAACATCAAGACCGACTATGACCTGGTGATCACCATCGTGAACAAGGGCTGGAGCGAGCCCGTCATCACCGCCGCGCGCGACGCGGGCGCGCCCGGCGCCACCGTGCTGAACGGCCGGGGGGCGGGGGCGGCCAACATGCCCAAGCTTTTCGGCATCACCATCGAGCCGGAAAAGGAAATCATCCTGAACGCCGTGCCCCGCGCCGTCAGCGCCGCCGTGCTCAAGGCCGTTACCGGGGCCGTCGCCCTGTGCGAGCCCGGCACCGGCATCGCCATGGTCATGCCCCTTTCCGGCCTTGTGGGGGTTTTTGACGAAGCCGGGCCCTGTTAAGCTTACTTCTTTCCACATCGGGGCGGCCGTTCGTCACACGGGCCGGCCGCCCCAAAACGACAGGCCCTGAATCAAGGAAAAACGCCATGCCCGAACCCGGTCCCCTGGCCCCCCTGGCCGAAAGTCTCTTCCCCCTGCTGCACGACCTTACTGCGGGCCTTTTGCTGCGCCCCCTGCCCCTGCCGCTGGACGATCCCGGATACGCCCCCCTCAGCCGGGCGGGAATCGACGAACTGTGCCGCGAACTGGATGATCTGCTGCAAAACGCCCTGCCCGCCCTGCGCGAAACGCTGGAAGAAATGGCAGGGGCGGACCCCGATGATCTGGAGGAATTGGCCGAGGAACTGGCCGCCCCGGCCCTGGACATGGTGGACATGGCCCGCCGCATCTGGGAGGCCCCCCTGCCGCCCGAGGCCGAAAGCCTGCGCCCCCTGCTGGCAACCCTGGCCGAAGCGCCCGCGGCGCAGTTGCTGGACTGGCTGCACCGCCTGCTGCACGCCCTGGTGGATCCCTGGGCCGTGGCCGGCGATCCGGACAACCCCGCCCCGGACTTTACCCTGCCGGTTCCCGACGAACCTCTGCGCGAGGCCCTGGCCGTCTGGCGGCGCGCCCATCCGGGCATTGTGCCGGAAGACGTCCTGCTGTAGGGGCCTGTGCGGCCCGGCGCGGCAAGTCTGCCTGTGAAACCGGCCCTAAACAGCGATGGGGCGGATAGCGGACCACCCGCTATCCACCCCAAAAGCTGCTTGCAAAAGGAAGGAAGGTACTTTCCTTATAGCAAGGGGCGTGCCAAACGCCGGAAGAATCGAAGTCTGAATAATTTTATCTGCCATATCAGCATGATATAAAATATCTCTTCTCTTTTACCGCGTTTTCCACCCATTTTTTCGTGTAACAATTTTTACCGCGCGGCAAGGCCTTCGCTCTGCGCTTTCCCAGGCCGCAGGCGTCTATACGGTTTTTGTAATTCATATGTTTTTTAAGCATGTTAAAGAAAATATTCACTTGCCTTTCCCCTCTGCCTTCCGGGCTTGCCGCCCCTGAAAATACAATTTTTTTTACCCTGCCTCAGAATGCGCGTCTCCGCAGCCGGCCCGGACGGCCGCCCGGCGTCCATCTTGACGGAAACCGCGCATGAGGCTATGTGGTTCTGTCTTGTCCTTACAAATTCACCCCCCGCGGCCGTCCGGACATCATCTTCGGCGCCGTACCTATTAAGGAGTCGCATCATGCGTAAAATCCTCGGCCTCGCCGTGTGCTTTGTGTTTCTTTCCGCCGCCGTGGCCAAGGCGGAGGTCAACGTGGCCGTCTTTGATCTGCAGGACGTGGCGGCCAAATGCGACGCCGTCAAAGCCGCCCAGGACGACATGAAGAAAAAATTTGACGGCCAGAAAAAACAGCTTGAAAAGGACCGCACCACCCTGGAGAAAAAGGCCGAAGGCTTCAAGGGCAAGCAGCCCACCGAGCAGCAGCAGGCTGAATTCATCAAGATGCAGCGCGAGTATTCCGAAAAGGCCAACGCCTACGTGCGCGCCGTGCAGCAGGACGAGTTGCGCGTCCGCAAGGAAATCGACACGCTGATCATGGCCGCGGCGAAGGATCTGGCCAAGCGCAAGGGCTACAACCTGGTTCTTGATTCCAACGCCGCCCTGTATTTCGACCCCGCCATGAACGTCACCCCCGACATGCTTAACGAAACCAACCGCGTGTGGCGCGAAAAGAAGAAATAGCCCCGCCATGACCCTGTCCGAACTGGCGAAACTCCTTGGACTGACGCTCAGGGGCGAAGACCGCGAATTCACGGGGTTGAACACCCTTGAGGCCGCCACGGAAGACGAGGTAAGTTTTCTCGCCAACCCCAGATACGCGCAGTATCTGGGGGATACGCGGGCCTGCGCCGTCATCGTGGCCGAAGAATTCGCGGGGCAGGCCCCGAAAGCCGCCCTGGTCAGCGCCAATCCCTATTTTGACTTCGCCCGCGCCAGCGCCCTGTTTGTCCGCAAACAGGGCGAGGGCGAAGGCGTAAGCCCCCTGGCTTTTGTCCATCCTTCCGCCTCGCTGGGCGAGGGCTGCGTCCTGCACCCCTACGCCTTTGCGGGCCCCCGCGCCGTGCTCGGCAAGGGCTGTGTCCTGTTTCCCGGCGCGTACGTCGGCGAAGACTGCGTCCTGGGACAAAACTGCATCCTGTACCCCCACGCCGTGCTCATGGCCGGGGTAACGCTTGGCAATGCCTGTGTCATCAACTCGGGCGCGGTCATCGGCGCAGACGGATTCGGCTTTGTGCGCGTGGGCGGCACAATGCAGAAAATCCCCCAAATCGGCACGGTAACCCTGGCCGACGGCGTGGACGTGGGCGCCAACTCCTGCGTGGACCGGTCCACCCTGGGCTCCACCAGCATCGGCAAGGATTCCAAACTGGACAACCTGGTGCAGGTCGGCCACAACGTCAGCCTGGGCGAGCAGTGCCTGATCATCTCGCAGGTGGGCATCGCGGGCAGCACCAAGGTGGGCGACCGGGTCACCATGGCCGGGCAGGCGGGCATCGCCGGGCACCTGACCATCGGCGACGACGTCACCATCGGCCCTCAGGCCGGGGTGCCCAAGGATATTGCCGCCGGCGTCACCGGCGGCGGTTCGCCCTTTATGGACAGCCGCACCTTCATGCGCACCTCCGTACTGATTCCCAAACTTCCCGAAATGCATTCCCGCCTCAAACAGCTTGAGCGGGAACTGGCCGAACTCAAGGCACACATACACAGCATCGCCTCCAAGGAGGAAGCATGAGCGAAGCCTCCGCGCCTCATGGCATGGACGCCATGAAAATCCGCCGCATTATGGACCTGTTGCCCCACCGCTATCCGTTCCTGCTGGTGGACAGGGTAACCGCCTTTTTTCCCGCCGAAGTCATTGAAGGATACAAGTGCGTCAGCATCAACGAGCCTTTTTTCCAGGGCCACTTTCCCAGCCTGCCGGTGATGCCCGGCGTGCTTATCGTCGAATCCCTGGCCCAGGCCGGCGGCCTGCTGGTGCTTGCCGGCATGGACGAGGCCCAGGTCAAGGATTCCATATTCCTGTTCACCGGCATTGAAAAAGTGCGCTTTCGCAAGCCGGTGGTGCCCGGCGACAGGCTGGACCTGCGTTGCGAACTTGTCCGGCGCAAACTTCAGCTATGGAAAATGCGCGGCACCGCCCACGTGGACGGCGTGCTGGCCGCCGAGGCCGAACTGACCGCCGCCATCATGCCCAGAGGGGGAATGGAATGAGCGCCGCCATCCATCCTTCCGCCTTTGTCTCGCCCAGGGCTGAAATCGGACCGGGCGTCAGCGTCGGCCCCTGCGCCGTCATCGAGGACGACGTGGTCATCGGCGAAGGCTGCCGCATTGATGCCTTTGCCTCGGTCAAGCAGTACACCCGCATGGGCAAGGGCAACATCGTCCACTCCTACGCCATGGTGGGCGGCGTTCCGCAGGATCTCAAGTTCAGGGGCGAGGTCTCCCGCCTGGAAATCGGCGACAACAACAGCATCCGCGAATTCTCCACCCTGCACAGGGGAACGGAGGGCGGCGGCGGCGTCACCCGCATAGGCAGCAATAACCTGTTCATGGCCTACGCGCATGTCGCCCACGACTGCGTGGTGGGCAACAGCGTGGTTATGTCCAACAACGCCACCCTGGCCGGGCACGTCGGCGTGGGCGACTTTGCCATCATCGGCGGACTTTCCGCCGTGCACCAGTTCGCCCGTATCGGCGCACACGCCTTTGTGGGCGGCATGACCGGCATCGCCCAGGATCTGCCTCCCTACATGCTGGCCGTGGGCGGCAGGGCCGGCGTGCACGGCCCCAATATCGTGGGCCTGCGCCGCATGGGCGCCGCCTCCGCCACCGTCACCGCCGTGCGCACCGCCTTTCGCATCATCTGGCTTTCCGGCATGCCCCGCAAAGAGGCCTTGGACAAAGTGGAACAGGATTTCGCCCAGATTCCCGAAGTCATGGAACTTGTGGCCTTTGTCCGCGACAGCCCGCGCGGGGTGTTGCCGGCCTCCCGCGCCGCCGACCCCCACGATTAGCAAGGGGCGGATTTTCGCGCCATACCGCGTCAGGCGTCACAAATACAAAGGGGGCAGGACCAAAGAGTCCAGCCCCCTTTGTATTTGCTCGCCTTCCTTGTCTGGCGCGAAACTTCGCCCCTTGCCGGGATTCGCACGAAGCTCGTGTCGCCGCTTTTTTGTCCGGCGCGAAACCTCGCCCCTTGCCGGAGACGCTGAAGCGGTCCAATTTCCGCAGCGAAACGACCTTTGCCGCACCGGCCGTATGACTGCGGGGTCACGGCCTGCCGATGGCGCTCGTCAACTGTCGCGCCGCACCGGCCGTACGACTGCGGGGTCACGGCCTGCCGGTGATTTCCACCGGACCAGCCTGACTGCCGCGCGTGAAGGAGCGGAGTCCGACGCCGGACGGGCGCGGGGCTGTACGCAACATAAGGGAGACAAAGGTTTGCCCGCGCCCGGAAGGACGGCGGCGAAGCGACTCTTGGGGGTCAAGGGGGGGGTACCCCCTGCGCGCGGGGGTTGGAAGGGGGCCGCCGCGTAGCGGCCCCCTTCCCCTCGCGGAGCGTCCACCGGTCGAATGACCGGAATACCCCGGTCCGAATGACCGCAAAAAAACTTCCGGTCCGAAGGACAGCAAAGAACCCCCGGTCCTTCGGACCGGAAAATCACCCGGCCTAAAAGGCCGGCAAAAAGCCCAGGCCGCGTCCGGCCTAAAAAATAATCTTCTCCGGCGGCCGCCGCTCCGGCACCACGTCCCTGGCCGTCTCGCCCCTGTTCCAGGCCTCGTTTACGTACAGCCCGCAGAAACAGGAGCCGTACTCCTTGACGTCCTCGGCCCGATAGACGCAGGGACAGATGATGTCCTTGTCCAATTCGTAGCCGCCGTTGGCGAAGCGGCAGGGACAGGCCATATACCCGTAGCGCTCCTTGGTGGCCAGAAGCTGTTCCAGCAAATCCAGGGTCATTTCCTCGTCAATGTTGAAGAAATACCCTTTGGGCTCCTGAATGGCCCGCAACCGGTCGCGCAGCTTAAGGGCCGCCTCCCGCGCGGGGGAAAGGGCGCTCATGACACACCCAGGGCTTTGCTCAGTTCGTCTTCCTTAAAGCCCACCAGCACGCAGACCCCGCCGTCCAGCACGATGGTGGGAAAAGACACGCGGGGATTGTGCTTGCGCACTTCGGCCAGGGTGCTGGCGCGTTCCTCGCCCTCCAGCCTGTCCACATAGACGCAGTTGAAAAGGACGCTGTGCTTTTCCATGTATTCCCTGGCGTGCTTGCAGTGCACGCAGGTCGAAAGGCCGTAAAGGGTCACGGAATGCTGGGCCATGTGGGACTCCTCTGCCGGGTGGTATTGAAAAAAACGGCCTTGCGCCGCGCTTTCCGGCGGAAGAGGCCGGAAAAACCGCCTTCCCTGCCCGCATGCGGCGCTCCGCCATGCAAAAGGCGACAGGTGGAAAATACCGGAAAACCGCCTTTTTTGCCAGTCGAAAAACACGGTTTCCGTTCCGGGTTGTTCCGGAACGGACCCGGACCTTCCAAACGCCGTTACGACGCGCGGAACAGGCGATTTCGCACAGACTCCTTGACAATGAACCCGCGTACTTTCTACAGTACCCCGACTCTTCGTAGGCAGGGCTCGGCAAGTCCCGGAAGCCGGGGCTTGCGGACGTCATCGCAAATAATGAATCCGGACTGTTCGTCCGTGGACGGATGCTTTACGCGTTATCGGCAGGTGATTCACCGGGTAGCTTTCCTTTTACCGTTTCGGAAACACACCCCCGCTTCAGCGCGGGGATACCAGGGAGTATGTATGTCGAGCACCATTCAAGCCCAAAGAACCTATGCGCTGGTCGGCACCGGAGGCTGCGGCAAGACCACCCTTGCGGAAATGCTTTTGCTGCACGCCGGCGTCGTGACCCGCCAGGGCAAAATCGAGGACGGCAACACCGCCCTTGACTTCGAGCCGGAAGAGATCAAACGCCGGGGCAGCATCCAGCCCGGTTTCGCCTCCTTTGCCAGGGGCTCTTCCCGGCACTTCCTGGTGGATATGCCCGGCGACGGCAACTTTGTGGGCGACATCGACATGGTGCTGGCCGGGGTGGACGCGGCCGTGTTTGTGCTTGACGCCGTCGACGGGGTGCGCCCGCTGACCAAACGCCTGTGGGCCGCCGTGCGACAGGCCGGCCTGCCCGCCTGTTGCGCTCTTACCAAGCTGGATCGCGACCGGGCCGACTTCGCCGCCGCTTACGCGGGACTTTCCTCCATCCTGGGCATCCGCCCGGTGCTGCTGTACGCCCCCATCGGCGGGGCCGCCGACTTCAAGGGCGTGGTGGACGTTCTGGGCGGCAAGGCGTTGTTCTTCAACGCCGACGGCGGCGTCACGCCGGGCGACATCCCCGCCGACATGGCCGACGACATGGCCGCCCTGCGGGAAACCGCCGTGGAAAACATCGCCGAATGCGACGACGCCCTGATGGAAAAATACCTGGAAGAAGGCTCCCTGTCCGAGGAAGAAACCCGCACGGGCCTGCGCGCGGGCGTTCTTTCCGGCATGCTGGTGCCGGTGGCCGCCGTGGCGGGTTTGGAAAACAAGGGCGCGGCGCAGCTTCTGGACGCCATTGAGGCCCTTTTGCCCTCGGGCCTGGAGCATCCGGCCTTTGCCGGGCGGGACGGCAAGAAGCTTGTTCCGTCGGAAAGCGGCCCGGCCGCCTGCTTTATCTTCAAGACCCTTACCGATCCCTTTGCCGGGCAGCTCAGCATCGCCCGGGTGCTTTCCGGCTCCATCGGCGGCGATTCGTCCCTCAAGAACATGACCAGCGGCGACACCGAACGCCTGGGCGCGCCCATCATCATGAACGGCAAAAACCAGGTCCAGACCAAAGAGCCCATGGGACCCGGATCCATCGTGGCCCTGGCCAAGCTCAAAAACACCCACACCGGCGACACCCTGTGCGACGACAAGCTGGGCTTTGCCCTGACCGCTCCGGATCTGCCGCCGCAGCTTATCTCTTACGCCCTGGCCCCCAAGGAAAAGGGCGAGGAAGACAAAGTTTTTTCCGCCGTGCAGCGCCTGCTGGACGAGGACATCACCCTGAAGCTCAGCCGTGACGAGGAAACGGGCGATATCCTGGTTTCCGGCATGGGCCAGCTGCACATCGAAACCGCCGTGGAACGCGCCAAACGCCGCTACAAGGTGGAAATACTGCTTAAAACCCCCAAGGTGCCCTACCGCGAAACCATCAAGGCCAAGGCCCAGGTGCAGGGCCGCCACAAAAAGCAAAGCGGCGGGCGCGGGCAGTTCGGCGACTGCTGGGTGGAGTTCGAGCCCCTGCCGCGCGGCACGGGCTACCAGTTCGAGGACGCCGTCGTGGGCGGCGTGGTGCCCCGCCAGTACATCCCCGCCGTGGACAAGGGCATTCAGGAAGCCTGCGTCCGGGGCTATCTTGCCGGGTACCCCATGGTGGACTTCAAGGCCAAACTGTACGACGGCAGCTACCACACTGTGGACTCTTCGGAAATGGCCTTCAAGGTGGCCGGTTCCCTGGCTTTCAAAAAGGCCATGGAAACCTGCAAACCCATCCTGCTGGAACCCATCGTCACCCTGACCATCTCCATCCCGGACGAAAACATGGGCGACGTCATCGGCGACCTTTCCAGCCGCCGGGGCAAGGTTTCCGGATCCGACTCCGTGGCCGGCATCACCGAAATCAAGGCCCAGGTGCCCATGAACGAAGTGCTGCGCTACGCGCCGGACCTGCGCTCCATGACCGGCGGCCAGGGCAGCTTCACCATGGAATTTTCCCATTATGAAGAAGCGCCCCAGCCCGTCACCGAAAAGGTTGTGGCCGAATACGCGAAAACGAAGCGGGAAGAATAGCGAATCCGGGGAAAGGAACCTTGGGGGCTTCAGGCCCTTGGGGTTCCTTTCCCCAAGCTTCCGTTCCTCGAACCCCGCCAGGGGTTTCTTTTTTACATGCCGCGGAAAAAGCATCCGCCAACACGCCCAGACAGCCATGATAACGACACTGTTTCCCTTTCTGCCGGATTTCCGCGCTTACGGGCGCAAAGAAGCCAAAGCGGATCTTGCCGCGGCCCTGACCGTTGTGGCGGTAAGCATACCGCAGGCCATGGCCTATGCCGCGGTGGCCGGGGTGCATCCCAAGTACGGTCTGTACGCCTCCATCGTGCCTGTGATCATCGCCGCCCTGTGGGGGGCCTCGCGCTATTTGCAGGCGGGGCCGACAAACACCATATCCATGCTGCTGTTTTCCATCTGCGCCCAGGTAAGCGTGGCGGGCGTCCCCCTTGCCGCCATGCCCGAAGAAGCGCGCATGCCGTATATATTCGGCCTTGCCATTTTTGCCGGGGCGATCCAGATGCTGATGGGCATTGCGCGCTTCGGCGAACTGGCCGGCTATATTTCGCATGCGGTCATGACGGGCTTCATCACCGGGGCGGCCCTGCTTATCGCCGGCGGACAGATCAAACATCTGCTGGGGCTGAGCTTCAGCTCTCCGGGCGGCTTTTTTCCGCATATCATGGAAGTCGGGCGGCACATCGCGCAGTTCAACCCCTACAGCCTGGCCTTCGGACTTGGCGCAATGGTCCTGATTGCCGCCTTCAGGCACTTTCGGCCGCGCTGGCCGGGCGCGCTGCTTACCCTGGCGCTGTGCTCGCTGGCCGCCGCGCTGACGGACGCCAAAAACCTTGGCGTGGCGATGGCCGGGACCGTGCCTTCGGGCCTGCCCCCCCTCTCCCTGCCCCCGGCCCCCGATCTGGAACTGATGCGGGCCTTTTTTCTACCCGCCCTGTCCATCGCCATTGTCGGCGCGGTGGAATCCATCGCCATCGCCAAAAATATGGCCACCGCCAAAAACCAGGATTTTGACCCCAGCCGGGAGCTTGTGGCGCAGGGACTTGGCAATATGAGCGCGGGGCTTTTCTCGGGCATTCCGGGCTGCGGCTCCTTTGTCAGAAGCGCCGTGAACTTTTCTTCCGGCGCGCGCAGCCGTTTTGCCGGCGCCTTTGCGGGAAGCCTCACCCTTGCCGCCGTGCTGCTGTTCGCCCCGCTTACGGAAAGCGTGCCCCTTCCGGCCCTGGCCGGCATGCTTATGGTCGTCGCCTGGGGTATGATCAAAGGGGACGAAATCCGCCTTTGTCTCAAAGCCACGCGGGCGGATCGCCTGGTGTTGTTCGCCTGTCTTGGCGCGGCGCTTTTTCTTGACCTGGAAAGCACCATCCTGCTGGGCGTTCTGCTTTCCCTCGCCCTGTTCGTGCATAAAGCCTCCCATGTCAGCCTGTGGCGCGTCCCGGCCAACCATCCTGTGCTCGCCGACTTTCCCTGGGCCAGGGATTGCCCGCACGTGGCCCTCTTTTTCATGGCCGGGACCTTGTTTTTCGGCGCCATCAAGGAGCTGGAACGCCAGCTTCGCGAGCATGAACGGGAATTTCCCGACGTGCTGATACTGCATTTGAACCGGGTCTTCTGGATAGACGCTTCGGGCGTGCATGCGCTGGAACAGTTTTTTGAGCGCTGCCTGGCACGGGGGGTTGTGCCCATACTGGTGCACGACAACGAATCCGTAAGGGCCATTCTGGAGCGCACGGGCGTGCTGGACCACCTGGGCGAAGGCTTTGTGGCCCGCGATTTGCCCGACGCCCTGACCTTTGCCGGAAGCCTGCTGGCAAAGCGCTTTTGCCGGCAGGGCGACGGCGCGGACGTCAATTCGGACAACGGCGCGAAGCTTGGTCCGGACTCCCCCGCCTGCCGTTGCCCGCTGAAATGCCACGCCCCCGACGGCGAATGCCGGTTACAGACAACCCTTGACAGGAGACTTCCATGACCGGTCCCGCCCGCTGCCCCTGGTGCATGAAATCGGAACTGGAAAGGCGCTACCATGACGAAGAATGGGGCGCGCCGCGGCGTGACGACGCCGGGCAGTTCGAGTTTCTTACCCTGGAGTCGGCGCAGGCCGGACTTTCCTGGGCCACCATCCTGAAAAAGCGCGAAGGCTATCGCAAGGCCTTTGCCGGATTTGACCCGGCCAGGGTGGCCGCCTTTACGGAGCGGGACGTGGAGCGCCTGCTGCAGGACCCCGGCATCGTGCGCAACCGGCTGAAAGTGGCGGCCGCCGTGCACAACGCCCGCCTGTTTCTGGAAGTGGCGGCCAGGCACGGCTCGTTCGGCAACTACCTCTGGGACTTTGTGGACGGCAGGCCCGTCCGCAACGCCTGGCAGGAGCCGTCGCAGGTTCCGGCCACCACGCCCCTGTCCGACAAGGCCGCCAAAGAGTTCAAGCGCCTGGGCTTCAAGTTTCTGGGCTCGACGGTGCTGTACGCCCACATGCAGGCCACCGGGCTGGTGAACGACCACCTTGTGTCCTGCTTCCGCTGGAAAGAATGCGGGTAACGCCCGCCATCCGCCGTCACAAAGCCGACAATCATCCCTGCCCCGCGCGAATTCCCTGCCTTTTCGCCATTGCCCCCGTAAGCTCCACTGCCTGTGGCCCCTATTTTGCATCCCAAGCGTAGCGCGGCAAAAGCCTCCTTTTTTTGCCGCCCGCATTGAGGAGCACCTATGGATAATGCCATGTATTCCGCCATGTTCGGCGCATTGACCAATGAAATGCGCATGAACAGCATCGCCAACAACCTGGCGAACGTGAACACCACGGGCTACAAACGCGACCTGATCTCTTTCAAGGACACCTTTTCCATGTACGCCCATGATCAGATCATGGAGCCGGTGTCCCACGTGCGGTCCAAAGAGCTGTTCCCCGAGGTGCAGCACCTGGCGCGCCCCCGCATCGCCCGTTCGCATACGGACTTTGCCCAGGGCTCCCTCAAGGTCACGGGCGCGCCCTTTGACGTGGCCATCAGCGGCGAGGGCTTTTTCAAGATAATGACGCCCCAGGGCGAGATGTACACCCGCAACGGGCACTTCCGCCAGACCGCCGACGGCACCCTGATCACCGAACAGGGATACCCCGTGCTGGGCGACGGGGGCGAAATAACCCTGCCGCCGGGCGTGGCCAATTTCAATATCGCCGAGGACGGCCGCATTTTCGCCGACGGCAACATGGTGGCGCAAATCGCCCTGGTGGGCGTTGAAGATCCCCTGACCCTGGAAAAAATGGGCAACAACATGTACAAGCCGCGGACCGGCAACCAGGTGACGGAAACGGAAACCAGGGCCTTCATGGCCCAGGGATTTCTGGAAACGGCCAACGTGGACGCGGTCTACGAAATGGTGAACATGATCGAGGCCCAGCGCCAGTTTGAGGCATATTCCAAGATCATGCAGACCAGCCAGGGCATCGACAAGGAAGTGACCTCCAGAATCGGCCGGGGCCGGGGCGGCTGATGTCCCGGGCTTTCCCGGCGCCGGGCATTGACTTCCCGTAGGCGCGCTGGCTTACGGGGCTTCCGGATGCCGCAACGACAACCACGCGCAACAGCGCGACGGCGTATTTATGAAGATTTTTCTGAAAATTCTGGCCCGCCTGGGCATTTACAGCGCCCCGCACATCACCGGGGTGGAATGCCGGGCTCCGGCCTTTCCCGGCGCGGACGCGGCTTCGAGTCCCCTGTGGACGTTCCGGGCCTGAAGCGCCCCGGAAACGTCCGCCGCGCTTTACAGCGTTTTTGTCAATTTTCCTTCCGGGTTTGCCTTGCATGACGCAACGACCGGATAAATCAGCAATCAGCCCGGAAGGCTGAGGAGGATACCCGCCATGATGCGCTCCCTTTGGACGGCGGCCACGGGCATGGTTGCCCAGCAACTTAATATCGACGTCATTTCCCACAACCTGGCCAACGTGAACACCACGGGCTTCAAAAAAAGCCGGGCCGAGTTCGAGGATCTGATCTACCAGAACCTGCGCATCGCCGGTTCCATCACCGGCACCGACGGCGACCAGCGCATTCCCACGGGCATACAGGTGGGCCTTGGCGTGCGCCCCACGACGGTGCACAAGTTCTTTTCCCAGGGCGACTACCAGAACACCAGCAACCCCCTTGATCTGGCCATTGAAGGCGACGGCTTCTTCCAGGTCATCGTGAACGGCGAAGAAATGTACACCCGCGCCGGAGCCTTCAAACTTAACCAGGACGGCACCCTGGTCACGGCCAACGGCTATGTGCTGCAACCGGAATTCACCGTTCCCACGGAAACCAAAAACATCGTGGTAACGGAAAACGGACACATCGCCGCCCTGGACGCCAACGGGCAGGAGCTGGCCGCCGCCGACATCCCCCTGTACACCTTTATCAACCCGGCGGGCCTGGAAGCCAGGGGCCGCAACCTGTACAACATTTCGGAAGCGTCGGGCGACGCCATTGAAGGCGTGCCCGGCGAAGACAACGTGGGCACCATCGCCCAGGGGTTTCTGGAAATGTCCAACGTGGACGTGGTGGACGAAATGGTCAACATGATTGTGGGCCAACGCGCCTACGAAATGAACTCCAAGGCCATCCAGACCTCTGACTCCATGCTGCAGATCGCCGTGCAGCTCAAACGCTCGTAAGCCGGGTCACGCATGCGCCGCGCCGGTTCGCGCCCCGACGCACAGTCCGGGGACGCACGTCTTTGGGCGGGCGCGGGGGCCTTGCCTCCGGCCGCCGTCCCGCTGTTCTGCCGTCTTGCGGCCGCGCTGGCCCTGCTGGCGGCCCTGGCCGTCCCCGCTTTCGCCGCGCCCGTGCCGGGCGCGGAACAAAGCGAGTGGCGCATCCGCTTTCTGGAAGCGGCGGTGGTTGCCGGTCCCGTGGTCAGACTTGGCGAAGTGGCGGTGCCCGTGGGCGGCATGCCCGCCGAGGAATGGCGGAAGCTGGCCGGGCGGGAGTTGTGGCCCGCGCCGCCGGAAAACGGCAAGCCCGTGAACATGACCCGCCCCCGCCTGCAAGAGGCGGTGGTCGCCACCATGAACGATCTTGCCCCGTACTGCCTGTTCCCCGGCTCCATGGCCTTGCAGCGGGGAGGGGCGCTTATCGGCAAGGAAGCGATCCAGGAAGCGGTGGTCAAATCTTTGACTCCGCTGACGGCCAATCTGCCCGGTGAATGCGCTTTCAAGGATTTTCGGCTGCCGCAATACATTTTTACCCAGCACGCGGGCCAGAGGCTGGAAGTGGAGCCCCCCCGCCGCCCGGCCGCCGGCAGGGCCAACGTGCGCCTTCTGGTGCGCGAACTGGACGGAAGCGTGCTGCAGCGCATTTCCGGCTCCCTGCTTCTGGACTGCTGGGCCGAAGTGCCGGCCGCCGCCGCCGTCCTGAACCGCGACGACGTGCTGACGCCCGACCGCGTGACCTTTATCCGGGCAAACCTTGCCCATCTGCGGGGCGAACCCTGGGACGGACGCGGCGGCCCCTGGCGGCTGCTGCGCTCCATCGGGGTCAACCAGGTGATTTACCGGGACGACCTGGGGCACCTGCCCGCCGTGAAAAAGGGCGACATCGTCGCCATTATATATGAAGGGAAAAGCCTGCGCCTCAGCGTGCAGGGCGAGGCCATGTCGGACGGGGTACCGGGCGAAAGCATACCGGTGCGGAATTTGCAAAGCAAAAAACAGATATTCGCCATCGTGCGCGATCCTTCCACCGTCGTGGTGCAGGGAACGCAATAGGGACGGTCTCCAACGGGCTCTTTTCGGCGAATAATCATAACGTTGAATGCGGCTTTATACGCGGCGAAGCACCGCCCCCGGCCGCGCCCATGCCGACACGCCGAGTGTCCGAGCGAGGTTTGCCATGAAAAAGAACTTGTTCCCGCTGTCCGGGCTTATGCTCGCCGCGCTCCTGTCCGGGTGCGCCGCCCAGTCGCACAGCCCCGTGCCCGTGACCCCCATGACCCCCACCCAGGCGTACACCGAGCCGGAACAGCAGTACGCCAATCCCGGCTCTCTTTACAGCGCCGCCGAGGCCAACGACCTGTACGCCGACAACCGCGCCCGCCGCGTGGGCGACATCGTGCTCATCAAGGTGGTGGAAACCTCCAAGTCCAAAAGCAAGGCCGACACCACGGCGGGCAAGGAGAGCACCTCGGAATACGGCGTGGGCGCCGCCTTCGGCAAGGGTTCCATCGGGCCGCTTTTCAGCCTGGGCGGCCCCCTTACCGGCGACGTGGGCGTAAACCCCATACTGTCCACGTCCACCAAATCCGACCTCAAGGCCACGGGTGAAACCAAGCGCGAAAACTACGTCACCGCCACCATCGGCGCGCGGGTGATACAGGTGCTGCCCGGCGGGGTGCTGCAGATCCAGGGCGCGCGCGAGGTGCGCGTGAACGAGGAAACCCAGTACATGGTGGTCAGCGGGCTGGTGCGCACGCGCGACGTGGCCGCCGACAACTCGGTGGAATCCACGCAGCTTGCCGATTCCAAGGTGGAATACTACGGCAAGGGCATTCTTGCGGACAAGCAGCGCTCCGGGTGGCTTACGCGCCTCCTCGACAACATCTGGCCTTTCTAGGCTGAGGCGGTATTCAGGCTCTTTTGCCCTCGGGCTTCGTCAAAAAGGCTTTTTGCTCCGGGTCGAGTACCAAAGAGTACGCTTCCCTCCGCAAAAAGCCTTTTTTCCTTGCCCGAGGGCAAAATTGCTCCGAATACCGCCCCAGCCCAAAGGCAAAGTTGGTGGGGAGCTTTGACTGACTTCGTGTTCTCTCCGGGCTGGGCTCTTCGGTCTAGCCCGGAGGGAAAACTCGTCTTTCTCGCCTGCCGCGAAACTTCGCCGCTTAGAGCAATTAACGAATGAAATGAGTCAATTGCTCCGCAAGGATTTGTCCTCAAATCCTTGCCACGAAAGAGGCGCAGGCGGGCTTTGCTCGCCGTTAAGCGACTTTTTCAAGTGTAAAATGCTATAGAAGGCATTTTAATTTTGGCCCGGTCGGTTGCCCGCCTTGCTTTTCCGGCCGGGCCAAGGATATACCCCGACAGGCCGCAACCGCCTTTTCCGGTTCCGGATAAAAATCACTTCCGGCAATTTTTATCGGGAATCGGCATTACGCCGCCTCACGGGAGCGTTCATGTTCTCCATCGTCATACCTATTTTGTCCGTGATCCTGGTGGGCTTTTTATACGGCAGGCGCAAAAAGCCGTCGCCCGAGGCGGAGGCGCACATCAACAGCTATGTGATGTATATCGCCCTGCCCTCCATGATTTTTCTGGCCGTGGCCAAAGCCTCTTTGGAGCAGATCCGGCATGGGGCCTTTCTGGGCGCGGGGTTCGCCGGCATAGCGGCGGCTTACTGCCTGGGGCTTTTGCTGGCGCGGCGCGCGGGCACGGGCGCGCCGCACAGTTCCATCATCGGCATGGCCGCCAGCTTCGGCAACACCGGGTACATGGGCATTCCCCTGGTGCTGGCCGCCTTTGGCGAGGCGGGCGCCGCCCCGGCGGCCATCGCCACCATCCTGCACAACATCCCCACTTTTTTCGCCGTAATCATGACCTTTGGCGCATGTTCCGCCGGGGGCGCGGAGCGTGGCAACGCCCTGGCCTCCAGCCTGCTGCGGGCCGTCCGCGCGGTGCTTGCCAACCCCCTGACCCTGGCCGCCCTGGCCGGGGCGGTTTTTGTGGTCTTTGCGCTGCCCGTGCCCGTCTTTCTGGAGACGTTCACCCGTTTCATGGGGGCGGCGGCCGCGCCCACAGGGCTTTTCGCCCTGGGGCTGAGTCTGGCGCGCATGGATGTGCGGCGGCATATATCGCGGGAAAGCCTGCGTCTGGTGCTGCCCGTGGTGGCGGTGAAAAGCCTGGGGCAGCCCCTGGTGACGCTGCTCGCCGCGCTGCTTTTGGGCATGCGCTGGGAAGACCCCTGGCTGGTCACGGCCGTGGTCATGGCGGCGACGCCCACCGGGGCGACCACGTATCTGTTCGCCTTCACGTACAAGTCCGATCTGGCGCCGCCTTCGCTGGCGATTATTTTTTCCTCCATATTGTCCGTGGCGACTTTACCCCTGATTATGTGGGCGCTGCACTGATGCCCGCGGGGGCTGTTCCCCCGCACCCTCAGGTCGCGCCAAGCACAAACCGAACCACGCCTTTTCGCATTTTATGGCAATCGTTCCATAGCATTGGCCGCAACCCACCCCCAACGGTCGGATTTTCGGGTGAGACAAGAAAGACGAGGGTTTGCGAGGGCGGGCTGGACTCTTCGGTCCTGCCCCCCGAGCAAAAACGAAGTCTGACGCTGTATCACCCGAAAAAACGGCCGTTGGGGGTGGCGCGCTTCTTGCTACTACCCGGCAAACCCTTACGGACGCCGATCTTTTGACGGTCCCGGACCCGCGCGCGGCCCCTTGCGCCGCAGGCCCGCCGTAAGCGCCGCAGCGCTTTGAACGCAAAGCGCCTCAAGGAGCCACCATGACCCATCGCACATATACCCGCGCCGCCGCCCTTGTCCTGGCCGCCGCCCTTTTCGCGGGAGCGGCGCTTTTCTTCACCCCCGCCGCCCACGCCGTGCGCATCAAGGACATCGCCTCGTTCAGCGGCGTGCGCGACAACCAGCTTGTGGGCTACGGCCTGGTGGTGGGGCTTTCGGGCACGGGGGACAAGCGCGACTCGGCCTTCACCATGCGGTCCATGGTCAACATGCTGGAAAAAATGGGCGTGCAGGTGGACCAAAAGCAGATGAAGCCCAAAAACGTGGCCGCCGTCATGGTCACGGCCAAAATGCCCATATCCGCCAAACCCGGCACCCAGCTGGACGTGACGGTATCGTCCCTGGGCGACAGCACCAGCCTGCTGGGCGGCGTGCTCATCCAGACCCCCCTGAAGGGCGTGGACGGCAAAGTGTACGCCCTGGCCCAGGGCGCGCTGACCGTGGGCGGCTTTTCCGTCACCGGCTCCCAGGCCCAGGCGCAGAAGAACATCTCCACCGTGGCCCAGGTGCCCGGCGGGGCCATCGTGGAACGCGGCATCCCGTTCGAATTCAACAGTCAGGACTTTCTGACCCTGACCATGCACGCGCCGGACTTTTCCACCACAAACCAGGTGGTGGACCGCATCAATACCGCCCTTGGAGGCAACTTCGCGCGGTCACAGGACGTGGGCACGGTGACTCTGACCATTCCCAGCGACTTTCAGGGCAACATCGTGCCGCTGATGGCCTCGCTGGAAAACATCGAGATCATCCCCGACTCCGTGGCCAAAATCGTGGTGGACGAAAAGACCGGCACCATCATCATGGGGCGCGACGTGCGCATCTCGCGGGTTGCCGTGGCCCACGGCAACCTGCAGGTCATGGTGCAGGAAAACCAGGACGTTTCCCAGCCCGGCATGTTCAGCGGCGGCAGCACGGTGGTTACCGCCAGCACGGACATAGCCACCCGCGAGGAACAGCGCAAGCTGAACATCCTTGAGGGAGCCACCCTGCAGGAACTGGTGGACGGCCTTAACGCCGTGGGCGCGACCCCGCGCGACCTTATCTCCATCCTGCGGGCCATGAAGACGGCGGGGGCGCTGCACGCGCACCTTGAAGTCATTTAAACGCATCCGTTCAAGGAACCCGGCATGAGCACCCCGCCCGTTGACCCCACCCTGGCCCTGCAGGAAGCCGCCCAGAACGACCTTGTTCGCCGCAAGCTGGACATGGACGCCCTGAAAAAACGCCTTGGCGACACCCGGACCCAGCAGCAGAAACTGCGCGAATCCTGCGAAGGGTTCGAGGCCGTCTTTATCCAGAAGATGTGGGAACAGATGCGCAAAAACGTTTCCAAGGAAGGCTACCTGCACAGCAAGGACGAGGAAACCTACCAGTCGCTTTTTGATGTGGAGCTTTCCAAAAAAATGGCCTCGGCCGGGGGTATCGGCCTGGCCGACATGCTGTACGAACAGCTTTCGCAGCAGCTTGAAAACACCGGCCGCACCACTTCGCCGCGTTCGGCCAAGCTTTCCCTGGTCACGCCGGGCGACCGCCCGGCCAGGGCCGCCCCCCCCAAGCCCCTGGCGGCGGACAACCTGTACAGCGCCCTGCCCCAAAACGAGGATGCGGCCGAAGAGCCCGTGGATCCCATTACCGGCGCGCTGGAAGAAATCAAGGCCGAACTGGCCAAGGCCAACGCCGTGGCGGAAAAGCCGTCCACGGGCGTGGCCGCCGAATGGGCGGCCCACCGCGCGGAAATGACCGGCCTTGCGCCGGACATGCCCCCTGTGGAGAACGAGGCCTCGACAACCCTGCCCGACGTTATTCCCGGCGCGGCGGGCGAACCGGCGCCCGGCAGCGGCGCTTTTGCCATCGCCCGCGCGGCGCGGGCCGAACGCGCCCCGCTGGGCGCGGCCGGGCACGCCCCCCGCGCGGGCCTGCGCAACCTTTCCGGGACCACGCCCCCGGCGGAGCAGGCGGCCCATGCCGCTCCCCATGCCCCCGCCCCTTCCGCGGGTTCTTCCGCGCCCCGCAGCCCCGCGCACGAGGCCGGAGCCTCCCGCCCCCCGACCACGGTGTCCGCCGCTTCCTCCCTGGAAGCCAAAGAAGCCTCGGGCCTCTTGAACACCAGCTGGCAGGGCAACACGCAGGTGTCCGCCACGCCCAAGCCTGTTTCCCTGTTCGGGCGCAAGCGGAACAAAAGCGCCGAAAAGGCGAAGGAAGCTGAACCGCGCGCCGCCGCCCCCCAGCGCGGCATGGCTCCGGAAGAAGCGCTGTGGCCCGCCGAAGGGCGCATCGTCAGCGGCTTTGGCTGGGAAGACGACCCCGGCACGGGCAAGCGTCAATGGAACTCCGGGGTGCGCATCGCGGCCCCCGCGGAAACGCCGGTACGCGCCTGCATGGACGGCACGGTCATTTTTTCCGGCCCGCGCGAGGGCTTCGGCAACACCATCGTGCTGGAGCACAGGGATGGTTTTCGCAGTTATTACAGCAATGTGGACTACGGAACCTTGTCTGTGGGCGACGCCGTTCCCGGCGGATCGAATTTTGCAAAAGTCACGTCGCAACCCTTGTCTCCCGCGGATGGGGCAAATTCTGCCTTCTATTTTGAATTCAAGCGCGGAGAAATGGCCCTGAATCCGGAAAGCGCCCTGCGGCACATGCAGGTGGCCGGAAGATAACGGGCAGGGGGGCGGATAACGGGAATGCGCGGCCAAATGCCGCGGCAAAACGCAAACAGGCCCGAAGCCCGGGCCGTTCCCCAAAACGGCGCGGACGCGGTTTCGGCGGAGAATGCGAACAAGGCGGAGGCCATCATGTTCGACCTTATACACGGCAACCTTACCCGGCAGTTCAAGGCCCTTGAACTGCTGAGCGCGCTTTTGACGGAAGAATTCGAAATGTTGCGCGAACGCGACACCGACGCCGTCACCAACCTGGAATTTTCCATTCACGAGTTGCTCCGCCAGGTGGCCGTGGAACGCGCGGAACTGAAAAGCACCATGCAGGGAACCCGCGTGCTGGAATACGCCGGCATGCTGCCCGACGAAGAAGGCGCGTCCGTGCGCCGCCTGCTGCACGTCATCGACGCCCTGGAGCAGACCTGCTCGCGCCAGGCCTCGCAAAACGCCGAATTTTCCCTGATGCTCATGGACCAAAGCCAGTCGCTGCTGGTTTTCCTGCATGACCAGATCGCCCCGCGCACCGCCCAGGTGTACGGATCGGGCGGAAGGCTGCGCGCCGACAGGCCTTCGGCCGCCCTTATCTCCGGGAGACTGTAATGAGCGCGCTAGGCGTCAATTCCGTACTGAACATGGGCGTGGGCGCCCTGTTCGCGTCCCAGGCGGCCATCAACGTCACGGGCAACAACATCTCCAACGTCAACACGCCGGGCTACTGCCGTCAGGCCGTGCAGTTGGAAGAACGCCCCTCCATCGACTACTATCCGGGGCAGGTGGGCCAGGGCGTCCAGGCCACGGAGATTTACCGCTATTTCGATAAGTTTGTGGAAAGCAACCTGCTGGGCAAGCTTTCCACCTCCGCCCGCTACAATACGGAATACAGCCTGCTGCGCAACGTGGAAACCGTGTTCAACGAAGCCAACGTCGCCGGCATGTCCGACGCACTGGCCGCCATGTTCAAGTCGTGGAACACCCTGGCCCAGGAGCCCGACAGCATGCCCGCGCGCGAGGCCCTGCTTGCCACCGCGCAGACCCTGGCCACCTCGGTCCGCAACGCGGACCAGACCATGCGCGATCTGCAGGACCAGATGAACCGCATGATCAACGAGGAAGTGGACAGGGCCAACTCGCTGATCCAGGACATCGCCAAGCTGAACAAGGAAATCAACGCCCACGCGCTCAGCAACCGCAACAATCCCAACAGCATGATGGACGAGCGCGACCAGAAGGTGCGCGAACTGGCTGAAATTCTTGATATCCACGTGGTGGACAACGGTTACGGCGACTACAGCGTCACCACCAGATCCGGCAACCTGCTGGTGCAGAAGGATATTCCCTTTTCCCTGTCCTTCATGGGCCCGCAGGGCGAAAACAACCTTACCCCCGACTCTCCCTACAAGGCCAACGGCGAAACCATCCAGTTCTCCGGCGCCGATACGCGCGAATACACCCTGGAAGTGGCCAACGGCGGCGCCATCGGCGCCGGCGGGGCCAACGGCGCGGCGCAGTTCCGGGTTTCGCTGGACGGCGGGCGCACCTGGCTTAAGGAAGACGACGGCGTCACCGACAAGCTTTTCCACGCCAACGACGAAGACGGCAGCGTCACCGTGGGCAAGCTGCAGATCTGGTTCGGCAACGCCAGCGGCACGGAAGCGGTGGCGGCGGGCGACAAGTTCACCATTTCGCCCAAGTCCGACGTGTACTGGATCCGCCCCACGGCCGGTCCCCTGAACATCTCCAGCCAGACCTACGGCGACGGCACGGAAAACTCCCTGCGCATCACCGGCGGCACCCTTGGCGGGTATCTGGATTTTCGCGACAACAAAATCGGCGAATACCGCGACCGCCTGACCGCCTTTGCCGACACCGTCGCCTGGGAAGTAAACCGCATCCACAGCCAGGGTTCGGGCACCACCCCGCTTGGCAGCGTCATCGGCACCATGGGCACGTACCCCACGCGCACCAACATAGCCCTGGCCGATCCCCGCTCGGGCCTGCACTACGCCGACAAGCTCACCGCGGGCAACATCAGCTTCGCCATCTACAACAAGACCACCGGCGAGAACGTCTTTCCCTATCCCGGTCTCGAGGTCTTTTCGCCCGCCAACTTCGACCCCGCCCAGCACAGCCTGGAAGACGTGGCCGACGCCATCAACAACGGCCCGGCGGGACCCTATCTTTCCGCCGCCATCATGGACGGCAAGCTGCAAATCACCGCCATTGCGCAAGCCGGCCCCCCCGCCTTCGAAGTGGGCTTCGACATCTGCGCCGACACCACGGGCCTTGCGGCGGCCCTTGGCATCAACACCTTTTTTACCGGCGAATCGGCCGGGCAGATGGGCATCCGCGACGATCTGCACACCAACACCAACCTGATCAACGCTGGCCGCGTCAACGGCGCGGGCGAAGGCAACAAGGGCGACAACATCACCGCCAGGGAAATCGCCGCCCTGGCCACCAAGACCGTGGACATCTCGTCCTTTGGCCGCAAGGACGTAAAGCAGACCATGAGCGACTTTTACGCCACCATCGTCACCAAGGTGGGGGCGGACACGGCGTCCATGAAGTACACCGCCGCCACCGAAACCACCATGGCCCAGGATCTTATGGCCCGGCGGGAAGAAATTTCCGGGGTCAACCTGGACGAGGAAATGACCAACCTCATCAAGTTCCAGGCCTCGTACAAGGCCGCCGCCAAGCTTATCACCACGGCGGACGAAATGCTGCAAACCCTGCTCGGACTGAAGCAGTAGACGAGGAGACAGCCATGGCGCTGCGCGTGACACAAGGCATAATGTACCAGTCGATGGTCGGCGGCATGAACAGAAACCTGTCGGCCCTGATGGAATCGAATCTGCAGGCTTCCAGCCAGCTGCGCATCAACCGTCCTTCGGACGATCCGGTGGGCGCCGGGCGGGTCATTTCGTACAATGCCTCGTTGTACAATATCGGCACCTACCAGGATAACGTAAAGCAGGCCACGGGCTGGCTGAATACGGCCGACGCCGCCCTGGCGGGCGACGGCTCGGTGCAAAGCATCCTTACCCGCATCAAGACCCTGGCCCAGCAGGCCGCCACCGGCACGTACGACGGCACCAACCGCGAGCAGATCAGCTACGAAGTGCGCCAGCAGTATCAACAGCTTATCAACCTGGCCAACTCCACCTTTGAGGGGCGGCACATCTTTGCCGGGCACAAGACGGATCAGCCCGCCTACGTGCAGACCCTGGGCGTAACCTGCCGCAACCAGGCCTTTAACGCGGAAGTGGAAAACAGCGGCGTCACCCTGACGGCCGAAGGCGGCGCGGACTACAGCGTGATTGTGCAGTTTACCAGCACAGGTCAGCTCGGCACGGGCAGCACCTACCGCTACAGCCCGGACGGCGGCAAGACCTGGTTCGATTCCGGCGCGCTCAGCTCCGACACCATCACGCAGGAAGGCGACGATTTTGTGCTGCACGCGGGCGGGGCCTCCATCCGCTTCAACAACGCCGTGACCAGCCCGGTCAACGTCACCGCCGTGCAGGACGCCGACAAGGGCAAGGAAGACCCGGCCGCGGGCGGCACCTGGCTGTACATACGGCCCACGGCCCAGTATAAGGGCGACGACAACGACACCCAGGTGATGGTCCCTTACGGCAGCGGAATAACCGGGACGGCCAGCGGGTACTTTACCCGCGACGTGGCCGTGCGCATCGACGGCGACGACGGCTCCAAACTTACCTATTCCTACAGTCTGGACGACGGCTCCAACTGGACCCAGGTCACCGCGCCCAGCGGCTCCACCGAGTTGCCCGTACCCGGCGGCTACCTTAACCTTTCCGCCGCGCCGGGCGCCGTCAACGTGGGCGAACAGTTCACCATCCACCCGCACCGGGCCGACATCAACTTCGACATCGGGCCTTCGGACACCATCACCGTGAACCTGGTGGGCAAGGAGATTTTCGGCGGGCTGTACCTGGACCCCAAAACCGGCGAGATAATCAAGGCCGACAACGCCACCGGGGACAACCTGTTCGAAACCGTGGGCGACCTGCTTGCCGCCCTTGAGACCAACAGCCAAAGCGGCGTGCAGGAATGCCTGGAAAAGATGACCGGCCTTATGAACGTGGTGCTTACCAAGGCGGCCATGATCGGCGGGCGCGAAAACCGCCTGCAGGTTACCTCGGCGGCCCTGACCATGCGCAAGCTGGACGAGACGGAAAACCTGAGCAACGTCGAGGACGTGGACGTCACCGAGCTGATGACCCGCCTGGCCCAGCAGCAGGTGGCCTACAACAGCGTGCTCAAGTCCTCGTCCATGGTCATGCAGATGAGCCTGGTGAACTTCCTGTAAGGTATCGCCTGTAAGGACCGCCCTATGCTTATCCTCACCCGGCGCGCCGGAGAAAGCCTGCACATCGGCGACAACATCAAAATCACCGTGTTCAGCATTCAGGGAAAACAGGTGAAACTGGGCATCGTGGTGCCCGACGATACGGTGGTGTACCGCGAAGAGGTCTATCTTCGCGTCAAGGAAGAAAACCGGCAGGCCATGCTTGCCGACAACAACGACCTTCTGGCCGCGGCGGCATTATGGCAGAGCACGAAACAAAGATAATTCCCTCGCGTCTGGGAATGCGCGAGGTGGAACTGGACAAGGTCATCCTTTTTCCGCGCGGCATCATCGGGTTTGAGCACCTGCGGGAGTTCATCCTGCTGCAAATCCGCGAAGGCGCGCCCCTGCTGGTTTTGCAAAGCATGGAGGAGCCAGGCCTGGGGCTTTTGGTGGCCGATCCCTTTCCCTTTGTGCCCGAGTACAACCTGCGCGTCAGCGACGCCGACCAGCGCACGCTGCAAGCCGATTCCGCCGCCGATCTCGCCGTGCTGGTCACCGCCTCCATCCCGCCCGGCAGGCCCGAGGAAACGGCCCTGAACCTGCTGGGCCCCATCCTGATCAACCACAAGGCCCGCCTGGGCCTGCAGGCCCCGCAGGTGGAAAACGACAAGAATCCGGGGCGGGTGTACGTGCACGCCAAAACCGTCAACGGATAGCGCGGAGCGCCTTTTCGCGTCATACTGCGTCAGGCGTCGCAAATTTGAAGGGGGCAGGACCAAAGAGTCCAGCCCCCTTCAAATTTGCTCGCCTTCCTTGTCTGTCACGCAAATTCGCACCGCGCCCGGTTGTCGCCTGGTTGCAATAAAACTTCGCCCCGCGCCCGGTTGTCGCATGGTTACAATAAAACTTCGCCCGCTTGCCGCGCAGTGGGTATCATCTGTAATTTCACCAATACGGATATAGCGTTCCGCATTGTTCTTCTTGCGGATTGACACTCTCCCTCCTCTTGTGCAATATTTCACAAAGCGTAAGGCGGCACCGCTTCCGGAGTCATTTCAATATGAAATTACTTTGGGGCGGAGGCATCCCGTCCCGCCGCCTGTCACGCGGTAACCAGATGAGAGGAAGCCTATGAAATTTTCCCGCATTCTTCTTGCCGCAGCCCTGTGCTTCGCCCTTGCCGCGCCCGCTTTTGCCGCCGAGTCGGTGGGGCGCGTGGTGGCCTATGACAAAGACGCCAAAAAAGTGACCTTCATTGAAGACAAACTTGCCTGGTCCAACCCGGGCAGACCCGATTTTTCCGTGCTGCCCGCCAAAGAATTCGTCCTGCCCGCCGATCCCGGCGACATGGCCCCCAAGGCCGGCGGCCGTCTGCGCGTGGATTACGAAAAGAAAGAAATCATCATTTACAACCCCCAGGCCAAGACCATCGACACCTTCGCCATTGAAGTGGTCAGCAAAACCGACAGCGTGGAACCCGACAACGCCCTGGTGATGGAAGGCGGCAAGAAGAAGGTCTTCCCCATGGTCGACAAGGCCAAGTGCGAAGTGACCATCTATTCGCCCCGGCAAAAGAACGTTTCCACCATCAAGGTGCCCGCCAAGTACATGGAACTGCCCGCCGCTGTGTGGGACAACGGCAACGACGTAAAGGTAACCTACGACGAGCCCGGAAAGGCCACCGGCTTCACCAACATTTCCAAGAGCAAGTAAGGGGCTGTTTCATTTTCTTTGATGTTCAGGAAAGAGGAAAGCGCCGGGAAGCATGGCCCGGCGCTTTCGTTTCCGGTCTGAAGGGCCGGCCCTCTGGAGCAGCTGACGCTGCGGGTATAAAATGCCCTAAACCTTCGCCAGCATGGAGAGCTGCGTCATGCTGTCTTCAAGGCTGTGGCGCTCGGTGATGTCCTGGCGAAGAAAGGCGTTGGTCAGCGGCGTGGTCTCGATGGCCTTGTCGATTTCCGGGTTGGAACCGTGGGCGTAGGCCCCGATGTTGATCATGTCCTCCACGCGCTTGAAGGAGGCCATGCGCGAGATGACGGTACGCCCGTCTTTTTGCGCGGCCTGCGAGGTAATGTCCGTGCGCAGACGGCTGATGGACCGCAATACGTCGATGGCGGGAAAATGGCCCTGGTCGGCCAGTTCGCGGGTCAGCACGATGTGCCCGTCAAGAATGGAACGCACGGCGTCGGCGATGGGCTCGTTAAAGTCGTCGCCGTCCACCAGCACGGTGTAAATGCCGGTGATGGAACCAAGGGGGCTTCTGCCCGTACGTTCAAGCAGGCGGGGAAGCTGGGCGAAGACCGAGGGGGTGTAGCCCTTGGTGGTGGGCGGCTCGCCGACGGCAAGGCCTATCTCGCGCGCGGCCATGGCGAAACGGGTGACGGAATCCATCATGAACAGCACATCCTTGCCCATGTCGCGGAAATATTCGGCAACGGCGGTGGCCGCGTAGGCCGCCCGGATGCGAATCAGGGGCGACTGGTCGGACGTGGCGATGATCAGCACGGATCGGGCCATGCCTTCCGGCCCCAGATCCTTTTCCATAAATTCCAGCACTTCGCGGCCGCGTTCGCCGATAAGGGCGATGACGTTGACGTCGGCCTTGGTGTAGCGGGCCATCATGCCCATCAGCGTCGATTTGCCGACGCCGGAACCGGCCATGATGCCCACGCGCTGGCCCTTGCCAAGGGTAAGCAGGGAATTGACCGAGCGGATCCCCACATCCAGGGGGTCGGAGATGCGCGGCCGGGACAGGGGCGGGGGCGGATCGGCATACAAAGGGGCCACGTCGGGCAGGGAAAAGGCAAGGTCGGGCTCGCCCAGGTGCATGGGCGCGCCAAAAGCGTCAAAAGCCCGGCCCAGCATGCCCGGCCCCACGGGCATAAGCGGGGGCAGGCTGGAGTTGCGCACCAGACTCCCCGGCTGCACGCCGCGCAGATCGCCGTAGGGCATGAAAAGCAGGCTTCCCTCGCGAAAGCCCACGACTTCCACGGCCACGCCCTCGTCATCCGGGACAGCGGAGGGGGACACGGCGGAGGAAGAGGCGGACGCTTCGGGCAGGATATGGCACAAAGATCCCAGGGGCGCGCGGATTCCGCTGCCTTCGGCCACCAGGCCGACGACCTTGATCACCTTGCCGTAGGCGGTGACGGGACGCAGCGAACGCAGCAGCCCGAAGGCTCCTTTGGGATCCGGGCTCATGGCACTCCCGGCAGGGAAAGGTGGGAAAGGACTTCTTCCACGGCCATGCGGCGGCTTTCCACCCGGCCTTCGGCCAGGGAGGACTCGCTTTCCACCACCATGCCGCCGGGCGAAACGCCCGCGTCGGCGCGCACGCGCCAGGCCTGCACGTCGGGGAACTTTTCGCGGGCGGCTCCGATAATATCCGCCAACATGGGCTCGTCTTCCGGATTCACGCGGATGACCAGTTCGCGCCGTTTTTCCAGGATGCCCACGGACTCGACCACAAGGGCCTCAAGTATGGCGGCGCGCTCTTCGGCAAGCTGGATGGCGGTGATTTTTTCAACGGCCAGACGGGCCACGGCGATGAGGTCCTCGCGCCACTGGCCGAAGATGCGGGAGCACTGCCCCTCGATGGCGGAAAGCACGGCGGAGACGGAATCGGCCATGCCGGAGCGAAAGGCCTCCAACTCGGCCGCGGCTTCCTCCATACCGGCGGCATAGCCGCCCTGGCGGGCTTCCTCGCGCAGGCGCGCGGCTTCCGCCCTGGCGTCTTCCAGCAGCTTTCCGGCCATGGCCGCGGCCTTTTCCCTGACCCGTTCCAGGTAGGCGGTTTCGTCCGCCTCGGTCCAGGCGGTGGAGCGGCCGAATTCCACACTGTCAAGGGAATGCTCGCGGCCCTGGGAAAAGATGGTTCCCCATTGGGACCGGGGATCGTCATCAGACGAAGACATCGCCGCCACCCCTGCTGACCACGATGCGGCCTTCGCCTTCCAGGCGGCGGACGATCTTCACAATGTTCTGCTGGGCGGCCTCCACGTCGGAAAGACGCGTGGGCCCCATGATTTCCAGGTCTTCCTTGATCATGTTTCCGGCGCGCTCGGACATGTTCTTGAAGAACAGAACGCGCATGTCCTCCGTGGCGCCGCGCAGGGCCATGGTAAGGTCTTCGTTGGAGATTTCCTTGAGCAGTTCGCGGATGGAGCGGTCGTCCAGACTTTTGACGTCCTCGAACACGAACATGAGGTTGCGGATTTCCTCGGCCATGGTGGCGTTTTCTTCCTCGATTTCCGCAAGCACTTCTTCTTCGGTGGAGCGGTCCACGGCGTTGAGTATTTCCGCCACGGCGGCGATGCCGCCCACCTTTCTGCCTTCCTTGCCGCCCATGGCGATAAGCTGGCTTTGCAAAACCTTGTCCACGGCCATGAGCATTTCCTCCGGCACGGCCTCAAGCCTTGCCAGACGCATAAGCACTTCCACGCGCACCCCGGCGGGCAGGTTGGTCAACAGGTCGGCGCCCTGGTCGGAATGCAGGTTGCCGATGATCAGGGCCAGGGTCTGGGGGTGTTCGTTGCGCAGTATCTGGGCCAGCAGTTTGGGGCTGACCTTGCCGATGTCGCGGAAGGGCACGGGGCCGGTGTCCAGGCTGAGGAAGTCGGTGACGTACTTGGCCGTATCGCTGTCCACGTTGGGCAAAAGCAGGCGGCGCACGGCTTCCTGGCCGCCGCGGATCATCTCGCGCCCGGTGACCAGGGCGTGGTAATACTCGCGCAGAACTTCCTCCACCATCTCTTTGGGCACGGTGTCCAATTCCACCATGGCCCTGGAAACGGCCGCAAGCTCGTCGCGCTCCATGCGCTTGAATACCTCGGCCGCGAACTGCTCCCCAAGGGTCAGCAGCAGCACCGCCGTTTTTTTGGCGCCAGCGGGGGAAAGATTGGCTTCAGCCGGCAAGGCCATGGAAAAACTCCTTGAAAAGACTGTGGGATTGGGGGGGGGGGGGGGGGGGGGGGGGGGGGGGGGGGGGGGGGGGGGGGGGGGGGGGGGGGGGGGGGGGGGGGGGGGGGGGGGGGGGGGGGGGGGGGGGGGGGGGGGGGGGGGGGGGG
>JAVBPV010000031.1:0-14015 GCA_031549405.1 Desulfovibrio sp.
GATGTCCGCCGGGGCGGGGGCCGCCGGCAGGGCCGCCGGGGCGGGGGCCGGAAGGCGCGGGCCGTCCGCCGTCCTGCCGGGGACGGGGCTGCTGGGCCGTGGGACGGGAAATGACGCGCACCTGCGAACCGGAAGACGCGTCGTCGAAACCGGCGTCGCGGCGCGGGCGGCGGCGGTCGCCTTCCCGCTCGTCGCCGCCGTGGTCCGCCTGGGGCTGCTGCTCCGATTTGGGGGGCAGGGCCGGGGCGGAAGATACGGTTTCGCCTTCGGCGTTGCGTTCCGGCTCCGCCGAAAAAGCGGCCGGCCGCACAACGCGGGCAAAGGATTTTTTGGGTTCGCTTTCTTTTTCCGTAGCTTTCGGGGCCGGGGCTTCGGGCGCGGCGGCGGGCTTGGAAGCTTCGACCGGTTCCGCCGGGGCGGGCGCGGCCGGGGCCTCGGCGGCCTTGGCGGCCGGGGCCGTTTCCGGGGCTTCCGCCGCTTTGGAGACTTCCGCCGGGGCGGCCGGCCGCTGCACCACGCGGGCGGCGGCAGGCTTTTTCTTTTCCGCGGGTGCCGCCTCTTTGGGCGCGGGGGCTTCGGGAGCGGCGGTTTCGGGAGCGGGGGCGGCCCCGGATACGGCGGAAGCGGCCTCGGGAGCGGCAGCGGGAGCCTCGGGGGCGGAGGGTTCGTCAACCTTGCGGCGGCGGCGAACGATCACTTCCTGCTTTTCCGGCGCGGCCGGGACGAAATGTCCGCGCAAACGCGCGGCTTCCGCTTCGGACAGGCTGCTTTGCGCCACCTTGGCGCTGCCTATGCCCAGATCTTTCGCGGCCGCGAGCACGTCTTTGGGCTGCAGATTCAATTCCGCGGCCAGATCTTTCACTTTTTTCTTGTCGTCGCTCATAGTTCCTGCCCCTTGGCTTTCCTTATCCTCGACCGGCGTAAAAACGCCTCCCGGCAGCGGGCGTCATCGCAGACGTATATCCCTCTTCCCGGTCCCTTCTGATCCGGTACGGGGTCGGCCCCCTCAGCCCCATCAGAAGGACGCGTGAACCGTTGCAGCGCGGCCTTGGGGGCGCGCTTTCGGCAGACGATGCACATGCGCACGGGCACATGGTTCGTTTTTGCCGCCATATTCGTTCCCAAGCCCGTCTATTCCCCGGCGGCGGGTTCGGCGGAGCCGTGCCCGGCTTCTTCCGCGTCCGGCTCGGCGTGCACTTCGGGGGTGTGCTCCGCCGTTTCTTCCATTTTGGGCCGCAAAAAGTTGATGGCCGCGCGCACGTTGGCGATTTTTTCCGGCGTGATGCCGGCGACCGCCAGCAGCGCTTCGTCCGAGGACTCGCTGATTCCCTCAAGAGAAGAGAACCCGGCGGCAACGAAGCTTTCCAGAGAAATCTCCGCCACGCTCGCAAGCTGCTCCAGCCCGTGACCGATGGCGTTGGCCTCGTTGTAGCGGGTCTCGGTGTAAATATCGATTTTCCAGCCCAGCAGCTTGGCGGCCAGTTTGACGTTCTGCCCCTTGCGGCCGATGGCGTTGGTAAGCTGGTCGTCGGGCACGATGACTTCCAGAAGCCCTTCGGCCTCGTCCACCACGATGCGGGTGATGACGGCCGGGGAAAGGGCGTTGCGCGAATACGTGGCGATATCCTGGCTCCAGACCACGATGTCGATGCGCTCGCCGCGCAGTTCCTGCACGATGTTCTGGATGCGCGATCCGCGTATGCCCACGCAGGCGCCCACCGGGTCCACGTCGCGGTCGCGGCTCATCACCGCCACCTTGGCGCGGCTGCCGGGATCGCGGGCCACGCCCATGATCTGCACGGCGCCGTCGTCCACCTCGGGCACTTCGCGGCGGAACAGAGCGGCCATGTAGTCGCGGTGCGAACGGGAGACAATGACCTGCGGGCCGCGTCCTTCCTTGCGCACTTCGATAAGCAGCGCCTGCACCCGGTCGCCGCGCTTGTAATGCTCGCGCGGGATCTGCTCTTCTTTGGGCAAAAGCGCCTCGGTGCGGCCCAGGTTGATGATCCACCCGGCCTTGTCGCGGCGCTGGATGATGCCCGAGACTATTTCGTTGATGCGGTCCTTGTATTCTTCGTAGATGATGCCCTGTTCGGCGTCGCGCATGCGCTGGATGATCACCTGCTTGGCGGACTGGGCGGCGATGCGGCCCAGGTCCTCCACCCGCAGGCGAAAGCCCATTTCGTCGTCCTGCTGCACGCTGGGATCGTGCTTGCGGGCTTCTTCAAGAGAAATCTGGGTGTCCTCGTCCTCCACTTCGGCGACGACGATTTTGAACTGAAAGACGTCGATCTCCCCGGTTTCCTCGTTGAACGTGACTTCCACGTCCATATCCTCGCCGTATTTGCGCGCCACCGAGGTGCGCACGGCTTCCTCCAGGGTTTCCACCAGCATGGCGCGGTCAAGACCCTTGTCCTTGCTGATTTGATCGATGGCTTTTTTAAGTTCCAGACTCATGGCATCTCTCCGGACTAGAGCATGTTAACGCGGACAGCGTGTTGCGCTGTCAGAGCAATTTCACTTTGAAACGGCTCTATTTCCCGGCGGGTTTTTTGCCCGGCAGGGTCTTTTCAGGCACGAAATGGACCTGTTTCGCTTTTTTTACGGCGGCCCAGGCAAAGGAAACGGCCAGGGGTTCCGCTTCGGCGGGGACCGCGTCGTCGGTTTTCAGGGTGAACACCCCGCCCTGGGCGGACACAAGCTCGCCGCGAAAGTTTTTACGGCCCGGCAGGTCCGGCAGCGGCGCGGCGAGGGAAACCTCCACCATGCGGCCCACGGCCCCTGCTAACTGCTCCTCTGTAAAAAACGTACGCTCCAGGCCGGGAGAGGAAACTTCCAGCACATACGCGCCGGGCATGCAGTCCTCCACATCCAGAGCCAGGGAAAGCAGGCGTGAAATTTCGGCGCATTGATCTATGGAGGCGCCGCCCTCGCCCTCGATAAAGACACGCACCAGACTGCGGCCGCCAAAGGCCACCTCCACCCCCCAGAGCTCCAGGCCCAGAGAGGCCGCCAGCGGGGCGGCGAGAGAAGCTATGATGTCGTGCGGGTTCGTGGACAAGATTTTATTTTCCCTAAAAAACTCAACATGTTTTGCGGTGTTTTTCCGGCGCGGGAGATAAAAAAAAGGGAGGCCCCGTCAGGCCACCCTATGAACCGCTGCTGGCTCCCAGGATGTTGGAAAAACCGCCCCGCCGGAATCCGGCGCGGTCCTACGGACCGCTACGGGGAAAAAGGCAAAAACAAAGGCAGGACAACTTTTCCGCTGAGTTGACGGCTTCGTACCCCAGCACATCGGCCCTGTCAAGTGATTTTCCCGGAAATCCGCGCCAAAGGCGAATTTTTCAAACGGATCATTCATGGCCGCTGTCGCGTTGCGGGGTTACTTTCCTATGCAGAACGAGGCGAAAATGCGGTCCAGGATCTCCTCGGTGGCGCTGCTACCCGTGACCTCGTCCAGAAGCTCCACGGCGGCGTCCACACGCACCGTCAGAATGTCCGGCGGCAAAGCGTTTTTGAAATCCTCGGCCAGGGCGGCCAGTTCTTCTCCGGCTTTGCGCAGCAGCAGTGACTGGCGCAGGTTGGGCGCGGCGTCGCCCCCGGCCGGATCGGCAAGATGTTGAGAGCGCTCCCCGGCCGTTACGTTTTTTGCCTCCGGCGTATGGAGGGCGTGCCGCGCTTCCGGCAAAACCGGGGCCGTATCCCCGCCGCCCAAAAGCGCCCGGCGGATGCCCCGGCCAAGCTCCGCAAGGCCCGTGCCCTCTCTGGCGGAAACCAGAAATACGGGAGGAAAGCCGCCCGCTCCGGCGTCCGCCAGAGCTCCGGGCGGGTCCCCCTCCGGTCCGCCGGACGGCCCTGCCGCCGGTTTCCCGGCTTTGCGCGGCAATTCCCCGGTCCGCTCCGCTTCCGGTTTTCCGGCAGCGTGCGGCAGCTGCCCGGCCTGTTCCCTGTCTAGGGCATCGGCCTTGTTGTACACCAGCAAAAGACCGCCCCGGCGGGCGCGCCCCCGGTTGGCTTCCAAAAAATCCCTGTCCTCGTCCGAAAGCCCCGCCGTCGCGTCCACCACCAGCAGGATCAGGTCCGCCCCGTCCGCAAGCTCGCGCGCGCGCCGCATGCCTTCGGCCTCCACAATATCCCCGCCCCGGCGCAGGCCCGCCGTATCCACCAGGCGCAAGGGCATGCCTTCGATCTGCACCGTTTCCTCAAGATAGTCCCGCGTGGTGCCCGGCGCGGCCGAAACGATGGCCCGCTCGCGGCCGAGCAGGGCGTTAAGCAGGCTGGACTTGCCGGCGTTGACCCGGCCCGCCAGCACCGCGGCCGCGCCTTCGCGCCACAGCCGCGCCCGCTCAAAGGCCGTCAGCAGCAGGGCAACGTCGGCCCGCGCCCGCTTCACCGTCGCCCGAAAACCCTCGGGCGGCAGCAGTTCCGCTTCTTCGTCCGGAAAGTCCACGGCCAGCGTCAACTGCACGCGCAAATCGTCCAAAGCCCCGCGAATGGCCGCCACGCGCCGCCCCAGCGCGCCTTCCAGCTTGGCCCCGGCCAGCCGGGCCCCTTGGGCCGTGGGCGCGGCGATAAGTTCCGCCACGGCCTCGGCCTGGGTCAGGTCCATGCGCCCGTTTAAAAAAGCCCGGCGCGTAAATTCGCCGGGCGCGGCCAGTCGCGCCCCGGCCGCGAAGGCGGCCTCCAGCAACGCCGAAGTCACCCCAGGACCGCCGTGGCAGTGAATTTCTCCCACATCCTCGCCTGTGGCCGAGGCAGGACCCGGCATAAATACCGCCAACACCTCGTCAATCCGCTCTCCCCCCGCGCTTGCCGCAAACCCGTGGTGCATGTACCGGGGCCGGAAGGGGAAGGGGCGGGGGGCGGGGGGGGAGAGAGGAGCTTCAGGGGCATCAGAGGGAAAGGTAGCGGAACGACGGGCGGCGGCATGAGAATCGGCGGGACAAGAATCGGCGGAACGGGAGGGAACGAAAAGGCTGCGCAATACCTTCAGGGCGTCCGGGCCGCTTATGCGCAGGACGGCGATGCCCCCCGCGCCCGGCGGGGTGGCAAAGGCGGCAATGGTGTCGGTGGAATATAAAATCATGACAAGTACCTGCCCAAATTAAAAAATTTGGGAGGAAAAGGGAGGGGGGTGTGGGGGGAGGGGAAAGGAACCTTTTTTAAGAGGTTCCTTCCCCCTCCCCCCACAAAGACACCCCTATTCCTCCCCGTCCTTTTTCAACTGCACGATGACGCGGCGCTGCGCGCCTTCGCCCTTGCTGTGGGTATGGACGGTCTCGTCGTTTTCAAGGGCAAGGTGTACAAGCCGTCGCTGATAGGCGCTTAAGGGCCGGGTGGACTGGGGGCGTCCGGTCTGCTTGACTTTTTCGGCCAGGGCAAGGGCGAGTTCGCGCAGGCGGTCGCCCTGGCGTTCGCGGTAGTTTCCGGCGTCGATTTGCAGGCGCAGCGAGCCGCCCAGCTCTTTGGCGACGATGCGCGAGGCAAGGTACTGGACCGAGGCCAGGGTCTGGCCTTCGCGCCCC
Source organism: Desulfovibrio sp. (assembly GCA_031549405.1). Classification (GTDB taxonomy): domain Bacteria; phylum Desulfobacterota; class Desulfovibrionia; order Desulfovibrionales; family Desulfovibrionaceae; genus Frigididesulfovibrio. Next base: position 5,526 of record JAVBPV010000031.1, read on the forward strand.
ACAAGGAGGCCGGAGGCCTCGCCGCAGTCGACGGTGGCGCGCACGCGGGAGCCGGCGATTTCGACTGCGCAGGGCACGTCGCCCACTATGGGCCGCACCAGGCGCTGTACCACGTCGCGGACCACGGAGAACAGACGTTCCTCGTCGCAGCCGTCCAGGACGAATTCAGGAAACTCGTCACGCAGGGAGTCCAGGGCGGCGTCCTCGGAAGGGGAGACATGGGGGGAGCGGGAAGCATGGGAGTGTGCGGGCTCGCGCCGGGGGGCGCGGCCTTCCTTGCGTTCCGCCGCGTTGCCGTCGCGCGCGGAAGGCTGTTTGTGTTCTCCCCGGGAGGATGGGCCGCCGGGTTCTTCGCCCCTGGGACGGCGTCCGGCGTCGCCCCGGGAACGGTCGTCCTTGCGGCCGCCGCGCCGGTTCTCGGCTCCTGAGACTTCGGGGGCGGGTTTGCGGGAAGGCCGGGGGGCGGCTTCACGCGCTTCGGGGGCTTCTTCGCCGGCGGCTTGCGCCGGCGGAAGCTTTGGGGCGTTTTCGCCGCGTTGCCGCGTTGCCGCGGCTTTCGGGGATTTTTCCGGGACGGCGTTTTCCGGGGCGGATTTGCCGCGCGGCGCTTTGCCGGAAACCGTGCGCGCGGCGGGCTGGGCGGAGTCGCCGGGGCGGACTCCGTCCTGAGGGACGGAGTCCGCGTTTTCGTCTTCCCGCATCAGGGAGGCCACGGAAAGGTCGAGATTGGCGCGCGAGGCCCTGATGACGGCTTTTTTCATACCCATAAGGCCGAAAATGCCGCTTTTGGCGTCGCTGACGATATCTATTTCCAGTTTTTCCCGCTCCACGCCGTAGTATTCACAGGCCGAGCGGATGGCGTCGTCAAGACTTTTTCCCTGGAATTCCTTTGCGTTGCTCATGCCGCCCCCCCGCTATGACGAGCGGCGCAGCTGTAACCACTGCTGGGTGATGGAAATAACGTTGTTGACCAGCCAGTAAACCACCAGGCCCGAAGGGAAGTTGATGAACAGCACGGTGAAGATGACCGGCATGAACATCATCACCTTGGCCTGGGTGGGGTCGCCGGGGGCCGGGGTCATCTTTTGCTGCAAGAACATGGTGGCGCCCATGATCAGGGGGGAGATGCAGTAGGGATCCCGTGCGGCCAGGTCGGCCAGCCATATTTTGTCGGTAAAGGGCAGATAGGCGATAAAGGGCGCGTGGCGCAGCTCGATGGCGTTAAGCAGGGCCTGGTACAGGCCGAAGAACACGGGAATCTGCACCAGAATGGGCAGGCAGCCCCCGGCCGGGTTGACCTTGTAGGTCTTGTACAACTGCATGATTTCCTTGTTCATGGTCTCTTTGTCGCCCGCGTGCTTCTCGCGGATCTGGGCCATGAGGGGCTGCAGCTTCTTCATCTGGTTCATGGACTGATAACTTTTTTGCGACAAAGGCCAGAAGACGATCTTGATGACCACGGTCATCAGGATGATGGCCACCCCGTAGTTGTGCACAAAGCCGTAAAAGAACTTGAGCAGCCAGATCAGGGGACGGGCCACCACGGAGAAGAAGCCGTAGTCCAGGGCCTTGCCCATGTGGTTGGGCGCGGCGTTCAGCAGTTCGGCTTCCTTGGGGCCAAGGTAGTAGGTGCAGAGCTGCTCGGCGGGTTTGCCCGGAGAAACTTCGACGTTGGTCCGGCCCACCAGCACGCGATAGACGTGGGTTTCCTTGCCGTCGGGCGAGGCGGGCGGGGACTGCGTGGCCTTGGCGATGGCGTTTTCGCCGGGCAGGCTGACCGCGCCCATAAAGTAGTTGTTCATTACCGCCATCCAGGAAACCTTGCTGTCCACAAGTTTCCCGGCGGTAAGGGTGCTGGGAGAGCTTTCCTCGGCAAAGCTGTTGCCCTGAAACCAGGCCACCCGGGTGGGGTTGTACTGGCTTTCTTCCGCCACGGGGACGGGCCCGCCGAACAGCGCGTGCTTGATGCGGGCGAACATGGACACGGTCATTTCCGAGGCCAGGGGGGCGGCGTCAAAGGTGAAGCCCAGGTTGAAGGTGGCGGGCTTTTGCGATTCCACGCGCACCTTTTCGTCAATGGTGTAGGTGTCGGCGCTGAAGGTCAGTTCGCGCACCACGTGCAGGCCCTTGATGTCGGCGGAAAAGCGCAGCGCTCCCTTTTGGCCCGGAGCAAGCGAAAGATCGCCGCCTTCAAGGACCCAGCCTCCCTCGGTCCAACTGGCGTCGCCGTCCACCACCAGGCCCAGGGGGGCGCTGCCGGAGGCGGCGCGGCTGACGAGGTTCACGTGGGAAGACTTGTCCGCCAGGCTCTGCTGATAGCGCTTGAGGTCAAATTCGCGCAGGATGCCCCCGTTGGAATGCAGCACCGCTTTGTACAGGGGGGTGTCCACTGTGACCAGCCTGCCCCCGGTGGGCGCAAAAACGGCCATGGGAGCGGAGGCCGCGCCGGCGGTGGCCGAGGGGTCCCCGGCAACGGCGGCCGGGGCGCTTTGCGCGGGCTGAACGGCCGGAGCGGTGGCGTTGCCGTTGGGCGCGTGGGTGGCGGGATCGGGAACCCAGCCCATTTTCGAGGCAAGGTAGTTCCAGCCCAGGAAAAGGAGGCAGGACAGGGCTATGGCGAGGATAAGACGTTTGTTGTCCATGATGGAGCGCTCGAAAGATTTAAAGTTGGGGCGGACCGGAAGGGGCGCCGCGGCGCTTTGCCGGCCCCCGGACGTTTTTTGCCGGGCGGGGGGGCACGGGATCGTATCCGCCCTCGTTCCAGGGGTGACAGCGGAGAATGCGGCCCAAGGCAAGCATGCCGCCCTTCAGGACGCCGTGAGCCATAATCGCCTCGCAGGCGTAAGCGGAACAGGTCGGGCGGAAGCGGCAGCGGGGCGGAAAAAGCGGGGACAGGCAATACTGGTAAACGCGAATGGGGGCCGTGGCCGCAGCGCGCAGAAACCGGAAAATCATGGGGCGCTCCGGATTGTTAGAATGGCGCCGCAACAAGCTTGCCCCGCAATGAAAACCGCGGGCGCTCCCCAGGGGCGGCTTTTGTCATTCGCGAATCGCCCTGGACGCCGCAACGTTCCGCAGCAGGGGAAGCAGTTCGCCTTCCACCGTGGCCTGATCAAGGGCGCGTGGATCAAGGGCGCGTTTCGGCACCACCACATAGTCCCGGCCCGGCGCAATTTCGCTTTGCCACAGGCGGAACGTTTCGCGGATCAGGCGTCTGACCCGGTTGCGCCATACGGCGGAACCGGTTTTTCTGGTAACAGCCATGCCCAGACGCCACTGAAGGGCCGCCTCTTCCCGCTGTGTGACAAACAACACGAAATTGCGGGAAAAATAGCGGCGGCCCCCATTGTAACATCGTACAAAGTCAGGCCGCGCTGTCAGCCTGTGGCCGGGGCAAAATCTCAGGCCGATAATTTTTTACGCCCCTTGGCGCGTCTGCGGCGGATAATTTCCCGCCCGGCGGGGGTGCTCATGCGGGCGCGGAAGCCGTGCACGCGCTTGCGCTTGATGCGGCTGGGCTGGTAGGTTCTTTTGGACATATCGCTCTCCTTGACGAAAATATGAACGGAACCCATTATCCTGTTCGCCAGGGGGCGTCAAGGGGTAGCTGGCCTGGTCCGGCGCGATGCTTCGTCAGGGCCTGTTTTTGTTCAGGGGGCCGCAATTTGGCGGAAGGTGAAATTGCGGCCCCCCTTGTATTTGCGAAGCCCGGCGCCGCATCGCGGCGAACCGGATGCCGTTGGGCTCAGCCCAGGCGGCGCTGCAGCATCACAAAATCCGCCAGGGTCAGCAGCACCATGGACTTGAGCACGGGCACGATGCGCGGTATGGCCGAGATGTCGTGCCTGCCGCCCACGGTGATGCGCGTGGCGTCCCCGTTCACGCTGATGGTGTGCTGTTCCTTTGATATGGAAGGAATGGGCTTGACCGCCACGGTCAGCACCAGGGGCGCGCCGGTGCTCATGCCGCCCAGCACGCCGCCCGCGTTGTTGCTTTCAAAGGCGTAAGCCGCGCCGCAGGGCAAAAGCCCGCAGGCGGGCACATAACGGTTTTGCGGGCTCAGCAGGGGGTCGGCGCTGTCCTCCGGATTGTCGGGCGGGCCGCAGGCTATGGCCCCCAGGTTGCGCCCGGCGCTTTTGGGATTGCCCGCGCCCTTGCCGAACTTCAGGTGCGGGCGGCCTTCAAGCGCTTGTGGAGACTCGCTGCGCTTGGCCAGGGCCGTGCAGGGGCGCGCGCCGTTTTCCGGCGCGGCGCTCGCGTTTACGGGGGTGGGGTTTTGCTGGGTGGTTATGACGCCGCATCCGCCGCGCGACGGCACGCAGGGGTCGTTGTTTTCGCAGCCCAGCAGCCGGGCGGCGGCGAAGCCGCGCCCCACTTCCACGCCCTTTATGGCCCCCACGCTCATCAGGGCGTAGGCCAGGCGGGCGTCAAGCTTGTCAAAGACCGGCTCGCCCAGCCCCGCGGGAAGGCCGAAGGCTTCCACCCGCACCAGACCGCCGATGCTGTCGCCCTGCGCCTTGATTTTGCGGACGCGTTCGTTCCAAAGCTCCACCACCGCCGCGTCGGGGGCGAAATACGGCCGGGACGCCGCGCCGGATATATCGCTGAGGGGCGCGGCAACGCCGCCCAGTTCAAGGGTATAGGCGCGCACGGAAATGCCCAGTGAAGCCAGAAATACCTTGGCGATGGCCCCCCCGGCAACGCGCGACAACGTTTCCCGGCCCGAGGACCTTCCCCCGCCCCGGTGATCGCGCAGGCCGAACTTGGCGTAAAAGCCGAGATCGGCATGGCCGGGGCGCAGCACGTCGGCCATGGGGGAGTAGTCCGCGGAACGCTGATCCTCGTTTTCCACGTGAAAAGCTATGGGCGTGCCTGTGGTAAGTCCATGGAAAACGCCGGAAAGCAACCGCACCCGGTCCTTCTCGCTTCGCGCGGTGGAAGCCGCTCCCCCGGCGGTCCCGCCGGGACGGCGGGCGTCAAGCTCGTTCTGGATGTCCGCCTCGGAAAGCGCAAGACCCGCCGGACACCCGTCCACAATACCCCCCAAACCCTTGCCGTGCGATTCTCCATACGTGGTGAGGCGAAAAATCCGACCAAAGGTATTGCCGCTCATATGCCGCTCCTTGTCCCGAAGCCGGCGGGTGCTCCCGGTAATGCGGAAAACGCCCGCCTTCTTTATACCGGTAATGGCTATTGGGAATTACAGCCGTTTTTTCACGCCAATACTTGACGACGGCTGAACACTCGCTTCTACCTGACGGTATCACGCGAAAAAATTTCCCGCAAGCATGTCCGATATATTTTCGACAACTTCACGTGGAGAAGCCACGGCTTCGACCGTGTGGTGCGCCGCCGCGCGGTACAGGGGATCGCGCTCGGCCAGCACGGCGGCTGTTTCGTCCGCCGGGTTTTCTCCGGTAAGAGAAGGGCGCTGCCCGGCTTCCGGCCGCCGCATAAGCCGGTCGCGCAGCACGCGCGCCGGGGCATGCAGGTATATCACCCGCCCATGTAGGCGCATAAAGGCGCGGTTTGCCTCACTTAACACCATGCCCCCGCCCGTGGCCACCACAGTTCCGGAAACCGCCGCCGCAGCCAGAGCCAGGGATTCGCGCAGGCGAAAGCCCGGCCAGCCCTCGGCCTCCACTATCTCCGCGATGCTTTGCCCGGCCCCTTCCGCCACCAGGGCGTCCGTGTCCATGAAGGCCAGCGAAAGGCGCCCCGCCAGCATCCTGCCCACCGTTGTCTTGCCGCTGCCGCGCGGCCCCACGAGAAATATGATCATTCCACTTGTCCCATACCCTCTAAAACTTTTGCCGCGTTTACCGATTCGCCCAGCACGGAAAGGGAAAGGTGCAGATGCGGGCCGGTGACCCGGCCGGTACCGCCGATCAGCCCGATGATCTGCCCCCGGCCCACAGTGTCGCCAACGGCCACATGCATGGCCGAAAGGTGCAGATATATACTGAAGACATAAAGCCCGTGGTCGATGACCACAGTGTTGCCGCCGTAGTATTGTTCCTCGGCCAGCACCACCGTGCCCGCGTCGCAGGCGGCCACGGGGTCGCCGGTTTTGGCGTCGAAGTCGATTCCTTTATGCGGGTTGCGCTCCTGGCCGTTGAATACCCGGCGCAGGCCGTACAGGCTGGTGACTTCGCCCGGTACCGGGCGCTCCATGGGCAGGGTCCAGCGTTTTACCGGGGAGGAAGAGGCCAGGACCGCGCGCATGCGCGCGCGGTCCTGTTTGATGCGTTCCAGCACCCCGGCCGGGGGGGTGACGTATCTGGGGTCCACCTTCAGGCGTTGCACCGGGTAGCCGCGCCGCAGCACGGGTATTTCGGCCCGGTATTCCTCTTGTTTTCCGTTTTTCCACAAAACGCCGAAGACCAGGGGCAGGCCGGGGGCCTTTTCCTCTAACGGGACGGAAAGCAGGGCCTGGCATGCCTCGCCCTGGCCGTCCCCGCGCGGCTTCAGCAGCAGGGTTTTGCCGCGCCAGAGGATGGAAAGGCTTTGCAGACCCGCGCCGCCAAAGGCCACCGCGAAGGGTTCCCCGGCATAGGCCCCGTCGGGCACGGACAGGGTGAACCCGGCTTCGGGCTGGGGCTTCAGGGCGTCCCGCCCGGCGCTGTGCATCATCTGGAAAGAAGGCGGCGGCGGGACGGAGGGCGATTTGACCCCGGCCGGGCGGGTATCTTCGCGCATGGGGGGCGTGGGCGCGACCTTGACCGGGGGGGCTTCTGCACGCGTTGCGGCCGCGCGCGCGCCTGGCGTTCCGCATTGCGCGCCATAGCCTGCAAAGGCAAGAAACACGGCCAGGGCAAGGGGCAGGACGCGCTGTTTCAAAAATGCCCGCCGTGCGCCTTTCATTATTTCTCTCCTTCCACACGCACGGGAATTTCCCCGTCGCGCACCACGACGCGTAACCGTTCTCCCGGCGCGGCCATGGCCGTGCCGCTGACAAAGCTGCCGTCCGCCTTGCGCACCAGGGCGTAGCCCCGCGCAAGCGGGGCGTGGGGGTCCACGGCTTCCAGGCGCAGTTCCAGGCGCTCCAGGCGGCGCTCCTGCCCGGTAAGCATCCGTTCCCCTTCTCCGCGCAGCCCGTTTGCCAGGGCGGCCAGACGCGCCTCCAGCGCGGGCAGCCGGCGGGGGGCGGCCTCCAGCGCAAGGCCCAGGCGCTCCAGGCGCTGCTCTTTCAGGGTCGGAATCCGCCCCGCCGCCTGTCCCAGCCTGCCGGCCAGGGCGGCCAGGGCCGCCTCCCGGGCCGGAAGGGCGTGGGGAGCGCGGGCGAGAACGCGGCCAAAGCCTTCCAGCTCCGCCGCCCGCCGCCGGAAAAAATCCTCCCGGGCGCCGTCCAGCAGGCGCAGGGCCGTTGCCAGGCGCTCAAGCCAGCGATCCAGCACACGGCCGGGCGATCGCCAGGCCAGTTCTTTTTCCAAAAGGCCAAGGCGCGCCCCCGCCCGGTCCAGGGCGCGGCCGCCCGCGCCTTCCAGAGCCGCGCGCAGGCCGCGCAGCCTTTGCGACAGATCTTCCCGCGCGGGCCAAAGAAGCTGGGCCGCGTGGGTGGGGGTGGCGGCGCGCAGGTCGGCCGTCATGTCGGCCAGGGTAAAGTCCACCTCGTGCCCGATGCCCGCCAGCACCGGCAGGGGAAACTCAAAAATCCTCCGGGCCAGGCCTTCATTGTTGAAGGCCCATAAATCCTCGATGGACCCGCCGCCCCGGATAAGCACGGCCACCTCGGCCCAGCCTTCCGCCGCCACCCGGTCCAGCGCGGTGCGCAGGCGCGCCGGAGCCTCGGCCCCCTGTACCGGCGCGGGGTAAATGCGGATTTCCGCCCCTGTGCCCCGGCCCGCCGCGATGCGCAAAAAGTCGTGCACGGCCGCGCCCTGCGGTGCGGTGATCACCGCCACGCGCGCCGGGTGCGCGGGCAAAGGCCGCTTGCGCTCCGGCGCGAAATAGCCCAGATCCGCCAGCTTGGCGCGCAGGCGCTCGAATTCTTCGTGCAGTCTGCCCAGGCCCGCGTCCTGGGCCAGTTCCACCACCAGTTGGTACACCCCGCGCGCGCCGTATACGGCCAGCCTGCCCGCGCAGACGATTTCCTGCCCGTTTTCCAGCGTCCGGGCCAGGCTTGCCTTTGGCCCGCCTTCGTACACTTCGCCCGTAAGAGGATCAAAGCGCTCCGCCGGCCTTTGCGCTCCCCGGAACCACACCGCCGCCAGACTGCATTCCTCGTCCCGCAACGAAAAATACACATGCCCCGATGAAGGGCGCGACAGATTCACCACCTGCCCCCGCACCCACACAAAGGGAAACGAACCCTCAAGGGCTCCCTTGATGGCCGCTGTCAGCGCGCTGACCGTAAGTATGGGATCGTTGTGCGGCATGGTGTGGAGATTTGGTTTGGGGGGGGGGGGGGGGGGGGGGGGGGGGGGGGGGGGGGGGGGGGGGGGGGGGGGGGGGGGGGGGGGGGGGGGGGGGGGGGGGGGGGGGGGGGGG
>JAVBPV010000006.1:0-4339 GCA_031549405.1 Desulfovibrio sp.
CGGGGGGCGCGGCGTAACAAAGCATGTGTGGGGACGGGGAGGTAAACTTTTGCAACAGTTTCCCGCCCCTTCCCCAAGCCCCTTCCCCTCCCTTCAAAACTTTTTGCTTTGGGGGGATGAAAAAGGGAGAAGACGCAAAAAAGTTTCCCGTGGCCCGGGTTCGCAAGAGACCGAAATACGGGACGGGACGGCCGAAAGTCCGTCCCCCGGCTAGAGGACAGGAAATTCGAGTCATAGACAGCAGGCGGGTCCGCAAGGACCGTAAGTCCCGCCGAGACCATTCTTTGGCTTGATTTTCCACCAGGCACATCACAACTCCAGGAGAGTCGCGTGAACAGACAAGAAAAAGCCGCAGTCATCGAGAAGATCAAGGCAGCCGCCGAAGGGTCTTCCATTGCGGTGGTCGCCGACTTCAAGGGAATGCCGGTGGAAGAGATGACCCGTTTGAGGGTGAAACTTCGCGAATGCGGCGGCGAGCTGCTGGTCGTGAAGAACACCCTTGCGCGCATCGCCCTTACGGGCGGCGCGCACGACGTCATCAAAGACAGCTTCCGCGAAAACTGCGCAGTCGCCCTTGGCGGACAAGATCCTGTGGCCCTTGCCAAAGCGGTTACGGATTTTGCCAAGACCAGCAAAAAGATGGAAGTGCGCCACGGCAGCCTGGACGGAAAGTTCCTTACCGCCGCGCAGCTTGACGCCCTTGCCAAGCTTCCCGGCAAAAAGGAACTGCTCGCCCAGACCCTGGGCACCCTCAACGCGGTGCCCACCGGCTTCGTTACCCTGCTTGCCAACACCATTCGCGGCATGCTGTACGCCCTTAAGGCCCTTGAAGAAAAAAAGGCCGCGTAACAGCCCCCCCACAAGCCAAAGAACCCCTAAGGAGAATCACCATGTCCGTTACCAAAGAACAGGTTGTTGATTTCATCGCCAATATGACCGTGCTGGAACTTTCCGAGTTCATCAAGGAACTGGAAGAAAAGTTCGGCGTGTCCGCCGCCGCTCCCGCCGCCGCCATGATGGCCATGCCCGCCGCCGGCCCCGCCGCCGCGCCCGAAGAAGAAAAGACCGAGTTCGACGTTATCCTCAAGGCCGCCGGCGCCAACAAAATCGGCGTCATCAAGGTTGTGCGCGCCCTGACCGGCCTGGGCCTGAAGGAAGCCAAAGACAAGGTCGACGGCGCTCCTTCCTCCATCCTGGAAGCCGTGGCCAAGGACAAGGCCGAAGACGCCAAGAAGCAGCTGGTCGAAGCCGGTGCCGAAGTCGAAGTGAAGTAACTTTCGCTTCCCTCCCCTTTGAAAAGCCCCGCGACGCCTTGTCGCGGGGCTTTTCGCCTTTTGTGGCCGGAGTTTGTATTTTTCCTTGCGAAACCTTTGTTCCCCCGCCGCAAGTCCTTGGGGCATACGGATTTTGGGACGTTCGCTCTATGAATATTATTCATCTTCTTTCTATTTCCCGCCATCTTTTCCCCGCCGGGGCTTGACCCGGCCTTCATTCTCTATTATTGATAATAAAAGTCGATATCAAATAAGGAGTTCTTATGAGTCACCACGACAATACCCCGCACACGGCGCGCATCGGCCACAAAGTGCACAGCCTGAAATTCTCCACCTACAACCCCGAAGAAGGCTATTTTGAAGACATAGCCCTTGACGATCTTCTTGCCGCAAAAAAATGGGTGGTGCTGGTGTTTTACCCGGCGGACTTCACCTTTGTCTGCCCCACCGAACTGGCCGACCTGGCCGAACAGCATGCCGCCCTGCGCGATATGGGCGCGGAAGTCATTTCCGTCTCCACCGACACCAAATTCGCCCACCTTGCCTGGCGCAACTCCGAACGCCTGCTGGAAAAGGTGCGCTTTCGCATGGCCGCCGACCCCACAGGACAAATCTCCCGTTATTTCGGCGTGTATGATGAAGGCGAAGGCATCGCTCTGCGCGGCACTTTCATTATCAGCCCGGACGGCGTTCTTGTCGGCTCGGAGGTCAATTTCTACAACGTTGGCCGTAACGCCCTTGAACTGGTGCGCAAAATGCAAGCCAACGTCTACCTGCGCGAACACCCCGCCGAAGCCTGCCCCGCCCGCTGGGAAGCGGGACAAAAAACCCTTACCCCCTCAGAATCCATCGTCGGCAACGTCTACGATGCCCTTAAACCGGATTGATAACGCCTGGTGAAAACGTTCCGGAGGGGCCTTGGCCCTCCGGAACTCCCCGCCAGGGGTAAACCCCCTGAACCCGCCGCCGGGGGGCAATACCCCTGGAACCCGCCGCCAGGGGCACAGCCTCTCCGGCTATTTTTCAGGAAGACGCCGCTCCGCTGCCGCCGCAGCCTCTTGCCAACACGAAAAAATAAGAGCAATGTTGCGCGGTTGCGGAGGTATATATGTCCACGGTGTTAATTCTTGTCCTGCTGGGTTCCGCTGTATTGCACGCGATATGGAACGCCATTATCAAGGGTGGCTCGGACAAGCTGTCCGAAACAGTGATGAAGACGGTCGGCGGCGCGTTGATCGCCCTGTTTTTCCTGCCTTTTCTGCCCATGCCCGCCCCGGCCAGCTGGCCGCATCTGGCCGGAACAGTCACCATCCATGTGTTTTACTACCTGTTCCTGGCCTATGCGTATAAGGGCGCGGACATGAGCTACGCCTATACCATCATGCGGGGCTCGTCACCGCTGTTCACCGCGCTGGTGGCGGTATTCGTCCTTAAGGACCATTTGTCCGCCGGCGGGTGGGCCGGGGTGCTGCTGCTGTCCCTGGGCATTCTGGCGCTGACCCTGGACTGCCTGCGCTGCGGGGCCTTTCGTCTGGGGCCGACGCTGCTGGCTTTGGCCAACGCCCTGGTCATTATGGGCTATACCGTGGTGGACGGCAGCGGGGTGCGCCTTGCGGGCAACGCGGAAGCCTACATCTGCTGGGTCTTTTTCCTCAACGCCTTTCCCATCCTTGTTATCGCCCTCATTCTGCGTAAAGGCGAATACTTCCGCTACGTGAGAAAACGCTGGAAATACGGCCTTGCCGGCGGCGCGTGCAGCTGCGTCGCTTACGGCCTTTCCGTATGGGCCATGGCGCGCGCGCCCATAGCCCTGGTGGCCGCCCTGCGCGAAACCTCCGTCATCTTCGGCATGCTCCTGTCCGTTTTCATACTCAAGGAACGCATCAGCCCCGTCAGGGCCACTGCGGTCCTCTTCGTCCTTGCCGGGGCAGTCTGCATCAAAGCGTTGGCGTAGCGGCTTCCGAAACCGGGATCTGCGGTAAAGCATATTTGGCGGCCAAGGGCAAAAGCCCTGGCCGCCAAATATGCTTTTATTTTATGGCCCGCGCCTTGAGGCACCGCTGCGATTGACGCTTCAAGCGTGAGATGCGCTGAATCTCAAAAACTCAGGAACCGGCACGCCAGTTCATGCCCCAATACAGGGTACAGGGACGCAAGTCCCTGCCAGAGGGGGCCGGGGAGGCCTGAGCCTCCCCGGACTTACCCCTACAGTTCTATTTTCGTGCCCAGAACTTTGAGGAAAGCCTGGATCCAGCCGGGGTGGGCCGGCCAGGCGGGCGCGGTGACAAGGTTGCCGTCCACAACGGTGTTGGTGGCGGTGGCGTTCATGTCGCACCAGGTGGCGCCCGCGGCTTCGATGTCGGGTTTGACGGCGACGTAGGCGGTGCAGGTGCGGCCTTTGAGGATTCCGGCGCTGACAAGAATTTGCTGGCCGTGGCACACGGCGGCGATGGGCTTTTTGGCGGCGTCGAATTCGCGCACGATTTCAATAAGGCGGGCGTTCAGGCGCAGATACTCGGGAGAACGGCCGCCGGGCACCACCAGGGCGTCGTATTCGGCGGTGTTGACGGCGTCGAAGTCCGCGTTGAGCATGAAGTTGTGCCCGCGCTTTTCCGTATAGGTCTGGTCGCCCTCAAAATCGTGGATGGCGGTCCGGACGACGTCGCCGGCCTTTTTGCCGGGGCAGACGGCGTGTACGGTGTGGCCCACGGCCTGCAGGGCCTGAAAAGGCACCATGATTTCATAGTCTTCCACAAAATCGCCCGCGAGAAGCAGAATCTTTTTCGCTGCCATGATGAACTCCTTGGTTATGTTGGGGCGCCAAGCCCCGGCGCGCTCGGGATACGGCAAAGACCACTGTAACCAGATTTCCGGCGAAAGCCGCTGGAACGGTCCATACCAAAATACGCGAAGGACGTTACGATATGCCGTCCTTCTCATGAAGATACAATTAAAAAGTTTTGGGGGAAAGGGGATGGGGGCGCGGGGGGGGGGGGCAGGAACCTATTTTGAAAAGAAACAGATACCAAACCCCCCCCGGAGGAAGAACCCAAACAACCTGCCGC
>JAVBPV010000052.1:0-49013 GCA_031549405.1 Desulfovibrio sp.
TTGGGGCTGGCCTGCGGTAATGACAAACCCCGCAAGGGCGGGGTTTGCGAAGGCGCGCCCGCTCCGGCGCTTGACGGCGGCAATGAATGCCGCCTGCGCCTTTGCGGCGGGCTGTTGCCAAAGGGGACTTTGTCAACAGCCCCGGCTCAGCCCCAATTGGGGCTGAGCCATCTTTGCCCCTGCAATCCCAGAATCAGGCATTCCGCGCCTTCGGCCGGGGCGCGGCGCACGGCTTCCGCCGGAGGCATCAGGGCCAGGGCCGTGGCCAGGGCGTCGGCGCGCGCCGCCGTGGCCGCCGTCACCGTGACGCTTGCTATGGCCGGGCTTTGCCCGGTGCGGTGACTGATCAGGTGATGGCGTCTATGGCTTTGGTCATAAAAGCTTTCGTATCCGCCGGAAGTGGCCACGGCGCGGGAATGGCGCAAGGCCACGGATTCCACCACGCCGCCGGTAAGGGCCGGGTTTTCCACGCCCACAGTCCAGGGACGGTTTCCTTCGGCAAAGCCCGCCGCGCGGATGTCGCCCCCCGCATTCACCAGATGGTTGGCCGCCCCGTGCCGCGACAGCACGGCGGAGGCCGCGTCGGCGATATAGCCTTTGGCGATGCCGTCCAGGGTCAGGCGCATGCCCTGCCGTTCAAGGACGATCTCCCTCTCTTCCAGGCGGATGCCCTCGGGCTGGGAAAGGGCCAGAGCTTCGGCCATGTCCTTGTCGTCCACCTTCAGGACGCCGTCGGCGTTTTTGGAGGCCTCGAACAGATCCACCAAAGGGGCGATGGCGGGGTTGAAGGCGAAGCCCGTGCGCGTTCCCAGGCCTCGGGCCGCCGCAAGCACGCGGGAAAGTTCCGCCGGGGGCGAGGAAAGACGCCCCAGGCTGTTCAGCGCCGACAGGGCGCTGGCCGCGTTTCTGCGGTCGAAAATGGCGATAAGCCGCTCCATTTCCGCAAAGGCGGCGGCTATGGCCTCCCGCCGGGCCTGGGCCGGGGGGCCGCCCCCGGCGGAAGCCGCCGCGCTGATGGTGACGATGGTGCCCATGAGCAGGCGGGTTTCCTGCACAAGGCCTTCCGGCTCCGCCGCCAGCAGCCGGACGGGAAAAAGGGGAACGGCGGCGGAAGCCGCAAGGGCGGCCCCGGCAAACAGGCTGCGGCGCAGAAAGTCGCGGCGATGCATATGGGAAAAACGCATGGGAAGCTCCGTATAAGGTTCAGGCGTCAGGCCTTGTCGTTGGCGTCGGCCTTTTCGGCATCGGCGGGCACGGGAGTGGGCCACGCCCCCTGGGCCGTGGCTTCCGGATCGTGATCGGCGCCGGGGGCGGAGCAGGCTGCCTTGTTCCCGGGTGCCGGGGTCTGTCCGGCGGGGATGTCCTCGCCCTTTGCCGGGGTTTCCTCCGCGCATTCGGCGGGTTCCGCCAGGGCGGCGGAAGGCCTGCGGCGCAGCATGATGTTGCGCGGGCAGGCGTCCACGCACGCCTCGCGGCACGAAGGACCGTAATTGAGGCAGGCGGCGTGGTCGATTTCTATGCGGCGCTTTTCATACGTGATGGCGTCGGCGGGGCAGGCCTTCAGACACTTAAGGCAGTTGATGCAGCCTACCTGACATACTTCGCTGACATCTTTGAGTTTTTCGCGCGTGGCGCAGTAAATCATCACCCGCGCCCGCCGGGGGATAAGCTGCAGGATAGAGCGAGGGCACACGCTGATGCACTGGCCGCAGCTTACGCATTTGGAGGCCAGGATCTCCACCATGCCGTTTCTGATGTACATGGCGTCAAAGGGGCAGGCGCGCAGGCAGTCGCCAAAGCCCAGGCAGGCCCAGGTGCACTGGTAGGGGCCGCCTTCCAGCAGGGCGGCGCTGGCGCAGGTGCCGGTGCCCACGTACTCATAGCGGCGCTGCACCTGGCCTTCCTCGCGGCTGCAGCGGCGGAAGGTGACGGTGGGTTCGCCCATGACCACGGCCTTTCCGCAGATCTGGCCCACAGTGTCGGCCACGCCGGCCCCCCCCACGGTACAGAGGTTGGCGGGGATATCCTCGTTGGTGGCCACAGCGGCGGCGTAGGCCTCGCAACCGGCAAAGCCGCAGCCCCCGCAGTTGGCGCCGGGCAGCGCTTCCGTCACCTCTTCGATCAGGGGGTTTTCCTCCACCTTCAGGGCGCGCGAGGCAACGGCAAGCACGGCGGCGGCGATAACGCCAATGGCGAGGAGAGCAAGCACGGATGTCAGGATCATGGCCCCATCCTTGTCGGCATTTTTGAGGTCGTATTCGGATTGCGCGCTACAAACGCGTTACAGGCGCGTCAACGTATCATTCCCTTAAAGGCCATAAAGCACAGCGACATAAGCCCCGCCATAATCAGCCCCAGGGGGGTGCCTTGCAGGGATCGGGGCACCCGGCACAGGGCGAAGCGTTCGCGGATGCCCGCCATCAGCACCAGGGCCAGCATAAAGCCCATGCTGGCGGCAAAGGAGTAAAAGACCGAGGTGCCCAGGTCAAACTCGTTTCTTTGCACCAGGATGGCCAGGCCCAGCACGCAGCAGTTGGTGGTGATAAGCGGCAAAAAGATGCCCAGTGCCTTGTACAGGGGCGGCACCATCTTTTTAAGGAACATTTCCACAAACTGCACCAGGGCCGCGATGACCAGGATGAACACGATGGTTTGCAGGTATCCCAGGTCCAGGGGGTTCAGCACGTGCTTTTGCACCAGCCAGGTGATGGCCGTGGCCAGGACCGCCACAAAGCACACCGCCGCGCCCATGCCGATGGAGACGCTTTTTTCCTTGGAGCAGCCTATGTACGGACACTGGCCGAGGAACTGCGCCAAAACGATGTTGTTGACGAAAACCGCCCCGATGAACATAAGAAAATAGTCCATGGCGTTCCCCCTTACTTGTCAAGCCGGCAGCAGGCGCAGCCGTGGCCGCAGCCTGCAAGGTTCACCGGCGTTTCCCCGCCGCTTTTGCGGCGCGCGGAAACGATCATCCAGCAGTTCATCAGGCCCAGGACGCTGCCCAGCACGATGAAGGCCCCCGGCGCTTCCACCATGATGCCGAAGGGTTTGAAGCCTTCCCACATCACCTGGTGGCCGAACACGGTGCCGTACCCCAGAAGCTCGCGGATGGAGCCGATAAGGGTCAGGGCCATGGTAAAGCCCACGCCCATGCCCAGTCCGTCGGCGGCGGCGAGGTGCACCGGGTTTTTGGCGGCAAAGGCTTCGGCCCGGCCCAGGATGATGCAGTTGACCACGATAAGGGGCACAAAGATGCCAAGCTGCTGGTACAGCGGGTAGGTGAACGCCTGCATCAAAAGTTCCACCGCCACCACCAGCGTGGCCGAAATGGCGATGAAGCAGACGATACGCACCTTTTTGGGGATGATCTTGCGCACGGCGGAAATGAAGATGTTGGACAGGGTCAGCACGAAGATAACCGCCAGACCCATGCCGAAGCCGTTATCCGCCGACTTGGTCACCGCCAGGGTGGGGCACAGACCCAGCACCACCCGGAACGGCGGTATCTCCGCCCACAGGCCCTTGGAGAATTCTTTCCACATTGAAGCCATATCCGTCTCCTTGAACCGCGCCGGTTGCTTATTGCCAGAGTTTCAGGATTTCTTCCTTCAGGGCCTTGTATTCCCCCGCCGCCGCCTGCACGGCAAGCACGGTGCCCGTGGAGGATATGGTGGCGCCGGAAACGGCGTCGATGTTGCCGCCCCTGCCCTTCAGGTTCACGTCCAGCGGCTTGCCGGCGAACTGGCCGGAGAATTTGGGCTCCGCCACCATGCTGCCCAGGCCGGGCGTTTCTTTATGCTCGGTGACGCCGATGCCCAGCAGGGTGTCTTTGGCGGCGTCAAAGCCCACCATGACGCCGATGTCGCCGCCGTAGCCCCTGCCCTTGCTTTCCAGGGCCACGCCCACCAGCTTGCCCCCCTGCCGGTAGGGAAAAATCATGATTTTGCGGCCCTCGTACATAAGGGTTTTGCGTTCCCCGATGGGGTCGTTGTCGGCCGCGGGAAAGACCCGCTTGATGGCCGGGCCCTGCACGTAGGTCAGCACCTGCTGCTCGATGATGGGCGCGGTGGTTTGCTTGAGCCAGGACAGCACCAGGCCGGAAAACCCGCATATGGCCGAAAGGACGATGATCATGCTGAGTATTTCGCGCATCGGGTCAGCTCCTCTTGCCGTAAGGGGCGGGGCGGATCATGTCGAAGGCCGGGGTCAGCAGCGAGGCCAGCAGTACGGCAAAGGGCGCGCTGTCCGGATAGATGCCGTACACGCGGATAAGCACCACCAAAGCCCCGCCCAAAAGACCATACAGCGCCATGCCCACGCTGCCCACCGGCGAGGAGGGATGGTCCGTGGCCAGAAAAAAGGCGGCAAAGATCGTGCTGCCGGTCAAAAAATACAGGTGCGGCGCGACATGGACCTGCGGGTCCACGTGCCAGTAAATGCCGCCGACAATAAGCACGCCCAGCAGAAAAGACAGGGGGATTTCCCAGCGGATCAGGCGGCGGGCCAGCAAAAACAGCCCGCCCGCAAGCACGGCGGCCACCTGCGCGCTGCCCAGTCCGCCCAGTTGCTGGCCGAGCAGCAGGGAAAGATCGCTTCCCGCGGGCAGGCTGGCCGGTCCGAAGTACTTGAGCCGCAGCAGGGGATCGATGAACTGGGTGTTCAGAGTCATGGCCCCCGGGTCCATCTGGGTGGGCCACGAGATGGTCATGGCCGCCCAGCCCACCAGGGGCGGGCACAGGGGGTTGCAGCCCAGGCCGCCGAAAACGTGCTTGCCCAGCGCCATGGTCAGGGCGGCGCCTATGACGGCCAGCCACCAGGGCGCGCCCGCGGGCAGCAGAAAGGCGAACAGCAGCCCCGTGACCAGGGCGGTGCCGTCGTGGATGCGGATGTCGCGCCCGGCCATGCGCTGGCACAGGGCCTCGACCAGTATGGCGGTTCCGGCGGCAAGGGCCATGACCCGCAGGGGGGCCAGGCCAAAGGCGAAAAAGGCGCAGACCGCCGCCGGGACAAGGGCCAGAACAGTGTCGCGCGACATGGTGTGCAGCGTGGTCCCCGAACGCATGTAGGGCGGGGTGTCCACCACGAACAGGGGCACCAGATCGGTACGGGGGGTAAGGGCGTTGTCGGACATGGTATCTCCGGTTGCGTTCCCGTCATTTGCCCAGGCGGTGCTGGAGCGAAATGAGGCCGAGGTGGTGCTTGGCCATGCGGAAGTATTGCTGCATGGGACGGCACGAGGGGCAGATGTAGCCGCACAGGCCGCATTCAATGCAGACCTCGATATGTTCCTTGCGGCAGGATTCGTACAGGCCGAACTCGGCATAGCGGCTGAGCATGTTGGGCCGCAGGCGCACGGGACAGATGTGCACGCAGGCCCCGCAGCCGATGCAGGGGGTGTCTTCCAGGGGCGGCAGCGCGCCCTTTTTGATGAACTGCACGGCGTCGTCGCCTTTGCCAATGCCCCTGGAGGTTCCGGCAATGGCCGCCCCGCGCATGGCCCCGCCCAGGAGGACCGTGTCGCCCGGCTCGGGGCGCAGGCCCTGCCTGTCGAAAAAGGCGGAAACCGGCGTGCCCACGGGGGCCAGGTAGTTTTGTCCCAGGGCCGTGGTCACGGCGCGGGTCAGGGGCAGGCCGCTTTCCGCCACCAGACCCAGGGCGAACAGGGCGTGCAGACGCAGCACGGTGATGTCCTCGGGCCGCTCCTTGCCGGTGACGGCGCGGATCAGCGGGTAGGACAGGCTGACCGGGTAAACGGGCTTGACGTAATGCGCGTCCGCCCCGGGCAGGGAATGAGGGCTGCCTTCGGGCAGGGCCAGGACAAAGCGGGGCGCGTCCGAAAGCCTGCGCGCCAGCGCAAGGCCCGCTTCCAGGGTCGCCCTGTGCCAGCCCAGCAGTTCCTCGGCGTAGAGCATGCCCGGTTCCGGGTTCAGCCCGTTGATGATAAAGAGCCTGGCCGGACGGTTGAACAGGCGCACGGGAATGCCCAGCTCCTTCAAGGCCTTGCCGAGTTGCACGGCGTCCAGCCCGTCAAAGGAGACGGGCGCGGGCGACGGCGGGGGAACGGCCGGAGTCTTGGCCGCCTTGGCCGGGGCTTCCTTGCCTTCGGCGGAGGCTTTGGCGGCCCTGGCCGGGGCGGCCTGGCCTTCTTCCGGAACCTCGGCCTGGGCTTCTTTACTTTCGGCGGAGGTCCTGGCCGGGGCGGCGGCTTCCCCGCCGGGCGTTTGCGCGGCTTCGGGGGGCAGGGCTTCTATTTCAATAAAGGCCGGGGTGACTTCTTTGACGGTCCCGGCGAACGGGGCGTGCATGTCGCCGACGTTCGGGCTGCTGTGCGTGGCGATCAGGGTTCCCCGGTTTACCAGGGCGCGCTTTTTTACGACGGCGTCGTGGTCGTCCAGGGGGATCCGCACAAGGGACACTCCGTCCAGAACGGTCATCTCGCGGCGGCCGCCGGGGGAAAGGATAAATCTGGCATCCATACGGTATTCTCTCCCTTACGGCGTGTGGCATTGGGCGCACGGGGCCTTGGCGCCCGGCCCCGTGATTGCGACGGTTCCGCCCGCTTTGGCGTCCGGTCCCGGGGCCGCTGCCATCTTGTCGTGGCAGCCCATGCAGCTTTTGTGGAAGGCGTCCATGCGCGAAAGCAGGGGAGCGTGGCAGGAAGCGCACGAAGACTCGGCGCTTTTGCCGGACGGGCCGGCTTTGCCGGGGACCGCCCTGGCCGCGGAGGCCACATTGTGGCAGGTGGGGCAGCCCTTGGCCTTACGGTCGAACAGTTCTTCGTGGCAGGTGACGCAACGCGCGTGGGCGGCGTCCTTCAGCGTGGTGGGGGCCAGTTTGTTGGGCTTGGCCGTATGGCAGTTGGAGCACTTTTGCGGTTTGTGCGCCATGATCCGGCCCTCCTTGTAGCTGAAGGAGGCCGGGTGATGGCAGCTGGTACAGTCTTCGGCGGCGTACTGCTCCGCGTGAACGGCGTGATCCCAGCCGGGCGCCAGCCCCTCTATGCGCGCATGGTGGCAGGAGGCGCAGGGCACGCCTTTGGCGGCGTAGGTTTTTTGGTGTTCCGCCGCAAAACGCGGGTTGTCGCCGGCGCCGTGGCAGTCGGCGCAGGCCATGACGGCGGGCCGGGCCGCAACCTCACCGGGGCCTGATGCCGGGCCGGGCCCGGCTTGCGAAACTCCGGCGGCGGTGACGCGGAGCTCGTGGTGGCAGGCGGCGCAGGTCATGTTCGGCGTTTCGCTGTGGTCGCGGTGTGTGAAAACAATGCGCCCCCCCGCGTTCTGCATGAGGATTCGGGTAGGAAAAGCCTCTGTGGGGGGCGGCGTGAAATATCCCGCCAGCCCCGCCACGGCCAGGATGCAACCGGCTATGGCCATGGGCACGGATCGTTTGTTCAAAGCCTTCCTCCGGAACAAAGCACTAATGAAATGGGTGGAACGTTTACAAGGATTTGTCCGCAAATCCTTGCCGCGAGACGCTTGCCGACGGAGCGGGCCTTTGCGGCGGCGGGGGCTTTGCGTTTGCCCGGCGTTTGCCGGGCATTCCTGGCGCCGTAGAGCCCATAGCGGCGCCGCGAAGAAAACACGGCGGCATTATTTGTCTTGCGTAAAAGTGGACGGATAAAGAAAATTTGTCAAACTTTGTAAATGAATACATTACGAAAATGCATGTAATTTTGCCTGTAGGTCGTTTCGATCGCCGCTTTGATATCGTGTTATGATATTTTAAAAGCAAAAATTGGATGTATTATCAGTACGGGCGAATATCCCGTCTTATACTTGCGGGCGGAGCTTGTGTATTTTTTACCAAGCATGCGGCGTTCGCGGCAAATGCCGCAAATGCGCAAAGACCACGGTGTACGGCGTATCTTTGTTGCTGTTGCGGAAAAATATTCTTGTGTCGCGCCGAAAGGCGTGGATAGCATAGCTGGTTGTATAAAGAAAGGGGGAAGGAAGCTTTTCAAGGGGGAGCGCCCCACGTTTCCTTTCCCCTTTCTCTTGCGGTTATATTTTTCGAGCTTGCGGTCTTTCCCCGCTTTACTGCACGTCAACACGGCTCCAGGAAGAATCGGGGTTGAAGGAGGGCAGTTCGCGGGCCAGGACGCCGGTATTTCTGCCCATATTTTTTTCGTAAAGCAGTCCGTCCTGGTTGATGATAAAGCTCATGACCCCGGAGACGCCGTAGTTGTCGGGGGAGGCCAGCAGGGCGACTCCGCGGGACAGGAGGCCGTTTTTCATGTAGTTGACGGCCCCGCCCGGAGCGTTTGCGCCCTGGCTGGTGAGGACGCGGTAACGATACCCGTGGTAGGGCCTGTCGTTGTCCCGTCCGGTGGGGGAGTAACCGCTGACCTCGGCGGAGGCGGCCAGGGGCCCGAAGGGGCTGGGCGCTTCTTCCGGCGCGGTTTCCCAGTACAGCCCGTCGCGCTTGCCGGGCCGGCTGGCGATTCTGGCGGCAAAGTGCGGGACCGGGGACTTTTCGGGATTAAGCCGCCGGTATTCTTGCTGGGCGTCCACAAAAGCCCGGCATACCTGCATGGCGGCCAGTTCGTTGCGCCCTATGCGGCGGGCCAGCAGAACGTCCGCCCCTTGTCTGGCGTCAAAGGCCCAGCGGCCGTCCTTCGCCTTGACCAGGGGCACGGGAAAGGGCCAGTCGCTTGCGCCTATCAGCAGAAAGCGGCGTCCCTCCCCGTCGGGGGCAAGCGAATGCTTTTCCGCATAGGCGGCGGCAAAGGCCGCCCGGTCGGCCGCGTCCGCCACCTCGTCCCCGGACCCCAGCACGCCTTTGCCGGCGTCCCCGAACAGTTTGTGCAGTTCCGCCATGTTGTTGTCTTTTGCCGCCAGGGCCAGGGCCTCGGCCGCCGATTCGGGGGTATCGTAAGGCCGCGCGGGTTCCGCTGCCGCGGCCGCCGACCCCCAAAGCAGGGCCAGGGCGCAGAACAGGGCCAGCACGGATCGGCTGTGGAACGGTGTTCTGTTCATGCTTTTCTCCTTGTTCAACGGCGGAATAAGCCGCCGCCCTGGAAGCCGCCGCCTTCGGGGTGCTGGAACATGAGCTTCCTGCTCTGGCTGCCGCGCTCAAAGTTCTGCCGCGCCCGCTGCCCGTCCATGCCGCCGCCGTGCAGGCCCTGGAAGATCCCGGACCTTTCGGGGGAATGGCCGCCGCGCTCGCCGGAGGGCCGCCGCTCGGCGGGGGGCCGCCGCTCGGCGGGGGGCCGCCGTTCGCCGGAATGGGCCGTGCTTCTTCCTCCGGGCGCGTGTTTGGGGGTCGTTCCGGCTTCGCGCATGCGGCCCGTTCCCGAGCCGCCCAAGCGCCGGCCTTCCGCGTGCCCGGCGGTTCCGGGAGCTACGGAACCGCCGGGCGTTATGCCCGTGCGTCCGCGGAAGGCCTCACGCGCGTTTTCCCGTGCCTGGGACGGAGAGATGCCGTCCCGGTTCGGGGCTTGAAACCGTCTGGCCACGTCGGGGTTGCCGTAAGGCACGTTGCCCCGGTGGACCGGGTCGTGCTGCCAGGTGTACCGGCCCGGGATCGGCTGCGGTCCGGGACCGGGACGGGGGCCTGGCGGGGGACCGGGAGGAGGGCCGGGAGGGTGACCGCCGTGGAACTCGTTGTATCTGTTGACGTCGATGTCCACGTCGCCGTGATCCCAGTCCGGATAGCCCCACATGGCGGACCCGACGGTCACGCCCACGCCGAAGGAAACCATGGCGCCCGCCGCCGCGTATCCCGGCGGATACCAGGCATAGGGCGGGTAGGCCGGGTACGGCCAGGGGCCGTAGACCACAGTGGGATTGTAAGAGGGCACATACACGACATCGGGCTGGGCGGGCTGGATGACGATGACCTGCGACCCCCCGGAACTTGGGGCTTGCTTCACCGTGACGGTCTGCTGCTTGTTGGAATTGAGGACTCCCTGGGCCTTGGCCCTGGCCCGCAGGCGCTGAATGGCGTCCATCACGTCCTGGGGCTGCGCCAGGAAGACGTTGCCCAGTTGTTCCGTCCAGTCCAGCTTGTCATTCATCATCTGCAGGGTCTGGGGAACATGCAGCAGCGATTTGACGCTGGGGTCCCAGGTCTGTTTTTTCAGCTCGTCGTCCAGGGCCTTGCCCTGAAGCTTGGAGTTGGCCTTGGCCCAGCGCGCGGCGTCCACCACCTCAAGAGGGTAGGTGGAAGCCATCAGCACCTGGGCCAGCAGGCTGTCCGGGTACAGGGCCACGGGGGCCGTCAGTTGCTCAAGTTGCTCTGATGAAAGTTTGGGGGCGCTTTGCGCCGGCGCGGCCGCTTGCGCCGTCGCGTTTTCCGTTGCCGCGACTTCCGCCGCCAGGGCGGGCGCAAGGCCGGGCGGGGCCAGCAGGAGGGCCGCCAGCAGTATAGCGATGTATTGCCTCGACATATGACGCATAAGCAGCTCCTTTTTCTTAGAGCATAATAACTTTGGGACGCTCGCTCCGGCGCTTAACGGCGAAACAGGTTTCGCCCGCGCCTGCGCGGGGGATAGCACGCTTGAAAATATTCTTCCGCCGCGTCCGGCAAACGGGACGGCGGGTTCGGACAGGATTTTTCCACTATCCGGCAGCATAGCCCAATATGGGGGCAAGTCAACACCGGACAGTGCGCAACGGCACTATAATATCTTCCGGCAGCACCGCCGGCAACCTGCGGGACTAACACAAATTTTCCGCGGCAACAAATTTTCGCATGGCATATATGCATATTCATATATAAAATGGATGGAAAAGAACGGGAAAAGGGAAACCGGTCCGGGGAAGACTCTGCCGCGAGTCCACCGGACCGGTTTCCATCTGTGTTTTTACGCTGTTGCCGGCCTTTTGACGTAAGCCTGCGCGAAAGCGCGCGGCGGTTCCGGAATCCGCCGTTATAGCGGGCGACAGACGCGATTGCTCAGGAAAGCGGTTATTGCCTTTCGGCTTCCCGCAACATGGCGTCGAGCATCTCGCCGGGGCTGACGCCAAGTTCCCGCGCGATGCGCACCAGCATGTCCAGGTTGGGCACGTTGCGCCCGCCTTCCAGGCCGGAGATGAACCCCTTGCTTACGCCTATGCGGTCGGCGAGCTGTTGTTGCGAAAATCCCGCCGCATCGCGAAAGCGCCGGATGACGACATGCATGTGCCGCCTGGCGATTCTTTCCTCGTCATCGGTACTCATAGCTTTTTAATAGCTCTTGTAATCCCTCTTTCGAGTGGCTATGACTACTCTATATTAAACAGCAACAGTCAAGCCGCATAGCAAAGGGAAACGCATGGGTAAATACTGGGAGCCCGAAGGATTTTATCAGCTTGGTGAGGGAGAATACGCGTCGGCGTCAATGCGCGCGGTGCTGGAACGGCTGAAAGAAGCGACCGGGGTAAGTACCATTTCCGGACTGGCCAAGTGGCTGGGGGTGCGGGAGGCGTGGATATCGGACGCCATGCGGAGAAACATTTTGCCTGTGGCATGGATGCAAACGTTTGCCGCCAAAAAGACGGAGTATGGCCCCGAGTGGCTGCTGGCCGGGGGAGCAACCCCTCTGTAGAAAGTATCCCCTAAAAATGCATTTTATGAAACGGCTTCCGGAAAATTAAAAAATCTTAAGGCCGGGAGACAGCCTTTGAGAGCAGGAAAGGGAGTTCGAAGGCGGAAGAGGACGGTAGAGCAAATTGACATTGAAAATGTTTATTTGCTCTGGCGGCGGGAACCGCCGCCCGCCGCGCAGGCGCAGGCGAAACTTGTTTCGCCGTTAAGCGCCGGAGCGAGCGTCTCAAAGTTAATCTGTTCCAGAGGGAGGGGGAGGAGAGCTTTTCGCAAGCTCTCCTCCCCCTCCCTCGGAAGCGTTCTTTTACCCGTTCCTTCGCTGTCCCGTCATTTGCCCTTGCCGCAACATTTTTTATATTTTTTTCCACTGCCGCAGGGGCAGTCTTCATTACGTCCCACTTTGGGAGCTTCGCGGGTGACAGTGGCGGTCTTTTCCGGGGCCGGGCCTGAAGAGTACGAAAGGCGCGCGCCGCGCTCTTTGTGCTTGAAGGGCGAGGCCTGCCCCCTTTCTTCTTTCGGCTGTTCCGGGGCGGTTTCAACGGCGGGGGCCGTAGCTTCGGCGTCAAAGATTTCGCTTTCTCCGGGGGCGGCTCCGGCGGGCTCTTCCACTTGCAGGCGCAGGCGGGTAAGGGACTTGAAGAGGTTTTCGCGGATACGGTCAAGCATGTCGCGGAACAGGGCGAAGCCCTCGCGCTTGTATTCCTGCTTGGGATCGCGCTGGCCGTATCCGCGCAGGCCGATGCCGTCGCGCAGGTGGTCCATGTTCAGCAGGTGTTCTTTCCAGCAGCGGTCCAGTTCTTCCAGCAGGAAGTAGCGCAGAATATCGTTGTATATCTGCGGCGCGCCGGCTTTAAGGTAATGCAGGCTTTCCAGGACGCAGGCGCGGGCTTCCGCGGGCGCGGGCAGGCGATCGTCCCGCCACTGGCGCTGGATGTTGAAGACTTCCTGCAACTGGGACATGAGCAGGGCCGCCTGCTCCTCGTCCAGTTTGCCGCGCGCGGCTTCATAGGCCGCGTAGGTGTCGGCCAGGGTATCGTCCAAAAATTCCAGCACGGTCTCTTCCACGTCTTCGCGGCCGATGCTTTCCCGGCGCAGGGTGTAGATGGCCTCACGCTGCTGGTTCATGACGTTGTCGTAGTCCAGCAGGGTTTTGCGGATTTCAAAGTTGTGGCCTTCCACACGTTTCTGGGCGTTTTCAATGGCGCGGGAGATCATGCGGTGCTCGATGGATTCCCCGTCCTTCAGGCCCAGGGTGCCCATGATTTTCGAGATGCGCTCGGACCCGAACAGGCGCATGAGGTCGTCTTCCAGGGACAGGTAGAAGCGTGAACGGCCGGGATCGCCCTGGCGGCCCGAGCGGCCGCGCAACTGGTTGTCGATGCGGCGGCTTTCGTGGCGTTCGGTGCCCAGGATGAACAGGCCGCCCAGCTCGCGTACCCCTTCGCCCAGCACGATGTCGGTGCCGCGCCCGGCCATGTTGGTGGCGATGGTCACCTTCCCGCGTTGGCCGGCCTCGGCGATGATGGCGGCTTCCTGCTCGTGGTGTTTGGCGTTGAGCACGTTATGGGGGACTTTGGCCTTTTTCAGATAGTTGGAAAGCAGTTCCGACGTTTCGATGGAGATGGTGCCCACCAGCACGGGCTGCCCGGCGGTGTGCAGTTCGGCTATCTGCTCCACGATGGCCTGGAATTTTTCCTCTTTGGTGCGGTAGATGACGTCGGCCATGTCCATGCGGACCATGGGCTTGTGCGTGGGGATGGAGATGACCTCCAGCCCGTAGATTTCGTGGAATTCCACGGCCTCGGTGTCGGCGGTGCCGGTCATGCCCGCCAGCTTGGAGTACAGGCGGAAATAGTTCTGGAAGGTGATGGAGGCCAGGGTCTGGTTCTCGGCCTCCACCTTGACCTGCTCCTTGGCTTCCAGCGCCTGGTGCAGGCCGTCGGAAAAACGCCTGCCCGGCATGAGGCGGCCGGTGAATTCGTCGACGATGATCACCTGGTCGTCCTTGACGATGTAGTCCACGTCGCGGCGAAAGACGTTATGCGCCTTGAGGGACTGGTGCACGTGATGCTGCAGGGTGATGTTCTGGGCGTCAAAAAGGTTGTCGACGTTCAGCAGCTTTTCGCAGTGCAGCACGCCGTCGTCGGTAAGCATGGCCGTCTTGGCTTTTTCGTCAATGGTAAAGTCCGTGACGGGGTCAAGCCGCCGCACGATAAGATCGATGTTGCGGTACAGGTCCGTGGAGTCGTCGGCCGATCCGGAGATGATCAGCGGCGTTCTGGCTTCGTCGATGAGGATGGAGTCCACTTCGTCCACAATGGCGAAGTTGTGCCCGCGCTGCACCATCTGGTTCTGGTAGAACTTCATGTTGTCGCGCAGGTAGTCGAAGCCGAATTCGTTGTTGGTGCCGTATGTGATGTCGGCGGCATAGGCGGCCTGGCGCTCCTCGTCCGAAAGGCCGTGCACGATAACGCCCACCGAAAGCCCCAGAAAGGAATAAAGGGCCCCCATCCAGTTGGCGTCGCGTCTGGCCAGGTAGTCGTTGACCGTGACCACGTGCACGCCCTTGCCGGAAAGGGCGTTGAGCACCACGGCCAGGGTGGCCATAAGGGTTTTACCTTCGCCGGTCTTCATTTCCGCAATTTTGCCGCTGTGCAGCACCATGCCGCCCACAAGCTGCACGTCAAAGTGGCGCATGCCCAGGCTGCGGACGGCCGCCTCGCGCACCATGGCGAAGACCTCGGGCAGCAGTTCGTCCAGGGTGGCTTCCTCCGCCGCGATCCGGCGCTTGTATTCAGCCGCCCGTACAGGAAAATCCGCGTCCGAAAGGGCCTGCATCTCTTTTTCAAAAGCGTTGACGGCGCTGATCAGGCGCGATTTGCCCTTGATGTAGCGTTCGTTTTTGGAGCCGAATATTTTTCTGAAGATCAGGCCGAACATAGTTTCTCCACAGGTATTGTTATAAAAAAACAGGGTCGCTGTCCCGCCCCCGTAATCATCATGAGCCCGGCGATTCGGTCGCGCCGCGTATTGCCGTCAGACAGGGAAGGCGGGTTTTTGCGAGGGGGGCGGGACTTTTGACCTGGCCCGTCCCGGGCCTGGGCCTCCGGCTTGGCCGCTTTGCTTCCGCGTCCAATTTCGCTTTCCGCAAAATTGTGGTCCCGCCCGCCGGGCAAAACCGATGCCCGACGAAGTGTCACGCCAATCCGCGGCGCTGACCGCTATTCGCCGCGCTGGTCGTGCTGGTGCAAGGCGGCGCGGTTGGCGGAACGGGCCATGCGCGGCAGGATGACGAAGGTGTGCACCAGGCCGGAAAGGATATAGCCGAAGAGGATCAGGGGCACGAAAACGCGGGGGCTTGCCACCACCAGGGCGAACAGCAGGATGACCGTCACCATGGTGCTGAAGGGATGGGCCTTGAAGAAGCCGATTTCCTTGAACGAGGCGTACCGGATGCGGCTGACCATCAAAAAGGCGGCGGCGGCCGTAAGGAACAGTGAAAAGCCGGGCACGGCCCCCTGCAAACCCGCCGGCAGGGTGGGGACAAAAAGCACCAGGCCCGCCAGGGTGCAGCCGGCCGCCGGGGTGGGCAGGCCGGTGAAAAAGCGCTTGTTGGCCGTGGCCGTGGAAATGTTGAAACGGGCCAGCCGCAGGGCGGAACACACGGTAAAAAGAAAGGCCACGGCCACGCCGATCTTGTTGTACTGGTGCAGGGAGTACTGGAACATCATAAAGGCCGGGGCCACGCCAAAGGCCGTAAGATCCGCCAGCGAGTCGTACTGGATGCCGAATTCGCTGGCGGTGTTGGTCAGGCGGGCCACCTTGCCGTCAAGGCCGTCCAGAAGGGCGCTGACGAAAACGGCCACGGCGCAGTCCTCGTAACGGCCCGCCGAGGCCCACAAAAGGCCGAGAAAGGCCGTCAGCAGACTGCCCGTGGTAAGCAGGTTGGGCAGGATGTAGATGCTTTTGTATCGGGGAACGGGACGTTCTTCCATGAAATCTCCTTGCTACGCCTTTTCCGGCGGGCGCGCGGCCAGCACGGTTTGCCCGGCAAGCACGGTCTGGCCCACGGATACCGAGGGAAGGTAGCCATCGGGCAGGTAAAGGTCAACACGCGAGCCGAATTTGATCATGCCGAAGCGCTCTCCCCTGGCCAGGGGATCGCCCACGTCCACCCGGCAGACGATGCGCCGGGCCACCAGCCCGGCTATCTGCACCATGCTCCACAGGCTGCCGTCGCCGTCCTTCAGCGAATAGGCGCAGCGTTCGTTGTCGCTGGACGCCTTGTCGAAAGAGGCGTTGATGAATTTGCCGGGATGATAGGCGATGTCGGCCACGGTTCCGGCCACGGGGCTTCTGTTCACGTGCACGTTGAAGACGTTCATGAACACGCAGACGCACAGGCGTTCCTTGCCGGTGAAAGGGTCGGGCATGCCGGTGATTTTGATGACGCGGCCGTCGGCCGGGCTTACGGCCAGACCGGGGGCGTGGGGCGTGACGCGCTCCGGATCGCGGAAGAAATTACAGCAGAAAGCGGTCAGGACAAGAAACGCCAGGGCGGCGGTCCAGCAACCCAGCAGGGCGAATATCAGGGCGGAAAAGGCGGTAAGCCCGATGCTGGGGGCGCCTTCAGGAGTGATGCCGCAGGAAGCCTTGCGCATGGAAGAACCTTTGCGTTATGGATTGACGGATTTGTTCCGCGTGGTCCGCCTCCTATAGCGCATTCGTCCCTTAAGGAAAAGCCCGTATATGGACTCGTTGACACATCTGGTCGCGGGCGCTCTGACGCCCATGATTTTTCCGCGCGCGCCGCGCCGCGCCATGCTTGCGGGCTTCGGCATCGTTGCCGGGGAGTTTCCCGACATTGACATCTTTTCCGGAAGCACGCCGGACCATCTGCTGGTGGTGCACCGGGGCATCACGCATGCTTTGGCCCTGCAGCCCGTTTTGGCGCTGTGCCTGGTGCTGCCCTTTTATCTGCTGCTGCACAGGCGGCAGCGGGTGCCGATCTGGGAACGCGCTGTTTTGGAAGGCGCTGTGCCGGAATGCGCGGGGGGCGGCGCGGTTTTTTTTCCACAGGCGCGCTTTGCCGCCGGGGCGCCCTGTCCGGGGTATGGAAACGCCGGGGCGCTCCGCCGCCTTTTTGCTTTCTTGCGCCGCTTTTTCCATTCCTTCGGCCTGGGCGCCATGTTCTGCGCCGCCCTTTTCGCCCTGCTCACGCATGTGTACCTGGACTGCATGACCACCTTCGGCACCCAGGCTCTGCTGCCCTTTTCCCCCCTGCGTGTCTGGTACTCTTCCATGTTCATCGTGGACCTGCAACTTACCCTTCCCGCCCTGGCCCTGCTTGTGGCGGCCTGGATGCAAAAGCCGGCGCCGGGCGTTCTTTTCTCCGGCGCGCAAGCCGGAGCGGAAAGCGGCGCGCGGACGGGAATGCGCCGCGATACCGGCGCGGAAGGCTCCATTCGCTTTCCGGGCGCTTCCGTCCCGGCCGTTGCCCGCTTTTCCCCCCGAGCCCGGCGGCTTGCGTGTGCGGGCCTGATCTGGATCCTGCTGTATCCCCTGGCCAGCCTGGGCGTGAACGGGTTGCTTACTCCGTCCCTGGCGCGGCGGTATGCCGGGAACGACCCGGGCCGCCTGACTTTGCTGACGGAGCCATTTTCGCCCTATGTCTGGAAAATCGTGGTGGACGACGGTCTTACCTACCGCATGGGCACGGCGTTTCCCTTTTCCGGCAACGCGGCGCGGCTGGCCTCGTTCGCCAAGGCCGACCCGGCGCTGCTGGCGCGTTTTGGCGCTCAGCATCCCATATTTTTGCAATTCCGGGACTTTTGCGCTTTTATGGTGCAGCGGACGCGCGACCTTCCGGAAGGGCAACCCGGCGGCGGACGCCGCCTTACGGAATACGTCTTCATGGATCTGCGCTACATATTTTCGCCGGACAGCCCGGCCCGCTGGTTCGGCCGCAGCGATCCCAACTTTATTCTTGAAGCCAGGGCCGACGAAAACGGCACCCTGCATTCCTGGCGTTTTTTGACCAGGGGCAATCGCTCCGCCCCCTGGGAACCCGTCCACCGGTAGGGCCTGGTTTGCCGTGATACCGCGTCAGGCATCGTTTTTGCTCGGGGTCATGGACCAAAGAGCTGACTCGCCACTTCCTGTGGCTCGCCCTTCGGGCGCGGTCGCTTCGCTCCCGCGTCCAATCCCGCTTCCTGCGGAATTGTCACTCCCCTTCGGAAAAATCCGCGTCTTCCTCGTCTGACAGTAAACCATATCCTGCCGGGGCGTGTGCCGCTCCTGGGGGAGTACGCCGGAACGCTCCGGGCGGTATGCTGGGCCGCTACCGCAACGCATGCTTTAAGCAAGCGCGGGTGCGGATAATATTGACAGTCCGGCAAAGCGTGTTTACCCATATCCATCTGAAAGAACCGGCCTCTGCGGGCTGTTTCCAAAAAAGCCGTCGGGCAAGAAAGCTGTTTGGGAACCCGCCCGAGCGGGTACGTCATCCAGGAGCACATCCGCGCCATGAGCATCAAGCATCCCTTTTTCGGTCAGCAGCACCACGGCCGCAACGCCGCGCACGGCGAAGATTCCGGCGGAGAAAGCGCGTCCGGCCCTGAAGAACGCCGGTCCGACGATCCGGATGCCGCCGCGCAGGACCCCCTGCGTCAGAACAAAAGCGCCAAGGAACAGGCCCGGGCGCGCGACGCCTATGCGGCGCGCCAGGGCGGCCACGGAACCGGCGGGGGCGACGGACTGCCTCCTTTTACCCCCGGCGGGGCCGGCCCCGTGGGCGGCCTGTTCGTGGACGATCCGGCCGGCCCCTCGGGCCACGGGCTGAAAAATCGCGCCGAAGGCGAGCCCCTTGGCGACGAGGAAATCGCCCTGCTGTGCGCCGAACGCTTCTGCTCCACCTGTCAGGTGAAAAAAGAAGCCGACGACGCCCGTCTGCGGGCCATGGCCGACCTGGACAACGCCAAAAAACGCCTGGACCGGGAGCGCGAGGAACAAGTGCGCTTCGCCGCCGAAGGCGTGCTTTCCGATATCGTCCCCGCCCTGGACAACCTTGATCTCGCCCTGCTGCACGCCAACAAGACCGACGCCTGCAAAAACTTTATCGTGGGCGTGGAAATGACCCGCAAGCTGCTGCTCGAATCCCTGCAAAAACACGGGCTTGCCCGGATCGGGGCCGTGGGCGAAGAGTTCGACCCCGCCCGGCACGAAGCCGTCGGCATGCAAAACGCCCCGGAAGTGCCTGAAGGATACGTCTGCGGCCTGCTTGCCTGCGGCTATACCCTCAAAGACCGGCTCCTCCGCCCCGCCAGGGTCATGGTGTGTAAAAAAAGTTAAGGGGCTCCGCCCCTGGACCCCGCCGGAGGGCTCCGCCCTCCGGACCTCCCGCAAGGGACTTTCGTCCCTTGATCCTGTGTTTGGGGTAAGCGAAACTTGTCGATAGCTTTCTTTGTTGTGCTGTTATGAAGCTCTAGGCGTGAGTTTAGCCTAAAAGTTCAAAAAGCTCAGGACCCGCAGCGGAGCTTGAATCCATACCGTCTTGAACACGGAGGATTCAAGCTCCGCTGCGGTTCCTGAGCTTTTTTCACAATGTTTATTCTTTAAACGCCGGAGGCGTCGGCCCGCAGGGCCGCATCCGGCCCCAGGACGGGGCCGGGCCGCGCAGCGGAGCGGGCGGTTTTCGGACAAGCCGGGGACCGCGCTCCCCGGCGAAGTCCGGCCCGCAATAGCGAGCGGGTCACAGGATGTGACCCCGAGCGTCATCCTATAAAGCGGGCAGCAGGGCGCGGGAGCCTTTGACGGTAAGGCGGCAAAGGGGCAGGCCCTGAAAATAGAGGCCGATTTCCGGTCCGGGGGCGGAAACGGCAAGGGCCTTGCCGGCCAGGAGAGCTTCGAGGGGCGCCGTCTCCTCAAGGTTCAGGCAGGGCAGGCCGCGCGCCAGGGCTTCTTCCAGGGCGGGCATGAGGACCCGCAGGGCGGGGCTGACGCGCACGCCGCCGGGCCGGAGCCTGCCCAGGGGAAAGCCTTTCCAGCGGAAGCCTGGGGGAAGCAGGGCGGCCGAGGCTTGCGGCAGAAAATGGGGCACATCTCCAAAGACGGCGACGGAGCCGGGCGGCAGCAGTGAAAGGTCCGTCCAGGGGGACTCGAGGGCGGCGGAAGGAAGAACTTCCCCGAGCAAAGACCGGGCGGGCGCGGGAGGGCGCGTTTTACGGCGGGCGGGGGAGCCGTGGCGTTCCGGCACGGGCGGGTATTCCGCCGCGGAGGGGTGGCCGGGGCGGGCGGCCATAAGCGGGCCGCCGGGGACGGTCCGGCCTTCCGGCCCATGCGGCACGGGCGGGACAGGAGCGGTCTGGGAGCGGACGGGCGCGGGGCTTTCCGGGGGGTGGGGGGCTTCGCCGGGTTTGCGCAGGGCGGCGACGAAAAAACCCTGGCCGTCGGTCCCTGTGTCCACACGCAAAACGCCGGAGAATTCCGGCAGGGCGGGTTCGGCAAAGGCGAAGCCCGGCGGGGGGGCAAGGGGGACGAACTCCAGGCCCAGTTCGTCAACGGCAAAGCGGACCTGCTCTTCGTTTTCCGCCGTGTGGGTCGTGCAGGTGGAATAGACCAGCCTGCCGCCGGGACGCAGCAGGCGGGCGGCCTCGCGCAGCAGCAGGCGCTGCAGGCCTATCAGGGGTTTGACCTTGTCGCCCCGCCACAGGCGCAGAACCTGGGGGTTCTTTTCCACCGTGCCCCAGCCGCTGCAGGGCGGGTCAAGCTGGATGCGGCCCCAGCCGGGATAGGGCGCACGGGAGGATGCAAAGACGTGCTTGCTTTGCGGGGCTGAAAAGCCGCCCGGCGAACCTGCGGCCCGGTCAAAGAAGCGCGCGCCTTCCGGGGGGGAAGGGGCATCCGCGGGGGCCGGGTCCGCGCCCGCTCCGGGAAGGGGCAGACGCTCGCCGGGATGCGAGGTGGTGGCGCAGCACAAAAGATTCAGGGAGATCAGATTGCGGCGCAGGGTGGCCAGGCGGCTTTGCGCGGGCTCGTTGCCCAGGACGAAACCGTGCGGTCCCACCATCTGGCCGAGCAGGCCGGTTTTGCTGCCGGGGCTGGCGCACATGTCCAGGACGGCGTCACCCGGCTTTGGGGCAAGGGCAAGGGGGGGCAGCATGGATGAGCGGTCCTGGATATAGACGT
This sequence comes from Desulfovibrio sp., assembly GCA_031549405.1. Lineage (GTDB taxonomy): Bacteria > Desulfobacterota > Desulfovibrionia > Desulfovibrionales > Desulfovibrionaceae > Frigididesulfovibrio. The sequence continues at coordinate 20,716 of JAVBPV010000052.1, forward strand.
AGCCGAAAAAAGCGGCCAGACTGGCGCCCAGCGAAAAGGGCTCGCGCAGCAGCCTGCGGGCCAGGGGGAAAAAGGGTTCGTCTTCCCAGACAAAGCCCTGGGCGGCCAGCAGGGCTTCCAGGGCGGGGATTTCGCCGGGCTTGCACACCAGGCGGAATGAGCGTAGGGGCGGAATATTCATGCGCGGGCCGTTTTTCGGGACATCCGTTTTTTCGGAGTAACGGTGGGTAACAGGTGTTGCTTCAACTCCCCTAAGAAGATATACTGAGGGGAGATGAGCCGCAAGAAAATAGCGGCCCCGGAAATCCTGTTCGTACGCCGGCCCGATTCGCCGGGAGCGGCGGGGGGCGCGCCGTCCGATGCGGCCCTGCGCAAATTACGCGGAAAACAACCGGAAAGAGAGGATATATGAAGCGTGTGTTTCGCGCGGCGACGGTTCTGCTGGCGCTGCTCCTGTGCTCCCAGGCGGCGGCGGCTGAAAAAGCGGGTTTCGTGGTGCTGCCTTTCGCCATTCAGGGGCCGCAGGGCTTTGCCTACCTGGAGCGCTCCATTCCCCAGATGCTGACCTCGCGTTTGTACTGGAAGGGACACGTGGAACCCGTCGTCAATGACGTGCCCGCGTCGCAGCCCGCGGTTTCGGACGAGGCCGCGGCGGAAAAGGCCCGCGTGAAGTACAAGGCCGATTACGTGGTCTGGGGCACCGTCACCGTCATGGGCGACACATGCAGCCTGGACGTGCGCGTGCGCGACGCCTCGGGCAAAATCTGGCCCCAGGCGCGCGAAGCCAAGACCAACCAGTTGATCACCGCCATCAGGGCGGTCAGCGACCATATCAACAGCGAAGTGTTCAAGCGCGCCCCGGAAAAGGCGGCGGCCGCCGCCCAGGAAGATCCGGGCGCGGGCCGGATCAACCAGATGAATCCGGATCTTATGATGAATGAAACCTCGTCCAAAGAGGTATACCTGAACCCCGAATTCCGCTACGCCGGCGCCAGTTCGGGCGATGACGCGCGCCTGCGCTCGCAGGCTTTGCCCTTTGCCGCCATCGGCATGGAAGTGGTGGACGCCGACAACGACGGCAAGAACGAGATTTTCCTGCTGGACGACCATGTGCTGCGCGCGTACCGCTTTACCCCCGGCAAGCTTGAGCCCCTTGGGGAATACAAGTTCCCCATGACCTCCGAATGCCTTTCCCTGCGCTCCTTCGAGCGCCGGGGCAACTACGCCTGGCTTGTCGTAAACGTCATCGACTCCGACAAGATGCCCATGTCCGCGGTGCTTACCTTTGACGGCCATACCTTCAAGGAGGAAGCGAAGAACATCCGCTACTTCCTGAACGTGGTCAAAATGGCCCCTGACTATATGCCCATGCTGATCGGCCAGCAGTCGCAGCCGCCGCGTCTGTTCCGCCCCGGCGTCTACGAACTGATCAAGGTCAGCAAGGGCTTTACCACGGGCAAGCGTCTGGATCTGCCCAAGGACGCCAACGTGTTCAACTTCACCTGCCTGCCCGCGCGCCGCGACGAGCCGGGCGGAGAAAAGATCATAGTGCTGGGCGAGAACGAACACCTGCGCACCTACACTCCCAATGGGATGCGGCTGGCCGAGACGGACGAGACCTACTCCGGCTCATCCAAAGGCATCGAGATAAGCGCCAACCTGCCGGGCCTGGGCCAGGATACGGTTTTGATCGGCAGCATGTTCTATATTCCGGAACGCATGCTGGCCATGGACCTGGAGCGTGACGGTAACTACGAGCTTGTCGTGAACCGCCCCATATCCACGGCGTCCACCATTTTCGAGCGCTACCGCTTCTTCCCGCAGTCGGAAATCCACAGCCTGTTCTGGGACGGCGTGGGTCTGAACCTGCAATGGAAAACCCGGCGCATCAAGGGCGCGGTGACGGACTTTACCATCGCCGACGCCAACAACGACGGCGTTCTCGACCTTGCGGTCGCCATCAACACCCACCCCGGCGCTTTGGGGGTGCAGACCCGCAAGACCATGGTCATGCTGTACCCGTTGGATCTGAGCAAGACCGACAGCAAGACCCAGCCGTCCAGGGACGAAATCTACCAGTAACGCGGGCGCCCGCTTCAGAGCAGGCAACGACTCAAACGGTTTCATGCCGGGTTGCGGTCCGGCGGGCTGCAGCCCGGCATCGGGTTCTCAGGGCGGACAGGCGGCATGACGGCGCTGTCCGCCTTGCCGCTTTATTGGCCGCATCCGCTTCGGGCGTCATGAGCCGCTCCGCGTCCGGCGCGCTTTTCATTGAGGGAAAATACGCGTCGGCGCGGGTGTTGGGCGCGTTTCAGGAAAAAGCATGGCTGAGGGCACCCTTGTTCAGGACTGGCCGCCGGTTTCCCCGGCGGAAGACGGCATGAAGCTGCTGCGCTTTCTGGAGCGCCGCCTGGGGGACGGCGTGCCCGCGTCCATGCTGCACAAGTGGATCCGTACCGGACAGGTGCGGGTCAACAAGGGCCGCGCCAAGCCCTTTGACCCGCTGAGCGAGGGCGACGTGGTGCGCGTGCCGCCGTTTGCCCTGCCTGAAGCGCCGGCCGCGCGGGACAGCCGGAACGTTTCTCTTTCCCCCGGCGCTCCCCCGCCGTTTTTGGGGGCGGATCTGCCGGTGGTGGCGCACACGCCGCATTTGCTGGTGCTGGGCAAGCCGGGGGGGCTGCCCGTGCAACCGGGCGGCGGGCATGTGGACAGCGTGGCCGGGCGGTTGCGGGCGGCCTTTTTCGGGGGGGGCTTTGTCCCGGCCCCGGCGCACAGGCTGGACCGCCACACCTCGGGCCTTGTGCTGGCGGGCCGCACGCACCGGGCGCTGCGGGAACTGCACGGGCTGTTCGCCGCGCCGGGGGGAATAGGCAAGGAATATCTGGCCTGGGTATGGGGCGTCTGGCCGGAAGAAGGCACCGTCCTGCTGGCGGATGTCCTGACCAAGGCAAGCGGCCCCGGCGGCAGGGAAAATATGCGCGCCGCGCCCGGCGGACTGTGCCTGCGCCTTGCCGGTGAAGGCCCCGAGCCGGAACACGTCACGCCGGATGTCGCCGAAGCGGCTTCTCCGGCCGTCTCTTTCTCCGCCCGTCCCGGAGATCCGGAGGACGCGGCCGGAACTTTGCGGGGCGCGGGCCTATCATTGCCCGCCGGATCTCTGAGAGGCGCGGGCCTGGCCTTGCCCTCGGGGCCTTCGGGCATTCTTGCCGCGCATGCCTGGCCCGCGCACGCGGCTTTGTGCCTGGCCCGGCCCGTGGGCGGCCTGGACAAAGCGGCCTTGGCCAGCGCCCTGAAATGGCCGGAAGCGCCGCGCGTTCCGGGCGCCACGCTGCTGCTGGTCCGGCTGCTTACGGGGCGCACGCACCAGATCCGGGCGCAGTTCGCTTCGCGCGGGTATCCCGTCATCGGGGACGGGCGTTACGGGGGGCCGTCCTTCGGCCGTATGCTGCTGCACGCCTGGCGTTTGCGCGTGTATCCGCGGCCGGGGCTTGTTTCTTTCGGCCAGGATGGCGGCTCGGCAGAGGGAAAAAGCGGCGGTGCGGGTCCGGATGTTTTTTTACCCGCCGCCGAACCGTTCCAAAATGTTATCGAGGCCGGGGAATACGCGCTGCCTCCCCCCTGGCCCCCGCCTTTCGCCCCCGGAGAGTCTTTTCTTGAACAGTGCCGCGCGGCCCTTGACCGGGATGCGGCGCGGGGGCTGGCGGCCGCCGCCGCCGAGGCCCGCGCGGAACTGGCGCGTCTTGCGCCCGGCCCGTAAGCCGCCTTGCTCCCGGCATGACAGTCCCCATCCTGAGGCAACCCTGAACCGGAATTGGCCATGAACCACAGACGCATTCTTTCTCCCGCCGACGACAGCAGTTGCCTTGATCCCGTGCAACTCAGCCTGCTTGAGCAAAACTTCCGCGCCTGGGCCGCGGAACCCGCTTCCGCCGCCGTGCGCGCGGCCCGCAGGCGTATTTTGCTGGTATTTCTGCTGATACGCTATACCGGGGCCAAGCTCAGCGAGGTGCTTTCCCTGAACCCGCGCGCGGATATCGACACGGCGGGCCGCAAGGTGATCTTCAGCGGCTCCCTTGCGGGAGAGGGCGGGGAGCAGAGGAAGGCGGGCGGCGGGTCCGGGATGAAAGCCGGCGGGGATACGGGCGGGCGTGGAAGGGCCATGGTCGGGGAGGTCGCGCCTGCGGCGATTGCGTTTGAAACGATTGCGCCCGAAGGGGCGGCTCCCGACAACAGCGCGGAAAACGCGGAGGGCGGAGCGCGCGAGGTGCCGCTGGCCGACGTCCTGGCCGGGGAGATCCGCATCCTGCTGGACGAACTGGGCCTGGCGCTGCCCTCTGTTTTCGGCGTGGACCCCGGTTTTGTGCGGCGCAAGTTTTACGAGCGGGCCGAGTCCTGCGGTTTCGTCAAGCACCTGGGCGGACCGGAAAAGTTGCGCAAGGCGCGGGCGGTGGAACTGATGCAGGGCGACATGCCCCTGCCCGTGGTGCAGCGCCTTTTGGGGCATTCCAGCCCGAACCTCACCTCTGCCTACGTGTCCTTTTCCGCCGAGGATACGGGCAGGGTGGCCCGTTTTTTCATGGAAAAGGAGTCGGGGCGCAAGACCAGCGCGCGCAACAGCTTTTTCGGCAAGGTCCGTTCCGTGGCCGGGGGAGAGACCCAGGCCCTTGTGGAACTGGCCACCCTGGACGGCCATCTGGTCAGCACCATGATCACCGCCGGCAGCCTGGAACGCCTGGGCATCAGGCCGGGAGTGCTGATCACGGCGGAAATCAAGGCCCCCTGGGTAATGCTGGAAGCGGGGGAGGAAGAACCGCGCTCCAGCGCGGAAAACCGTTACCGGGGCACCATTACGCGCGTTTTGCGCGGCGCGCTCAATACGGAGTGCGTGGCGCGGCTTTCAGATTCCACAGAGGTATGCGCCGTGCTTTCCAGCAAGGGGTTTGACGCGCTGGGCGCGGGCGTGGGGGATGCCGTGTGGGTGTTGTTTTCCTGCTACGCCGTGGTGCTGCACACGGATTGACGCCCGTATGCCCCCGTTTTTGGTGCAGGCCCGCCTTGCAAGACCGTCCATGACGGACAAGAAGCCCGAAATCCTTGCCATGCGGCGGATTTCGGGCTTCTTGAGGCTTTGCGGGCCGGTAAATTGGTAGCCGGGGAGAGATTCGAACTCTCAAGTCCGTAGGACGGCGCATTTTGAGTGCGCTGCGTTTACCATTTCGCCACCCGGCCGGGTGCGTGTTCAGGCTGTTTGCCACAGCTTGGCGGCGTTATCAAGAGCAATCCCGCTATCCGGGCCGGAACTTTTTTCCGGCCGCCGGAAGCAGGAGCCTTCTACACTTGCAAAGCGTCAGACGCTCAAGGGCGCGCGGCCGCGCCTCCGGAGCCGGTCAGGGCTTGGCCCGTTCCACCTGCTTGACGAATTCCGTGCCGTTCCAGAAAAAAAAGACGCGGTTGCACACGGGCACCTCGGTAATGCCGGACTCGTTCCAGAACAGGGGCTTGGCTTCCAGGCGGTCTTCCTCGAGGCACAGGCGGTACGACGGGCTTACCCCCGGCGGCAGGGAATAGCCCGGACGGAAAAAGTCCGCCAGGGACGGTTCCGGCGGCCCGGCCACAGGCACGCTGCCCCCGTGCGCGTCATAGCGCCACAGCTCCGCCGCGCAGGAGTCGCTGGTCCTGGCTCCCAGCACGGCCACGCCCCCGCCCGCGGGGGCGGAGGAGCGGAACAGGCGCACGCGCACTTCGGCCTCCAGCGGACTCATGGCGGCCATGAGCAGGGAATCCGCGTCTTTGTGCATGACCACCCAGTTGCTGATGTATCCGCGCTCGAGCAGAAGGTCCTTGTCGTCTTCGCTGATGGGTTCCGGGGTGTTTTCGAAAATTCCGGCGGGCAGACGGTGGAAGACGGATTCGGCCGTATCCCCGGCGGCGGCTGGATACGCCCAGAACGCGGCGGCGGCCAGGAACGCGGCGGCGGCCGGCAGGGCGCAAAGCAACGATAAAGGCCGCTTGCGCGGCGAAACTGCGGCTAACATGCAAGGCTCCTTGTCCGTGATACGCAGCCCCGGGGCGCGGCCCCGCCGTTTTTGGGGGTCCGCCGCCAATGCCGGCGGCGCCCGCGCCGAAGCGGGAACGTCTTTCCGGCCCCCGTTTCCCGGGGGCTCGCCGTCAACTCCGCCCGCGCCCGCGCCGCGTATGCCGCAGCATACTCCATCCCCGCCGGAATGTCATGAGTTCGCCACTTGCTTTTTTCCAGTCCGGGCGTATTTTTAGCGACGGTATGTATTCGGCGGCATTCACTTTGGGGCGGCGCGCGGGCGGCCGCCTTTCCTTTCCCCGCCATAGCCGGGCCTGCCGCCGCGCAAGCCCCGTCCGCATGGAATGACCTGTTGCACGGAGTGTTCATGGCCTTACCCCTGGGTTCCCTTATCAATGCCGGGCTGATCGTCGCCGGGGCCTCCATCGGCATGCTGCTCGGCAACCGCCTGCCCGAACGAATGCGCACCATCGTATTCCAGGGGCTGGGTCTGTGCACGCTGGCCATCGGCATCCAGATGACCATAAAGACCACCAATCCTTTGTACGTGGTGGGCAGCATCCTGCTGGGAGCGATCATCGGCGAGGCCCTTCGCATTGAGGACGCCCTGGCGCGCGGGGGCGAAGCCTGCAAAAAGGCTTTGCGCTCGGACAACGCGCGCTTTGTGGACGGGTTCGTTTCGGCCACCCTGTTGTTCTGCATCGGTTCCATGGCCATCATCGGCCCGTTGAAGGAAGGTCTTACCGGGGACATGTCCGTGGTGCTCACCAAGTCCATGCTGGACTTTTTCGCGGCCATGGCCTTCGGCGCGGCTTTCGGATCGGGAGTGGCCTGCGCCGCCCTGCCGGTACTGCTGTACCAGGGAAGCATCACCCTGTTCGCCGAGATGATCCGCCCCTTTCTTTCCCCCCTCATCCAGGCGGAACTGGAAGCCACGGGCGGCGTCATGATCATAGGCATCGGCATCAACCTTCTGGATCTTAAAAAGATCAGGCTCTCGAACCTGTTGCCCGCCCTGGCGGTGGTGACGGTTCTGTGCGCCCTGGTCCCCTGGATACAAAGCGCGCCATGACACAACGCACCAATACGCCGAAGCGTAAGACCACGGCATCCGCCCCCGCGGCGGCGGCGGGAAAGCGCGCCGCGCCTTCCGCCCCGGAAAACTCCGCCCCTTCCGCCCTGGATCGCACCGCACCCGCCGCCAGGCCCTGCATCCACATCGAGGGCGCGCGCCAGCACAACCTCAAGAACCTTACTCTGGACATCCCCCGCGACGAACTGGTGGTGGTCTGCGGGCCTTCCGGCTCCGGCAAGTCCACCCTGGCCTTTGATCTGGTCTACGCCGAGGGCCAGCGCCGCTATGTCGAATCGCTTTCGGCCTATGCGCGCCAGTTCCTGCCCCAGATGGACAAGCCCGAGGTGGACAAGATCGAGGGCCTTTCTCCCGCCATTTCCCTGGAACAGCAGACGGCCACGCGCAACCCCCGTTCCACCGTGGGCACGGTGACGGAAGTGTACGACTTTTTGCGCGTCTTTTTCGCCCGGCTGGGGCGCATGCACTGCCCCAAGTGCGGCAAGCCCATCGAAAGCCGCGCCACCGACGAGATCATCGCCGACATTCTGGCCCTGGGCGACGGCGCGCGCTGCATACTTATGGCCCCCCTGGTGCTGCTGCAAAAGGGCACCCAGCAGGATCGCCTCAAAAAACTGCGGGCCGAGGGCTTTGCCCGCGTGCGCGTCAACGGAACGTTGTACGCCATTGAGGACGTGCCCGCCCTGGACAAGAACAAAAAACACACCCTGGACCTGGTGGTGGACCGCCTTGTCCTGCGCGAAGGCATCCGGGGCCGTCTGGCCGATTCCGTGGAGCTGGCCCTGAAGTATGGCGAAGGCAACCTTATCGCGCTGTTGCCCGGCGCGGAAGGGGACGCGGAGGGGCGGGGCTCGCTTTTCCCGGCGCCAGGGGGCGAAGCGGGAAAAGGACGCCGGGCCGGAAGCGCAAAAGGCGCGGCGGACCGTGAAATAGTCATGAGCACCCTGTCGGCCTGCCCGGACTGCAAGATCAGCCTGCCCTCGCCCTCGCCGCAGCTTTTTTCCTTCAACAGCCCGCAGGGGGCCTGCCCCCGCTGTCTGGGCCTTGGCAGCGTGGAATACTTCGAGCCCGCCCTGGTGGCGCCCAACCGGGGGCTTTCCTTAAGCGGCGGCGCGCTGCTGCCCTGGAAAAATCCCCGCGTGTACGAGCGCTACAAAAAGGAACTGGAGGATCTGGGGCGGCGCTTCGGCTTTACCCTGGACACCCCTCTGTCGGAATATCCCCCCGAAGCCCTGGCCGCGCTGTTCCACGGCGAGGAAGAGCCGGGAGTGGCCCGCCTGGACGCGGCCGGGGGCGCGGAAAGCTCGCTGCGCCGCAACTGGATGGGCGGATCGGTGGAAATGCGCGGCAAAAAGCGGGCGGCGGAAGGCCCGGGCTGGGCGGGCGTGGTGGCCGTGCTGGAAAAAGGCATGGCTTACGGCGACGCCTGGCGGGACGAGCTTTCGCGCTACCGCCAGAACATGCCCTGCCCCCTGTGCAAGGGCGCGCGCCTGAACGATACCGCCAGATCGGTGAAGGTGGACGGCCTTTCCATCGTGGATTTCTGCAACCTGTCCATCGAGCGCGCCCTGGACTGGATGGCCGGGCGGGTCTTCACGGGCCGGCACGCCCCGGTGGCCGAGCCTCTGCTCAAGGAGCTGAACCACCGCCTGCGCTTTATGGTCAGCGTGGGGCTGGAATATCTTTCTCTGGGCCGGAACATGGCCACCCTTTCGGGGGGCGAGGCCCAGCGCATCCGCCTGGCCTCGCAGCTCGGCTCCGGCCTTGTGGGCGTGACCTACGTGCTGGACGAGCCTTCCATCGGTCTGCACCCGCGCGACAACCAGCGCCTGCTCGGCACCCTGCGCAGCCTGCAGAAGCGCGGCAACACCGTGCTGGTGGTGGAGCACGACGAAGCCACCATTCTGGAAGCCGACACGGTCATCGAACTCGGCCCCGGCTCCGGCGAGCGGGGGGGGGAACTGGTTTTTCAGGGCACGGTGCCGGAACTGCTGGCCTCTGACTCCCTTACCGCCAGGTACCTGCGGGGCGACCTGGGCATCCCCGCGCCCGTAACCCGGCGCAAAGGGCAGGGCGAACTGACGCTGAAGGGCATTACCACCAACAACCTGCAAGGCATCGACTGCCGCATTCCCCTGGGCGTGCTGACCTGCGTCACCGGGGTTTCCGGCTCGGGCAAAAGCTCGCTGGTGGTGGACACCCTGTACAAGCACCTGGCCCTTGCCAGGGGCATCAAGGTGGAAAACCCCGGCTCCATCGCGGGCATGGAAGGGGCCGACGCTGTCGAGCGCATCACGGCCATCGACCAGACGCCCATAGGCCGCACCCCGCGTTCCAACCCGGCCACGTACACCAAGGTGTTCGACGAGATCCGGGCCATTTTCGCCCAGACCACGGACGCCAAAAAGCGCGGCTACGCTCCCGGGCGCTTCAGCTTCAACGTCAGCGGCGGGCGGTGCGAGGCCTGCGGCGGCGACGGGCAGATCCGCGTGGAAATGCACTTTCTGCCCGACGTGTTCGTGCAGTGCGACGTGTGCAGGGGCAAGCGCTACAACCACGAAACCCTGGAAGTTCGCTACCGGGGCCTGAACATCGCCGAGGTGCTGGACCTGACCGTTCAGCAGGCGGCGGAATTTTTCGCCAACTACCCGTCCCTGGAACGCAAGCTTTCCATGCTGCGCGAAGTGGGCCTGGAGTACCTGCGCCTGGGGCAGCCCGCCCCGACCCTTTCCGGCGGCGAGGCCCAGCGCATCAAGATTTCGCGCGAACTGGGCAAAAGAAGCCTGCCCGGGGCCATGTACATCCTGGACGAGCCCACCACCGGCCTGCACATGCACGAGGTGGGCAAGCTTGTCACAGTGCTGCATCAGCTGGTGGACCGGGGAGCCACGGTGGTGGTCATCGAGCACAACACCGACATGATCCTGAGCGCGGATTACGTTCTGGATCTTGGCCCGGGCGGTGGCGAAAACGGGGGGCTTGTCGTTTCTTCCGGCACGCCCGAAGAACTCATACAGGACCCCCGATCCGTAACAGGCGCGTTTTTACGCACTTCTTTATAATTAACTCTTGACTTTTATATTTACACTTGCTTTCATAGCATGTTTTAAAGTAAAACCACTACTATTCAAGCAAAATGTAAATGTATAAGTTGTGTATATGGAGTAATCTATGGGTCGTTTTCAGAATTTTGATGAAATATATAGTGCACTCTATGTTGATTTCGACAACATATTCACGCGGCTGCACGAACAGGACCCGGCGCTGGCCCGCACCTTCGCCACCAATCCGCAGCGCTGGATGCGCTGGCTTGAAGGGCACGCCCTGCGCATGATTTACGGCGACGGGGTGCGCCGGCGCATCCTCAAACGCTGCTGCTATCTCAACCCGCACCGCTACCACGAGTTCCGGCCCTATTTCATCCGGTCGGCCTTCCAGGTGGTGGACTGCCCGCCTTTGACCAATTACGGCAAAACCAGCGCCGACATCCACCTGGTCATGGACTGCATGGACGCGCTGGCCCATGCCACGCGCTTTGACGAGATCATCATCCTTTCCGGCGACGCCGACTTCACGCCGCTGCTGCTGCGCATTCAGGAGCACGCCCGGCGCAGCCTGGTCCTTTCCGTGGGCTACACCTCCCCGGCCTATGTGGCGGCCTGCTCCTGGCGCATCCGCGAGGACTGGTTCATCGCCCAGGCTCTGGAAGAACCGCGCGTCGAGGACGAGCGCGAGGACCGCTACCCCGACGGCAAGGGGCACGAGCGTGAAAGCCGCCGCCACAGCGCGGACGAGCAGGCCGACGCCCGGGCCCAGGCGGCCCTGCAGGCCGGTGGGGGCGAGCCCCGCCCGGCCAGAAGCGGAACAGCGGTAAGCCTGCCCGTGTACAAACGCATCCGGCTGGTGGAAGCCATCAAGCAACTGGTGACGGAATCCTCCGTGCCGGTGCCCCTGCCTTCCGTGGCCCAGGTGCTGCAAAGCGAACAGGAAGCCACGCCCGACTGGTACGGCGCGGGCACCCTGCGCGATCTTATCGAGGTGCTGGACATATCGCCTATGGAATTTTCCGGGGCCGGGCACGGGTTTGTCTATGATCCGGAACGCCACGACCGGCCCGAGGAAAACGGCCCGCGCGACGACTTCCGCCAGCGCCGCCCCGAACTGTACGAATTCGCCCTGAAGGTCAACCGCCTGGCCGACCTGCCCCTGCTGACGCCCGAGCATTATTCGCGCCTGCTGGCCCTTTTGGCCGAAGAAGTGGACGAGCAGGGCTTTTCGCGCACCGAAACCCTGCGCCACATCGAGGACAGCTGCGAGGACGAGGGACTGCCCGTCACCTCCGCGCAGATAGCCTTTGTGGCCGAAGCGGTCATCCGGGGCGGCTATCCCCTGGCCTCGCCCCCGGACAAGGGCGGGGTGGACCTGAAAAAGGTGCGCAAGGCCTTTTTTCAGCGCGCCGTGGAGCTGTGCAGGCTTGCGCAGCTTTCCCTGAACCCGGCGGAGCAGAAGATGCTGGAGCAGTGGCTTTTAGCGGAGTAGAAGGCATCTGTTATAATATTTATTATTCTATAAAAATATAGAATAATATCTGTATCAGCAAAGCCCGCCGTTCCGGCGGGCTTTTTTTATTGACTAAATGGGGGCGAAGCGCTTTACCGCGCCGCCCCTTTTCTCATGGTAAAATTTTTTTCAGAGTAAAAAAATTTTTACATTTCCTCTTGCGTATAGTTTTTTTTCCGACTAGTATCGCTCCATCTGTTTCATTACTTGCAACATAGGAGGAAAGGTAAATGAAACGCATTCTTACCCTTACCCTGGCCCTGGCGTTCGTGCTGGGCGCGGTGGGCGCGGCCAAGGCCGTGGACGTCAAGGTCAAAGGCAACTTTGAGTTCGCTTTCGGCCATGTGGGTTCCGAAGGCGGCGCCGAGCGCAAAGCCTACTTCGGCGCTCCCGGCGAAGACAGCATGCAGGGCGACGAATGGCAGGCCCGCCAGCGTACCCGCATCCAGATCGATTTCATCGCGTCCGAACAGCTCAAAGGCGTGCTGCACTTTGAAATCGGCGACTTGAACTGGGGCCGTAACGGTTCCGGCGGCGCTTCCGGCGGCGGCCTGGACGCCGACGGCGTCAACGTGAAGACCAAAAGCGCCTTCATCGACTGGCTGATCCCCCACACGGAAGTGGCCGTGCGCATGGGCATCCAGCCCCTGGCCCTGCCCTTTGCCGGCCCCGGCGGCAGCAACCCCATCTTCTACGCCGACGTGGCGGGCATCACCGTCTCCGCGCCCATCAACGACATGTTCTCTGTGGTGGCCTTCTGGGCTCGCCCCTTTGACGCGTACGGCTCCGACATCGACTCTAACGGTAACGTCCAGCATTATAACGACGAAACCGACATGTTCGGTCTGGTTCTGCCCATCAAGGGCCAGGGCTGGGGCGTGACCCCCTGGGGCGTGCTCGCCAACGTGGGCAACAACTCCGGTTTCTATCAGTACTACCTCCCCGCCGCCGTCGCCGGCAGCCAGGCCGCTCCTAACCAGAGCGACAACGGCAGCGACCTTGCCTGGTGGGCGGGTACGGCCATCGAAATCAAGATGTTCGACCCCCTGACCTTCGGCATGGACGTGGCCTACGGCCGCGTCAACAAGCAGGATCTGGACTTCCGTGCCGGCACGGTGCGTGGCACGCCGACTACCCCCGCTTTCAGCATGAACGCCGGCACCCGCGGCTGGTTCATTGATGCCGCCCTGAACTACAAGCTTGACTGGGCTACCCCCGGCATCTTCGGCTGGTGGTCTTCCGGCGACGACATGGACGACGTGGAAGACGGCTGGCTGGGCCGCATCGCCACCCTGGGCGGCGACATGGGCTTCAAGGCTTCCTCCTTCGGCTTTGCCGGCTCCAACGGCCGCGGCGCCGACGACGTCATCAGCCAGTCCGGCGCCGGCACCTGGGGCATAGGCGCTCAGCTTGCCAACTTCTCCTTCCTCGATCCCAAGCTGTCCCACACCCTGCGCGTTCTGTACTACCAGGGCACCAACGACGCCGACGTGGCTCAGGCCTTCGGCGGCAAGTTCCGCAACAAGTTCGACGACATCTACATGACCGACAAGGACAGCGCCTGGGAAGTGAACTTCGAACATACCTACAAGATGTACGAAAACCTTACCGTGTACCTGGAAATGGGCTACATCCGCCTGGACATGGATGCCGACACCTGGGAAGGCGTCCTCAGCAGCGACGCCCGCAAGGACAACATGTGGAAGAGCCAGCTTCTCTTCAAGTACGCCTTCTAGTTTCCCGCCTTACTTAGTCTTACTTGCCGACGGGGGCCGAAAGGCCCCCGTTTTCTCATTTTAGGCATCCATGCGGTTTTCTTCGGCATATGGCCGTCGCCCTCACTGGCCTCCCGCCGCTTTTTCCTTCCTCCCTCCCTTTGCGTAAATTTTTTTGACTGAATTTTTTGCGCTGCTTGATCCTTATTTAAGCATTGTTACAGTAAGGTTTTCCCATATTCATAGCCGCGCCCTCCGAAATGGCTGGTAAAATTTTTTATATTATCACTTGCATGATTCTATTATCTTATATAAGTAAACAAATATTCCATCCACAAACAGATGTGGTGTTCCATCTATAACCAGATAAGGAGGAAGGAATGAAGCGCATCACAAGTTTGCTGCTGGCCCTGGCGCTGTGCCTGGGCGGCGTGGCCACCGCCAAAGCCGTGGACGTCAAGGTCAAGGGCAATTTCGAGTTCGCCTTTGGCCGCGCCAGCTCCGAAGGCTATGAAGATCGCCGCGCCGCCTTCGGCGTTACCAACAACGAAAACGACAGCCTGCAGGGCGACGAATGGCACGCCCGCCAGCGCAGCCGCGTCCAGATCGACATTATCGCGTCCGAACAACTGCGGGGCGTGCTGCACTTTGAAATCGGCGATCTGAACTGGGGCCGCAACGGTTCCGGCGGCGCTTCCGGCGGGGCCCTGGACGCCGACGGCGTCAACGTCAAGACCAAAAGCGCCTTTATCGACTGGCTGATCCCCCACACGGAAGTGGCCGTGCGCATGGGCATCCAGCCCCTGGCCCTGCCCTTTGCCGGTCCCGGCGGCTCCAGCCCCATCTTCTACGCCGACGTGGCGGGCATCGCCGTTTCCGCGCCCATCACCGACATGTTTTCCGTGGTGGCTTTCTGGGCCCGGCCCTTCGATTACTACGGCACCGATCCCTCCGACTCCGGCGGGGCCACCCGCCGCTATGACGAAACCGACATGTTCGGCCTGGTCCTGCCCGTCAAGGGCGAGGGCTGGAGCGTGACCCCCTGGGGGGTGTTCGCCAACGTGGGCAACGCCTCGAACTTTTACCACTATTACTACCCGCGCGCGGGTCTGGCCGACAACAGCCTGCAGGAAGCCGACGAGGCCCCGGCCTGGTGGGCGGGCGCGGCCGTCGAGATCAAGCTGTTTGACCCGCTGACCTTTGGCCTGGATGTGGCTTACGGCCGCCTTAACAAGAACGATCTGTACCTTGCCGGAGGCGATAACAAGGAATACGGCACCAGGGGCTGGTTTATCGACGCGGCCCTGAACTACAAGCTTGACTGGGCCACCCCGGGCATTTTCGGCTGGTGGTCCTCCGGCGACGACGCCGGCGACGTGGAAGACGGCTGGATGGGGCGCATTGCCGCTTTGGGCGGGGACATGGGCTTCAAGGCTTCGTCCTTCGGCTTTGCCGGTTCCAACGGCCGGGGCACCGACGACGTTATCAGCCAGACCGGCGCGGGCACCTGGGGCGTTGGCGCGCAACTGGCCGACTTTTCCTTTATCGATCCCAAGCTGTCCCACACCCTGCGCGTTTTGTACTATCAGGGCACCAATGACGCCGACGTGGTGGACATAGCCTGGGCCAATTTGCGCAGCCGCTTTGACGACGTCTACCTTACCGACAAGGACAGCGCCTGGGAGGTCAACTTCGAGCATACCTACAGAATGTACGAAAACCTTACCGTGTACCTGGAAATGGGCTACATCCACCTTTCCCTGGACGACGACGTCTGGACCGGCCTCAGCGGCGACGCCACCAGCGACGACATGTGGAAGACCCAGCTGCTCTTCAAGTACGCTTTTTAGTCCTAGATTCCATCCCGTCTCACTTGCCGACAGGGGCCTTGCGGCCATCGCTCTGATGGCCCGCAAGGCCCCTGTTTGTCCTTCCGGCTTCTCCGCCGCCCCGCCGCCATACAGAGCAGGCCGGATCTTCTTGTGCCGCTGGTCATGATCTTTCAACAGGCAATCGCGAACATAGGTATTATTTTACGGTTGAAAGTTCAGATAATCGCAGATAATTACCGCCGAAAACTGGTTGGTAAAATTTTTTGCACAAAAAAACTTGCATAAATTCAACTTGCGGTATAGGTAATGACATGTTTCATCTCTTGCTAAAAGGAGGAAAGGAATGAAACGCATTACCACTCTTTTGCTCGCTCTGGCCATGTGCCTGGGCGGCGTGGCCGCGGCCAACGCCGTTGACGTCAAAGTCAAAGGCGTGTGGGACATTGCCGGCGGCTGGGATCAGACCGGCTTCAAAGACATCACCGGCGTGGAAAACGACAACGTCAGCGCCCGTCAGCGCTTCCGCACCCAGGTGAACATCATCGCCTCTGAGCAGCTTCAGGGCGTGCTGGCCTTTGAAATCGGCACCCTGCGCTGGGGCAGCAGCGCCACCACGCAGCACTACGGCAACGCCCCCGGCGGCTCCCTTGACGCCGACGGCGTGAACGTGGAAACCCGCCGCGCCTACATCGACTGGATGGTGCCCCACACCGACGCCACCGTGCGCATGGGCATCCAGAACCTGGTCATCCCCTTTGCCGCCGGCATGGGCAACCCGGTTATCTCTGACGACGTGGCCGCCATTGTGGTTTCTTCGCCTCTTACCGAAATGCTTGCCGTCACCGCCTTTTGGGCGCGCCCCTATGACGCCTACGGCACCGACCCCGTCGACGCCAACGGCGATCAGACCCGCAGAAATGACGAGACCGACGTGTTCGGCCTGATTCTGCCCGTTACCGGCGAGGGCTGGAGCGTGACCCCCTGGGGCATGGCGGGCAGCGTGGGCGGCGCTTCCGGTTACTATCAAAGGGCCTATCCGGGCACCGGCATCAGCCCCAACAACAACCAGGTCGACAGCGATCAGGCCTTTGCCTGGTGGGTGGGCGGCGCCGTTAAAATCGACCTGTTTGATCCCCTGACCTTCGGCCTGGACGTCATCTACGGCCGCGCCAACAAGGCTGATCTCACCTTTGGCGACGGTACCGGCACGCCTCCTTATGTCACCGAGCAGGTCGGCACCAAGGGCTGGTTTGTGGACGCGGCCCTGAACTACAAGCTTGACTGGGCCACCCCCGGCATCTTCGGCTGGTGGGCTTCCGGCGACAAGGCCGAGGCTCTTGACGACGGCATGCTGGGCCGCCTGCCCTCCCTGACCACCTGGGACGGCGACGGGTTCTACCCCACCTCCTTCGGCTTCCCCGGCGGCGCCGGCCCCACCCAGGACGGCCAGATCGCCTGGACCGGCACCGGCACCTGGGGCGTTGGCGTGCAACTGGCCGACTTCTCCTTTATCGACAAGCTCAGCCACACCCTGCGCGTTGCCTACTACCAGGGCACCAACAACACGGAAAACGCCCGCCAATACGGCGATGTGCTGACCTACAACGGCGAAATGTACCTGACCACCAGCGACCATGTCTGGGAAGTGAACTTCAACCACCAGTACCAGATTTATGAAAACCTGGCCGCCTACCTTGAGCTGGGCTACCTGCATCTGAGCCTGGACGAGGACACCTGGGGACAAACCAATGGCGGCGACCACAGCGACGACGCCTGGAAGGCCCAGGTGCTCTTCAAGTACAGCTTCTAAGTCCCATTCATCCCGATTCCTCGCGCCGCCGGACCCTGTCCGGCGGCGCACCCCGGCGGGGGCCCTTGCGGCCCCCGCCTTTTATTTGCATGCGGATAGCCGTAATACGATAAAAAAATTATGAAATATATTTTTTATATCTCATATCATGCTGACAAAAAAATATATTTCGATATAAATCGAATTTTATATCATGTAGAATGTAAATGCATGCGAAGTAAAATGCATGATACATGCCTAAAGAACATCGGCTGACTATAAATTTTACCATAACAGTGCAATGTAAAAAAAATTACACAAAAAATCTTGCATAATTCAACATCGGGGTATAATCAAAAAGCCGTGTTTCATCTCTGTGTAAAAGGAGGATAGAAATGAAACGTATCACTACTTTCTTGCTTGCCTTGGCCATGTGTTGCAGCGGCGCGGCCGCGGCCCTGGCCGTGGATGTGAAGGTTTCCGGCGTATGGGATTTCGCCGGCGGCTGGGAACAGACCGGTTTCAAGGATGTCACCGGTAAGGAAAATGACAACATCAGCGCCCGCGAGCGTTTGCGCACGCAGATAAACTTCGTTGCCTCCGAACAACTCCAGGGCGTGGTGGCCTTTGAAATAGGCACCCTGAACTGGGGTTCTTCCGACTCCAGCCAGTTTTACGGCGGCGCCCCCGGCGGCGCGCTGGACTCTGACGGCATCAACGTGGAAACCCGCCGCGCGTACCTCGACTGGACGGTGCCCCGCACCGACGTCACCGTGCGCATGGGCATCCAGAACATGGTAGCGCCCTTTGCCGCCGGCATGGGCAACCCGGTTATCTCTGACGACGTGGCGGGCATTGTGGTTTCCTCGCCCATCAACGACATGCTTGGCGTAACCGCCTTCTGGCTGCGGCCCTACGACGCCAACTTCGATGACGGTGACGAACACTACGCGGACGAAACCGACCTCTTCGGCCTTGTCCTGCCCATTACCGGCAACGGCTGGAGCCTGACCCCCTGGGGCATGGCGGGCAGCGTGGGCGGCGGTTCCGGCTACTACCAGATGGCGTATCCCGACTCCCACCTGGCCGACATCGCCGATCAGACCAGCAGCGACCAGGCCTTTGCCTGGTGGGCGGGCGGCGCCCTCAAGATTGACCTGTTTGATCCCCTGACCTTTGGCATGGACGCCGTTTACGGCCGCGTGAACCGGACCGAGCTTACCTTTGACAACGTCAATACCACCCTCCCCGACGACACGTACACCGCGGAAGTCGGCACCAAGGGCTGGTTTGTGGACGCGGCCCTGAACTACAAGCTTGACTGGGCCACCCCCGGCCTCTTCGGCTGGTGGGGTTCCGGCGACAAGGCCGACGCTCTTGACGACGGCAATCTCGGCCGCCTGCCCTCCCTGACCACCTGGGACGGCGACGGCTTCTATCCCACTTCCTTCGGCTTTTCCGGCGGCGCCGGCCCCACCGAGGACGGACAGGTGGCCCTGACCGGTGCCGGCACCTGGGGCGTTGGCGCGCAAATCGCCGATATCTCCTTTATCGACAATCTCAGCCACACCCTGCGCGTTGCCTACTATCAGGGCACCAACAATACGGAAAACGCCCGCGAACACGGCGATGCTTTGAACTATGACGGCGAAATGTACCTGACCACAGGCGACCATGTCTGGGAAGTGGACTTCAACCACAAGTACCAGATGTATGAAAACCTGACCGCCTATCTTGAACTTGGCTACCTGCATCTGAGCATGGACAAGGACGCTTGGGGCGACAACATCTACGACAGCAGCGACGACGCCTGGAAAGCCCAGGTGCTCTTCAAGTACAGCTTCTAGTTTCGCCAGCCTTCAGTCTTACTGCCGAACGGGGGCCGCAAGGCCCCCGTAAGCGTTTTCATATCCCCCGCAGTTGCGGGGGATGCCGGCGCTTCCGGGGCCGCCAAGGCCCCCGCGAGCATGGCTTCACAGCCCCCGCAGGTCCGGGGGCTGTTGTTTTTCCGGCGTCGCAAAAACCCCGTCTTTGTCCGCAATATGCGCCCGCCGCGACGTTTTGCGGGGCGCGGCGGCGTGTACCTTCCACGCTTTTGCAAAAGCCGCCGCCATGCCGGCCGCCTGTCGAAGGCGCGATTTTCCTGTCTGTCCGCCGCATGCCGGGCCGCCGCATCCCTGGCGGCGGTTTCCGCTGAAATGTCCCCGGTTTTCGCGGCGGGCATGTTTTTTCGCTTTTTGCACAAAAACGGTAAAAAAAACTTGCCTCGACTTTGGATACAGGCTACAACACGCTCCGTGTAAATGATGTTCAAAATCATTATCAGGAGGATGTATGAAGCGAATTAGTCTGGCCCTTGCCGCCCTGTTTCTTGTGGGGTCCGTGGCCCAGGCCTTGGCGGTGGATGTCAAGGTCTCCGGTTCCTGGGACTTTGCCTACAGCTGGGTGGAAAACAGCTCTTTTCATTCCAGCAAGAACGGAGGAGAAAACGACGACACTTTTGGCGCTTACCAGCGCATGCGCACGCAGGTGAATATTATCGCCTCGGAGCAGCTTCAGGGCGTGCTGGCCTTTGAAATCGGCACCCTGCGCTGGGGCGGCAGCGATTACGAAGGCGCCGGCGGCGGGGCGCTGGACGCCGACGGCGTCAACGTGGAAACCCGCCGCGCCTACATTGACTGGCTGGTCCCCAACACGGACGTTTCCGTGCGCATGGGCATCCAGGGCGTTTCCCTGCCCTTTGCCACCGAGCTGGGCTGCAACCCGGTGTTTTCCGCCGACGTGGCGGGCGTTGTGGTTTCCGCCCCCGTCACCGACATGGTGGGCGTGACGGCCTTCTGGCTGCGTCCCTTCGACGCCTACGGCTCCGATACCGCCGCCGGTAACGGCGACCGCCACTATGACGACGAAATGGACATCTTCGGCCTGACCCTGCCCATCACCGGCGAAGGCTGGAACGTAACCCCCTGGGCCATGTACGCCAACGTGGGAGCCAGCTCGGGCTTCTATGACTACATGTTCTCCGGCGACGGCGCCAACACCAATATGGCGCAAAACGAAAGCAGCCCCGCATGGTGGGCGGGCGTCGCCTTCAAGCTGGAAGTGTTCGACCCCCTGACCTTCAGCCTGGACGCCATGTACGGCCAGCTTGACCGCGCCAACGTCGCTTCCATGGGCCTGAACGTGGACGGCAATCCCTACCCCTCGGAATCCGACAATCTGGGCACCAAGGGCTGGTTTGTGGCTTCCGCCCTTGATTACAAGCTGGACTGGGCCACGCCGGGCATTTTCGGCTGGTATTCTTCCGGCGACGACGCCGACGCCTACAAGGACGGCAAGCTTGGCCGCCTGCCCGTGGTGGGCACCGACGACGGCTTCGGTCCCACGTCCTTCGGCTTTCCCGGCAGCATGGGCCCGGTGGGCGACTCTTACGCTTCCGTGTCCGGCACCGGCACCTGGGGCGTGGGGGCGCGTCTGGCCGACATGAGCTTTGTGGAAAACCTTTCCCACACCCTGCGCGTGGCCTACTACCAGGGCACCAACAACGTGGAGAACGCGCGCTGGATGGGCGCTATGCCCTACGGCTGCGACGCCCTGTACATGACCACCCGCGACCATGCCTGGGAAGTGAACTTCGACCACACCTACCAGATCTACGAAAACCTGACCGCCTATCTTGAACTGGGCTACATCAACCTGAGCCTGGACCAGGACGTGTGGGGCGACGAAGCCCACGACACCGACGACAGCTGGAAGGCGCAGGTGGGCTTCCAGTACAATTTCTAGAGCAGTTGACGCTTCCAATGGCCGTGGGCGAGAAAAGCTTGCCCACGGCCATTTTGATTTGCTTTCCACCACGCCTCTTCCCATCCTCCTTGCTTGTGCGCCGGGGCGATTGCGGCTAGTATGGCCTTTATGAAATACATCATCTGCGAAGATTTTTCGGGCCAGCCCATACCGTTTTTGTTTCCCGACAAGGTCGCCCACGCGGACATGCGCGAGCAGCTTCCCTACGCAGCCGTCCTGTCCGCGGGCTACGTCACGCTGGAAGAAGGGCGCTTTGTCTGCTCCGGCGCGGACGCGGAGGTGGGCGTTACCGCAAGGCCCGGCGACGCCGAGTGCATTGCCGCCTTTTTCGCCCCCAGGGGGCGCTGATGCCCGGTTCCCGCGATTTTTTGAAGGGCGCCGCCTTTTCGCATGCCTCCGGCAACGGCGGCGAAGCGCGCCGGGACCTCGCCCTTGATCCCTGCCGCTCGCCCGAAGAGATCGAGGCGCGTTCCTTTGCCATCATCGACGCCGAGGCGGGCCCGGAAAAGCCCTTTTTCGGCAAAGCCTGGGTGGTGGCCCGCCGCCTGGTGCACACCAGCGGCGATCTTTCCCTGCTGGCGGACCTGGTGCTGCCCGACGCCGCCATTGAGGCGGGCATCGACGCTCTGTTGAGCGGGACCGTCATCTTTACCGACACGGAAATGGCCCGCGCGGGCATGCCCCTGCGCCGCCTCACCCCCCTGGGATGCCGGGTGGAATGCGCGCTGGCCCCGGCGGGCTCCGCACCCCGCGGCCAGACCCGTTCTTACGCCGGGGTGACCGCCCTGGGCGCGCGCCTTGGCGGAAGCATTCTTGCCGTGGGCAACGCCCCCACAGCGCTGCTGGCTCTTTTCGACCACCTGGACCGGGGCGGTCCCGCCCCTGCCCTGGTGGTGGGCATGCCCGTGGGGTTCGTCAACGCGGCGGAATCCAAGGAACTGCTCCTGCGCCGCGACATTCCCAGCCTGGTGCTGCGGGGAAGGCGCGGCGGATCTCCCCTGGCGGCGGCAAGCGTCAACGCCCTGGCCTGCTTTGCTTTGGCGCCCCTGCCCTGAGAAGGCGGTTTACGTTGCCCAGGTACCGCGTCAGGATTCATTTCCGCTCGGGGGGCAGGGCAAAAGAGCCCGCCCCCGCAAAAACACGCCTCACTTGTCTGACGGCAACGTAAACCGCCCGCTCCGGCGCGCACTATGCCCGCACCCGCACATCCATACTTCCTGCTTTCCGCGTCCCTGCCCTGATCCGGGGCGGCTTGCTCCTGCCGCCCAACCGTGATAACCACAATCCAGGCGGGATCCGCGTGTTCCGGTATCCGCAGGACCTTGGCGATAATGGCGCAACAATGGCCGCAATGATGGTCCGCGGCGGCGGCCCGCAGTGATACTTGCAGCGGCGGCCCGTAGTGATGCCCATAACGGCGGCCTGTAGCGATGGTCCGCAACAATGGTCCTCAACAATGGTCCGCAGGACGCGATGCCCGGCCTGCCCCATACGGCCTGTTTGATGCGGACTGTCCCGCAGAGCCCTTTTTTCTCCATGCATGGAACCCTCTACCGCAAGGATTGCCCATGGACGCCTGCTACAAAAAACTGCTTGTACCCCTGGACGGTTCCGAAAACGCCGAACTGGCCCTGCGCCACGCCATCAGCCTTGCCCGGGCGATGGGCGCGAGCGTCGCGCTGCTTAACTGCTACGGCGAACTGCCCCTTGCCATCGGGGGCGATGCCCGCGACGCCATTGTCGCGGAAAGCGAAAAGGAAGGAATGGGCATTCTTTCCCCCGCCGCCGAGCGTTGCGCCCAGGCCGAGGTCCCCTGCAAAACCCTGGTGCGCAGCGGCGGTCCCGGCAGAACCATCGTGCAGACGGCCCAGGCGGAAGGCTGCGACCTTATAGTCATGGGATCGCGCGGCCTCAGCGACTTTTCGGGCATGGTCATGGGCAGCGTCAGCCACAGGGTGCTGCGCCACGCCACCGTCCCCGTGCTTATCGTGCGCTGACGGACGGCGCCCGAACCGCCCGGCTTTGAAACGGCCGGGCGGTTCGCAAGGATTTGCCCGCACATTCCCGCCGCGAGAGCGGCACCGGCGGGCCCGTCGCAAGCGGCAATTCCAAAGCGTAACCGCTCCATAAGGACTGTTGTGAGAAATCTTCTTCACCGTCCCGGCCCCGCCGGGCTGGAAAGCCTTGAAAAAGCCCTTGCCGCCGCGGCAGGGGCTTTTCCCGTCCCGCGCGGGCATCTGAACGATCTGCCCTATGCGGTGCGCGACCTTTCGCGCCTGCTTACCACCGAGCGCGGCGGTCTGGCCCGCTCGTACTGGTCCCACCCGCGCCTTGTGGCCGCTTACGTGCGCTACTTTCTGCCCTGGAACATGTACCGCCTTTCCTGGCTGCTTCCTTCCCTGGACCTGCCCCTTGCGGAAGGCGCGGAAATACTGGACCTGGGCAGCGGCCCCCTTACCCTGCCGCTGGCCCTGTGGTGCGCGCGGCCCGATTTGCGCGGCCTGCCCCTTTCCTTCACCTGCTGCGACGTTTCCTTGCAGCCCCTGGAAATCGGCAAACGGATCTTCGAGCGGCTTGCCGGGCCGGACGGCCCCTGGAGTTTCCGCCTGCTGCGCGTTTCGCTGGAGGCCGCTTTAGCGGCCTCGGCTCCGCACCCTGTAGTCGCTTCAGCGGCCTCCACTTCATCCCCCGCCGCCGCTCTGGCGGACCCGGCCCGGTCTTCGGCCCCGGCTTTCGCCCAAAGTCCGGAAGCGTTCCCGGATGCCGCAAATCCCGCCGCCCCGGCGCGGGAGCCGGGGGCGGGACGCGCCTTGCGGCGGCGCGACCGCGACGCGCGCGCCTATAGCTGCATCATGGCGGGCAACGTGCTGAACGAACTGCCCCAAACCAGGGACAGCTCCATGGAGGAACGCCTGGAGCGCATCATGTCTCTGGCCCACGCCCGTCTGGCCCCCGGCGGCCTGCTGCTGCTGGTGGAGCCGGGAACCCGCCTGGGCGGCAAGGTCATAGCCCTTTCCCGCGCCGGCGCGCTCCGGCGGGGTTTCGCGCCCCTGGCCCCCTGTCCGCACAGCGGCCCCTGCCCCATGATCGCCCAGGAAGCCTACCACCCGGCTTCCCCCCCCTATACGGGCTGGTGCCACTTCATCCATCCGGCGGACAGCGCTCCCCGCGCCCTGGTCGCCCTTGGGGCAAAGGCCCGCCTGGACAAGGAAAGTCTGGCCGTAAGCTGTCTGCTGCTGCAAAAACCCGGCGCGACCGAATCCGGCCCGCACGGTTCCGGCCTGAGGTCCGGGCAGGGATCCGCGCGCGTTCGGCATCATGCCGCGCCGGAGCCGGGGAACCAGGCGGAGGAAAGCGCGGACGATCTGGAATCGCTGGAAGCTTTGTACAATGAAATTATGGAAGAAGACCGCCAGGCCTCGCGCGGGCGGGCGTCAACCGGCCGAAGCACCCACCCCGGCCGTGACGCAATGCGGCCGGAGGATGCGGCCGCGCCCTTTTCCGCGGCGCGGTTTTCCGGCGCGGGCCGCCCCGCCGCCGGGGCCTTTTCCGGAAGCGTTCCTGCCTCAAACCTTCCTGCCGCTCCGGCGGGAGAATACGGCGGGGCGCGGATTATCTCCGACCTGATCCGCCTGCCGCTGCACGAAGAGCCGGGCAGGTACGCCTGTTGCGAACGGGGTCTGGCCCTGGTTCTTGACGCGGCGCGCCTTCCCTCCGGCGGGGCCGTGCGCGTGCGCTGGCCCCGGCACGAGGAACGCGACGAAAAAACCGGCGCGCTGTTGTTGCGCCACACGGCCAGGGAACGCAAAATGGAACCGGAAGACCGGCCCGCCCCGCCGGACCTTCGGCCCGCCCGCAACAGCGCCGGGGATCCGAAAAGCGTCGGAAGGACGGCGCGCCGCAGCAGACAGGAAGGTGCCGGAAGGGTGGAGCGGCGGGACAGGCCGGAGAATGAGGAGGCGGCAAAGCGCAACAAGGGGGTTCAGCGCGAAGGGGGCGCCAAGGGCGGCGCGGAAAATTCCTCCGGCCAACGGCGGGAGCGGAAAGGCGCGCGGAGCGGCGGCGACCCGGCGCGCGGTAAAGAATAACCTTTTGATATTAAAATACTATTTCGTGCAAAAAGCCGTTTTTCCAAATAAGGCAGTATGCATTTAAATTATTATAACCCACTGTAATGCAACAAGAAAAAAAATACTTGTTGCATTATTATATTGAAGCGGCTACACACTCGCGCACGTAGCATCATACAATATCCCGGTCCGTTCCGGCGCGTTTTCCCCGCATCCGGAGCGGCCGTCACTTCAAGGAGTCCGCCCATGACCCGCAAAGACCGTACAGAAGGCATCTACAGCCGCCGCGAAGTACTGGACGAAGGCGAGCGCAAGCAGTTTTACCTCATTCAGTTGAAGGATCTGCTCACCTACGCCTACCGTTACTCCGAAGACGTAAAAAAACGCTTCGACCGCGCCCAGTTCAACGTGGAAAAATTCAAGCAGCTTACCGACATCAAGCACATCCCCATTCTCAAGAAAAAGGAGCTGATCTTTCTTCAGTCCATGGGGCCGCGCCTGGGCGGCCTGCTTACCAAGGACATCGGCGAGCTTAAGCGCATCTTTCTGTCCCCCGGCCCCATATTTGACCCCGAAGACCGCATGGATGACTACTGGGGCTATACGGAAGCCTTTTATTCCGTGGGGTTCCGCCCCGGCGACGTGACGCAGATTACCTTCAACTACCACCTGTCCCCGGCCGGGCTGATGTTTGAAGAGCCCCTGCGCAACCTGGGCTGCGCCGTCATGCCCGCCGGTCCCGGCAACGCCGCCACCCAGCTTGAAATCATGCAGAAGCTGCGCATCCAGGGCTATGTGGGCACGCCCAGCTACCTGATGCATCTGGCCCAGAAGGCCGAAGAAAAGGGCATCAACCTGCGCAAGGAGCTTTTCCTCGAAGTGGCTTTTGTCACCGGCGAAAAATTTTCTGAAAAAATGCGCAATCTGCTGGAAAAGAAATTCGACCTCATCATGCGCCAGGGCTACGGCACCGCCGACGTGGGCTGCATCGGGTACGAATGCTTCCACAAGACGGGCCTGCACATCGCCAACCGCGCCTTTGTGGAAATCTGCCATCCCGACACCGGCATTCCCCTCAAGGACGGAGAAGTGGGCGAAATAGTCGTCACCGCCTTTAATAAAACCTATCCCCTTATCCGCCTGGCCACCGGCGACCTGTCCTACATTGACCGCTCGCCCTGCGCCTGCGGACGCACCAGCCCGCGCCTGGGCAGCATTGTCGGCCGCGTGGACACCACCGCCCGTATCAAGGGCATGTTCGTCTACCCCCACCAGGTGGAGCAGGTACTTTCCCGTTTCGAGGAAATCAAACGCTGGCAGATCGAAGTCACCAACCCCGGCGGCATCGACGAAATGACCCTGTTTGTCGAGTCCAGCTCCTTTAAGCGCGAAGACGAGTTGCTGCACCAGTTCCGCGAAAAGATCAAACTTCGCCCCGAACTCAAAATCCTCGCCCCCGGCTCCCTGCCCCCGCAGGTGCGGCCTATCGAAGACAAGCGGGTGTGGGATTGATTATGTGAAACGTTCCGGAGGGGCTCCGCCCCTCCGGAACTCCCCCTCAGATTTTTCCATCTCATCCAACGCCGTAAAAAAGTGCTCTAAAATGGTGTTGGACACAAGCATGCCGGTGCGGGTCAGGCGGAAGTGCCCTTTGCGGGTGGCGGCCAGGCCGTTTTTTTGCAGCAGGGCCGCCAGGGCGGAGTGGTCGGTAAGGAAAGAACGCCCGGTCAGGGCTCGCCATTCTTTGAGGGGCAGGCCCTTGTTCATGCGCAGGCGCAGCATGAGCAGCTCGCGCGCGCGGATGGCGGGGGTAAGTTCTTCCACCCCGGCGGGAAGGGCGCCGCCGGCCACGGCTTCGGTCCAGGCGCGCAGATTTTCCGGGTTGGTCCAGCGGCGTCCGCCCAGGGTGGACGTGGCGGCCGGGCCCAGCCCCAGGTAGGGCGAACCTTTCCAGTAGCCGAGGTTGTGGCGGCACTCGTAGCCCATGCGCGCGTAGTTGGAAATTTCGTATTGCATATAGCCGGAAGCTTCCAGAAACTCCGCCCCGGCAAGATACATGGAAGCCAGCTCCTTTTCCGGGGGCAGGATTACCTCGCCTCGGGCGTGGGCTTTTTCCAGGTTGCTGTCCGGCTCCAGGGTAAGGCCGTAGGCGGAGATGTGCTCCGGCTGAAGGCGGATGGCGGTCCTTAGCTGGTGCAGCCACTGCACCTGCGACTGCCCGGCGTTTTTTCCCGGCAGCCCCCACATAAGATCCAGGCTGATGTTGGTGAACCCGGCGGCGCGCGCCGTGGCAAAGGCGGCCTCGGCCTCGCGCGCGGTATGCACGCGCCCCAGCAGGGCAAGATCGCCGTCGTTCAGGCTTTGCACGCCCAGGGAAAGGCGGTTGACCCCCGCCCGGCGCGCCTCGAACAGCCAGCCTTCGTCCAGGGCCGATTCCGGGTTGGCCTCGGCCGTAATTTCCGCCAGGGGGGCAAGGGCGAAGGTCTGGCCCACGCGTTCCAGTATGCCCCTTAGCGCTTTGGGCGGCAGCAGACTGGGCGTGCCGCCGCCGAAAAAGACCGTCTCCACCGGCGTCTTGCCCAGCCGGCCGCCCCACAGGGCAAGTTCCTTCAGCAGCGTGGACAAGTAGCCGGAAAGGGCCTTTTGCCCTTCGGCGCCGCGTTCCAGCGGACGCGAATAAAAGGCGCAGTACCCGCATTTTTTGCGGCAAAAGGGCACGTGGATATACAGAAGCATCAGGCGCCCCCTTGCGCGCCTTCGCCGGAAGCGGCAGGGCAAGGCCCCTTCAAAGCGCGGCCCGAAATGCCGGAAGACGCGCCGTCCGGACCGGGGCAAGGCTTGCCCGCGGTTCCGAAAGCAGCGCCGTCCGAAGCCCCGGCAGCCTTGGCGAATTCCCGGCTGTAGCGTTCGTATTCGCTGAACAGGCAGCCGCAGTACTGCTGGCGGTATATGCCCCACTCTTTGGACAGAAGTATCCCCCGCTGCCACAAGGCGCGAAAGTCTTCGTACACAAAGGCAAGGCCCAGGTCTTCCGCCATGGACACGCCCAGGCCGCGGATGACCTCGTGCTTCTGGTAGCGGGAATAGAGCAGCGAGGAGGTAAACCCCGCAAATCCGCGCGCCTTGGCAAGTTCCGCGCAAAAGCGCAGCCGCGATCGCCAGCAGAACACGCAGCGTTCGTTTTCCCGCCCCGCGACCGCCCGCAGAAACAGCCGGGGATCAGCGGCGGGCGGCAGGGGGGAAGAGAGGGGGAAAGGATCGGGGGGGGGGGGGGGGGGGGGGGGGGGGGGGGGGGGGGGGGGGGGGGGGGGGGGGGGGGGGGGGGGGGGGGGGGGGGGGGGGGGGGGGGGGGGGGGGGGGGGGGGGGGGGGGGGGGGGGGTGGGGGGGGGGGGGG
>JAVBPV010000047.1:0-30139 GCA_031549405.1 Desulfovibrio sp.
ACCCCCATTACCCGGCCTTTCGCGCTTTTCGCGAAAGGCCGGGTCATGGGGGTACAGGGGGCCATGCCCCCATGCGGGAGTCCAGAGGGCGGAGCCCTCTGGCGGGGTTTGGGGCGGAGCCCCAATGAACCTAATAGTTCACAATCATATCTTCAGTAAATCCGCGTACCAGGCGGCGGCCTTGTCCATAAGGCGCAGGTTGCGGTCGGCCATCAGGTAGGGGTCGCCCAGGTAGCCGTCCAGAAGTTGCACGTTGTCGAACAGGCTGTCTACCATTTCCGCCAGCAGGGGGTTTTCCGGGCCCGCCGTATGGATGCGCAGCAGGGCGCGCAGCAGCGGGTGGTCCGGGTTGATCTCCAGGATCTTTTTGGGCGGCTCGTCGTTTTTGCTCATGACCCGGATAAGCTTTTCCATGGACGAGCTGACCCCGTCGGGCGAAACCAGTACGGCCGGGCTTCCGGCCAGGCGGTCCGAGACGCGGATGTCCGTGACCCGTCCGCCCAGGATGGAGCGCATGCGTTCCACCAGCCTGCCGAAGGCGGCGTTTTCCTCTTCCGTCAGGGGCTTGGCGGCAGGGGCGGCGTCCTCCTGGCCGGGCTGGCCGGGCTGGTCGGGATAGGCTTCCAGGGACTTGGCGTCGGCCTGTTCCACGGACTTGAAAGCAAAGTCCTTGTACTTGCCCAGGGTTTCCAGGGCCAGTTCGTCCATGGGCTCCAGCAGGTACAGCACCTCGACGCCCTTGCGGCGGAAGCGGTCCAGATGCGGATTGACTTTGGCTGCTTCGGCCGAGGGGGCGGCCACGTGCCAGATTTCTTTCTGCCCCGGCCTGGCCCGCTCCAGATACCCGTCCAGGCCGGTAAGCGCGTCCCCCTCCAGAGCGGAAGAAGCAAAACGCAGCAGCGGCGCCACCCGGTCGCGGTGCGCGTAGTCGTTGCAGCCGAACTTGAAATACTTGCCGTGCAGTTTCCAGAAGGCCTCGTACTTTTCCTTGTCCGAGGCGGCCAGCTTTTCCAGGTGGCCCAGCACGTGCCTGACGGCGGTCTGGGATATTTTGCGCAGCACCAGGTTTTCCTGCAAGGTCTCGCGCGAGATGTTCAGGGGCAGATCCTCGGTATCCACCACGCCTTTGACAAAGGCCAGGTACTGGGGAAGCAGATCGCTGTCGGCGCGCTTGATGAGCACCCGGCGCACGTACAGGTCCGGCCCCCACTCGTCGCGCCGCGCGCCGAAGTAGTCCTGCCCGGAATCCGGCAGAAAGAGCAGGGCGTTGAACTGCACCGGCGCGTCCACGGAAAGGTGGATGACGTCCAGGGGCGGCTTGCCGTCGTAGGTAAGGTGCTTGTAGAAGTCCGCGTACTGCTCCGGCGTGATGGAAAATTTGGGCTCGCGCCACAGGGCCGGGGTGGTGTTGACGCGCTCGCCTTCCAGAAAGATGGGAAAGGGCAGGAAGTTGGAATGCCGCCGGATGATTTCTTCCAGGCGGTATTTTTCCAGAAACTCTTTGGCGTCGTCCTTGATTTTGGCCCGGATGACCGTGCCGCGCGTATAGGGCGCGGCTTCTTCGCCTTCCAGGGCGCGCACGCTGAAGCTGCCGGACCCGTCGGAAGTCCACAGGCGCGGGCCTTCGCCTTCTTCGGAGCCTTCCCTCCCTTGCGCCTTCTGTGCCCCTTGAGCAAGGGCGGGCAGGGAAATGACCTCCACGGTGTCCGCCGCCATGAACACGGAATAGAACCCGATGCCGAAGCGCCCGATGATTTCGACGGCGGAGCGCCCGGAAGGGGCTCCGGCATGGGCTTCCGCCGCTTCCCCGCCGCCGGGGGCGGCGTCGGCATGGGCTTCCGCGGGCTTTTCGCCGTTGTCTTCCCCGTGGTCTTTGCCGTTGCCTTTTCCGTTATCTTTGCCGTTGCCCCTGTTTTTGCCGCCGCGCTCCGCACCGCCGGGCGCGGGGGCTTCGGCGTCCATGTCCTTCAGGAACTGCTCGGACCCGGAACGGGCTATGGTGCCCAGGTTGTCGATCAGTTCCTGCTCGGTCATGCCCAGGCCGGTGTCGGCCACTTGCAGCACGCCCGCGGCCTTGTCCACGGTGATGCGGATTTCCAGGGGCAGACCGGCGTCCCGGATACTCTCGCCCTTGCTTTGCAAAAAGCGCAGCTTGTCCAGGGCGTCGGAGGCGTTGGACAGAAGCTCGCGCAGGAAGATCTCCCGGTTGGTGTACAGGGAGTGGGTCAGGATGTTCAGGACCTTTTGGGTTTCGGCCCGGAACTTGTGTGTTTTTGCTTTGGACATGTGCGTTCCCCGATGGTGGATTGCGGCGACCCATGCCGCCGTGACAAAGTAAAAGGCTATCGGGTTGTATAATAATCCCCCGTTGGCGGTTGAAAAGAGGGGGCACGCCGGATATGCGCCCCGCATGTTCGAGTGACGCTTTGGCGGGCGGCGTTGGTCACGGCAAACTGAGCGGCCATCCGTTTACCAGACGCGGGGGATGCCGGAGGGATGCGGCGCAATACCGGCGGACCCTCTGTTCGAAACATCGGGGCATGAATGTTTTTCTTAGGGTCTGTAGGAAAAAATCAATTCGTCGATAAATTATCGTTTTGATAACAGGCTGTGCCTGTAGCCGCCCGGATCCCTGTGCGGCGGGGGCTTTTACGCAAAAACGCATCCACGCTCAAAAGATTCCCGTTTTGATAATTTTATCAAAACGGGAATCTTGCGTTCGGCGTTCCGCATTGTGAAAATTATCCCATATTCTTGTGAAATCGCTACTCTTTTGCCGCCTATTTCCGCATTGGCCCCGTTTTTGCTTTGTGCCGTGCAGCAGCGCGCGATTCGCGCCATGTACTCAATCTGTTACCCACGGGGCCATCATGTCTATCTGGATGCATATGAATCCCGCCCGCAAGGCGGCGGGGCAGGGGGCCGACCTTTCCGCCCTTTCTCCCGCGAGTGCCGAATCAGTGCGCACGTTCCACTCCACCTTCAAGGAATACAGGCCCACTCCTCTTACGGATCTGCCGGGCCTGGCCCGCGAGCTTGGCCTGGCCGGACTTATGGTCAAGGACGAGTCCCACCGCTTCGGCCTTAACGCCTTCAAGGTGCTGGGCGGATCCTTCGCCATCGGCCGTTATCTGGCCGGCAAGCTGGGCCGTCCCATTGAAAGCCTGACTCGCGAGGATCTCGGCGCGCCCGAAGCGCGCCGCATCGCCGAGTCCCTGACCGTCATCACCACCACCGACGGCAACCACGGCCGGGGCGTGGCCTGGACGGCCCGCGAACTGGGCTGCAAGGCCAAGGTGTTCATGCCCAAGGGCTCCGCCCAGATCCGCGTGGACAACATCCTGGCCGAAGGCGCGGAATGCACCGTCACCGACATGAATTACGACGACGCCGTGCGCATGTGCTGGAAGCTGGCGCAGGAAAACGGCTATATTATGGTGCAGGACACGGCCTGGGACGGCTACGAGGAAATACCCGCCTGGATCATGCAGGGCTACGGCACCCTGGCCCTTGAGGCCCTGGAACAGATGAAGAAGATGGACCGCCTGCCCACCCACTGCTTTCTGCAGGCCGGAGTAGGCTCCTTTGCCGGGGCCGCCGTTGGCTTTCTCAGCGCCGCCCTTGGCGACAAGGCCCCTAAGTTCATTATCGTCGAGCCGCATAAAGCCAACTGCATCTACAAGTCGGCCGTGGCCGGGGACGGAAAGCCCCACAACGTGACGGGCGACATGAACACCCTGATGGCGGGCCTGGCCTGCGGCGAGCCCAACACCATCAGCTGGGAAATTTTGCGCGACTACTGCACGGCCTATATTTCCAGCCCCGACTACATCGCGGCCAACGGCATGCGCATTCTGGCGGCCCCGGTCAACGGCGACGCCGCCGTCGTCTCCGGCGAGTCGGGCGCGGCCACCACGGGCGTTGTGCAGTGGCTGATGCAGCACCCGGAAGCCCGCGCCCAGCGCGCGGCGCTCGGCCTTGGCAAGGATTCCACCGTGCTGCTCATCAGCACCGAGGGCGACACCGCCCCCGAAGTGTACCGCGACGTGGTCTGGTTCGGCGCGCACCCCGCGCCCAGCCGCACCGGCGAATAGAGCTTTTCAAAGTCAGAATGCTTCGGCCCGGTCCCCCATTCCGGGGTTGTTCCCCGGCAAACGATATTCACGCCATTCACCCTGTAAGGAGATCGACATGAGCTTTGAGAAGATCAACGAGCTGAGCAAGAAATACGAACCGCAGATGACCAGGTTCCTTCGTGACATGGTCGCCATTCCTTCCGAAAGCTGCCAGGAAGAAGGCGTGATCAGACGCATCAAGCGGGAAATGGAAGCCGTGGGCTACGACCGCGTGGAAATTGACAAGATGGGCAACGTCATCGGCTACCTGGGCAACGGCCCGCGCCTTATCGCCTTTGACGCGCACATCGACACCGTGGGCGTGGGCGAACGCGCCAACTGGACCTTTGATCCCTACCAGGGCTACGAAGACGCCGAAACCATCGGCGGGCGCGGCACCTCGGACCAGGAAGGCGGCATGGCCTCCATGGTTTACGGCGGCCTGATCATGAAGGAACTCGGCCTGATCCCCGCCGAATACACCGTGGCCATGGTCGGCACCGTGCAGGAAGAAGACTGCGACGGCCTGTGCTGGCAGTACCTGATCAAGGAACACGGCCTGAAGCCCGAGTTCGTGGTCTCCACCGAACCCACCGACGGCGGCATCTACCGCGGCCAGCGCGGCCGCATGGAAATCCGCGTGGACGTGCGCGGCATCTCCTGCCACGGGTCCGCCCCGGATCGCGGCGACAACGCCATCTTCCGCATGGGCCACATCCTTACCGAACTGGAAGGCCTGCAAAACAAGCTGAAAGACGACCCCTTCCTGGGCAGGGGCACACTGACCGTTTCCCAGATCTTTTATTCCTCGCCCTCGCGCTGCGCGGTGGCCGACGGCTGCTCCATCTCCATCGACCGCCGCCTGACCGTGGGCGAGAACATGGAATCCTCGCTGGAAGAAATCCGCGCCCTGCCTTCGGTCAAGGCCGCCGGCGACAAGGTGAAGGTCTCCATGTACACCTACGAGGCCCCCTCCTGGACCGGCCTGGTCTACCCCACCGACTGCTACTTCCCCACCTGGGTCATCCCCGGCGAACACAAGGTGACCAAAGCCACGGAAGAAGCCTACCGCAAACTTTTCGGCGCCGAAGGCCGCACCGACAAGTGGACCTTCTCCACCAACGGCGTGTCCATCATGGGCATGTTCGGCATCCCGGTCATCGGCTTTGGCCCCGGCAAGGAAAAAGAAGCCCACGCTCCCAATGAAAAAACCTGGAAGGCCGACCTGGTGCGCTGCGCCGCCCTGTATGCCGCCCTGCCCGGCGTGTACGCCAAAGGATAAGCCATGAGCGCCCAAAAGCCGCTGGCCGTCATCGCTGTGGGGGGCAACTCCCTTATCACGGACAAAAACAAAAAGACCGTGCCGGATCAGTACGACGCCATTTGCGAAACGGTGCGGCACATCGCCGACGTCATCGAGTCCGGCCGCCAGGTGGTGGTCACCCACGGCAACGGGCCGCAGGTGGGCTTTATCATGCTGCGCTCGGAAATCGCCCGCAAGGAAGCGGGGCTGCACCCCGTGCCCCTGGTTTCCTGCGTGGCCGACACCCAGGGCGCCATCGGCTGGCAACTGCAAATGGCCCTGGACAACGAACTGCGCCGCAGGGGCCTGCCCGCCCGCAGCGTCAGCCTGGTCACCCAGGTGCGCGTGGACGCCGCCGACCCCGGCTTTCAGAACCCGGACAAGTTCGTGGGCGAGTTTTACGACGAGGCCGACGTGCCCAAAATCCAGGCCCAGCACCCCGACTGGGTGCTCAAAGCCGACTCAAACCGGGGCCGCCGCCGCGTGGTGGCCAGCCCCCAGCCCAAAGCCATTGTCGAGCTGGATGCCATCAAAAGCCTTCTTGCTTCCGGTTTCAACCTGATCACCGTCGGCGGCGGGGGCATCCCCGTGGTGGCGGACGCTTCGGGCAGCTTGTCGGGCGTTGACGCGGTCATAGACAAAGACCTGGCCTCGCGCCTTCTGGCCAACCAGCTTGACGCCGACGTGCTGGTCATTTCCACCGGCGTGGAATCCGTGTGCGTCAACTACGGCAAGCCGGATCAAAAGGCCCTGGGCCACGTCAAGGCCGCGGAGCTTAAGGCCTACTATGACCAGGGGCAGTTTCCGGCCGGAAGCATGGGCCCCAAGGTCAAAGCGGCCCTGGACTTTCTGGAAGCCGGCGGCAGGGAAGTCGTCATCACCTGCCCGGAAAACCTGAAAAAAGCGCTTACCGCCGGCGGCGGCACGCATATAACGAAGTGATTTGAAAGAAATATCATACTGTAATCTTTTAAACTTTTGCAGGAGAATATCATGGATCGCGCTCGCATCAAGCAGATGATCGGGAAACTGGCCGGGCTGGACTACAAGGGCATGTACATGCACGACTTTCTGGAAACCTGGCACAAGACGGACGACGAAGTGGCGGCTACCTTTGCCGTGGCGGACATTCTGCGCGGCATGCGCGAGGCGAACGTCTCCACCAGGGTGTTCAACTCGGGCCTGGGCATTTCCATCTTCCGCGACAACTCCACCCGCACCCGCTTTTCCTTTACCTCCGCCTGCAACCTGCTGGGCCTGACCGTGCAGGATCTTGACGAAGGCAAATCGCAGATCGCCCACGGCGAAACCGTGCGCGAAACCGCGAACATGGTGTCCTTTATGGCCGAAACCGTGGGCATCCGCGACGACATGTATATCGGCAAGGGCAACGCCTACATGCGCGAAGTGTCCGCCGCCCTGGAAGAAGGCTACCGCGACGGCGTGCTGGAACAGCGCCCCACCATTGTGGACCTGCAGTGCGACATCGACCACCCCACCCAGACCATGGCCGACATGCT
The DNA here is from genome assembly GCA_031549405.1 of Desulfovibrio sp. GTDB lineage: Bacteria > Desulfobacterota > Desulfovibrionia > Desulfovibrionales > Desulfovibrionaceae > Frigididesulfovibrio. The sequence goes on from JAVBPV010000047.1 coordinate 6,939, forward strand.
GCACGTCATCAACCACTTTGGCGGTGTGGACAAGCTGAAAGGCAAAAAGGTCGCCATGACCTGGGCTTATTCTCCCTCTTACGGCAAGCCCCTTTCCGTGCCGCAGGGCGTCATCGGTCTGATGACCCGCTTTGGCATGGACGTGACCCTGGCGCACCCCAAGGGCTATGAAGTAATGCCCGAAGTGGAGGCCATCGCCGCCGAAAACGCCAGGTCTTCCGGCTGCGCGTACAAGCGCACCAACTCTATGGCAGAAGCCTTTGAAGGCGCCGACATCGTGTATCCCAAAAGCTGGGCGCCCTTCGCGGCCATGGAAAAACGCTCCGACCTCTACGCCAGGGGCGACGACGCGGGCATCAAGGCCCTGGAAAAGGAACTGCTGGGCCAGAACGCCAAGTTCAAAAACTGGGAATGCACCGAAAAGCTGATGAAGAGCACCAGCAAGGGCAAGGCTCTGTACATGCACTGCCTGCCCGCCGACATCACCGGCGTCTCCTGCAAGGAAGGCGAAGTGGAAGCCAGCGTGTTCGACCGCTACCGCGTGCCCATGTACCGCGAAGCCAGCTACAAGCCGTATATCATCGCGGCCATGATCCTGCTGGCCCGCAAGTCCGATCCGGCCGACACCCTGTTGCGTCTGCTGGAATGCGGCTGCCCCCGCGTGAAGTAAAGGCTGTCCGGAAGGGCTTCGGGCGTTTTCTCCTTTTAACTCCCAAAGCCCGGCCTGACGGCCGGACAAGGGCCAGGGGACGAGCGTGGGGCTCTGCCCTGAGCCCGCCGGGGGGGATGCATTCCTCCCCGGCATCCGGGGCATTGTGACGTCTCTTGTTTGCATGGGCATCGTTGGCGCTTCATGTCTGAAGCGCCAACGATGCCGAAAGTCCGAAAAGGAACCCGGCCATGAAAACCCTGATTACCGGCGGCATGGTGGTGACACCCCATGAAGTGGCGAAGGCGGATCTGCTGCTGGCGGACGGCCGGGTCGCGGCCGTCGGGCGGGGGCTTTCAGCGGACGGGGCCAGGGTGCTGGACGCCCTGGGCAGGTATGTGCTGCCGGGCGGGGTGGACGCGCACACCCACGTTACGCTGGATGCTGACGCTACGCGCGATGCTGACGTCTTTTACACCGGCAGCCTTGCCGCCGCCGCGGGCGGCGCCACCGCGATTATCGATCATATGGCCTTCAGCCCTCGAACCCTGCGGGAGCAGACGGACGTTTACCGTAAGCTTGCCGAAGGACGTCCCGTGGTGGACTACGGTTTTCACGGGGTTGTCCGGGGCACGGACGAAACGGCCCTGGAGGATCTCGCCTGGCTTTGCGCGCAAGGGTATTCCAGCTGCAAGGCTTACATGACCTATGACGAACGGCTGGACGACGAGGCCTTGCTCCGCCTGCTGCGCCGTACCCGCGAACTGGGCATGGTGCTGGCCGTGCACGCGGAAGACCACGGCGCGGTAACCGCCCTGCGTGCCGAATGCAAGGCCCTGGGCCGCCTTGAACCTTTATGGCATCCGAAAAGCCGCCCGGCCTCCTGCGAGGCCGAAGCCGTGGCCCGGCTGCTGCGTCTGGCCGCGCGGGCGGGCGATGCCCCCGTTTACGTGGTGCATCTGTCCACGGCGGCCGGGCTGGACGAAGTACGCAAGGCCCGCGCCGCCGGCCAGCGGAACATCTTCGCCGAAACCTGCACCCAGTACCTGATCCTGGACGAGCAGCGCTACGCCGATCCCGTGGAAGGCCTGCGCTATGTAATGTCGCCCCCCCTGCGCCCGCGCTCCGACGTGGAGGCGCTGTGGCAGGGCTTGCGGAACGGCGACATCCAGACGGTGGCCACGGATCACTGCTCCTTTTCCCTGGCCGACAAGGCAAAGGGGCTGGGAAACTTCATGGCCTGCCCGGGCGGCGCTCCGGGCATGGAAGAGCGCATGGCGGTCCTGTTTTCCGAAGGCGTCATGAGGGGCCGCATCAGCATGCGGACATTTACGGACGCTTTGTGCGCCAACCCGGCGCGAATCTTTAGCCTGTATCCCCGCAAGGGAGCGCTGCTGCCCGGTTCCGACGCCGACGTGGCGATCATCGATCCGGGGGTTGAGTACGTTTTGCGCGCGCGGGATCTGCACGGCCCTTCCGACTATTCCCTTTACGAAGGGATGGCCCTGCGGGGCCGGGTGGAGGCCGTATTCCTGCGCGGGCGGCTGATCGCCAAGGACGGCGTGGTTGTGGGTGAACGGGGCCGCGGGCGCTTTTTGCGGCGGGAGCGCGGCATGTTTGACTGATACCGCCGTCCCGCGCCGCCCCCTTGCCGCCGCGTCAGTTCAGGCGCGGCGGCAAGGGCCGGAGCGGATGCGGGGCGGCTTAAGGGCCGCCGGCCGGGCGGGAGAGTTTCCACCGTGAAACGCCCCGGCCGTGAGCCGGGCGGCAAGGAGATTGCTATGCTGTATTTGCGCAACGCCAGATATCTGGACCCGGGCACCTTTGCCGAAACATCCGGCGATCTGGCCGTGGAAGAAGGGCCGGGCGGCGGCATCCGCCTGAACGCGGCCGTCCCGCATGCTTCCGAACGTTCCCCCGGCGACCGGGTCATTGATTGCAAAGGGCGCTTTGTCACGCGCGCCCTGGCCTGCGGCCACCATCACATTTATTCCGCCCTTTCGCGGGGCATGCCCCCCGCGCCCAAGGCTCCCTCCAACTTCGTGGAAGTGCTGGAGCGGATCTGGTGGCGTCTGGACAAGTGTCTGGACAACGACATGACCCGGGCCTCGGCGCTGGCCGCCGGCCTGCATATGGCCAAAAACGGCGTAGCCTTTTGCATTGATCACCACGCCTCGCCCTTTGCGGTGGAAGGCAGCCTTTCCGTCATCGCGGAGGCTTTTGACCGCATCGGCATCGGGCACCTGCTTTGTTACGAAACTTCCTGCCGGGACGGCGAGGACATCGCCCGCAAGGGCCTGGACGAGCACGACCGCTACCTTTCCGCCGGGGGCAGGGGCCACGTGGGCCTGCACGCCTCCTTCACGGTCGGCGACGACGTGCTGGCCGCCGCCGTGGACCTGGCCCGCAAGCACGGCACGGGCGTCCACATCCACGTGGCCGAGGCCGCCTCGGACCAGGAGCACTGCCTGGCCGCTTACGGCAGGACAGTGGTGCGCCGTCTTAAGGACGCCGGAGCCCTGGATCTGCCAAAGACCATCCTGGGCCACTGCGTGCATGTGAACGAGGACGACCGCAGAATCCTGGCCGCCTCGCCCTGCTGGGTTGTCCAGAACGTGGAATCCAACCTGAACAACAACGTGGGCCTTGCCGGATACGGCTACAGCGCCAACGTCATGCTTGGGACCGACGGCATGCATTCCGACATGATCCGCTCGGCCCGGTCCGCCTATTTTTCCGGTATCGGGACAGAAGGGCTTTCCTGTGCCGGGGCTTACGCGCGCCTGCGCAACGTCCACCGCCACACGGTCCTTTTCGGGGCCTGCGGCGACAGCGCCAACAACCTGGTCGTGCTCGACTACGACACCCCCACGCCCCTGACGCAGGACAACGCGCTGGGGCATTTTTTTTACGGATTCGACGCGGGCCACGTTCACACCGTCATCAGCGCGGGCCGCGTCATTGTTGAAGACCGCGGATGCGCCACCTGCGACGAGGAAGAAATCCTGGCCTTTGCCCGCGAACAGGCCCTGCGCCTGTGGGACCGGATGAAGCGGATGTAAGAGTGCCGGGGGAGGGGAAAGGGTAAAGTGCCGCGGTCGGAGATACAAGGGGATATCCCCTTGCCGGGGCGGAGAGCGCGTTCAGAGCATAAGAACCGCGCTCCGTACCCCGGAGGCAAACATATCAAGGGAGTTTTCCATGGCTACGGATCACATGTACGGCATGGACGCGCGGCAGCTGCTGCGCTGGATGCTGCGCGACCTGAAAGACGGCTCGGCGCTTGGCATTGTCAACGATTTGTTCTTTACCCCGCGCGCGGACGATCCTTTTCGTTTGGAGCGCTACGGCGTCACCCTTGAAAGCCCCCTGGGCGCGGCGGCGGGGCCGCACACGCAGATGGCCCAGAACATCGTGGCCGCCTGGTTGACCGGCGCGCGCTACATGGAGTTGAAGACCGTACAGGTGCTGGATCAGATCAGCGTGACCAAGCCCTGCATCGACATGAACGACGAAGGCTACAACTGCGAATGGTCGCAGGAGCTGACCCTGGACCAGAGCTACAGGGAATACCTGAAAGCCTGGGTGCTGCTGCACATCCTGCACGATTACCTGGGAGGGCGGGGCGCCCCCGGCATGATCTTCAACATGAGCGCCGGGTACAGCATGGAGGGCATCCTCAGCCCCACGGTGCAGCGCTTTCTGGACCGTATGGGCGACGCCGCCGCCGATGTAAAGGCGCTTACGCTCGAACTGGCCGAAGTGTATCCCCGCGTCATGGATCTGAATATCCCCGGCCGCATCAGCGACAACCTGACCATTTCCTGCATGCACGGATGCCCGCCGGGCGAGGTGGAAAGCATCGCCCTGTACTTTATCGAACAGCGCGGCCTGCACACCACCCTCAAGCTCAACCCCACCCTGCTGGGCGCGGAAAAGGTGCGCGGCATACTCAACGATACCCTGGGCTATCCCACGCGGGTGCCGGATCTGGCTTTTGAGCACGACATTCCCTATTCCGAAGCCCTGCGCATCCTGACCAGCTGCCGCGAAGCGGCGCGGAAAAAAGGCGTGCGCTTCAGCGCCAAGCTTACCAACACCCTTGAGACCTCCAACATCCAGCAGAACCTGCCGGATCAGGAAAAGATGGTCTACATGAGCGGGCGCGCCCTGCATCCCATCTCCATCTGCCTGGCGGCGCAACTGCAAAAGGATTTCAACGGGGATCTGGACATTTCCTTCTGCGCCGGGGTGGACGCCATGAATGTCGCCGATGTCGCGGCCTGCGGCCTGACGCCGGTGACGATCTGTTCGGATCTGCTCAAGCCCGGCGGCTACGGGCGCATGGCCCAGTACATCGAGAACCTGCGCGCCGCCATGGGCGCGGCAGGGGCTTCCTCTTTGGACGCCTTTGTCACGGCGCGGGCCGGGCTTTCGGACATCAGGGCCGCCAGGATCCAAAACCTTGAGGAATACGCCGCCCGCGTGGCCGCCAAAGGCTCGCGCTACGCCCGCGCCGCCGGAAGCGTCCCGGACGTGAAGACGGCCCGCCCCTTGCCCGCCGTTGACTGCGCGGCGGCCCCCTGCGCAAGCGCCTGCCCCGCCGGGCAGAACATTCCCGCCTACCTGGAACGGGCGGCGGCCGGGGATCTGTCCGGCGCTCTGGAAGTCATTCTGGACACCAATCCTTTTCCCCATGTGCTCGGCAAGATGTGCAACCAGGCCTGCCGCAAAAAATGCGTGCGCGCGCATTACGACGAACCTTTGCGCATCCGCGACGTCAAGGCCTGCGCGGCCGGGGCCGGCGCGGCGGCGCGCGCCCTGTCCAACGGGTGCAGCGCGGCGGTGATCGGGGCCGGTCCCGCCGGTCTTTCCTGCGCCTATTTTCTGGCCATGGCCGGCTGCTCGGTGGAGGTTTACGAAGCCTCTGAAAAGCCCGGCGGCCGCATCCTGAACAAAATGACCCGCGAAGCGGCCCGGGTGGAGCGCGACGTCAACGCCATCCTGGCGCTGGGGGTCAAGCTGCATACCGGCCGCCGCGTGCGGGCCGCCCAACTGGCCGACCTGGCCGCCGCGCACGATTCCGTGTACCTGGCTCTGGGCCAGGGCGAGGTGCTGCCCGGCGCGGAAGACTTCAGCAACGTGGTGGAGCGCCGCTTCGCCGGGGCGTCCGCGCCTTCGGTGGTGGAATCGGTGGGCGAGGGCCGCCGCGCCGCCGGGGCCATGCTGGCGCGCATGGGGGTCATTGAGCCCCGGCCCGTGGCCGGATGCTCGCCCCGCGCCTCCAGGGGGCTGGACGTAAGCGCCCTGCGCCGCAGGCAGGCCTTTCGCCTGGACGCGTGCGGCGCGGTGGACGCGGAAAATGTCGGCGCCGAAGCCGCGCGCTGTCTGCAGTGCGACCGGTATTGCGGCATGTGCGTTTCGGTCTGTCCCAACAGGGCCAACCTGCTGTTGCCGGCGGAAGCGCTTTCCTGGCCGGTGCAGGAGGCGGTGCGCGCCGGGGAGGCCGTGCGCGTGACCACCCTTGCGCAGGGCGGCATGCGTCAATCCTGGCAGGTGGTGAACCTGGGCGACTTCTGCAACGAATGCGGCAACTGCGCGGCCTTTTGCCCCTCTGCCGGCGCGCCGTACCGGGACAAGGCCCGCCTGCATCTTTCCGAATCCTCTTTCAACGCCGACGCCAACGGCTATTTCCTGCGTTCGGCGGAACTGCTGGAAGGCAAGGCGCAGGGCGAAGGCTTTTCGCTGCGCGGAGAAAATGGCTTTTTCATATACGAGGACGCGCGCATGCGCGCCACCCTGGACGCGGGCACCCTGGCCGCGGTCTCGGTGGAACTGCGTGAGGGCGTCGCCTTCGCGCCGCTGACGCGCGCGGTGGAAGCGGCCGTCTTCGGCGCGCTTTTGCGCGGGTCTTCGGCGGCGCGCGCCGCGGCGGGCAGATAACTTTTCACCGGGGCGGCGCCGCGCGCGCCGTCCCGGCGCAACACTTTTTGGACAGGAGTTTCAGAATGAGCGCCTCCGAGCAGCCGTCGGCCCGCCCCAGCGAGCTTATCTACACCCTGGATTCCAACCCGCCTTTCGCCATCACCCTGCTGGCATCCTTGCAGCACATTCTGGCCATGATCATCGGGGTCATGACGCCGCCGGCCATCGTGGCCAGGGCCCTGGGCGCCCCGGCGGAGGTCATCGCCTACCTTATCAGCATGTCGCTGCTGTTCGCCGGCCTGGGCATTTTCGTGCAGGTCAGCCGCCCCTGGGGCATCGGTTCGGGCATGCTCAACGTGCAGGCCACCAGCTTCGCCTTTCCCGGCACGCTGGTTTCCCTGGGCGCGGTTTTCATGAAAAGCCAGGGCATGGACTGGGCCACGGCGCTGAACACCCTTCTGGGGGTGTGCTTCGTAGGCTCCGCCTGGTTCATCCTGGGCAGCTACATGGTCTATTACCTCCGGCGCATCATCACCCATACCGTGGCCGGGGTCACTGTGCTGATGATCGGCGCATCCCTTGTGCGCGTGGGCGCAATAGAGATGGGGGGCGGGTTTGCCTCCCGGGCGGCGGGCACGTACGGCAACCTGGATAACCTGGCGCTGGGCACGCTGGTCATTCTGGCGGTGGTGTCCATCAACCGCTTTCAAAAGCCCATCCTGCGCATGTGCTCGCTGGTCATCGGCATGGGGCTGGGGTTCGCCGTGGCAGCGATCATGGGCAAGGTGGACTGGACGATCCTTTCGGCGCCGCGCAGCCTGTTCGTGATTCCCGTGCCCTTCAAGTACGGTTTTTTCGGCTTCGACTGGCAGGCCTTTGCCGTGGTTTCCTTTATCTTTCTGGTGGTGATCATCGAGTGCATCGGCGACATCACGGCCACGGCCTCGGTTTCCGAGCAGCCCACGCGCGGCCGCCTGTACCGCAGCCGTCTTAAGGGCGGCATCATGTGCGGGGCCATCTTCAGCGCCCTGGGGGCCATGTTCGGCTGCTTCCCCATGGTGACCTTCGCCCAGAACAACGGGGTCATCCAGCTTTCGGGCGTGGCCAGCCGCAAGGTGGGCCGGTTCTGCGGCGTGCTGTTCGTGCTTTTCGCCCTGTGCCCCGTGGTGGTGGTCTTTTTCGAACTGCTGCCCCGGCCGGTGCTTGGCGGCGCGCTGGTGGTTCTGTTCGGCACCATCGCCACCTCGGGCATCCGCATCCTGGCCGAGCACGGCGTGAACCGGCGCGAAAGCATCGTCATCGCCACCTCGGTGGGAGTGGGGCTGATGGCCATGACCTCGCCGGAGATCTTCCACAAGATGCCGCAGTTCTTCCAGATATTCTTTGATTCCCCGGTGGTTGCCGGCGGAGTCACGGCCATGATCGTGCACCAGATCCTGCCCAAGGACGGCCTGCGCGTCGAGGAAGACGACGAGAACGACGAGCCCCTGCAAGAGTTCTTCAGCCCTGACGACGGCAGCGCGGAAGTGCTGGCCAGGGCGGACCGGCAGCGCAGATAGATTGGGAGTTGCCGGGGAGGCGCGGCCTCCCCGGCGGGCTACGGAGGCACACCATGTACGCGGAAGATCTGGTCGTAGTGCGTAGCGGCGGGGACATAGCCACCGGCGTGATCCAGAAGCTGTGGCGCGCGGGTTTTCGTGTGGCGGTGCTGGAAACGGCGTCCCCGCTGACCATCAGACGCGCCGTGGCCGTAAGTTCCGCCGTGCGCGAAGGGTTTTGCAAGGTGGAGGACATGGCCGCCGCGCTGGCTTCCGATCCTTTTGCCTGCGGGGAAATCTGGCAAAAGGGGCGCATCCCCGTGCTGGTGGACCCCGGCATGGCCAGCCTGGAGGCTTTGCGCCCGGCGGTGCTGGTGGACGCCATCATCGCCAAGCGCAACACGGGCATGCGCCCGGATCTGGCGCCGGTGACCATAGCCCTGGGGCCGGGATTTTCCGCCCCGCAAGACGTGGACTGCGTTGTGGAAACCATGCGCGGTCACTATCTGGGGCGGCTTATCACCCGCGGCTCGGCCCTGCCCAACACGGGCGAGCCGGGGGCCATAGGCGGAAAAAGCCTTGAGCGCGTGTTGCGCGCGCCTGTTTCCGGTGCGGTGGCGCACGTGCGCCGCCTGGGCGACGGCGTGGAAAGGGGCGAGGTGCTGTTTACCGTGGGCGGCGTGCCGGTGCGCTCAAAGCTTTCCGGCACGTTGCGCGGGCTTATCGCGGAAGGGCTGCTTGTGCCCGAAGGTCTGAAATGCGCCGACGTGGACCCCCGCCCGGCGGACCAGGTGGACTGCCATACCATTTCGGACAAGGCCCGCGCCGTGGGCGGGGCCGTGCTGGAAGCCTGCTTCATGACGGCCGCGAAAAAAGGCGTGCGCCTGCGGCCGGGCCGCGATGCGCGCGCCATGCCGGAAGGATTCCCGGCGGAGATGCCGGGGTGTGAAATTTTTTATCCCAGGAGGCGCCAATGGCTTCTTTTACGGTGAATGGAAAAACTGTCGGATCCACTGACGAAAAGAAAAAGCTGCTGGCCTTCCTGCGGGACGACCTGCGGCTTATTTCCGTGAAAAACGGCTGTAACGAAGGGGCCTGCGGAACCTGCACGGTGCTGGTGGACGGCAAGGCCACCCGCGCCTGCGTGCCGGCGCTGGGCAAGATGGAAGGCAAGTCCGTGGTCACCCTGGAAGGGCTGACGGAGCGGGAAAAGGACGTGTACGCCTATGCCTTTGCCAGGGCAGGAGCCGTGCAGTGCGGCTTTTGTATTCCCGGCATGGTCATGAGCGCCAAGGGGTTGCTGGACGCCACCCTTGCCCCTTCCCGCGACGAGGTGAAAAAGGCCTTGCGCGGCAACATCTGCCGCTGTACGGGCTACGTGAAGATCGAAGACGCCGTGCTGCTGGCGGCGGACATGTTCCGCGAAAACAGGGAGATCCCGGCGGAATGCCGCTCCGGAAAACTGGGCGAAAGCCTTCCGCGCCTGGACGCGCGCGAAAAGACCCTGGGAACCGGCCAATATGTGGACGACCTTGTCCTTGACGGCATGCTGTACGCAAAGGCGCTGCGCTCCAGGTATCCCAGGGCGCGCATACTGGGCATGGACACGGCGAAGGCCGCCGCCCATCCCGAGGCCGTGCGCATCATCACGGCCGCGGACATCCCCGGCAAAAAGAAGCTCGGGCATCTGGTCAAGGACTGGGACGCCCTGATGGCTGTCGGAGAAATCACCCGCTATGTGGGCGACGCGCTGGCGCTGGCCGTGACCAGGACGCGCGAGTCCCTGGACGAGGTGCTGGCCCTGATCGAGGTGGAGTATGAGGAACTTGACCCCGTTACCTCGCCGGAGCAGGCCCTGGCCCCCGGCGCGCCCCTGGTGCACGAATCCGGAAACTTGCTGCGCCGGGAGATTCTGAACAAAGGGGACGCCGACGCGGCCATCGCCGGGGCAAAGCACGTGGTCACGCGGCATTATTCCCTGCCCTTTACCGAGCACGCCTTCATGGAGCCCGAATGCGCAATCGCCGCGCCGGAGGGCGAAGACGGCATCCTGCTCTATACCGGCGGCCAAAGCATTTACGACGAGCAGCACGAGGTGGCCGACCTGCTGGGCCTGCCCCACGAAAAGGTCCGCGTGCGTTCCATGCTGGTGGGCGGCGGGTTTGGCGGCAAAGAGGACATGGTGGTGCAGCACCATGCGGCCCTGGCCGCCTGGCTGGTGAAAAAACCGGTGAAGGTGCGCTTTTCGCGGCAGGAAAGCCTGCTGATCCATCCCAAGCGGCACGCCATGGAAATAGACTGCACCACGGCCTGCGACGAAAACGGCATCATCGTCGCGGCTAAATTCGACATCCTTTCGGACACCGGGGCTTACGCCTCCCTTGGCGGGCCGGTTTTGCAGCGCGCCTGCACCCACGCGGGCGGTCCGTACAACTTCCGGAATTTCCACGTGGTGGGCCGGGCGGCGTACACCAACAACGTGCCCGCCGGGGCCTTCCGGGGGTTTGGCGTCACCCAGTCGGCCTTTGCCATGGAATGCAACCTGAACCTGCTGGCCGAGATGGCGGGCATCTCCCCCTGGGAAATCCGTTACCGCAACGCCGTGCGGCCCGGCCAGGCGCTGCCCAACGGGCAGATCGCCGACGGCTCCACGGGCCTGGTCCAGTGCCTGGAGGCGGTAAAAGAGGTGTATGAAAGCACTCCCTATGCGGGCATAGCCTCCTGCTTCAAAAACGCCGGGCTGGGCGTGGGCGTGCCGGATACGGGCCGCTGCATATTTTCCGTCGAAGAGGGCAGGGTGCATATCCGCTCCAGCGCGGCCTGCATCGGCCAGGGCATGGCCACCGTTATGGCGCAGATGGCCTGCGAGACGCTGGGCCTGCCGCCGGAGGCCTTTGTGGTGGAAGCTCCGGATACCCTGCGCACGCCCGACTCCGGCACGACCACGGCTTCGCGCCAGACCCTGGTTACGGGCGAGGCCGTCATCAGGGCGGCGAAGATGCTGCGGGCCGAACTGGACGCGGGCAAGGGCCTGGTGGATCTGGAAGGCAGGGAGTTTTACGCCGAATACCGGACGGAAACCGATCCCATGGGCAGCCCCAAGGAGTTTCCGGTCAGCCATGTGGCTTACGGCTACGCGGCGCAGGTGGTGCGCCTGGACGGACAGGGCAGGGTGATTGACGTTACCGCCGCCTACGACGCCGGACGGGTGGTAAACCCCAGGGCGGCCGAAGGGCAGATCGAAGGCGGGGTGGCCATGGGGCTGGGCTACGCGCTTACCGAGGATTTTCCCCTGGAAGGCGGCTACGTCAAGGCGAAGTACGGCACGCTGGGGTTGTTCCGGGCGCCGGAAACTCCGCCCATCAACGTGGTTTTGGCGCAAAAAGACGATTATGGTCCCTATGCTTACGGCGCCAAGGGTGTGGGCGAGCTGGCCACCATCCCCACGGCCCCGGCTGTTCAGGGCGCGTACTACAGGCTGGACGGAGAGTTCCGCACGAAATTGCCCCTGGAAAACACGTTTTACAAAAAGCCGAAGAAGTAGCCGGCGGGCCAAAAGAGCCGGCGGGCGCGGCGGCGGGACGTGTGTCTTCCCGCCGTCGGCGGGGCGGGCGCGTTGGGAAAAAGGCGCGCCGAGGGACCGCTCCGCGCGCTCCGGCCGGACATCCGGGCGGCTTTTTGTCCGCCCGGATGTCCGGCCTTAGAGCGGATTGCCTTTGGGGCGCACCCTCCGGCGCTTGACGGCGAAACAGGTTTCGTCCTCGCGCGCTGCGGGCGGCGGTTCCCGCCGCCAAAGCGAATTGCCATTGAAAATAGTTAGTTGCGCTGGAATCCATCCCCCAGGCATTCGTACTGTTCCCTGGTGTCCACGTCCAGCAGGGGGGCCGGGTCGGCAAGGTCGACGTAGCGGCAGGCTTCCGGATGCCGGTCGCGCACCTGCCGCCCCCCGAGGTCGCCCTGCAGGGACATAAGCTCGCCCCGGAAGGCGGCCGGGAAAAATACGGGGTTGCCCGGCGTTCCGGCATGCCGGGGCACAACGATGGAAGCCGCGTCCGCAAGGGCCAGGACGGCGGCGGCCGTGGCCCTGTCCAGCAGGGGCTGGTCCGCCATGAAAAAAAGATATCCTTCCCCGCGCGCCTGGCCGAGGCCGAGGCGAATGCTGGAGGACAGGCCGCGCTCCGGCGCGGGGTTGTAAACCAGGCGGACCTTGGGGGGAATTCCCAGACCCGCCGCCGTTTCCTGCCGCGTGACCAGAATGACGGAAGACAGGGCAAGCCCCAGCGCGACGTCCAGGGCGCGCAGAAGCAGGGGCCTGCCCATGCAGGAGAGCAGCAGCTTGTTTTCGCCCATGCGGGCGGAAAGGCCGGCGGCCAGAATGATTCCGTCGATGCGCATGACTTGCGGCCCTTGTTTTCCGGCGGTATGTGTCAGGGGAAGCGGGGTGATATTGCCGTGCGGGGAAAGGCATGAACGGGCGCGAAAAAACTATCGCAGAAGCGCTGGGCCTTTACAAGGGGGCGCGGGAGGTCACGGCCGTCATCGGCAGCGGCGGCAAGACCACCTTGCTGTGGACGCTGGCAGGAACCTTTCGCGGGGAAAGAACCCTTGTGGGCACCAGCGTCAAGATCTGGCGGCCGGAAAAGGCCCTTTTCGACCGCTTTGCCGGGCCGCGGGAGGCGGCGGCCCTGCGGGAGCCGAAGCCCGGCATCACCCTGGCCGGGCGGGAGCTTGCGGAGAAAGGTAAAATCGGTTCCCTGCCCCTGGAACTTCTGGGGGAGCTTTTCGCCCGCTTCGACAAGTCCTTTATAGAGGCGGACGGTTCGCACGGCCTGCCCTTCAAGGGCTGGGCGGAGTACGAACCCGTGGTGCCCCGTTTTGTCACCCTGACGGTCGCGGTCATGCCCGTGCCCCCGGCCGGAAGCGCGGCAACGGCCGATTGGGCGCATCGCCTGCCGCTGTTTTGCGGGATTGCCGGAGCAAAAGCGGGGGAGGCGCTTTTGCCCGCGCATCTGGCCGCGGCCGTGGCCCACCCCAAAGGTCTGCTCAGGCGCGCCCGGGGGCGCACCGCGCTTTTCTTCAACCAGGTGGAAACTCCGGAGGCCGAGTCCCTGGCGCGGAAAATTCTTTTCCTGCTGCCCGCCGCCTGCCGCGAACGCCTGTGGGCCGTGCTGGCCGGAAGCGCCCGGCACAACAGGGGGCTTGTCCTGTGGCGCAACAGGGATCTTTGACTCCGCCGGCGCGCCGCCGCCAGCGCGCCGCCGCCAGCCAAAGAAAGCAACCTTTGTACGTTTGTTCTCCACAGGCGGATAAATAATAATATTTTTATTTGGAATTTTCGTTGAAAATGGCCTGGAAGCCTTTGAGGCATCTTGTTCTCGCCATGCCAAACCGTTATTCTTCACAGGACCGGAGCCCCCCGGCGGACGAAGATTCCGGCGGTCCGGAGCCGGCTTCCGATGGTCATCACGCAGCGGGCGGAGAGCGCATGTTCAGCGGTATTTTTCCCTATGTCGTAAGGTACGCCAACGTTATCGCCACAGTCACCGGCATCGACGTCGAGGTGGTGGACGCGGATCTTATGCGTGTGGCCGGTACCGGCATGTACGCCGACAAAGTGGGCGCCGGCATCCATGACGCCGGCGAGGTCTATCGCCATGTTTTGCGCACCCGCGAGGCGGTGTTCATGGACAACCCGCGCGAACACGCCCTGTGCCGGGCCTGCGCAAGCCGGGCCACCTGCCAGGAACTGCTTTCCCTGTGCACTCCCATCGTCCACGACGGCACGGTGCTGGGCGTCATCGGCCTGGTGTGCTTTACCGATGCCGAACGCCGCCGCGTGCTGGCCCAAAGAACCGTGTTTCAGGATTTTGTCCTGCAAATAGCCGACGCCATCGCCAACGAGGTGGCGAAAGAGCAGAAGCAGCGCCGCACCCGGCAGTGGCTGGACATGCTTATGCAGATTGTGGACGGCAACAACCGGGGCATCATGGTTCTGGACAGCGGGGGAGGCGTTTCCTACATCAACGAGACCGCGCGGCAGGAACTGGGTCTGCCGGAAGACCCGCCGCTGGGGGATATCGGGCTTATCCGCACGGGCGACGCCATCTCGGGCGTGGAAGAGTTCACTGTGGAAACTCCGGGCGGCTCCGCCGAATCGCGCGAAACGCACGTCATACTGGGGCAGACGTATCCCCTGGATTCCAGGGATCCGGCCTTTCACCAGGCATTGGTGTTCGACTCGCTGCCGCGCTTTACGCAGATGCTTTCGCTGGCGGCCGCGCCCCAGGAGACCACGGGCGGGCTTTCGGCCATTATCGGGGAAAGCCCGGCCGTGCGCCGCCTGAAAAGCAAAGTGTGCCAGATAGCGCGCACCTCTTCCACCGTGCTGATCACCGGTGAAAGCGGCACCGGCAAGGAAATGTTCGCCCGGGCCATACACGCGGAAAGCGCGCGCCACGACAAGCCCTTTATAGCGGTCAACTGCGGGGCCATTCCCGACGCCCTGCTGGAAAGCGAGCTTTTCGGCTATGTGCGCGGCGCTTTTACCGGGGCCAGCCCGTCGGGGCGCATGGGCAAGTTCGAACTGGCCCACCAGGGCGTGCTGTTTCTGGACGAAATAGGGTCCATGCCCTTGTATCTTCAGGTCAAGCTGCTGCGCGTGCTGCAGGACAAGCGCATTATCCGCCTGGGTTCCAACCGCCTGGTGGAGGTGGACGTGCGCATCATCGCCGCCACCAACGACAACCTGCAATCCCTGATCGAACAGCGCATGTTCCGCGACGATTTGTATTACCGCCTTAACGTCATCCCCCTGGAAATCCCCCCCTTGCGCATGCGGCGCGAGGATATCCCGGCCCTGGCCGAATACTTCATGGCCCGCTACTGCGGGTTGTTCGGCAAAAAGCCCACGCGCTTTTCCGCCCAGGTTCTCGAAATGCTCAAGGCCTATTTCTGGCCGGGCAACGTGCGGGAGTTTGAAAACATTGTGGAGTACCTGGCGAACATCATCCCGGACGGAGGTTCGGTGACGGCGGCGATGCTGCCGGAGAAAATCCGCCGCGAAGGGGCGGAAGCCCCGGCCGCGCGGGAGCACGGGGCCGTTGCGGGCCGGCATTCTTTTGCCCTGCCGGCGTCCGGCGCGGACAATGACGGCGGACATCCTCTGTTGCCCGCCCTGCCCTTGCACGACCTGGAGCGTCTGGCCATAGAACAGGCTTTGAAGCGCTTTGGCGTCACCGCCGAAGGCAAGCGCCGGGCCGCCGAATCTCTGGGCATAGGGGTGGCCACGCTGTATCGCAAGCTGAAAGAATAGAGGATGAAACCGCTCAACAATGGAAATGCCCCTTGGCGGCGCTTTCGTTGTATGTACCCGGCACGCGGAAAGCCTGTCCGGGTTTTTATTTTACCGAGGTTGATGTCTCCTTATTCGTTATTGATACTGATAGATAGAGGCAAATACTTTTTGGAATATATTTGACAATTTTTTTGATGTTGCGTCGCTAAATATTTTACATATTCTTCGTTAGCGTTAAATTGTACAAAATACTTTTTTGCGGTATTTGTTCAGCAGTAACGCATACGGAGAATATGATGATTCCGCGGAAGGCTTATGGAAAACTGTTTCTGGGGCTGGCTCTGGCCTGCATCGTCGTGTGTCTGCCGCACTTTGGCGGGCGGGTCGAAGCCGGGCCGCCCGCTTTGGTCCTTCACGACTACCGCGACATACCCGGAATCACGCCGGAGGAAGTCGCGGCCGTGGAGGCCATTGCGCGGCGGCATCCCCGCCTTGTCTACGGCGTGATGCAGACGACCGAAGCCTTTGTGCGGGATGACGGGAGCATAGGAGGGTATTCCGCCCTGTTCTGCGCCTGGATGAGCCGGTTGTTCGGCATTGTTTTCGAGCCGCGCATCTGCGACTGGAGCCAGTTGAACGCCGGCCTGCGGGACGGAAGCGTGGCCTTTACCGGAGAGCTGACGCCCACGCCGGAACGGCGTGAAAAATATCTGATGACCGGCACCGTTGCCGAGCGCGCTGTCAAGGCCTTTCGCCTGCGGGGCGGCGAACGGCTTGACGTGATCGCCAAAACGCGCAAGCCGCGTTACGCCTTTTTCAGGGGATCCACCACCATAGATGCCGTGCTCTCCGCCTCCGAGTTTTCCGTGGAGCCGACGCTGGTGGACACGGTGGAAGAAGCGCGGCAAAAGCTGCGCATGGGCCTTGTGGACGCCATCATGGCCGAAGAGCACGGGGCGGACACGCCCGACGACATTGTCGGCGAAAACGTTTTTCCCATCATCTACTCGCCTGTCTCTTTGGCCACCGGCCGCAGGGAGCTGGAGCCCATCGTCCGGGTTTTCGACAAATACCTCGCCGGCGGAGCCTTTTCGCATCTTGTGTCTCTTCACAACCAGGGCAACGAGGAGTTTTTGCGCCATAAGCTGTACAGCCGGCTGACGGACGAGGAAAAGGTCTATATCCGCGCCCGCCAGGCCGGCAACTCCCCCGTGCTTATCGCGGCGGAGTTCGATACGTATCCGTGCAGCTTTTACAACCGGCGGGAGGAGCAGTGGCAGGGCATCGCCATGGACGTGCTGCGGCGGATTTTCGATCTGGCCGGGCTGGAATTTTCCATCGCCAACCGGCCCGGGGAAAAGTGGGCCAGCCTGCTGGAATACCTGAAAGACGGCAGGGCGGCCATGGTCACGGAGCTGATCTATACCCGGGAAAGAAAGGACCGCTTCCTGTGGGCCGAAAAGCCGTATTCCACCGACTATTACGCGCTGCTTTCGCGGGCGGAGCATGAAGACGTAAACGTGAACCAGATTCTTTACTCGCGGGTGGGGCTGATCGCGGCTTCGGCCTACGCCGACCTGTTCCGCGAATGGTTCCCCGACCACCGCGAAACCAGACAATACGCTTCGTCCGAGGACGCCTTCGCCGCCCTGGAAAAGGGGGAGATCGACTTTCTTATGGCTTCGCGCAACATCCTGCTGAGCGCGACGAACTATCATGAAAACCCCGGGTTCAAGGCGAACCTGATTTTTGACCGCACCTACGAATCCTCCTTCGGGTTTCACAAGGACGAGCGGGTGCTGCGCTCCATTGTCAGCAAGGCCCAGGAACTGGTGGACACGCGGGTCATAGCCGATCGATGGTCGCGCAAGCTGTTCGACTACCGGGGAAAGATGGCCAGGGCGCAGGTGCCGTATCTGCTGGGCGTGTCCGGCCTTTTGCTGTGCGTGCTGGCTTTGGTTCTGGTGCTGTTCTCCAGGGACAGGCAGTTGAAAAAGCGTCTTGAGCGCACCGTCAGGGAGCGCACCGCCGAACTGGAGGTGCAGACGGAAACCGCGCGCGTGGCCTCGCGGGCCAAGGGCGACTTTCTGTCGCGCATGAGCCATGAAATACGCACGCCGCTCAATGCCATCATCGGCATGGCGCAGATAGCCAAGCGCACGGCGTCGGAGGAAGCGCCGAAAACGCTGCGTTCCGTCAACGAAATTCTTGCCGCCTCAAGGCACCTTTTGGGCATTCTTAACGACGTGCTGGACATGGCCAAGATAGAGGCGGGCAAATTCACGCTGGCTCGCGAGCCTTTTTCCATGCTTGAGGCCATGCGGGACGTGGGCACCATTATCGCCCAGCGCTGCGCCGAAAAGCGCATAGCCTTCGAAAGCAGCCTGCATGCAATGACGGACGCGCGGGTGCTGGGGGACAAGCTGCGTTTAAAGCAGGTGCTGATTAATCTTCTGGGCAATTCCGTGAAGTTTACGGAGCAGGGCGGCGCCATAACCCTTGCCGTCGAGCCGGGCCATGCGGACGGGGACAGGGTGGGTCTGTGTTTCGCCGTGCGCGACAACGGCATAGGCATGACCGAGGAACAGATGGCGCGGCTGTTCGTGGCCTTTGAGCAGGCCGACGAAAGCATAGCCTCGCGTTTTGGCGGCACGGGCCTGGGCCTTGTCATCAGCCGCAACCTCATCAACCAGATGGGCGGGGACATTTCTGTGGAAAGCAGGCCGGGGGAGGGGTCGTGCTTTTGCTTCTCCCTTGTCTTTGACCGGGCGGAAGAAGCGCCCGCCGCCCCGGCGCGGGAAAAGGCCGGGGAGGAGGACGCGCCGCTGGATCTGGCGGGCAAGCGCCTTTTGCTGGCCGAGGATATCGTCATCAACCGGCTTATCGTGACCGAGCTCCTGCAGCAGACCAACGTGGCCATCGAAGAGGCGGAAGACGGAGAAGAGGCGGTCAGGCTTTTTGAACAGTCACCGGACGGGTATTACGATCTGGTGTTCATGGACATCCAGATGCCGCGCGTGGACGGCTACGAGGCCGCGCGGCGCATCCGCGCCCTGCATCGCGCCGACGCGCGCCGGGTTCCCATAGTGGCCATGACCGCCAACGCCTACCGCGAGGATATAGAAAAGGCCCTGGCCGCGGGCATGGACGGACACCTGGCGAAACCCATCGATATCGACTCGGTCAAGCGTCTGCTGGCCGAGGAACTGGGGGGGGCGCGCAGGTAAGGCGACGTTTCGCTTTAGGGCAAATTAGCTTTGAAAATGTTTATTTGCTCTGGCGGCGGGAACCGCAGCCCGCCGCGCAGGCGTAGGCGAAACTTGTTTCGCCGTTAAGCGCCGGAGCGAGCGTCTTAAAGTTACCATGCCCTAGTCCGGCGGCAGGTCGAGAATGTCGAAGGTGAACCCCTGGCCGCCGTCCGTGCCGACGGAATATTGCAGATGCTCGACAACGTCGTTGTTCTTGTCGAAAATCAGCACGTGGGGTTTGAGCCCGTGGAGTTCCTCGGGCTTTTGCAGATACTCGGCCGCGCAGATGATTACCTCGTCCCCCGGCTGGCAGGTGCGGGCGGCCGCGCCGTTAAGAATGCAGCACCGCGATCCCGGTTTGCCGTGGATTACGTAGGTGCTGATGCGCTGCCCGCTGTTCTTGTTCCATATATGGACGAATTCCAGAGGGTACAGGCCCGCCATGCGGCAGATTTCCGGATCCAGCGTCACGGAGCCGTGATAATCGAGCTTTGCCCCGGTGACCCGTATGCCGTGCAATTTGGCCCTGACTGCCTTGAACATTTTTTCCTTCTCCGTTCCGTACGTTGCTTCGGGCCGCGCGCCCGGGGCGGGAGGCCCCGGTGTTTTCCGGCGGCTTTTCCGGGTTGCATGATGTCAGCGCCCCGGCACAGCGTCAAGGCGCATTTTGGCCCGTTCCAAGCCTTTCGGCCCGGTTGCGCGCATTTTGGCCCGCGCCCTTCGGCCTCTTGCGCGCCCGGCCTCAGGCCGCGTGCACGCGGTTGCGGCCGTTTTGTTTTGCCTCGTACAGGGCGCGGTCGGCCCGCGCCGTCACGTCCTCGATACTGTCGCAGGGGCCGGGTTTTATGCCGGCCACGCCTATGCTTATGGTGATGAAAATCGGGGGGCCGCCTTTACTGTTTCGCATGGGGGCCGCTTCGACGGCGGCCCGTATTTTTTCCGCCATAAGAAAGGCGCCTTCCGGATCCGTGTTGGTCAGCAGCGCGGAAAACTCCTCCCCGCCCGTGCGCGCCACTATGTCGGTGTGCCGTTTCGCCGCATTCTCGAACACCCCCGCGAACTCACGCAGCACCGCGTCCCCTTGCGGATGGCCGTAGGTGTCGTTAAGCCGTTTGAAGTGATCGATATCGATGGCGAGCAGGCTCAGGTACATACGCTCTTTCACCGCTTTGTCCCACGCCTCGCGCATCTGTTCGTCGAAATGCCGCCGGTTGGGAAGCCGCGTCAGGTGGTCCAGTCTGCTGAGGCGGCGGGACAGCCCTTCCTTTTTTTTGGAAAGCGCAAGCAGCAGCCCCAGCACAATGACCAGCAGCGCGGATATGCTGAACAAGTAAGGAATCCGGGTCTGCGCGAGCTTTTTGCCGTAATCAAAGGTCTTTCTTTTCCATTGTTCGGCGATGCCGCTGCAGTCCACGAGCCTTTGCGCTTTGTCCAGGATGCCGCAAAGCGCGGGTTCGTTTATGTTGCATCCGAAATAGGAGTTGCCGGGCAGGGTCAGAGGGATGTTTACCTTGAATCCCGGACGCTCGCTGTAATGGGTTATGCTGAGCAGCAGATTCTCGTTGGCCATGACCAGATCCACCTCGCCCTTTTCCAGGGCCTCGAAGGCCTCCATCGAGTTGGCGTAGGCCACGCCGTTCGAGCGATCCGGGAACAGCTGAAGAAAAGTCTCCTCGTGGGCGTTTCCGCGTATGAGTCCCACCCGCGCTCCAAGGGCCTGGTGAATGGTCATGTTGGGCGTCGCCGCGCGGGACAGCAGCGCGCAGTTGCTTGTCATGTAAGGGGACCGGGGCCACAAAAACCGCCCCTGCCTGCTTTTGGTGGGCATCAGTTCGGTGGCCATGGCCGCCCTGCCGTCCTCCACCATCTTCCGGAGCGACAGCCAGGGAGCGTCGGGCGCGTTGACGATTTCGAATCTGAGCCCGGTAATGCGCGTGATTTCCGCCAGAATGTCGTGGGCTATTCCCTGCCAGCGCTCTTCCCGCTCGTTGTAAAAGCTGGCGGGATAGTTGTCGTGCTCCGCGGCAAGCGGGATACTCCTGCCCGTTGCCACGTGGTCCTCCACGTACTTTTTTTCTTCCTCGCTCAATTGGCTGAGCAACTTGTGCCGCAGATACTCGGTCACGCCTTCGGCGTGCATTTCGGCCATCCTGCGCATGCCGCCGCTGTCCAGATACTTCTGGAACACGTCGATGAGCGGAAACACCTCGGGATTGGCCGAAGACAGCGACACCGAGGAATACAGCAGCGGATAGTATTCCTGGTGTGCTATGCCCTCATGGGTTTCAAAAAGGGAGTCCATCCTGCCTTCGCTGACAAAGGCGTCAATGGCGCCGTTTTGGATGGCCTCCGCCGCTTCCCGGATGCTGTCGACAAAGACGGCGGTAAAGGGCACGGCCAGGGTGGCGCGCACCCTGTCGTAGATGGCGCCGCCCTTCAAAAAGCCGCACCGCAGGGGGACGGTTTCGTTGATAAGGTCAAAGGCCGGCCGGCCGGCGCTGCGAAAGACCATGATCTCCCTTTCCATAATGGGGGAGCTCATCCGGTATTTTTCACGCCGCTGGGGGGTGGCGGTGAGGTCGCCGCTGAGATCAAAGGCGCGGCTGTCCAGGCCGGCGACAAGGTCGCTCCACTCGACCACACGGGGGATGACGGAAATGCCGAACAACCCGCTGAGTTCCTTGCAGAAAATACGGCTGAATCCGCCCACTTCCCCGTTGGCGTCAATAAACGAGGCGTCGGAATAGATCATCGCATAGGTAAGGCCTTCGGGGCGCAGGCGCTTAAGGCGCTCGACGCCGTCCGCTTCCTTGCGCGTGATGCCTGGGATATCCGTATAATATACGGGCCGGGGGGGCGCGCCGGCCGCCGCCGCCTGGGCCGCGCACAACAAAAGAAGAACGAAAAGAATGGGAGAGAGGTGGTCGCGCGGGGCCATATGCTTCTGCCCTATTTCGAACGGTTCCGGCTTCTTTGGATGCTCATAGGGGGGGCACGCGGCGGTTGCGCCCTGGATATCCGCAATAAGGATGCGCGGCGGTTGCGCTCCCCTGGGCCGCCAAAGGCGCTTCACCCTCTGAAAAACGCGGACGTTCTCCGCACAACGAGGGGCGGATTCAGCCTGTGCTTAATTTTACTAGGCCATGTAAATAAAAAAATTTCAATACATTTAGTCTGATTTATAACATAGACTATTTTAGCCCGCCGCATCGCTTTGCTGCGGCATAGGCCATGTGGCCTGGAAGAGCGGGGATTCACATTGGCGTGATGCCGCCTGTCACGAATTGGCCCATGTTTCACACTTGAGGCCGGGAACCCGGTCAAGCTCTCTCAGGTTATGCGTGATGAGCGTGAAGCCCTGCGCTATGGCTTGAGCGGCAATGAGCATGTCCATGCTGCCGATGGGCTTGCCCTGGTAAATAGAAATACGGAGGAACTGAATATCATATCAGATCACTAAGTTTACTAAGTTGGTTACGGTCAGCAAAAAAATAGTTTTTACAGCGTTACGTATAAAGCAGCCCTCCAAGGCAAATTCTATGTTGAAACATCAGGTGTTTTGGTAATACACAGTAACAGATTGGACGGCAGGCCGAGGAAGCTCACA
Organism: Desulfovibrio sp.; assembly: GCA_031549405.1. Classification (GTDB taxonomy): domain Bacteria; phylum Desulfobacterota; class Desulfovibrionia; order Desulfovibrionales; family Desulfovibrionaceae; genus Frigididesulfovibrio. The sequence continues at coordinate 29,200 of JAVBPV010000047.1, forward strand.
GTTGTCAGCGTATAGTTGGATATGCCGAGGGTATGGCACATACGTTTGATATCGCCTGCACTCAGCAAATTTAAATTTTCTTCCTGGGCAAGCTCTTTCATCCCTAAGGCGGAGAGCAACATTCGGTGCACGTCACGCGGTAACCAATGCAACACAGGGAGAGCCGTATGAAATTCCAGAGGGTGTAGCCGGTTTGGAGTGGTAAGAAAAATGCATCTGCGCGCAACGCGGAGGCACTCACAAATGAAGTCGCATTGTCGCTCGTGGCTACCGACATGTTCAAGTACCGCAGAAGAGAAGACCAAATCGAACGAATTATCCAGAAACGGCATACTTCTGCCGTCGCCCTGAACGAACCGCAGGCCTGGAAACTGTTGCTCCATCCATGAGGCATTTTGGTCGGAAAGCGCGGTGATCCGGTCGGGGTACGGAAACATGTTTTCGAAGAAGTTGGATTCTATGCGCCCTCGATCTGCTGTAACTCCCACATCAAGTACCGTTTGAGTTTGCGAAAAGTCGACGAGTGCTTTAAGTTTTCTGAATATTTTTATACGTACCGCTAGCGCAGCGCGATTAGCCAGGCTTTTGGTGGCCGTTGTTACACTGTAGGCGTGGGTATCGTATTTTGACATACTTCATCCATATATTTTCTGCAATTTTTCATTAATACAGAGTGCTGTGCGATAGAACAGAAAATACATTGCTAGAAATCCAGAAGGGAAGAAGAGCCATTCTGTAGGGGCAAGATAACGCGTTTCTGTTCTGACCAGCCTATTTTTTTATGCCAGGTAAAAAGTTAATGTGTAGTAGTTCAGACTTGATCTGACAGCGTTCTCCGTTTTGACGGATTTTCCTGTCCGATCAGTTGAGCTGTCCGACCTTTTCTATCCAGAGAGATTTTCCATCAAGGAGTGTCTGCATAGGCGTTCTGCCGCAGCAC
>JAVBPV010000013.1:0-60372 GCA_031549405.1 Desulfovibrio sp.
GCATGAGAAAAGAGAGTGACCCCCCGCCTATAGGACACCGGCAAAAAATGACGGTATTTTTGACGGTATTACAAAAAATGCACATAATTTTATGCAATAAATACATCATGTTGCCATAGTGATTATATAGGCGCACGACCAGGAAATTTAAGCCCTTACGATGAAAATCGTAAGGGCTTTGCCGTTGCTTGGAGATTTTCCAACCCCCATCATACCGGAACCGCGGGGTTGTCTGAAAATTCCATACAGCCTCACGGCAATTTTCCGGTTTTTCCGTAAATGGAGAAACAAAGAAATTTCGGAAGGTTATTGCAATCAGTCTGTAATTTGCGTACACTATCGCGCGCATTTTTTCGTCGCATTATGAAAAAAACATATTCCGCAGCGCGCCCCGGCCGGGTTCAAGGTCGGGGCGCGTTTATTTTTTATTGTGCAATCAATATGTTAAGCATGCAAAGGCAGCGTCGGCCGGGGTGGCATGATTATGGCAAATTATGGAACATTCCCCGCATCCCTATGAAGCGGCCCCCGGCAGAAGGGCCGGGACCCCGGCGGGACAGAAGGGCCGCTCTCCGGCGGCGCGCGTCAGGGGAAGGCGGCGGGCGCAAGCGCAATACTGCCATATGGGCACAATAATTAAGGAGGAACGGCGGTCATGGGTATATCCAGTTTCATTTCGGGCCGTATGTCAGACGCCCCCGTGAAAGCCCGCCGGGACCACGGCTTTTTGTCCGGCCGCCGGCCGTTCGCCGTTTGGCTGCTGGTCTTTGCCCTGTGGGGCTGTTCGAACGAATCGGGCTCGGACTATCTTGCCGAAGGCAGAAAGCTGATGGAGCAGGGCAACCCGGGCGGGGCCGTGGTGCTGTTCAAAAGCGCTTTGGAAAAATACCCCGCCGACTTCGATATACGGTTGCAGCTTTCCCGCGCGTATATAGCCCAGGGCAAGGCCCCGCAGGCCGAGGCCGAGCTGCAGAAATGCCTGCGACAGAAGCCGGACGACCCGGCCCTGCATTTTGAATTCGCCAAATGGCATATTCTGGGCAGCCAGTTCGACGCCGCCCTGCAGTCCCTGCAAACCTCCCGGCAAAAGGGGGGTAATGCGGCGGAGATTCTGGAGATGGAAGGCATAATCCACGGCCTCAAGAATGAGCCGCAAAAGGTCAGGGCGGCGTTTGAAGAGGCGCTCCGCCTTGATCCGGAACGTGAGTCGGCCGTCCTGGGACTGGCGCGGCTGCACATAGCCGAACGCAATCCGGCGGCGGCGCTGGAGCTTGTGGACAAGTATCTTGCGGCAAAGCCCCGGAGCGAAGGGGCGCTGCTGCTGCGGGCCGAAATGGCCTCGCGCATGAACGACGACTCCAGGGCCGTGGACTGCTATACGCGGCTTTTGGAAAGCCACCCCAAACACCAGGGCGCCCGCTACATGCTGGGCTCGCTGCTGTTGCAGCAGGGCGAAAGGGACAAGGCCGCCGTCCAGCTTGCCTTTATGCAGCGGGAATTCGGCGACTCGGCCATGACCCGCATGCTTGAGGGGCTTTCCGCCTATTACGCGGCGGACTACGCGGCCGCCTCCCACGCATTTCAACGCAGCCTGAGCCTGCAACCTTCCCTTGACGCCTATTACCGTCTGGCCCTCAGCCTGCTGCATACGGGCAACCTTGAAAGCGCCCTGAGCAACGCGCGCAAGGTGCTTGACTTTTCGCCGGACAACGCCGCCGCGCGGCAGATGATCTGTTCCATCCTTCTGCGGCAGAACCGTCTGGCCGAAGCCCGGCAAGAAGCGGAACTGCTGCTGGAACGCTATCCTGAAAGTCCCGAGGCGCTGTTTCTGCTGGGCAGCATCCGCGACGCCGGGGGCGACAAGGCCGAGGCTGTGCGCCTGCTTGAGCGGGCGCTACGGCAAAATCCCGATCTTTTCCAGGCGTCGATCCGGCGCAGCGCCATCCTTATGGCCCAGGGAAAGGATCTGGAGGCGGAAGAAGGGCTTAAGGGCGTAATCAGCAGAGACGCCGAAAATATGGAAGCACGGGGCGCGCTGTTCACGTTTTATGTGGAACGCCGCAATCTCGCCGCCGCGGAGCAGGCCCTTGCCGACGGGTTGGCGAAAAGTCCGGACAGCGCCTACCTGCTGACCCTGCAGGCCACCCTGCGCGTCGCCCAGGACAGGGTGGGCGAAGCCCTGGAAGCTTTAGCCAGGGCGCGCGCCGCCGACCCGGCCTTTGCGGCGGCGGCCAACCTGGAACTGCGGCTGCGCCTGCACGAGGGCAATTCCGAAAAAGCGCTGGAAGTCTGCGATTCTTACCTGGGGCAAAATCCCAGGGCCACGGATTTTCTGATCGCCTCCGCCTCGCTGCTTGATCTGGCTGGCCGGACCGAAGATGCCCGGACCCGCCTGCAAAGCGCCTTTGACCTGGGCGATCAGCGGGCTCTGTTCATTCTTGTGCAGCGGAACCTGGCGGCGCAGAAGCCCCAGGATGCGGAAGCGCTTCTTGCATCGGCCCTGCAAAAGGCCCCTTCGTCCGAAATCCGCGCGCGTCTCGCCGCCGTGTACCTTGGCGGCAAAAAGTTCGACGAAGCCTGGAAGCTGTACGAGACCATTGAAGGAACCCGCCCTGAAGAGGCCGCCGCGGGCAAGTACCGGCTGCTCAGCCTTGCGGGGCGGACCGAACAGGCTCTGGAAGAGGCCCGCCGGCTGGCGGGCATGGACGGGGGGCTTGTGGCGGGCATGACGTTCACGGCGTACACGCTGGAGCGCGCGGGGCTCAGGGCCGAGGCCCTTGAGGAACTGCAGCGGGCGTACGGCGCCAGGCAGCATCCGGGCCTTTTGCTGATTATGGCGGGGATCTGCGCGCGCGGGGGCGATCTGGACAAGGCCGAAGCTTATTACCGCACCGTGCTGCAGCAGGAAAAAGACAACTCCGAAGCTTTGGCCGGGCAGGCGGCGGTGATGCTGGCGCGCGGGCGGTACGCTTCGGCCATCGAATGGTACGAGCGTGCCTTGCGCGTGGACCCGGACAACGCCCTGGGCGCCAACAATCTGGCCATGGCGTACATCAAAAGCGGCAACGACCCGGAACGGGCGCTGCGCTTCGCCGTCTCCGCCTATGCGCGGCAGCCGGAAAACCCGGGCGTCCTCGACACGCTGGGCGTATGCCTTCTGGCCAACAAGCGCTTTGCCGAGGCCGTGCCGGTTTTCGAGCGCGCGGTGCTTTCCTCTCCCCCTTCTCCCTCGCTGCTGTACCGTCTGGCCTCGGCCCTTGCCCAGGCCGGGCGGCCTGACGACGCCCGGGTGACGCTGCAACAGGCGCTTGAACTGGGCAAGTTTCCCGAACGCGAACAGGCCGAGGCGCTGCTGCAAAGCCTGGACGAGGCCGCAAAAGGGGCTTGAGGGCGGGGTTACCGAAGGCGCTTGAACCGGGCAAGTTTCCCGAACGCGGACAGGCCCGGGCGCTGTTGCAAAGCCCGGGCGGAACGGGCGGCGGCGCGGGCCGGGTGCGGCGAAAGAGAAAAGGATGGAAGATTTGCGGGCGTGACGGTCGGTAAAGGAGAGAAACCATGAGCGCGTATATCGTTTCCAGACTTATACAGAACGGCCTGTGGCTGGCGCTGGTTCTCACGGCGGCCGTTCTTGCGGCCCGGGTGCTTACGGAAGGGGCGGCCGGCCTGTCCGCGCAAGAGGCGGCTTTGATCCTGACGGTGGTGCTGGGCGGCGGCATGGCGGTTGACGCGCTGGGCTACCGGGAAAAGATCCGCTCGCCCCTGCGGAAGAATCTTCTGGCCGCGCTGGCCGCCGCTTCCCTTTTGTTCGTTCTGGAACTGCTGGGCATGCCGTTTGTGCCGCCCGCCGGTTTCGTGCTGCCGGTATTTCTGCTGTTCGTTCTTTTCCGCAGTCTGGCGGATCTGCTTGCGCAGCACCCCTCATGGCTCAGCCGGCGGGTGCTTTTGCTGGGCGGCGGCGGCCCGGCGGACACCGTGCGGGACATCATCCGGAACAGCAACGGGCGCTTCGTCCTGGCGCGGCATATGGGGGAAGAGGAACTGGCCGGAGAAGGACGGACCGGCGCGGGCGACGATTTGGCCGCCCTGGCCAGAGAAGACGGCATAACCACGGTCATCGTTTCCTTTGCCGACCGCCGGGGGGCCATGCCGGTGCGCGGGCTTTTGCGCTGCCGCATGCAGGGGGTCACCGTGCTGGACGTGCCCACCTTTTACGAGGCCGCCGCCAGAAAGCTGTACCTGGAAAGCACTGTGCCCAGCTGGTTCATCTTTTCACGCGGTTTTTGCCTTTCGTTCTCGCGCAGGGCGGGCAAAAGGGCCTTTGACGTGCTGGGGGCGCTGTTCGGCCTGTTGCTTCTTGCGCCGGTCATGCCCCTGATCGCTCTGGCCGTGCGCCTGGATTCTCCGGGGCCGGCGCTGTTCCGTCAGGTGCGCACCGGGCTGGGCGGGCGGCCCTTTACCCTATTCAAGTTCCGCACCATGCGCGCCGACGCGGAAAAGAGCACCGGCGCCGTGTGGGCGGCGCGGCACGACTCCCGGGTGACCAGGCTGGGGCGCTTTTTGCGTCAGACCCGCCTTGACGAGACGCCGCAGCTTTTCAACGTGCTTATGGGCCAGATGAGCCTTGTCGGCCCCCGGCCCGAGCGGCCCGAATTCATCGAAAACCTGGAAAAGGACATCCCCTTTTACTCCGAGCGCCACTCCGTCAAGCCGGGCGTCACCGGCTGGGCGCAGGTGCGCTACCCATACGGATCCAGCGTGGAAGACTCTCTGGAAAAGCTGCGCTACGACCTTTACTACATAAAAAACCAATCATTTATGTTGGATATGGAAATTGTCCTCAGGACAATCGCTGTCGTCCTTTTACGCTGCGGAGCCAGATAGCATGAAAAGAGCCATTTTTTTCATCCTGCTTGCGTGTTTTTCCGGCGGGTTCGCCTTTGCCAAAGACTACACCATCGGCGTGGGCGACATACTCAGCATCCGGGTCTGGGGAGAAGACAGCCTTGGCGGCGACGTGCGCGTGCGCCCCGACGGCAAGATATCCCTGGCGGGCGTGGGCGACATCAAGGCCGAGGGGGTCACGCCCATGGCCCTGCAGCGGTCCATAGCCGCCAAGCTTTCTTCCATCGTGCACGAGCCCATGGTCACGGTCATGGTGCACACGGCCAGCAACAACGCCGTGGTGGTGCACGGGCCGGGGGTCAGGTCGGCCGTTCTTCTGCTGGAGCGCGAAACCACGGTGCTGCAACTTTTGGCCCAGGTGGCCCCTGAATACGGGGCGGACCTGGAAAACGCCTGCGTCCGGCGCGACGGCCAGGTGGCCGCCAAAAACTTTCAGGCGCTTTTCACTCAGGGCGGCGGCGAAAACAACATCGTGCTGCAACCCGGCGACATTATCTACATTCCCCTGAAGGAAAAGCGCTACGTCTTTGTGGTGGGAGCTGTGGAAAAGCCCTCCACCCTGCCGCATTACGACGGCATGACCCTGCTGGAGGCGATCCATCTGGCCGGGGGCTTCACCAAGTTCGCCGATCGCAACGATACCCGCATCGTGCGCGAAGGGCCGGGCGGCAAAGAGACCATCCGGGTCCGGGCCGGCGACCTGACGGAAAAGGGCGATCTGGCACAGAACGTCCGGCTGAGCGGGGGCGACGTGGTCCAAGTGGAAAAGGGATGGTTCTGATGAGCCGGAACAAAGCCCCGCAGCCCGCCCGCGCGGAGACCGCCCTTGACTGGCGGCGCTGTCTGGTCATGCTTCGGGCGCAGTCCACTCTGGTCTGCTGCATCGTGCTGGCGGCGTCTTTCTGCGGGCTGGCCGTAAGCTACGTTCTGCCCAAAAAGTACGAGGCGTCCACCACGGTGTTCATCGAGCAGAACGTCATCAGCGATCTGGTCAAGGGCATCGCCATCACACCCTCAATAGACTCCAAGCTGCGCATCCTCAAAGTGTCCCTGCTCAGCAGGAACATGCTGCTGGGGGTTTTACGCGAACTGGACATGGATCTTGGCCTGGATACGCTGGAAAAGCAGGAGAGTTTTCTGGACCGGGTGCGCGCCAACGTGGAAATCCAGCATGAAGAGCGCAAAGGGCTGTTCGTCATCGCCTATACGGACAAAGTTCCGGCGCGCGCCCGGGATTTCGTCAACACCCTTACCCGGCGCTACATTGAAGAAAGCACCTCGTCCAAGCGCAAGGAATCCATCGACGCCACCAGCTTTCTGGCCGAGCAGATCAAGGTTTTTCAAAAGCGCATTGAGCAGGCCCAGCACGATATCGACACCTTCAAGGCCGACAAGGGCATGTACCTGGGCCTGAACGAATTTGTGCTGCGCGACCAGATACGCGCCGCCGAACAGCGCCTGGACGAAATCCGCATCCGCAAAAACGAATGCCAGGCCAAGCTGAACCTTACGTCCCAAAGCGGACAACTGCGCAAGACCCTTGAGGAAAAAGAGCTTTTGCTGCAAAGCCTGCGGGCTTCGTACACAGAGCGCCACCCCCTGGTGGTGCGCACCCGCGAAAACATCAAGGCGCTCGGCGAGGCGGTAAAGGCCGAAGAAGAAAAAGAAGCGCGCGATTCCCAGGACAACGTGGAATACCAGAAGGTCAAGGTGGAACTGCAATCGCTGGAAAGCATGGAAGCCTCCCTGACGGGCAACATCGACAAAAACACCCAATACCTGCAGGAACTGCCCGAAATCCGTACGGAACTCGCCTCGCTGGAGCAGCGCAAGCACAACGAGTCGCTCATCTACGAGCAACTGGTGTCGCGCTACGGGCAGTCGGAGGTTTCCAAGCAGATGGAACTGCAGGACAAGTCCGTCAGCTTCAACATCATCGACGCCGCTGTGCTGCCCACCGCCTACAAGTCGCCCCCCCGCTTTCTGATCATCATCGGCAGCATGGTGGCGGGGTTGGGGCTGGCGGGAGGGATCGTGCTTTTGCGGGAACTTTTGCGGCCAAGGGTGCGCGGCCGCGCGGATCTTGACGCGCTGGGGCTGGAAGTTCTGGCCACGCTGCCGCCCGCGGTCGAAACGCGGGGAGAAACGTCCCCTGTGGCCTGGAAGCTGCCGGCCCTTACCTGCGCGCTTCTGGTTCTGTTTCTGGCTGTGGCGGCCGCCGAGTTTCTCCGGCTGCCGTATGTGGAGTCCGCGTTCCGACTGCTGGCCAACCTGATTTGAAGGGGAGAAAGAGCATGAGCGTTATCGAACAGGCTCTGGAAAAAGCCCGGCGCGCCGCCCGGACGGAAAATCCGCCGGCCGCGCCGCGGGAAGAGGCCCGCCCCGCGGCGATGGCCGCTCCTGTGGAACCGGCTGACCCTGTGAAGGCGGCGTCCCGCGCGGAAACGGCCCCCCTTGCGGAAACGCCCCGCCCCGCCCCGCCGGAGCAGGACGCCGCCGTGCCGCTCCGCCGCCCTGAGGACGCGCGGGCCGCCTCGGAAAAGATCGTGCCCTATCTGGGCGAGGAGTACCGCCTGCTCAAAGAAAAACTGCTGGCCCTGCGCAGGGGGGAATCGGCCATGAACATGTTCATGGTCACAAGCCCGGTGCGCAATGAAGGCAAAACGCACGTGACCTGCAACCTGGCCTTGAGCCTGGCGCACGAGTTCGATCACACCGTGCTGCTGGTGGATGCGGACATGCGCGCGCCCAGCTGCCACCGGGTGCTCGGCATTCCAAGGCCGGCCGGGATTTCCGACTGCCTGCTGGACGGCAAAAACTTTTGGGAGGTGCTCGTGCATACCGGCATAGGGCGGCTTTCCTTCCTCAGCGCGGGCAGGCCCGTGCCGTACACGGCGGAGCTGTTTTCCTCGAACCTGATGAGCGAACTGCTGCATGAAATCAAAACCCGCTACGCCGACCGGCTGATCATCATCGACACGCCGCCGTTTCTGCCCTTTGCGGAAACCCGCCTGCTGGGGCGGCTGGTGGACGGCGTTCTGCTGGTGGCCAGGGAAAACGTCACCCTGAAAAGCCACCTGGTCTCGGCGGTCAAGGCTCTTGAGGGCAGCAACCTGCTGGGCCTGGTCTACAACGACGCGGTCAACTGCGGAGCGGACAAGGAAATATTCAACCTCGGCTACACTTACTGACCCAGGCGGCGCGCTAACGGCAGGGGACCGACATGTATCTGGAATTCTTTTCGCTGCACACAAAACCCTTCGAGCTTCTGCCCGACCCGGAATTTCTTTTTCTGAGCGCGGCGCACAAAAAAGCTCTGGCCTATCTGGAATACGGGTTGCGCGAGCTGCCCGGCTTTCTGCTGGTCACCGGCGAAGTGGGCGCGGGCAAGACCACCCTGATCCGGACCATCCTGCGCAAGACGCACGCCGACATCACCATCGCCAAGGTATTCAACACCAAGGTGAATGCGGAGCAACTGGTGCGCATGATTCTGGACGACTTCGGCGTGGAGGGCGGATGCGCCGACAAAGCCGAGATGCTGCACCAGCTGAACATGTTTCTGATCGAGCAGTACGCGGCCAGGCGTCATTCGCTGCTGATCATCGACGAGGCCCAGAACCTTGCCCCCGACGTGCTTGAAGAGGTGCGGCTGCTGTCCAACCTTGAAACGGACAACGCCAAGTTGTTGCACATCATTCTGGTGGGCCAGCCGGAACTGCGCGAACGCCTGAACTCGCCCGAGTTCGTCCAGCTGCGCCAGCGCATTCTGGTGCACTGCCATGTGCCCCCGCTAAGCCGCGAAGAGGCCGCGGAATACGTCCTGCACCGTCTTGAACTGGCCGGCAACCGTGACGCCCTGGTCTGGCGGCCCGGCTGCATGGAGGCCGTGCACGCCGCCAGCAGGGGCATACCCAGGCTGATCAACATCCTGTGCGACTACATCCTGCTGGACGCCTTCAGCGCCGACAGGCGCGAGGTGACCACCGAAAGTCTGCGGGCCTTGCTGCAACACCTGGATTTTGAAGGCCAGTTCTGGCCTGAAAGCAAACCGGTCCCGGCGACGCGCTCCGCCGGCGCGTCAGCGGCCCGCATCCGTCCCCTGGAGGACAGGGTGGACGTTTTGTACGCCGCCGTGGCGGGCCTTATCCGGCGGCGCAACCGGCAAGAATCGTCCGCCAGGGACGGCGGCGGCGCGGAGGACCTGCTGCGCCGCCTGGAAGCCGCGGAACGGCGGATAACGGAGCTTGAGGCCGCTCGGGAAGATTTTTCGCCGTGCTCCGGCATGTCGGAAGAAACCCGCGTTTCCGGCGACTGCGCCGCGCCGGATTGACGGCCAACCTGCAACCCAACGGAAGGTCGCCATGCGTTTTTTCGCAGTAACCGTGCTCCTTTCCGCCTTGTGCGCATGGTCCCCGGCCCCCTGCCGCGCCGGAGAAACGCGGGCCGAGGCGGGCCTTGGCCTTGCCGGCGAGTACAGCGACAACGTGACGGAATCCTCGCACGGCGCGAAAGCGGACTTCATCACCCACGTCAAGCCCAGGCTGCTGTTCGAGCATGAGGGCGGCCGCATCCTGGCCAAGGCCGACTACCGGGGCGACTACCAGTATTACATGCGGGGCAACGCCTCTGACGATTACGCGCATTATCTGAGAGCCTCCGCCCTTGGAGAAGTTGTGGAAAACCTGTTTTTCGTCGACCTGTCCGAAGACTTCCGCCCCGTTTACGGCAACTCCGCCCGCGGCGAGGTGGTCGAAGGCGACTCCACGCAGGATCTGGTGAACCGCAACACGTTCCAGGCGTCCCCCTATTTCAGTCTGCACTTTTCCGACCGCACCCAGGGCCGGTTCGGCTACCGTTTTACAGACACGCGCTACAGCGACGACTGGGACAGCCACAAGCGCCCTTTGCCCGGCCTGAACAACAGTTTTTCCACCAAGTCCAGCCAGCAGCACAGCGCGTTCGCCAATCTGGATCACGCGGTCAGCGAGCGCGGCGGTCTGCAGACCGGGGCGGAAATCACGCGCCTGGACGCCAAACGCCAGGATGATCTCCCAAGCGAAAGCACGACCAGATACATGGCCTATGTGGGCGGATCGTATCTTTTGGCCGACGGGTTGAGCGTCTCGGCGCGTGTTGGTCCCAATCTTTCCGTGCCTGACGAAGGTTCGCGCTCGCTTCGGCCCTATGTGAGCAGCGAGCTGAAATACGCCCTGGGGCGCAGCGAGTTCGGACTGGGCTACACAATGGACTACACCAGTGACCCGCGGACGGGCGGCGACACGCAGCGCACCCAGTACCGGGGGTGGTGGACTAAAAATTTCGACCGCACGTGGCTTGGCGCCAACGTCATCTACACCAGCAACGAAAGTCTGCATGAAGGCACGCAGGAGTATTTCAGACCGTCGATTTCGCTGCGCCGCGAACTGTCCGAACGTTTAAGCGCTTTCGCCACGCTTACGGGCGACTTCAACACAAGCGGCGGGGACGACGCCGACAGGTACTACGCGCAGGTGGGGCTGCGCCACGAACTGAGCGAGGATTCCTGGCTGTCCCTGTCCTATACGGGGAAGCTGGTGGGAAAGGCCGGCGGCCCCAGCAGGGACGGCGCAACCCGTTCGGACCAGGTGGACGGATATGAAGTGAACAGAATCATGGTGGAAATTTACATGGCGTTCTGATCCCGGCAAAAGGCCGTCCCCGGAGGCGCGGGGAAGACGGCGAAGTTTCTGGAGCGAATTAAGATTGAAAATGTTTATTTGCTCTGGCGGCGGGAACCGCCGCCCGCCGCGCAGGCGCAGGCGAAACTCGTTTCGCCGATAAGCGCCGGAGCGAGTGTCTCCAAGTTAATCTGCTCTATAGCACCGCAAGAGGTGGACCATGCGCAACGCACTTACCGTCGACGTCGAGGATTATTTCCATGTCAGCGCCTTTGAACGGAGTATCGCCCGCAGCCAGTGGGAAAGCATGCCCCAGCGCGCCCTGCAAAGCACGCGCAGGGTACTGGACATTTTTGATTACTGGGGCTTGCGCGGAACCTTCTTCATTCTGGGCTGGGTGGCCAAAAGGCATCCGGATCTGGTCAGGCGCATAGCCTCCGCCGGGCACGAAGTGGCCTGCCACGGCTTTGCCCACCAGCGCATCACCACCATGACCCCCCAGGAGTTCGAGCGGGACGTGACCAGGGCGCGCAAACTGCTGCAGGACATTTCCGGCCAGGCCGTCGTGGGCTACCGGGCTCCCAGCTACACCATCACCGGCAAGACCCTGTGGGCTCTGGACGTTCTGATCGAGGCGGGGTTCAAATACGACTCCAGCATCTTTCCCATCCGGCACGATATCTACGGCATGCCCGGAGCCAGGCGCTTTCCCCACGTGATCGAGCGGGAAAAGGGCGGCATATGGGAATTCCCTCCCACGACGCTGTCCGTGGATATCCCCGGCAAGCGCATCAACCTGCCCGTTGCCGGCGGCGGATATTTGCGGCTGCTTCCGGCAAAGTGGGTGTCCGCCGCTTTTTCGCGGCTGAACGCCGGGGGCAATCCCTGCATGCTCTATTTCCACCCCTGGGAGATCGACCCCCAGCAGCCCAGGATTAAGGCTCCGTTCAAGTCGCGCCTGCGCCACTACCTGAATCTGGAAACAACGGAAGCCAAGCTGCGGGCGCTGTTTTCGCGGCACAGCTTCGGTTCCATGCACTCTGTGCTTTTTGGAGCGTGATCATGCGTCCGGCGGCGATCCTTCTGCGCGCAAGCGATGCCGAACAGCGGCGGGAATGGGACGGCTACGTGGATTCCCGCCCCGACGCCTCGGGCTATCACCGGTCCGTGTGGCTGGAGGTTCTGCGCGCCGCTTTCGGGCACGCCGTCTTTCCCCTGGCCTGCCGCGCGGCGGGCGGCGGCCTTTCCGGGGTGTTGCCGCTGATGCTGGTGTCCAGCAGGCTTTTTGGGCGCTTTCTGGTTTCGCTGCCCTTTGTCAACGACGGCGGGGCGCTGGCCGACGACGCCGAAAGCGCGGAAGTTCTGCTGGCCGAAGCCGGGCGACTTATGGATCTGCACGGGGCGCGCAGCGTGGAACTGCGCCGGGCTGTTTCGCCCGCCGGGCTGGGCGGCGCGGTGGGCCGGTCCGGGCACAAGGCGGGGATGGTTCTGGATCTGTGCGCGGATCCGGAAAGGCTATGGGGCGGCCTTAAGGACAAGGTGCGCAACCAGGTGCGCAAGGCCCGCAAGGAAGGGCTTGAGGCGATTCGGGGACGCGGGGATCTGCTGGACGAATTTTACCGTGTGTTTTGCGTGAACATGCGCGCCCTGGGCACGCCCGTCTACGGGCGCGGCTTTTTTGCCGAGATTCTCGCCCGCCTGCCGGAAGAAACGGAAATCGTCGCCGTGCGCAAAAACGGGCGGACCCTTGCCGCCGGGCTGCTGTACCGGCACGGGCACACCCTGGAAATGCCCTGGGCGTCCTCTTTGCCCGACTTTCGCCCTTTGTGCGCCAACCCCCTGCTGTACTGGGAGGCTTTGCGCGGCGGGTGCCTCGGCGGCGCGCGGCTGTTCGACTTTGGCCGTTCCACCCCGCAGAGCGGCCCCTGGCGTTTTAAAAAGCAATGGGGCGCGCGGGAGATTCCCCTGCGCTGGGATTACCTGCTGCCGCCGGGGCAAACCCCGCCGGAACTTACCGTGGGCAACCCCAGATTCAGGCTGGCTATAGCCGCGTGGAAGCGCCTGCCCCTGCCCCTGGCGAATTTTTTTGGCCCCAGGATAGTGCGATGCATACCGTAACGGTCTGGCGCATGCTGCCCCCGGCGGGGGCTCCCCTTACCCTTGGCGGCATCGCCGGGGGGCTGGCCGGCTGCTTTGCCGGAGAAAAACGTCTGGAACGCCTGCGCGGGCGCTTGCGGGACTTTACGGGCATGCCGCATGTGTCCCTGCACGGATCGGGGCGCGAGGCCCTGGCCGCGCTGCTGGCCGTTTTGCGCGCGCAGCGCCCCGGCCGCGACGAAGTGGCGCTGCCCGCCTATGGTTCGTATACGCTGCCCGCGGCGGCGGTACGGGCGGGGTGCCGCGTGGCGCTGTACGATATCGATCCGGCAAGCCTGGCCCCGCGCCTTGAAAGCGTCCGCGCCGCCCTTTCGCCGCGCGCCCTGGCCCTGGTGGCCTGCCATCAGTACGGCTTTCCCTTTGATCTCGCCCCCCTGGCCGCGTTGTGCCGCGAGCGGGGCGTTTTGCTGGTGGATGACGCGGCCCAGGCCCTGGGCGCGCGGCAGGACGGTATTTTGGCCGGAACCATGGGCGACGTGGGCCTGTACAGCCTTGGCCGGGGTAAAAACATCACCGCCGTGGCCGGGGGGATTATGGCCACGCGCGATGCGGCTCTTGGACGGTGCCTGCGCGAGGCCGAAGGGGCTGCCGGGCGGGAAAGGGCGCAATCGCTGCCGGCCCGCTTTGCGCGCCTTGCCGTGCTGCTGGGCAAGGCCCTGGCCCTGTGGGCGCTGCGGCGGCCCGCCCTGTACCGTCTGCCGGCTTCCCTGCCCTGGCTTAAAATAGGGGTCCCGGAATTCAATCCCGGCTTCGCCTTCCGGCCGTTTGCGGCCTTTCAAGCGGGGCTGGCGCGGGACGGGCTGGACCGGCTTGAAGCGTTGAACGCCGCGCGTAAGGAAAAGGCCGCCCTGTACGAAGCGCGGCTGCGCGAGGGGGACCGGCAAGGCCGCCGGCATCGGCGGGACGGCCAGTATCGGCGGGACGGACAGGACGGCCAGCATGGGCAGGAGGGACAGGAAGACCAGAATCGGCAGGACGGCGGGGCGGATCTCGCGGCCATTGCCCCCTTGCCGGGCGCGCTGCCGGTTTACCCGCGCTTTCCGGTTCTGCTTGCCCCGCGAAACGCCGGGCTTCCCGCCCCCAGGGGAGTCGAGGCGTCCGGCGTTTCGCGGGGCCGCGCAAACGGCCCTTGCGCTTTGGGCGGCGGCGCGCGCGCGCTGGGCATCAGCCCCGGCCACCCCCTGGCCCTGCATGAAATCCCCGATCTGGCCCGGCATCTCGTGGAACCGGCAAGGGCCTACCCCGGCGCGGAATTGCTGGCGCGCCATCTTGTCACCCTGCCCACCCACGAAGAAACCGGCCCGAAGGATTGCGAAGCCGCCTGCGCCTATCTTGAAAAGCGCTTTTTCGCCGCCGCGCGGGGAAAGGAGGCCGTCCTATGAACGCTCCGCTCGCCCTGTGCCTGTTTCTGCTGGCGTATCCCCTGGCGGTGTATCCCCTGGCGCTGGCCCTGCTGTGCTTTTGCGCGCGGCCCGCTTCATCCGCGAAAACAGCGCCGCGCGGCCCCGTGCCCCCCGCGGCTTTGGCAAAAGCCACGCCGTCGCCCCTTGAGTCTGTGAACTCCGCTCCGCCGCCCCTTGGGCCCGTGAGCTCCGGGCCGGAGGCGGAGGCTTCCGGGGGTGCCGGGTCCGCTCAACCCTGGCCGCCCACGGTAAGCGTGCTGCTTTCCGTTTATAACGAGGAAGCCGCGCTGCCCGCGAAGCTGGAGAATTTTCTGGCCCTGGACCATCCGCCGGATCGTCTGGAACTCGTTGTGGTTTCCGACGGCAGCACCGACGGCACGGATGATCTGGTAAGGCGCTTTGCCGCCGCGCGGAGCCTGCCCGCCGTGCGCCTGCTGCGGCAGGAGGGACGCCTGGGCAAGACCAGCGCCCTGAACCTGGCCGCCGCACAGGCCGGGGGCGAGGTTTTGCTGTTCACCGACGCCGACGCCCTGTTTGCGCCGGACTGCCCGCGCCGCCTGCTGGAGCCCTTCCTGGACCCGGATGTGGGCCTGGTCGGCGGGCGCAGCGTGTATCTGGACGAGGGGGGCGGGGAAAGCGCGGGCAGCCTGTACCGCCGCTTCGAGGAATGGCTGAAGGAAAGGGAAGGGCGGCTGTTCGGCATCATAGGGGCCGACGGGGCCGTCTATGCCTTGCGCCGGGAACTGTACGAGCCCCTTGCCTCCGAATGCATCAACGATCTGGCCCATCCCGTGCGGGTGGCCCTGGCGGGTAAAAAAAGCGTGGCCGCGCCGGACGCCCTGGTGCGCGAACCCGCCTCGCCGCCGGGCGGCGAGATGGCCCGGCAAACGCGCATCATGGCGCAGTCCTGGCTGGTGTTTTTGCGCCACTGGCGCGCCCTGGCGCGGGGCGGGCGATGGGGCTTTCTGTGGCAGTTCGTTTCACACAAGCTGCTGCGCTGGCTGGCGTTGCCCTGCATGCTGCTGGCGCTGATCGCGGCGCTGTGCCAAGTGCTGCCGGGCGCTTTGCCGGCGGCTTCGTCCCCGCCGGGCGGCCTTGCCCTGCTTACCCTGGCGGGTTTTGCCCTTTTCGGCGTTTTTGCCCTGTGCGGGGCAAGGGGCGGCGGGGGCAGGCCCGGCCGTCTGGCCTGGCTGTTCTGGGTGCAGAGCGCGGCGGCCATGCTGGGGCTGCGCCGGCTGCTGCGGGGCGAGCGTTTTGTGGTCTGGAGCCCCAGGGCGGACTAGCGGGAACCGCCGCCCGCCGCACAGGCGTCATGCGGCCGCGAACGGATCGCGGCAAAGGAGAGCGGATGCGCGTACATCATGCGGACAGCCGGGATAAGGCTCTGTGGGACGGTTTTGTGTCCCGGCATCCTTGCGGGCACTTCATGCAGTCCTACGCCTGGGGCGAACTGCGCAAGGCCCAGGGCTGGGCGGTCACGCGCCTGATGGTCCTGGAAGGCGAAGCTCCCCTGGCCGCCATGATGGTGCAGTCAAAGGCCATCCCCCTCACGGGCAGAAGCATCGCCTACAGCCCGCGCGGGCCGGTTTTTGACGCGGGGCGGCCCGATGCGCTGCGTCTTCTTCTTGAAGCCGCCTGGACCGGGGAAAAGCCCGCCGTGCTTCGCCTGGATCCTTACTGTACCGCCGGGGACGAGCGGTGCCGCATGCTGCAAGAAGCTTCGTGCGCGGCCATGAATGCGGAATGGTCGCACTGGAACAATCCGCGCTACGTGATGTGGCTTGATATTTCACAAGGGATAGACAGCGTATACGGGAAAATTTCATCAAAGATGAGGAACGAGATACGCAAGCCTGAAAAGATCGGCGTCACCTTCAGAAAAGGCCGCGCCGCCGACCTGGCCGCGTTTTGCGCGCTTATGCGCGGCACGGCGGAACACAAAGACATACCCATGCACGACAACGGCTATTACCTGGCGCTGTACGAGAAGTTGACCGCCGCAAACATGCTTGGGCTGTTCCTGGCCGAGCACGAAGACAAGGCCGTGGCCTGCGGCATGAGCGTGAAATACGGCGACAGGGCGTGGCTGCTCTATGCCGCTTCATCGAAAGAGCATTTCAGGCTGCGGGCCAACCGGGCGTTGCAGATGCGCATGATCGAATGGGCCGTGGACCAGGGATGCTCCCTGTACGATATGCGCGGCAGCGCCACCCTGTATCCCCCGGGTAAAAGCGACCGGGGCTACGGCGTGTACGAGTTCAAAAAAAGCTTCGGGGCGGAGTTGGTGGTGCTTGCCCCTTACTTCAACTATGTGCCCGGCCCGGCCGCGCGGGTCTTTCCCGCATTGTTCGACCGCCTGGCCGTGCCGCTGCTGTACGCCGCGGCGAGAACCGCCGGCAAATGCGGGCTGAAGGGGAAGACGCCGTGAAAAAAGCGCTGTCCTTTTTTGCCGAACTGTACTGGAAGCTGCGCTGGAGCGCCCGGGCGACGGCCTTGTGGCATGTCTTCGCCATGTTCATGCCCTTCAATTCCTGGCGGATCTTTTTTTACCGCCTGCGCGGCACCAACATAGGCCGCAACGTGTACATAGTGCAGACGGCCTTTCTGGAAGAATCGCGCCCCTGGCTCATCACCGTTGAAGACAACGCGCGCATCGGCGGGGGCGTTGTGGTGCTGACCCATGACGCGGTTTTCTGCAACTACGTCCAAGGGCTGAAAAACAGATACGCCCCTGTGATCATCAGGAAAAACGCGTCCATATGCTTCAACGTGACCATTTTTCCGGGCGTCACCATAGGGGAAAATTCCATCATCGGCGCATGCTCCCTGGTGACCAAGGACGTTCCCCCGGGGGTTCTGGCCGTGGGCGTGCCGGCAAAGGTGGTGGGACGGCTGGACGAGATCTGCAAGGACAGGATTCTGTATAACGAGGAATACGAACGGGTGGAGCGCGAAACCCGCTACCCCTGGAAAATGCGGCAAACAGGCGGGCAAGTCTGAGTGCCCTGTCGCCCGGCATGCACGCGATACACGGTTGGCTATCCATGATGGCGGTACTGTTCATTTATATCCTGGTTTTCATCGTCCTTGGGCGCGCCCTGGACTTTTTTCCCGCGCTGGCGCCTTTCCAGCTGGGCAAGGTCGCCCTGGGCGGGGCCTTGCTCTATGCCTGCGCCACCGCCAGGGCGGAAGTATGGCGCGGCCTGCGGCAAAACCCCCTGACGCCCTGTCTGGCCGCCCTGGTATGCTTTGCGGTACTGAGCGTTCCCTTCAGCGTATGGCGCGGCGGGGCCTTTGGAAATCTGCTGGGATACCTGAAGCTTCTGTGCGCTTACGTCGCATTATGCCTGCTGGTGCGGGACGCGCACGGCGCGACTTTGCGCCGCGCCGTGACGCTTACCGTGGGCATGCTGGCCCTGCTGATGGCCGCCTTCAAGGGCACGGGCCGCATGTATGTTAGCAGTACCTACGATCCCAACGATATCGCTTTGTTTTTCGTCACCTTTCTGCCCCTTGTGGCGGCCGAGGCCCTGACCGCCCAAAACCGCCTCATGTGCGCCGCGTACTGGGGCATAGCCCTGGCCGCGCTGGTGGGCATCGCCCTTACCCAGTCGCGGGGCGGGGTGGTGGCCCTGGCGGCCGTGGGGGGGCATTTTCTGCTGCTGGTCAAAAGACGGCGCTTCAGCATCATCCTGCTGCTTTGCCTGGGCGCGGCGGTGCTGGCGGCCACGGCGGACGAGGCCCTTTGGGCGCGTTTTCGCTCGCTGGGAGACGAAAGCGACTATAATTTCGAGGCCAAAGCCGGACGCCTGGAAATATGGAAGGAAGGCCTGATCATGTTCGCCCGGCGGTTTTTGACCGGGGTGGGCATCGGGCAGTTTTCCGCCGCTTTGGGCATGATCGGCAGCGGCCTTTACGTGACCGCGCACAACAGCTACCTGCAAATCGCCGTGGAGCTGGGCGTTGGCGGCATCGCCGTCTATCTGGCGATGCTTTGGCGGGTGGGACGCATCGCCAGGGAAAGCCCGGCCGCTTCCCCGCCCGGCGGGGCGGAGCGTCCGCACGGCACCGCGCTCATGCTGGGCCTTACGGGATTCGCCACCGGCAGCTTCTTTCTTTCCCAGGCGTACAGCCCCATTTTGTACTGCCTGCTTGCCGTGGCCTCGTCCTTGTGGACGGCGCGGGCCGGGGAAGCTTTTGCGCCGGGTTTTCCGGCCCCCGCCCCATCCGGCGGTGCAAAGCCGCCCTTACAGGGGCCTTCGGGGGCCTTGGCCCCGGATCTTCCGGCTTTCAAGGAACCCCCGGCGGCCGTCCCCGCAAAGGGCGGCAAAGAAGGCATAGCCGCGCGGGCCAAAGCCGTGCGCGAAGCGCGCCAGGCCCTGCTGCGCAAGGGCCACAGGGCGCGCGGCAACGAAGGGGGCAAGCCATGAGCGTCATGCGCTACTTTGCCCGCAATTCCCTGACGCGTCTGGCGGCCTTTGCGGTGGGCGCGGGGGCGGCCTTTGTGGTCACCCCGCACATGCTGGCCTGCCTGGGCGCTTCCTCCTACGGCGTTTGGGCGCTGATCTCCTCTTTGGCCAGCTATTATCTGCTGCTGGACTGCGGCATGTTCCAGGCCGTGGCCAACCTCTCCCCCAAAGCGGCGGCCAGGGGAGATACGGAACAAGGCGCCGCCATGTATTCTTCGGCATGCTGCATAAGCGCCCTGGGGTGCGCGCTTGCCCTGATTATCGGGGGCCTGCTGGCCGCCGTGGCCGGGCGCCTGACGGGCGCGGCCGGGGGCGGCGACACCGAAGGCGCGGCTCTTTTCCTTTTTTCCGCCTCCGTGGCCGTGCAGTTGCTGTGCCGGGCCTCGCACGGGCTGCTGGCGTCGCGCATGCGCTGGAGCCTGCTGGCCTGCGTCAGCATGCTGCGCACCCTGGCCACCAGCGCCGCCGTGCTGCTGCTGCTGTCCCCCCGGCATTCCGGCGGGGCCAACCTGCTGCTGGCCGCCGCCGTCACCAGCGGCGGCAACGTGCTGGAGTCGCTGGCCCATTGCTTTTTCGCCCTGAGGGGCGGGGGGGGAGTTTCTTTTCGTCCGTCTTTGGTTTCCCGCGCTCAGGCCGGCGAGATGCTCCGCTTTGGCCTGCCCGTCCTGGTCATGCAGGTGGGCGGCCTGCTCAAGCTGCGCACCCAGATCTACATCGTGGCTTCCCTGCTGGGGCTCGCGCAGGTGACCCTTTTTTCGCTGGCCGGGCAGTTCATCAATTACATGAACAACATCATGCTGAATGTCTTCGGCATCATGAGCCCCTATTTCAGCCGCATGAAGGCCCAGGGCGACGTCGAAGGCTGCCGCGAAACCCTGACCCAATGCCTTCGCCTCAGCTACGCGGTCTCCTGTTACATCGGCCTGAGCCTGGCGCTGTATGGAGGCCTGTTTCTGGAACGCTGGCTGGGGGCCGGGTTCACGGCGGCGAAGGAGGCGCTTGTCCCCATGGCTCTCGGCGGGGCGGCCGCCTTTGGAGCTTTTCCCGCCGAGGGGCTTTTGCTGGGCGTGGGCCGCCACCGCATCCTGGCGTGGAACAACATCGTCTGCGGGCTGCTGACGCTTGGGGCCAGCGTCCCCGCCGCGCTGCTGTACGGATTGCCGGGCGTGGGCTGGACCGTGTTCGCCACGAATTGCGTTTTCAATCTGGCCGTGTTGCCCGCGCAGGTCTGCCGGGTTTCCGGCCTGCGGCCGCGCGCATACGCCGCCGCCGTAGCCGGCGCGCTGGGCGCGCAGTGCGCGGCGCAGCTGGCCTATTACGCGGCCATACGCGGGTGGCTCGCGCCCGCTTACCCGGCGCTGTTCCTGGCCGTTTGCGGGCAGGGGCTGGTCGCCGCCGCCGTGTTTTTGCTTTGCCGCGGGGGCCGGGCGGCACTGTCCGCGGGCGGATGGCCCCGCCGGAGAAAAGGCGCGGCGCGGCAAAGGGCGGAAGCATCGCCCGGCGCGCAAAGGGATCTGCCGGCGGCGCCAATCGAGCCGGCGGCGCCGGTTGCGCCTGTCGGCGCGCAAGGCGCGGGAGGGGCGACGCCATGAACGGCCCGGACGTCAGCGTAATCATGCCCGCTTACAACGCAGCGCCCTGGATAGGCCGGGCCGTGGAATCGGTGCTGTGGCAGCGGGGGCCTTCGTGGGAGCTTTTGATCATCGACGACGGATCTTCAGACGGTGCCAGGGAAACGGCGGAATTTTACGCCGCCCTGGATCCGCGCGTACGCGTCCTTGACAACCAAAGGGGCAAAGGCGCGGCGGGGGCGCGCAACACGGGCATGCGCGCCGCGCGCGGCCGCGCCCTCTTCTTTCTGGACAGCGATGACGCGCTGGCCCCCGGCGGCCTGGCGGCCCTGCACGGCCCGCTTATGAAAGGAGAGCACCCCGTGGTCCGGGGCGGCGGCGTGATCTTTTGCGAGCAGCGCTGGCTTGCGGCGTACCTGGGCGCGTTTGCGAATTCCGGGCGGGTAAGCGTATGCGAGGCGCGGCCGCATGCGGGGTTCTGGCTGCACATGTACCGGGCGGACTTTCTGGAGCGCGGCGGCATAGACTTTCCTGAAGACATGGTCATCGGCGAGGACACCACCTTCCTTTGCCGCGTGTACGCCCGCCTGCGGGAAGTGGTGGTGGTGGACCGGCGCGTCTATTACTACCGCATCAATCACAAAAGGGCGTTGCCCTCTTTTGCCAAGGCCGCTTCCTTTGCCCGGCGCGCTTTGCTGGCGCGGGAGTCCTTTGACGGCAACGGACGGCGCGAATGGATAGCCCCGTATCTGGCCGCGTCCTTTTTGCCGGAATGGTTGCGGCACTTGCACGCGGCCCTGCGCGCCGACGGGAACGACCCGGACCGGGCAAAAGCGCTGTCGTATCTGTCGGGCTGCCGCACGGCC
Organism: Desulfovibrio sp.; assembly: GCA_031549405.1. Classification (GTDB taxonomy): domain Bacteria; phylum Desulfobacterota; class Desulfovibrionia; order Desulfovibrionales; family Desulfovibrionaceae; genus Frigididesulfovibrio. Next base: position 21,029 of record JAVBPV010000013.1, read on the forward strand.
CTGGCGGGGCTGGAAAACGAACTGGCCCCGGCATTGCGGGAGCAGTTCGGGCCACTGCACGGGGAATTTACCGCCGTGTGGGAAACGGGCGACAACGAAGCCGCGCTGGAGTTTTTGCTGGCGCGGGGCTTTGTCAGGCCGGCATACCCCTACATGGGCATAGAAATGCTCCCCAAAGGGCCGAAGTGGCTTTGGTTCCGCTGGTCCCGCCGGGCGGCCAACCTGGTCCGGGGGCATATCTGGGAAGTGTGGCGGGTGCTTTTCGCCTTGCGGCGGCGCGCCTTGCGCCGCCGGGCCGGAACCCCGGCGAAGAAGGAGGCGCGGCCATGACGCTGATCAGGAACAGGGACTTTCTTGTCTTTTCCGATGACTGGGGGCGGCATTCCTTCAGTTGCCGGCATCTGATGAGCCGTTTTCTGCCCCATAACCGCATGCTGTGGGTACAGACCATCGGTCTGCGCACTCCGCGTCTGACCCTGTACGATCTGCGGCGCTCGGCGGAAAAGCTGCTTTCGTGGTGCGCGCCCCGCGCCGCCGGCGGAAGGGAATCCCTGCCCGCGAATCTGCGCCTTCTTTCGCCGGTCATGCTGCCCTTCAACCGCGTGCCGGGCGTGCGCGCCCTTAACCGGGAAAGCGTGGCGCGCGCTGTTTCACGGGCCATGCGGGATGCGGGCATGCAATCGCCCATTCTGCTGGCCACCCTGCCCGACGCCGGGGACTATGCGGGCCGTTTCGGCGAAAGTCTGGTGGTCTACTACTGCGTTGACGATTTCACGCAATGGCCGGGCATGGACCAGCCGGAACTGGTGCGCGACATGGAAAACAAGCTGCTTGCCAAGGCCGATCTGGTGGCGGCGGTTTCCGAAAATCTGCGCGCAACCCGCACGGCGGCGCACGGCCCCACCCGTCTGCTTACCCACGGGGTGGATGTGGAGCACTTTGCCGGGGCCGATGCGTTCCATCCCGATCCCCCGGAACTGGCGGGCCTGGGCAGACCGTTGCTGGGTTTTTACGGGCTGATCGACGGGCGTCTGGACATGGATTTGCTGGAGCGGGTGCTGGAGGCCAGACCGGACTGGACGGTGGCGTGCATCGGCGCGCTGCACGGCGGCGCGGACGTGGCCGCCGGTCTGGCGAAGCTGGAAAGGCACCCCAACTTCCGCCGGGTTCCGGCCGTTCCCTACGGGCGTCTGCCGGCCCTGGCCTCGCGTTTTGACGCGGCCGTCCTGCCTTACGTGGTCAACGCGGGAACCAGTTCCATCAATCCCCTCAAGCTGCGCGAATACATCGCCACGGGCAGGCCCGTGGTTTCCACGCCCCTGCCCGAATCCGTCCGGCTTAAAGGGGCTGTTCGCATCGCCGGCGGGGCGCGGGATTTTATCGCCGCCGTCGAGGAAGCCCTGGCCGACACGTCGCCGCCCGCCCTGCGCCGCGCCGCTCTTGCGGGCGAAACCTGGGAGGACAAGGCGCGGCTTTTGTCGGCCTGGATGGAAGAGGCCCTGGCGGCCCGCGCCGCAAGGCTGGAACACCCGACCCGGAGGCGGACGCCATGACATCCATGCCGGAAGACTCCCGCAACCTTCCCCGCGTGTTCATCGCCATGGCCACCACCATCCTGGGCGGGCCGGGCAAGGGCCTTGCGCAGTTTTTGCGCCACGGCGGGCTGGAAGGCTGCGCGCCCCTTATGGCGGCGTACAACACGCAGCCGGAGCCCGTGGATACGGAATACACCCGCGCCCTGCGCGCCGCGGGCGCGCCCGTGGCCGAACTGCGCCAGCGGAAACTGCTGGATTATTCCCTGGTGGGACAGGCTCTGGAGATGGTGCGGCGGCACAAAAGCGACATTTTGCAGTCCCACGGCTACAAAAGCCATATCCTTTGCCGCCTGTTGCGCGCCAGAACGGGCCTGCCCTGGATTGCCTTTGTGCACGGCTGGACGGCGGAAGACCGCAAGATCCGCGTCTATAACGCTCTGGAGCACCTTATGCTGCCGCGGGCCGACCAGGTGGTGGCCGTGTCCGAGGCGCTGAAAGCCCGGCTGCTGCCTTCGGCCAGGGCCAAATGCATCGTCATCCCCAACGCCGTGGAGGAGGACGGGCTGCATGAAGGTCCTTCCGGCGGCGATGTCCGCGCCGCGCTGGGCATTGCCCCGCAGGCTCTGGTGGCGGGCGTGGTGGGGCGGCTCAGCCCGGAAAAGGGGCAGATCCATTTTTTACGCGCCCTGGCGGAAGCGCGCGGGCGGGAGCCCCGCCTGCACGGACTTTTGGTGGGCGGCGGCCCGGACCGCGAAAGGCTGGAGGCCGAAGCCCGCACCCTGGGCGTCGGGGACCGCTGCTGTTTCACCGGGCACGTGCGGGGCCTGGGGCCGTACTACCGGGCCATGGACGTCCAGGTTCTGCCTTCCTTAAGCGAGGGCATGCCCAACGCCGCCCTGGAGGGCATGATTATGGGCAAACCCCTTGTGGCCTCCCGCGCGGGCGGGGTGCCCGAGGTGGTGGAAGACGGCGTTACCGGCCTGTTGCTGCCCCCCGGCGACGCCCATGCCCTGGCCGAAGCCCTGCTGGCCCTGGCCGCCGACCCCGTGCGCCGCAAAAGCATGGGCGAGGCGGGCAGGGACCGGGCGGCAACGCGTTTTTCTCCCGGCGCGCGCGCAAGACGCATACTGGAACTGTACGCGGATGTGCTTGAGCGGCACAGCCGCAAAGGAGCAAGGCCGTGAACGCCTGGACCCGCTTTTGCCTGGCGGTGCGCCGCAAAGAGACCCCCTTTCACGCCCGGGTGCACGATGCCGCCCGCCGGGTGCTGGGCATGACCGTGCCGGTGATTCCGGGTCTGCACCGGTTTTTATACCGCGAGTGGGCGGCGCGCACCCTGGCCTGGCACAACTTTTGGCGTATCGTCTATTACGAGCCCATGTTTAAGTCCATGTGCCGCGAAGTGGGGCCGGGCTTCAAGCTGTGGTACGCGGGCAACGGCATCTGCCGCCTGCGGGGCAACCTGATCGTCCGCCTGGGCGAAAATGTGACCATGTTCGACAACACCGGACTGACGGGCCTGCGCATTTTCGACGAGCCTGAGCTGGTGGTGGGCGGCAACACCTATATAGGTCCCCTGGCGCGCATCCTGGTGGCCCGGCGCATCAGTATAGGCGCGCATTGCATTCTGGGCAGCCGGGTCATGCTTATGGACAACCCCGGCCACCCCGTTGAGGCGGCGGACAGACTGGTCCCCGGCGGGGGGCTGCCCGGCCCTGAAACGGTGCGGCCCGTCAGCGTGGGCGACTACTGCCACATTTGCACCGGCAGCTATGTTTACCCTGGGGCGGAGGTTGGCGACGGCGTGGTGGCCAAGATCGGTGCCCACCTCAAGGGCAGAATCCCCCCCTTCGCTCTGGTGGAGGGCAACCCCTGCCGCGTGGTCAAGTTACTGCCCATTTCCGGTGAAATACGCGCCAGAGCGGGCGAAGCCCGCTACGCGGCCTGGATAGTCGAGCGGGAAGCCTGGACCGCCGAACAGGAACCTTGCGCCGCCGAGCGGGAAGCCTGGACAGGCAAGGGAAAATCCGTACACGGTCCGCAGCGAAGCGGCCCGCTTGACGGCGATGCGCGGAAGGGGGCGGAACCATGAACCCGTGCGTGATGCAGCTTGTGGTCACCCTGCGGCCGGGCGGGGCGGAACGGATCGCCCTGGACATTCTGGGGCGGGGGCGTTCGCGCTTTCGGGGCGTGGTGGCCGGGCTGTTTCATCCCCCCGGGGACCTCGCGCTCATGGCGGAGGCCATGGGACTTGGCTGCGCGGCCCTGCGGGCGGAAGCATCTTCCCGTCCCGCCGCCGTCTGGCGGCTGTACCGCCTGCTGCGCAAAGAATGTGTGACCCTGCTGCACGTCCAGGCCGGGTATCTTTTATACTACGCGCTGCCCGCCGCCCGGCTGGCCGGGGTGCCGCTGGTGTACACCGAGCATGCCGCGCATTCCCTGGAAACCATGCCCCGGCTGCGCGCCTTTGTGCGGCTGGCCGCGCCTTTTTTGCACGGCATCACCTGCGTCAGCGAGCCGCTGGCCCGGTTTTTCACCGACCGGCTGGGCATTGCCCGGCGGAGGATAACGGTCATTCCCAACGGGGTGGACGCCGCATCCTTCAGCCCCGGAGGGCCGCGCGCCCCCCTGCCCTGGCCGGAAAAGCAGGGAGAAACGCTTTTTGTGTTCGGCAACGTGGCCCGGCTGACCGAAGCCAAAGACCATCAGACCCTGCTGGAAGCCTTTGCGCGGGTGGCGGCCCGTCATCCGGGCGCGCGCCTGCTGCTGGTGGGCGACGGCGAATGCCGCCCGGCCCTTGAAAAAACGCGCGCCGTCCTGGGGCTGGAAGATACGGTCCACTTCGCGGGAAGTTGTCCGGACATTCCCGCGCGCCTGCGCTCCATGGATGCTTTCGTGCTTTCCTCGAAGCGGGAAGGAATGCCTGTGGCGTTGCTGGAAGCCCTGTGCTGCGACGTGCCGGTCATCTCCACCGACGTGGGCGATGTGGCCCGCCTTAACAGCGAGGAAGAATGCCTGCACCTGGTCCCCGCGCGCGATGCCGGGGCGCTGGCTCTGTCCATGGAATATCTGCTGAAAAACCCGGAGGCCGCGCGGCGGACGGGCGCCCTGGGCGGGCGGACGGCGCGCGCGCGGCACGGCGGCGGCACCATGAGCGAACAGTATATCCGTTTGTACCAAGAGAAGGGAGGACTACCATGATCGGCTCCATACGCGAATGCCTGTACCGCCTGCGCGGCAGAAACCGTTACGCCCGCTTTCGCGAGACGCTGGAGCTGCAGCGCCTGCCCACGGACGAACTGCGGCGGCGGCAGTTCTGGCAGGTATCAACGTTGTTGCGCTACGCTTACGACCATGTGCCCTATTACCGGGAACGCTTCAGGGAACTGGGCGCCACGCCCGAGGACATCCGTTCCTTCGAGGATTTCAACAGTTTTCCCGTGCTGACGCGGCAGGGCGTGCAGGACAATATGTCCGAGCTGCTTTCCTCCAACGTGCTGGAGAACATGCGCTACGTCAACTTCAGCGGCGGCACCACGGGGCATCCCATCCGCTTTTACCAGGACCTGCGCCTGCGCGAATCCATGGATTCCAACTGGCTGCTGTGCCTTTCCTTTGCGGGATGGACGCCTTCGGACATGATCGTCAGCGTTTGGGGCAACCCGCGCGACATCGGCGCAAGCGCCGTCCCTTCCGGCCTGCGGCCGTGGCTGGCCGGCAATGTCCTGCTGAACGCCTACCGCTACGGCAAGGAGGATCTGCGGACCTGGCTGAAAGTCATCGGCCGGTACCGCCGGGTGTTTTTGTACGGCTATGTCTCGGTGCTGGCGGATTTGGCGGAGTTCGCGCTGGACAACGACATCAGGACAACCTCCGTGCAGGGGGCCGTGACCACGGCCGAGCGGCTGCACGAACAGCAGCGCGTCCTTATCGGACAGGCCTTCGCCTGCAAGGTGCACGACCAGTACGGCAGCCGCGAGGTGCCGGCCGTGGCCGCCGAGTGCGCCCACGGCGGCATGCATCTGCTGACCCATTCCGCCTATGCCGAATTTTTGCCCGTTGAAAACGGCCGCATGCGGGAGCCCTTTTATGAGGAAGCGGAGCAGGACGGGCTGCGGCGCATCGTGCTGACCAACCTGACCAACCGGGCCATGCCGCTGATACGCTATGAAGTGGGCGACCTTGGCGCGCCCGCTGAAGGAAGCTGCGACTGCGGCAGGGGCTTTCCGCTGATGCGCATGGGCGTGGGCCGTCTGGGCTGCACCCTGCGGCTGCCCGACGGCAGGCGGCTGTACAGCACCTTTTTTGTGCGCCAGCTTTACGGCATGGACGGCATCAGCGCCTTTCAGTTCCGGCAGTCGGCGCTGGATTCCGTGACCCTTTTTGTGGTGCGCGGACCGCGCTTCAGCGAGGTTGTGGCGGACAAGCTGCAAAAGCTTCAGGCCCGTTTTCCCAGGGATCTGTGCCCGGGCATGGCCCTGGATATCCGCTACGTGGACGAGGTGCCCCGCACCGAAGCGGGCAAACACCGCCATGTGGTCTGCGAGGTGGAGGAATGAGGCCCGCATCCGCCTTTGTCCGGCCGGGGACCGTTACGAGCGGCAAGGCCGGGTTCGGCTGCCGCGCGCGCCGCGCGCATAAAACGCTTGCGCGGCGGCCCGTAAAGCCGGTCCGCGAACATCCCGGTTCACGGCTCCCAGAGCGACGGAGGGTAATATGACTAACGGCGCGGAAAGTAGCCCGACTTTCGCCGAGGCCTGCAAACGGCATTTGTGGTGGAATATGGCCCTGCTGGCCCTTTTGTGCGCGGCCTATGCTCCGGTATACCCGCGCATGGTCCGCGACTGGCTGGGCGACCCCAACTATTCGCACGGGCTGCTGGTGCCCCTGGTGTCGGCCTGGTTTTTGCGCGAGATATGGCCGCAACTGCGCGCGGCCCCGGTCCGGCCGTCGGCGTGGGGCTTTGTCCTGGCCCTGGCGGGGCTCATGTTGCTGGCTGCGGGGATGTTCGTCGGCGAGCTGTTCAGCAGCCGCGTTTCCTCGCTGGTTCTGGCGGCGGGGATGATTCTGGCGCTGTTCGGCGGGCGGGTCCTGCGCCTGCTGTCCCTGCCCCTGGGCTTTCTGATCTTCATGGTGCCCTTGCCCTACACCGTATACGACGCCCTGGCCCTGCCCCTTAAAGGCCTGGTCAGCCGCATGGCGGCGGCGGGCATCAATCTTTGCGGGCTGCCCGTGCTGCGCGAGGGCAACATGATTCTGTTCCCCAACCTCAGCCTTGAGGTGGTGGAAGCGTGCAGCGGCCTGCGTTCGCTTACCAGCCTTGTCGCTTTGGGCACGGCCTACGCCTTTCTGTTCCTGAAGGCCCCCTGGCAGCGCGTGGTCCTTATCGCGGCCACCGTGCCCATAGCGGTGTTCGCCAACGTGCTGCGCGTGTTTGTCACCGGATTGCTGGCCCGCCACATGGGAGCGCGGGCGGCCGAGGGATTTTTCCACAACTTCGCGGGGCTGGCCGTTTTCGGCACGGCCCTGGCGCTTACGGCCCTGCTGGGCTTTTTGCTGGACAAGTGGTCCCGCAAGGGAGGTCCCCGTGGCTAGGCATATATCGCTTGCGCTGCTGCTGTGTCTGGCCGTGTTTGTCTCGTACGGCCGGGGGCTGCCCGTGGTGCCCGAGGCGAAAAAGCTGGCCCTGTTCCCCGGCCGGCTGGGCGGATGGGTCATGAAGGGCGAGGTAATCTTCGACGCGCCCGTCCTCAGGGTGCTGCGCCCTTCGGACTATCTGATGCGCGTGTACGCGGACGGGCGGGGTGAAAGCATAGAACTGTACGTGGGCTTTCACGACGGCGGCCCCGGCTCCGGCCCCATCCATTCGCCGCGCAACTGCCTGCCCGGCGCGGGCTGGGAGCTTATGAACAGCCGGGATATGGACCTTCCCACCCCGGCGGGTTCCGTGCGCATGGTGCGCGCCGTTTACGCCAAGGGCGCGGAGCGGTCGCTTTTCTACTACTGGTACCAGGTGCGCGGCGACAGCCTTACCAGCGATTTCGCCCTGAAGCTGGCGGAACTTAAGGGAATGCTTCTGGAACGGCGGCGCGACGCGGCCTTTATCCGGCTGCATCTGCGCGAAAACGCCGGGGCCGATGCGGCGGTAAGCGATTTTTTGAAGGCGGCGTACCCGGAGCTTCGGCGGTTTTTGCCGGGGGCGGAATAGGGGCGGTTATTGAGAAACAGCCCCAGGAGGATAAGGCATGCTACCGGTACTGTCATCCCTTTGCGTTATTTTGCTGGGCCTTTACCTTGTCCCGGTCTGGCGGGCCAGCCGGTGGCGCGGCATGGCGGCCCAGGCCCCGGCCATGGCGGCGACGGCCTGGGTGACGGCCCTGGAAACCCTGATGCGGCTTTACCCGGCCCTGGCGGAAGAGCACGCGCGGCTGTTGCTGCTTTCGCAGCACTTTCTGTGCGTTTCCTGGCTGCTGTTCAGCCTTGCTTACGCCCGCAAGATAAGCTGGGGGCTGCTCGGCAACCTCAACAAACTGCTGGTGCTGCTTTCGTTGCTGCCTCTTGGCTTTTTGCCGGTGCTTCCGGTTTCCAGCTTTCTCTTTTTCACGGACTTCAGCGTCGAGCCGTTGATCTTTCTGGAATCTCCAGCCTTTTATTTCTACCTGCATCTGGCGCTGGTGCTGCTGCTTTCGCTGGGCAACCTGGAAAGCACCCTGCAAAGCAGCCGGCACAGCGAACGCTGGCGCATCAAGCTGGCCCTGCTGGGCGCGGGGGCCATCATCGTCTCTTTCGTGCTGTTCTACAGCCAGGGCCTGCTGTACCGGGTGCTGAACATGGACTACCTGGCCCTGCGCACGCTGGGGATTCTTATCGGCCTCGCGCTGCTGCATTTTTCGGAATGGCGCCGCGAAAGCGGCAAGGTGATTGTCTCGCGCCGGGTGGCCTTTCGTTCCCTGGCCGTGGTGGTGGCCGGGCTGTACCTGCTGGGCCTGGGCATCGCCCGCGAGGGAGCGGAAATTCTCGGCGCGGGCTCCCGCCAGCATCTGCTGCTGGCCCTGCTGTTTCTGGGCGGCCTGGCCGGCCTTGTGCTGCTGCTGTCGCAGACCGGGCGGCGGCGCGCGGGCATCTGGCTGCAGCGGGCGCTGTACAACGAAAAATATGATTACCGCAGCCAGTGGATCGAGTTCAGCGAGCGTCTTTCCAGGGCGGCGGACAAAGAGTCCCTTATCCGCGAGGTGCTGCTGGGGTTTTGCGAAACCTTCGGCTTTGTGGGCGCGGTGTTCGTTCCGGCGCGGCACGACGGCTCCGGTCATGCGGGCGGAGCGGTGCACTACGAAATGCCCGAAACCGAGCCGGCGGACACCCTGGCCGAAGACTGCTCTGCGCTACTGGCCTACCCCGGCGTGCCCGTGGAAGTGTCGACAGAACTGCCCCGCCTGCCGGACGGCGCGGCCGGGCGGCTTGAGGCCATGAACGCCTCGCTGTTTCTGCCCGTGCCCGCCGCCGACGGCCCCGAAGGCGTGATTATCCTGGGCCGCCCCATGGACGGCAAAGAGGAATACGACCGTGAAGACTTTGAACTGATGGAGGCCATGAGCCGGCAAATAGGCCTGTGCGTGCGCAGCTTCCGCCTGGGCGACGAATTGAGCGCGGCCAGGGAAATGGAGGCGCTTGGCCGCCTGGGAGCCTTTGTGCTGCATGACCTCAAAAATCAGGTCTATGCCTTGTCGCTGCTTACCGAAAACGCGCGGACCTTCATAGGCAACCCCGACTTTCAGCGCGACATGCTTGAAACCCTGGGCAATACCGTGGCCAACATGAAGATCCTTATCGCCCAGCTTACGGATCCGCCCGGAACCTCGGCCCTGCGCCTTGAGCCCGTGGACCTGCGCGAACTGGCCAGGCGCGCGGCCGCGCTGGTGCCGGGGGCCAACGTGCGCATCAGCGGTTCTTCGCTGACGGTCAACGCGGACGCCGACCAGATATGCAAGGTGCTGACCAACCTGTGCCTTAACGCCGTGGAGGCGGGCGGGGACCAGCCCATAGGCATCGAGATCCACGGCGGCGAGGCGCCCACCCTGCGCGTGCGGGACAACGGCGGCGGCATACCGGAGGAAATCATGCGGCGCGGCCTGTTCAAGCCCTTTAACAGCGGCAAAAGGCGAGGCATGGGCATAGGCCTGTACCATTCGCAAAAAATTATGGAAGCGCACGGCGGCAAGATTTTTGTGGAGAACCGCCCCGGAGAGGGCAGCACCTTTATCGTGCGCTTCGCCTGGGAAGAAGACTCCCGCGCGGCGCGCGCCCGGGGGGATGCCGCCCGGGCGACGGCCTGAGCGCCGGAGAATGCGCGGAGGAAGTGCCCATGAGCAAGCAGCTTCTGATTGTCGAGGATAACGCCGAGGTCTGCCGCCAGTTGCAGTGGGGGTTTTCCACCGAGGACTACGCGGTGCTGACGGCGGGCAACGCTCAGGACGCCCTGAAGATCCAGCGCAAAAACAGGCCCCAGGTGATTACGCTGGATCTGGGCCTGCCGCCCGACGCCGAAGGCTACTCGGAAGGGCTGCGCTGCCTGGAGGAATTGCTGGCCTTTGACCCGCAGGCGCGCGTCATTGTGGTCACGGGGCATCACGACATGAACAACGCCCTGCGTTGCATCAACAGCGGGGCCTACGATTTTTGCCGCAAGCCGGTGAACCTTGAGGAACTCAAGGTCATTGTGCGGCGGGCTTTTTTTCTTCGGGACGTTCTTGCCAGCGACGGCGCCGGCGAAGAGGCCGGGCAGGGCGAAGACAGCGTCTGCGGCATTATCAGCCGCTGCAAGGCCATGCGCGACGTGCTGGCCGGCATCTCCAAGGTGGCGGCCTCCAACGCCCCGGTGCTTATCACCGGCGAATCCGGCACCGGCAAGGAGCTTGTGGCCAGGGCCATCCACACCATGAGCCGCCGGGCCAAGGCCCCTTTGATCACCATCAACTGCGGGGCCATTCCGGAAAACCTGCTGGAGGCGGAGTTTTTCGGCCATGAAAAGGGAGCCTTCACCGGCGCGACGCAGCGCGTGCAGGGCAAAGTGGAATACGCCGACAAGGGAACGCTGTTTCTGGACGAGATAGGCGAACTGCCCCTGCATCTTCAGGTGAAACTGCTGCGCTTTTTGCAGGAGATGCTCATCCAGCGCGTGGGCGGGCGCCAGGACATCCCCGTTGACGTCCGGGTCATCGCCGCCACCAACGTGGATGTGGAGGCCGCCATCAAGGCGGGGAATTTCCGCGAGGATCTGTACTACCGCATCGGCGTGGTGACCATTGCCCTGCCTTCGCTGCGCGAGCGTGAAGACGACGCGGTGCTGCTGGCCCGGCATTTTCTCAGGCGGTACGACACCCCTGGCCGGGTTACGGGCCTGCACCCGCTGGCGGAACAGGCCATCCGCGAATACCCCTGGCCGGGCAACGTGCGCGAGCTGGAAAACAGGGTGCGCCGCGCGCTTATTTTCGCCACGGGTTCGCTGATCGGCGTGGAGGAACTGGGTTTTGAGGAAAAAACCCGGGAAGGCGGGGAGGGAGACGGCCCCCAGATCTCGCTGCGCGAAGCGAAAAACGCCGTGGAGCGGCGCATGGTGCTGGCGGCCCTGGAACGCCACGTGGGCAACATCGCCCAGGCGGCCCAGGCCCTGGGCATCAGCCGTCCCACTTTTTACGACCTTTTAAAAAAGCACGGGATAGAATCATGAAGGAGCGGCCTGTTTTTTTACAGCGGCCCCGGCCCGTTGCGGGCGCGGCAAAAGCGTCCGCCCTGTCCACTCTGTCCACCCCCTTCGCCCCGCCCGCCTTGTCCGCCCCATCCGAAGGTCACGGGCGACTTGCTCCTTTGGGCCGGGGCGGGCGTCCCGCTCCTTTCAGGCTGCGTGGGCGTCTTGCTCCTTTGGGCCGGGCGGGCGCGGTCGCCCCTTCCGGGCTTCCCGCCCCGGGCTCCTGTTCCGGCGGGCATCCGCGCGCGGCGGGCCTCGCGGTATTGTGGGCGGCGGTCTGCCTGCTTGCGGCCCTTTTCGCCCCACTGGCAAACAGCGCGGAAGGCAGGGCGGGAAAAAAGCCCGTCTTCACCGTGCGGGGGCTGGGCGGCGGCGGCGGCCTGTATTCGCCCAGCATCTCGCCCTATGACGCCAATCTCGTCTTTGCCGCCTGCGATATGGGCGGGGTGTACCGTTCCGAAAACGGCGGGCGCGGCTGGGCGATGCTTTCCGCCAATCACGGGCTCAGCGAGATGCACAGGGCGCCCAAGCCCGTGTTTCTTGCCGGGCGCATTTACTGGATCACGGAAAAAAGGCGCATCTGCTTCAGCGACGACGACGGGCGCACCTGGGACGTGCTCCCCCCCGGCCCGTGGAAGAACAGCGTCGTCGTTTCCCTGGCCGCGGTGAAAGGCACGCCCGACACCCTGCTGGTCAGCACGGAATCCGGCGTCTGGCGGGGGCCGCTGTCGGTCCGGAGCGCGCCGGGCGGGCCCTATCCCCTGCGCGGCAAGGCGCTTTCCCGGCGGCCCTTTCCGTCCGCCGGGCTTTGGGAGCGGTTGCCTGTGGACCAGGGCGGGCCGGTGGCGGCCGTGGGGGAATCGTTTTACGTTCTTTCGGCCGCCGGGGACGTGCTGGTCAGCCGCGACCTGGGCAAAAGCTGGACGCGTACCGCGCAGCTTGGCGGGCAGGCCAAGGCTCTGGCGGGCAGACGCGCGGGCGGGGAAGACACTCTGCTGGCCAGCGTGGAGCCCAAGGGGCTGATGCTGTCCGGGGACAGCGGGCGCACCTGGCGGCTGGTGAAGCAGCCTTACGAAAACGAGACCATACTCGCCATGCCCCCCGCGCGCAAAGAGATGTACGCCCTGCAATCCAACAGCGATGCCATGGCCAAGCTGCTGCGCTCGGACGACGGGGGCGCTTCGTGGCGCAATATTTTCCGCATGCCCCCCGGCGGGAAAATGCGCGTTCTGGACCGGGCCGTCGCCAACGTGTTGCCTTCCTGGGTGCAGACGGAGCTTTCGTGGGGGTACTACTTCACCTATCAGGGGCTGGACGTGGCCGCCGGCGCCCCCGACTTCGCCCTGGTGACCACTCAGGGCGAGATATACGCCACCCGCGACGGCGGCGAAAGCTGGGCTCCGATCATGAACGACGCCCTGCCTCCCCTGGACGACGGCAGGCCGCGTTTTGCCAGCACTGGGCTGGAAGTGACCAGTTGCTGGGGCTACTTTTTCGATCCGCACGACGAAAAACGCGAATACATCGCCTACACCGATGTGGGCTTCGGCCGTTCCCTGGACCGGGGGGCAAGCTGGAGCTGGTCCGCCTGGGGCTCGCCCTGGACCAACACCTTTTACGATCTGGCCTTTGATCCCGCCCGGCCGGGCCGCATATACGCCGCCGCTTCCCAGCAGCACGACATCCCGCACTTTCTGGCCGTAAGCAGCATTGCGGGCGGCTACCGCGTGCACAGGGGCGGGGTGGTTGTTTCCGACGACTACGGAGCCACGTGGAAAACGCCCTACGCCGGCGGGGGGCCGGGCAGCCTGCCCAAGCAGGTCTGCACCACCGTGGTTTTAGACCCTAATTCTCCGCCGGACAGGCGCACCCTGTACGCGGGCGTGTTCGGCGAAAGGGACGACGACGCGGCGGGGGTGTATGTTTCCAGAGACAGCGGGGCCACCTGGGCCAGGCTTGAGCCGGGGCCGGGCGTTCTTCCCAACCTGCACATCTACCGCCTGCGCCTGCATCCGCGCACCGGGCATCTGTACTGCCTGATCACCGGCCTGCGCAGCGGCAAGGTGGGCGGCTATTTCGCCGTGCCCGGCGGCCTGTGGAAGTCGGAGGACAAGGGCGCAAACTGGCGGCACATCAGCGCCGGGGCGCCTTTTAACCGCTGGTCCACGGCCTTTGCCTTCGACCCCCGGGATTCGGCCACCGTGTATGTGACCGCCGCCACCCCCCAGGGGGGAAGAGACGTGGGCGGGCTGTTCAAAACCGTGAACGACGGGGCGGATTGGTTCCATGTCCTCAAGGACGGGCGCATCGGCGTCTCGGGCGGCGAGCCGGGCTACGATCACTGCATGGCCGTGACCGTGCACCCGGACAACCCGGATCTGGTGATGGTGGGCACCACCCTGCACGGCATCATGTACAGCACGGACCGGGGACGGTTCTGGCGCAGGTACTGGGAGTTTCCCTTCGGCAACGCCCAGAGCATCACCGTGCACCCGCGCAAGCGGGACAGGATTTATGTGACCACCTTCGGCGCGGGCGTATGGGAGGGGCCGCTGCCCGAATGACGCGGCCTTTTGCGGCGCAGAGACGGGCGCGTTCGGAGCGTCCAGCGGAACATTCGAATAAAAGAGGTGAACCATGTTCAAGAACTACCGGATCGCCGTGCTGATTCCCTGCTACAACGAGGAAGCGACCGTGCGGGATGTGGTGCGCGGCTTTCAGAACGAGCTGCCGGGCGCGGCCGTCTACGTATACGACAACAATTCGCAAGACGCCACCGCCGACCGCGCGCGCGAGGCGGGCGCGCGGGTGGTGCCCGCTCTGTATCAGGGCAAGGGGAACGTGGTGCGTAAAATGTTCGCCGAGGTGGAGGCGGACATCTACGTGCTGGTGGACGGCGACTCCACTTATGACGCGCCCTCGTGCGTAGCCATGATCCGGGCGCTTGTGGACGGCAACCTGGACATGGTCGTGGGCTGCCGCGCGCACATGGAGGCTTCGGCCTACCGGCCGGGGCACGTTTTGGGCAACCGCGCCCTGACGGGCACGGTCAAGTACATTTTCGGCAAGTCCATTTCGGATCTTCTGTCGGGGTACCGGGTATTTTCACGGCGCTATGTAAAGTCCTTTCCCTGCCAGTCCAGGGGATTTGAAATCGAGACGGAAATGTCCGTGCACGCGCTGCACATGCGCCTGCCCATCAGCGAGGTGGAAACCCCCTACTACTCCCGGCCGGAGGATTCGCCCAGCAAGCTCAGCACGTACAAGGACGGGTGGAAGATTTTGTGCACCATCATGGGGCTGTTCATGTACGAAAAGCCCCGGCAGTTTTGCGGCATCATATCCGCCGTGCTTCTGTTTACGGCGGTGCTGCTGGCCGTTCCCCTGCTGGCCACCTGGCTGAGCACCGGGCTTGTGCCGCGCCTGCCCACGGCCGTGCTTTGCAGCGGCATGGTGCTGCTGGCCTTTTTCCTGATGATTTTCGGGCTGTTGCTGGATTCGGTGCAGCGCAACAAAAGCGCCATGCTGCATTTTGCCTATTTGCGGCAAAACGGCGTGCGAAGCCCCGGCCATGGCGCGTAACCGGGAGTTTTTGCTCTTTGTCGCGGCCGGCGGTACGGGCTTTGCCGTGGATTACCTGGTGGTGCTGGGGCTGGTGGTGGGGCTTGGGACGCATCCCATGCTGGCGCGCGTGTTTTCTTTTATCTGCGCCGTCTGGACCACCTGGCTGCTGAACACCCGCCTTACCTTTGCCGGGCGCATCGCCCAAGGGGCGCGCCCAAGCGGGTTTTTTTCATACGCGGCGGCCATGCTGCTGGGACTTGCGGCCAACTACGCCGTTTATTGGGTCTGTTTGCACTGGCTGCGCTTTCTTCCCGAGGCCCTGCGCCTGCTGCTGGCGGTGGGGTGCGGGTCGGCGGCGGGGCTGGGGGTGAATTTTCTTTCGTGCCACAAGGTGCTGTTCAAACGCCGGGATCGCCCGGACGCGGGGTAGAATACATTGAACGCCGGAGCGAGCGTCTCAAAGTCAATCTGCTCTAAAAGCGCGGCGCGCAAAAAATGGAGCGGTTCGCCTTGGAAAAGGCAAACCGCTCCGCAAAGATTCACCCGCCTGTGAATCCTTGCCGCGAGACGCGCGCGGCGGACCAGGAGCGCGCGGTCCCCGCGCATGCCGCCCCCGTTGGGCGGCCATCTCAACTACGTAAACGCCGGGAACGGTTCCGGCGGGCATTCCCGGGCGAAAAGGCCCGGCCGACCCGTGCCGGCGTCATTCCTGAACGAACAGCTCTTCCGCATGGCGGCGGAAGGTGCCGCAACTGACGGCGCCGGCTCTGCCCGCGCGGAACATCATCATGGGGACAACCTCCCCGGGGATGCCGAAGACTTCCGACGCCAGTTCCCAGGCCTGATCCAGAAGGCGCGCGTGCATGGGGTGCAGGCCGTTGTCGCCTTCGGTCATATGCAGGCGCAGCAGGGTCAGGGCGGCCATGGGCTGCACGGCGAACCCGGCGTGCTCAAGCCCGCACCAGACCCGTTGCAGCGCCCGTCCGGCCCTGAAAATATCGGCGTTGCCGCCGCCTTTGGCGCAGACGATTCCGGCCCCGCCGCTACGGATCATGCTCAGCGCCCCGTACATGGGCATCAGTCTGCCCAGCCCCAACCCGTTGGCGAAACTCATGTTCTTCCAAGGACGCACCATGCGCAGGTACAGTTCTCCCAACGGACCGGCCTGAAGGTTGCGCAGGAACATGCCTGTTCCGGGCACGCCGCCGCCGCATTCCCGCGTTCCGGCGGGGGGCGGCGGGGCGAAGTGGATGTGCCGCATCAGATGTTCGTGCAGATCCCGGCGTTCCACCCGCACCCGGTCCGCCAAAAGTACGGCCTTGGCCAGCAGGCGCAGATTACGGGCGGAAGAGGTGTTAAGCAGCAGCGCGTCTTCGTTTTCGCTGGCAAAAACGCGCATTCTTTCCCACACTTCCGCCGGAACGGGGCTGGCGGAATACAGGCGGCGGTTGGTGCAGCGCCGCCACAGGGCGGCTTCCAGGTGTTCAAGGCAGGGCTCTCCCTGCGGCGTAAGGTCCAGGCTGGCGGCCAGGGGCGACTCCTCGCCCTCGGGAAAGAGCCGGGGGGCGCAGGCAAGGCCCAGGCTTCCCGCCGCATAGGTCATGTTTTGCAGGGCCGCGCCGGCCGAAAGCAGCGTCGCCGCCTGCCGCGCGTTGAAAAAAGAGCGATCGGCCTCGAAATCAAGCAGCAGATCCACGCGGTTTTGTCCCAGGCGGAACAGCCAGGGCTGCACATTGTCGCCCGAAGGGGCCTGAATACCCGCTTGCACGATATATTCCAGAGCCTCTTGCGAGATTTTTCCCTGGGCGGCGGCGGTTTCGGGCCGCCGGGGGGGCAGGGCGCCCGGCCGTGGCGGCCTGCAAAGCAGGGACGTGGCGGCCGCCACCTTAAGGCGCTGCCAGGGGCTGTTCATGCCAAAGGGCAGCCAGGGCTTGCGCAGCACGCCCTTGAAGGGATCGAACTGGCACGAGCGCGGCACCACGGCCAGGGGCTTTTTGCCGGTGACGATCTTGACCGCTTCCGTGGCGGCCATTCCCGCGCAGATCTGGCAGGCGCTGCCCACGGAAGGGCCGCGTTTCTCCCTCAGGCTGATAAAGCGCCTGTCTATGTAGGACAGGTGCGTGGCCCTGGGGGCCAGCCCAAGGGCGAAGCGGATAAGCCGTTCCATGGGCGGGGTGGCGTCCGACACGCCGAAATAGGTGTCGTAATTCATGCCGCCGGGCATAAAGACCAGCAGGGCGCAGGAATACCCCATGGGTCCGGCGGTAATTACGGGTATGCCTTTGGACAGGGCCAGGTTGAAGAGCTTGCGCCGCAGATCCTGGACAAAAAAGTCCAGGCCGTCCACCAGGATATCCACGCCTTCCAGAAATTCCTCCAGATTGTCCGGGACCAGCCCCTGCCGCAGGCAGCGCAGGTTGAGAAACGGATTGATGCCAAGGGCGTGCTCTATCATGACGTCAAGCTTGGGCCTGCCGAAACTGCCGAGATCCGAACCATACTGCCTGTTGATGTTGACCGGCGAATAGGTGTCGAAGTCGGCCAGGGAAAAAGCCCCGAATCCGGCCCTGGCCAGGGCGGCCAGGTGCGCTCCGCCCACTCCGCCAAGGCCCGGAATGGCGATGCGCGCCCCCAGCAGCTTGCGCTGCCCCGCGTAATCAAGGATGCCCAGATTGCGGGAAAAGGCCACGTCGGCGTAATCGTCCCGCTTGTCCAGGCGCATGCGTTCCAGCATCTGTTCCCGCTCCTCTGTGGGAAGGGCGGGGCTTTCCGGCAGCCCGGCGGCGCGGCGCAGGGTTCCCAGGTGGTATGTTTCGGTAAAGTAGGCGCGCTGGCTCTCGGAAAGTTCGGCCCAAATCTCGGGTCTCAGGCAGAAAAGAATTTGGGCGGAATAGGGCGCCAGCATCTGGCTGCGCTTGCCGGACAGCCTGACCCCTTCGGGATCCAGCGGGTCGCTGAATTTGGTGAAAAAATGGTGCAGGTTGGCGTCAAAGTCATTTTGCGCGTAGCTTTCAAAAAGGGCGTCCTCCAGGGTGTCAAGGTTGGCCCTGAGGGCCACCGCGGGCGCGCCCACCTTGTGGTAGTCGCGCTGCTCCGCAAAAGGCGTGAAAAGGAATATCTGGGTGTAAAAGCGCACATGCTTGGGGTTGACCATGACCACAAGGTCGTTGACGCCCGACATTCTGGCGAACCGGAAAAGCGCCCTGGCCAGAAAGACCATCACATTGGACCAGCGGCGCTGCCGCAGGGTGGCCAGGGCGCCCACCTCGGCCACTTTTCTGCCCCGCGCCCGCAATTCGTCAATGCGGTCCTTGTACACATCGTCGATGGGAAGCCCGAAAAGATCGGAATCGATAATATGCGACATGGTGGAGATGACTTCGTGATGCGATTTGAAAATAAAAATTGTGGATGTCGGAATCATGCTCCATTTTGAATAAAGCATGCCGCTTTGATGTTCCTGAACATATCCTGACTGAAAATATTCATTATACAGCAACTTGAAGGATCTGTTATATTCATCAGCTGTTTCAGCAATTTTTATGGCAGGTTTGTCCATTTCTCCCAATTTGCAGTTCAGCATTGCGGATCGGCGCATTCGGATCGTCCTGCGTCTGTCAATATTTGATTCCATAGCGGCACCTCGCGTTGATAAGAAGAGCCATTGGGGAGTTTTATGGAAAGTTATTTTTATGATGATTTCAAAAAATTTTAGAAATACCGGCATAATTTCGCGTAGCAAATTTTCATAAGCCAAACATTTTTATCTAGCCAATATCATGCCAAAATTATTGCTCAATATGGCATGGTTTTCGCAATTTTCTTTAATAGGCGCTGTATATGCTCAGGATGACCGATATGAACAGCAACAATTGCCAGTATGGAATTGTTCACAATGGACTTGAATCTTCCATAAATAATCAAAAGCATAAAATATCATGGTGATATTATGAAAGAAAACAGCCATGTTATTTCCATACGCATATCAGACTATGTGTTTAAGTCGCTTAAGTCTGTTGGAAACAAGTGGAAGCATTCGCCGGATTGCATCGCCAGCATTATTTTATCCACGCTATTTGAAAAAACATACAATTCGTGTGAAGAAAAGAAAAAATTGATCAACAGGTATGTAAGAAGAAAGACATGTATCCCATGCGTGCTGAAATTTACAGATAATATGAATAATATTACCTGTAAAACAGGGCATATTATTGACATATCACTAGGGGGTGTCGGCGTTGCCATCGACGCCGATGCTTCGCCGGGGCCCTTATCCGCATATTCAACTGATACCTTTGAGGTCATCATGCAGTTGGAAGGTGAAGATTCGCCAAGCGCTTTCACCTGCAGAAGTTGCTACGCCTTGAAAGGTTCGCCCATAAAGCTCGGCGGGCAGCTTTTGAATCCTGACACGGTATTTTTCATGCATTTTATCAAGGCATTTGTGCGGGCCAACCATATGCGCACATGCAGGGCACAGGACAATTTGCCCGCGTCCCCCCGCTGAAGCGTCTCTTCAGGATCGTTCGCGCCCCTTCCACGGCAACGCAAGGGGTGCTTGTATGACTGACAGCCGGCATTTGTCGGCTTTTTTTACGGTCCTGGCGGACCTTTTTTTGCGCGTAATTTTTGTATCTTCCTGTAGTTGCTGTCTTCTTTTCCAGAACCGGCGGCGGGTAAGGCCGATTACGCCGGAAAACTTTACGGCGCCCGCCGCAGGTTTGAAAACTTTTCGAAAAACTCCGGCAGGGCGGCGGGCCGCCCTGCAAAAATGGGAACACCCCGGGGGCTTTGGCCCCCGGGGTGTTCGAGGCTGTTGACAAAGTCCCCTTTGGCAACAGCCCGCCGCAGAGGCGCAGGCGGCATTCATTGCCGCCGTTAAGCGCCGGAGCGGGCGTGCCTTTACAAATCCCGGCCTTGCGGGGTTTGCCATCAATCTGAAACACCCCGGGGGCTTTGGCCCCTGGGGTGTTTGGAAGGCTGTAAGCCCTTATCTTCTATCACTGGCGGCGGCGGCGGCGGGCCAGAGCGCCAAGCCCGGCCAGGCCTATGCCCACCAGGGCCATGGTGGCGGGCTCGGGAACCGGCAGTTGCCTGGCGGTGATGGTGAACTCGGTGGGGAAGATGGTGGTGGCGTCTTCTGTGGTGACCCAGCCGTACACGGGATCGTCGGCGCCGATGCCGAAGGCGTTCCTGGCCATGGCGGCGTACTGGGGGGGGAGCAGATCGAAGGAGGCGGCGAAGGAGAATTCATACACAACGCCCCCGACGGCGAAGTTTTCAGTGGCGGAAACCAGGGGATCCCGTACGATGAAGATGTCGTTCTGATAGTTTCCTTGGTTGGGGGTTTCAACGAAGAGGAAGTCAAAGGCGGTGGCGAAAATCTCCGGATTGATCAGGCCCGGGCCGGCCGAGAGGGCCAGGGTAAGCAGGGCCGTGCCCCTGCTGAGGGCGGGCTCGCTGGCGCCGATGGGTTCGTTGTAATGGGCCAGACTCAGGCCGGCGGCCGCGGCCCCGTTGGTCATCACGGTCCCGCCGTCGGGGGAGGGCAGAAGCGCGATGGAACTGTAGGGGCCATCGCCCCACCGGAGGGCGCGGGCGCCACCCGAGGAGGTGTTGACATGTGAGCCGTTGAAGTAATCGTAATGAAGGACGGCGGTATTCTGCGCGGTGATGTTGGTGCGGTTGGGACCCACGCCGTAATACCACTCGTTTCCTCTGTCGTTGGCCCAGTAAGTGAATACGCCGTCGAGCTTGTAGCTCCACAGATCGACGATATCCGCCTGCGCGGCGACGGTGCTGCTTAGCAGGAGAAGCACGGCTCCTAAGGTTGCGATGATTCTGTTCATGGCCAGCTCCTTGTGATGTTTTTGAGTATGTTGCCGCTAGGTATTCGCTTTGTTGTTAGCAATAAATGTGCCTAAGCGTAACATGCTTATATATAAGAATAAATATGCTATTTTTGCCAAGGTGTAAGGTTTTTCGACAAGGTTGAAAACAATAGCGGCAACAGGACTGGCGGTAAGGGCGGCAGCCGGGGCCGGGGAAGCGGGGCCGAAGCCGGGACGGCGGCGGGGATAAAAGAAAGCCCCCAACCGGAAGGGTTGGGGGCGGGGGCTGCGCGGGGAGGAAGGGCCGGCTTTACGGCCGTCGCAGCGGCATTCCGTCGGCCTTACGCCTGGCGGCGCTTGCGGGCCATGGCGCCCAGACCGGCCAGTCCGATGCCGACCAGCATCATTGTCGCCGGTTCGGGAACCGGAACCGTCCTGGTGATCGTGAAGTAGGAATCGAAGTGGACCCCATTGCCTGCGGTGGTAATCCAGCCGTAAACGGGCTTGTCGTCAGCCCAGCCCAGCAGACTGCGCGCTTCGGTCGCATATTCGCCGTAAAGCTGGGCGAAGGAGTTGGCGAAAGAAAACTGGTACGTTTCGCTGCCGAACGGGAAGGTTTCCGTGCTCAGCACCAGGGGATCTTCCACCACGAAAAGATCCCACTTGGAGGGGGAGTTGATGTAATAAAAATCCATCTGGGTGGCGAAAATCACCGGGTTCACCAGACCCGGCCCGGCGGCAAGGGCCATGGTGAGCAGCGCCGAACCGGACAGGGGGATGGTGGCCGCGGGCGACTGGGGCATGTTGACGTGCATAAGGGTCAGGCCGGGTACGAGGGCGCCGCCGGTCTGCACTGTTCCTGTGTTGACGCCCAACTCAGCGTAGTTGGGCTGGGTCGGGTTGTCGCCCCAGGTGAGCTTTGTCGCGCCCGTCTTACTGCCGGGGGCAGGGACGCCCTTAAAGTAATCATACTGGAGCGTGGCTTCGCCCGACGCGTTAATGTCGGTAGTGTTCGCACCCACGCCGTAGTCCCAGGACACATGCTTGTCGTTGGTCCAGGAGGTGAATACGCCCTTAATTTCGTAGCTCCACAGATCAATCACATCGGCCCGCGCGCCGGTGGCGCCGAAGGCCAACAACAAAACCATACCGAGTGTTGCAAGTATTCTCTTCATGATGCCCACCTCTGTGCTGAAGACTGAATGGTTGAATGCCGCGTGACATAAATGAGAAAGCAATAACCGTGCCATTCATATCTATATGTAATAATAAGATAAATTTTCTAACAGGTATGGTTTGTAAACTTACCCGACAAGGCGGAGCGGCCGCGGCGCAAAGCGGCCGCTTCACGCGCAGCCCGCCCGGAGGGCGGACTCCCGCGCGCGCCGCTTTGCGCGGGCGTCTCCCGGCCCGGAACGCGACATGCCGGTCCGCGCGCATGCGGACCGGCATGTAAAAAAATCCGTCAAACGGGGTAACGGACCCGGAGGGCGGCAAGATCAGGGCGAGACGTCCGCCCCCCCTTCCGGGGCGGGAGAAGAAGCGGAGGGCGACGCCGGCGTTGGCGGGGGCGGCGCGGAAGGGCTGGCGGGGAATGAGGGGGGCGGGGATGCCATAGGGGAGGAGTCCGTCGCAATGAAAGAGTCCACGCGCAGCCCGCTGTACAGCCCCTCGGGCGCGTCCAGGGTGACCAGCACTTCCAGCACGCTTCTGTCCACGGGTTCCGAAGGATCGCCGCTGCGGGTGCGCTTGGGGGTCATGCTCAGTTCCATGCTGCTTACATGGCCGCTGAAACGCTTGTCCCCAAAGGCGTCCGCGCTTACATAGGCTTTTTGTCCCCTGGCCACGCGGGCGATATCCCTTTCGTCCACCTCCACGCGCACCTTCATGGCGGATGTGTCCCCCACGCTCAGCACCGCCGAGGGCGCGAAAATGGAATACGCCTCGCCCGGATCGCTGAATATGCGCAGCACGCGCCCGTTGACGGGCGAACGCAGAACGGTTTTGTCCAGCGCCGCCAAAGCCCGGCGTTCTTCGCCTTCGGCGGCTTCCAGCTTGCGGCGGGCGATTTCGATATCTTCCTTGCGGTACAGCTCTTTGACCAGGCTGTACTGGTGGCGGGCCTCGTCCAGTTCGTAGCGGGCCACCCTGGCGTCGCGCAGGGCGCGCTCCAGTTCTTCTATGCCTATGGATTTGGTCTTGATCATGACTTCGCGCCGCTCCACCTCGCGGCTGCACTGTTCCAGCAGGGTTTCCGCCCGCAAAAGGGCGGCCTGGGCCTTTTCTATTTCCGCCGGGCGCGCCCCGGCCATGTGCTTGTCATGGTCCGCCCTGGCCGCCAGCAGATTGGCCCGCGCCGTTTCAAGGGCGGCTTGTTGCTCGTCCTGCCTGAGCCGCGCCAGGGGCTGGCCGGCGCGCACTTCCTGGCCTTCTTTCACCAGCAGCTTGTCCAGAACGCCGCTGATGTCAAAGCCCAGCCGCAGTTCTTTGGACACGGGTTCCACAAATCCGGGCGCGACGACCATTCCGGGGGCAAGTTCCTCCAGCCGGGCCGCGGCCGCGGTCGCCGGCAGGCTGAAAAGCGCCCTGTCCATATAGTGTCTCCAGGCGAACAGGCCGCCGGTCACGACAAACAGCAGCGTCAGCAGCGCGGTAAGGGCGACTTTCAATCGCGACATGGCGTCTCCTTTCCAGAGCGGATTAACTTTGAGACGCTCGCTTCGGCGCTTGACGGCGAAACAAATTTCGCCCGCGCCTGCGCGGCGGGCGGCGGTTTTCGCCGCCAGAGCAACCAAACATTTTCAATGGTAATTTGCTCTATTGTCCGGCCTGAAGGCGGCCGTCTTCGATGACGAGCATGCGGTCGGCCACGTCGCGGATGCGGTGATCGTGCGTGACGATGACCACCGCCCGGTTATGGATGTCCGCCAGTTCACGCATCAGGCGCATGATGTGCGCGCCGTTTTCGGAATCCAGCGCGGCTGTCGGCTCGTCGGCCAGAAGGACCGGCGGATTGCCCGCAAGAGCCCTTGCGATGGCCAGCCGCTGCTTTTGCCCGCCGCTCAGGCGGGCGGGGTCTTCATGCAAACGCGCGCCCAGGCCCACCGCATGCAGTTTTTCTTCAGCTATTTCGCGGGCGGCCTGACCGCTGATGCCCTGCAAATCAAGGGCCACCATGACGTTGCCCAGGCAGTCCAGAGTGGGAAAAAGATTGTATTCCTGAAAAATGAACCCAAGGTGCCTGAGGCGCAAAGCGGAAAGAGCCTGCCGGCCAAGCCCGGCCATGCTGTGGCCAGCCACCAGCACGTCGCCGCTGCTGGGCGTAAGGATTCCCCCCATGATGGAAAGCAGGGTGGTTTTGCCGCTGCCCGACGGGCCGCAAAGCATAAGTATTTCGCCTTCCATCACGTCCAGGGAAACTTCGCGCAGCGCGTGCTGCTGGTTGGGCGCGGCGCCGAACACCTTGCTTACGCGGCATACGGAAAGCACAGCGGGTTTTTCCAACGCGTTCTGCATGCGGCGTACCCCTTTTATCGTCCCCGGAACACCACCGCCGGGTCGATGCGCATGACCTTGCGGATGGAGATAAGCGACGCCGCCATGCACATGCACAGCGTAAGCGCGAAAATGCCCAGCGCCAAAGGCCAGGGCAGGATGATGGCCGCGTCGCCGTAGCGGCGGGTTTCCACGATCAGCAGGCATATGATGATGCCCAGGCCGTAGCCCAGGCCCGCGCTGATGCACGCTTGCAGCATGAGAATGCGGGTGATGTAGGCGTCGGGCGCGCCCATGGCCTTAAGGGTGGCGAATTCCGCCAGATGGTCCATGGTGGTGGCGTACAGCGTTTGCGCGACGATGACCATGCCCACCACAAAGCCCAGGGCGGCGGCCAGCATCAGGGCCGCGCCCGCTCCGGTGCTCATCATCCAGTAGGCGCGCGTTTTGGCGCTGAACTCGGCGGTGGTGAAAGCGTCCACGTTGGCCACGCGCTCGCGGATGCGTTTGCCGACTTCTTCGGGAGAAACGCCCGGCTGGGTCTTGACCAGCACATAGGTGACCTGCGCCGGGTCGAAGCGTGAATAACGGTGCCCGTTGCGGTAGGCGGTAAACACATAGGGCGAGGTCGTAAACGAGCGTATGCCCGAGGTAAAGCCCGTTACCCTGGCCCGGCTGCTGACTATTTCCACTTCCTGGCCCAGTTGCGAAACGCCGAGTTTGTCCAGGTAAAGTTGATCCATGATCACCGCGTCTTCGGCGTCCAGGCTGCGCAGGTTGCCGCGCACCAGGTTCCAGGGGCCGCCCATGCCCTTGTGCGTGTCAAAGGCCACCACTTCTATGGATTCCTGCCCGCCGCCGGGCTTTTTCCAGAAAGCGAAGTCCACCACCATGCGGCCGGCGGCCGCCACGCCCGGCACGGAAAGCACCTCGTGGTAGCGCGATTCGGGCATGGGCATGGCGATGTCAAAGGTCTTGACCCCGCGCGAAGCCACCCAGACGTCGGCGCCGCTGTTGTCCACCACCCCGGATATGGTGGTGATAAATCCCAGAAAAAGGCCGCATTGCAATGTAACCAGCACAACGGCGAAGACAATGCCCGTAAGCGTCACCGTCAGACGCACGCGATCGTGGCAAAGGTTGCGAAAGGCGATAAGCGCCTTCATCAGGATTCGTCTCCCCGTATGTTGTGCTTCCGGTACAGCTCATACAGCCTGGGGCGGGAAAGGCGCGCAAGGGAACATGCCTTGTTTACGCTGGAGCAGGCGCTGCTCAGGGCGTGCAGGTATTCTTTTTCAAAATGCTCCAAAACCCGGCGGCGGGCCTCGCGGTATCCCACGTCCCGGCCCTCGGAGTCGAAAAATATCTGCCCGAGATCGTGGAACAGATCAGGCGTGCCGAGGGCCTTTCTGCGGTCCGTGGCTTCTTTACGGCGCTCCACAAACAGGCTGTCGGCGTCCCCCCGCCCGGGCGCGGGGCGGCGCTGCGCGTTCAGCCAGTCCTGTATGTACGAGGGCAGGTGCTCCAAACGCAGCACCTGCTTGTCCCAGGCGGCCGCGTAGGTGCTTTCAAGCACGTTGACAAGTTCGCGCACGTTGCCGGGCCAGGCGTACAACCGTAAAAGTTTTCTGACCCCTTCGGAAAATTTTTTACGCGGCTGGCCCGCTTTTTCGCACAGCTTTTCCAGAAGCTTGCGGGCGACGACCAGGACATCGTCCTCGCGCTGGTTAAGGGCGGGCAGCTCCAGGTGCAGGATGCGCAGGCGGTAGTAAAGATCTTCTCTGAATCTTCCGTCGCGGACCATGTCCAGCAGGTTGCGGTTTGTGGCCGCCACCACGCGGAAGTCGCTGCACACCTCTTTGCCGCCGCCCACGGGCAGAAAGCTGCGTTCCTGCAGGACGCGCAAAAACTTTTTCTGCACGTGCATGGGCATTTCGCCCACTTCGTCCAAAAACAGGGTTCCCCGGTCCGCCAGCTTGATCAGCCCGTCCTTGTTGCTGTTTGCGCCGGTGAAAGCCCCCTTGTTGTAGCCGAAAATCAGGCTTTCCACCAAGGTTTCGGGCAGCGAGGCGCAATCGACCGTAACCAAAGGTCCCGAACTGCGGGCGCTCATCTTATGCAAAGCCCGTGCAAAAAGTTCTTTGCCCGTGCCGGTGGCCCCGCTTAGCAGCACGTTGCCGTCAAAACGGGCGTACCCGCAAAGCTGCCCGAAAGCCCGCAGCATCAGCGGGGACGAACCGTAAATGTTGAAATCGGCGGGGGAGGGAAGCTGCGCGGATGGGCGCTCGCGGGATTCGATGTGATCCAGAACGGCGGCCAGATCCTCAAGGGCGTTCTGCCTTGGCAGGTAATGGGACACGCCCTGCTGCAGCAAAAGGCGCCCCAGGGCGCCGTTGCATTGTTCGGCAATAACCACCACCTGCGCGGCGTCGTTGCCGGATAAAAAGGGAGCCAGCCAGCGGTCGGAGATTTCGAGCCGCTCTTCGGCTATCAGGACAAGCTCGCACGGGGAGGCGGCGCAGTGCCTGTACCCTTCCTCCTGCGAGTCCGCCTTTTTCAATGCATGGCCGGAAGTTCGCAGAAATGCCGCATACTCTTCGATGCGCTGCTGATCCGCGTCAATCATCAGTACGGTAGCCACTATACCCCCTTGGGCAACAGGAACGACTGCCTCAAGAGTGCCTTTCGGGACGGCTGTACCCCGGACTTTGCGGGCATGGCTGGAAACAGGACGACAATTGCCGCTTTACCGGGATGAAAAGAGCCGGAGGCTGAAACCCCGCGGACTTCTTACGGTGTTACAAAGTACAGCGTGCCAGACACGTAACTAACTTTACCAGACAGGTTATACCCGGATATAATGCCGTCACATGGACGGCGTGGCCAACAACAGGCCGGCGTGCCCGCCATGCGGGCGGCGATGAATCCCACTACAAGCAAGAATACGTAAGTTGAATATGAGCTGTAAGAATACGCAAATCGAGTACGAATTGTGCCTCGCGCCGGTGTAAAGCCACGGAGGCCCGCCAGGCAAAACCAAAGTAGTAAAGCAAAGAACGTATCGCCCGGCAGTGAACGACCTGGCAAACAATTTATAATTGATTATTGAGTAATATGCAATGATTAAAAAAAGTCTAATATATATAATATGATATATGCAATAATATGATATATACAATATCTTGCAGTAGTTATATAGTATTTTTTAGAGCTGAATTTCGCCGGGCCGGTCCTTTATCCGCCGACGGCGTCATTATTTTCGAACAAGGAGGAAGCCATGAACGTGGAACTGCTGCGTGCCGTTCTCGGCTGGGGGGCTGTTTTCAATTTCGCGTTTCTCACCTTTATGTTTTTTGTCTTTCTTGCCGGCCGGCGTCTGATCTACCGTCTGCACGGCCGCTGGTTCGGCCTGCCTGAAGGAACGATCAACGCCGTTCTTTACGGGGCCCTGGCCTGGTACAAGCTGGCGAACTTTCTGTTTTTCGTCATGCCGTACATTGCATTGCGCATCAGCGCATAGGACTTTAAGGGTTGCCGCCGGTAAGTGCCGAAGGTTGCCGAAGTGGCCTGCCTTTACAGATCCCGACTTTGCGGGAGGGATGTTGTCATACTGAAGCATTGCGGAATCTTTCCGCAATGCTTTTTGCATATGCATGATATAGTATCTTGATTCTTATATTGTATAATAATATAAATGAGGTATATAAAATATTTTATGTAGTCATTGGGGTGGCGGTTCCGTTTTTTAAAAAAAAATTGACAATTCGGGAAATATTGTATTTGTTGCGTAACTTATTGTATTATATTGTATTTTGCATAAGTTGTCTTATGGCAGAAAATTGTGATGCGTGACTATTTCCGAAAAATACTCCACGTCGGCCCGCCGGCCAATTTCCGTTTCAGGATAATCCCCTTTACGGTGATCCCATTGCTGAGGATGGAGAAAAGCGGTTTTGGCGAAGCGCTGTCCTCAAATCATGCCCGGACGCGCGGTTGCTAAATTATTATAGTATAATTGTGGTTATTATATATATATTTAAATGTTATAATATTTTTATATTTATTATACTATTTATCTATAAATGGAATGATATCGGTTGTAAAGGCGTCGCGTGAAAAGAGTCATGCGTCATATTTTGCATTTTTTTTTTGCGTGATGCGTAATTTTTTTCACATGAATCATTGACGCGTACCCTCGTTAAACATAGAAAATTATACCATGGCCGGGTGTTCCCGGTCATGAGGGCGGAAAATTTGAATACTACGGAATAAGGGGGCGGAAGATGTCGGGGCAAAATCAGAAAGCGAAGGAAGCCGGGGCGTGGCGGGCGGAAGAGGCGGATCTGGAGCAAAGGGGAATCCCGCTGGCGGAGGAAAATGCCGCCGGGGAAGAGGCGACGGAGATCGCGGGCAAGACGGGCCGCCCATCCGAGGTCGAGGCGCCACTCTTTTGGGAGGAGGGCGAACCCGCCGGAGAAGAAGGCGGACATGACCCGGGGCGGGGAAAAGACGCCACCGGCGCGCCGGACGAGGGCGCGGTGGCCGCCGATGCGGCGGGGCGGGGCCGGCGCGGCGTCTTTGCGCGCGAAGAAACGGATTCACGCGAGGGGTCCCCCCCGTCCCAGGAAGGGGCTTTGGGCAGCGGCACCGGGCTGTACCGCGGCGACCCGGGCGAGTTGATGCCCTCAATTTCGCGCGTGGGTATGCTCGACACTGATCGCTGGGGCGGCGGCTTCGGCCGCGTTCTTTATCAGCGCGGTCCGGACGAGCCCCACAACGGCGCTTCGCTGCCGGACCCCGGTCCCACCACCGTTTTCCTGGAGCATGCCGTGGGCCGCCACGCCGTCAATGCCGACACTGTGGCGGAAAGCGATCCCGACGGGGTGTTCCTGCGTTTTTCCGTCACAGGCCGGGAGGCCTCCGGGCCGGTGACGGTGACCTTTACCCTGAGCGGCACGGCCGTGCCCGGCGGCGAATACCGCAGCGACCCGCATTGGGATATGACCGACGCCCGGGGCATGCCCCTTGCCGCGCCGCTTGTCTGCAACGGGGACGGCAGCTACACGCTGACCATTCCCGCGGGACAGCGGCTGGTCAGCCTGCGTCTGCCCCTTATCGACAACGAGGCGGACAACCCCGCCCACACCGTCCATTATCGTCTGATCGACGCCCCGGGCTGCCGCATCGGCAACGCGGGCGACAAGGATGTGACCATCATCGACGACCCCGGGGCGGAGGCGGGCGGCTGGACGCCCCCGCCCGGCGGCGGCTGCTCCGGACCCCTGGTGAACATCGCCCTCAGCGACGGCGCGAACGTGCTCCGCAACGGCGGCAGTCCTGTGTTTTCCAACTCCGTCATGGAGGACAGCGGCCGGGCCACGTACTACCAGATCCATCTGACGGACCGGTCCTCGGGGGGCGCGTACGGCCCCCTGCTTGAAGCGGTAACCGTCACTGTAAGCCTTTCCGGCCGCTACGGACTGGTCCTTGGCGAAGAGGCCCACCCGCGGAGCCAGGACGACTACCGTCTGGACTTTTCGGATTTGGACGCGGCTTTGGCCCGGATCGGCGCTTCGGCCTCTGTTTACGATCCCTCGACGGGCACGCTGACCTTTACCCTGCCCGCCGGGTATGACGGCGCGGAGCCCGTCGTCTTTTCCGGCAGGCCCGTGGCCGACGGCCTTCTGGAAGACGGCGTCCCGCCCGAAACCCTGCACGTGGAAATAACCTCGGTTCACGGCAACGAATCCGCCGTGGGCCACAAGGATTGCGATACGCACGTCACGGATCTGCCCTTTGTGGTCATCGCGCCGAATCCGGCGGCCGGGCTTTCCGGCGACGCCGCCACCGGCTGGTCCAGGCCGGAGTCTGGCGGCTTTCTGCCCTATGCCGTTTCGTTGGTTGCCGGGGACGGCAGCGGCGCGCTGTTCCAGGGCAACGGCAATGCCGTCACCGTCAGCCTGCATGTGGACGGCGGGCCGGGCTTTGAACTCAGCGACCTGTTGGCGCCGGACGGTTCGGGCAACTGCTCCGGAAGCATAGAATACACGGTCCTGAACGACGACGGCAGCGTGGCCGCCACCGGCAGCGTAAGCGTGAGCGGCAGCGGCCATTCGACTTCTTTTGACTTTGATCTGGTGCTTCCGGCCGGGGCCAACCGCATTACCTTCAAACTGCCGGTCAACGACGATCCCCTGGGCGGTTCCTCCGGCTCCGCCCTGGACAATCCGCGGGAAACGGTCACCGTAAGCATTACCGGCCTGAGCGGCGGCGGCGCCCGCCTGCCCGGCGCGCCCGGCACCGCGCATATCGGCAAGACGGAAGCTTCCGTCACCATTACGGACGACGCGCCCGACAACCCGGCCGACACGGCCGACGACGCCTCTTTGGAAGGGGTCCGGGTGGGTCTGGTCTGGCGGAACCCCGGCGGCGGCGCTGCGGCGGGTTCCGATTGCGCCATCAGCGAAGGCGCCACCGGCACCATTCTGCTGCAACTGTATACGGCGGGCGGGGCGGCGCTGACCGCCGCCGGCAATCCGTACGCCAACTATACGCAGGGCGGCGGACTGCCGGAAGATTTGACCGTCAACCTGAGATTTGCGGACACGCGGGACGGCGGCGACGTGCTGCTGCGGGCTTCCGCGGAGTTGCTGGACCTGCTTGGCGCGGACAAAATCAGCGTGGCCCTGAACGGCGTCTCCCACAGCGGGGCGGCGGGGGCCGGCGCCTTGCGGGGGATGGACCTTTCCGGCGATATCTCGGTGACGCTGAAGACCACCTTTGATCTTATGGCCGATGCCCCCAAGCTGGGCTTCAACGCCCATGTCCTTGGCGACAACGTCAACGAATACGACGCGGCCGGGGATTACCGTGACGAACACGGGGCCGCGCAAGAGCGCTTCGGCCTGAGCATCACCGGCGTGGAAGGCAACGAAAGCGCCATCCTGGATTCCGGCAAGGCCGTCACCGGCACAATCAGCGACCAGGCCGACGGCCGGCTGACCCTTACCGGCGGCCAGCTGACCGGGGCCACCGCCACTGTGCCGGGCCACTGGCATTATGAAATCGCCCTGACTTACCCGGACGGGGAAACGGGCAACAGTCCCGCTTCCGGCGCCGCCCATTCCATGAACCCCGTTCCCGCGGGCGCGGCCCTTGCCCTGCCGGGCGAGGACATCTTTTTGCGCCTTAATTTCACCAACGGTTCCATTATGCAGCAGGGTGAGGAATACATCACCACGGCCTATGATCTGTTTCTTTCGGTCAACGGGCTGGCCGCGGGCAATCCGGGCGTGCCCGACGAGGCCGGCTACGCCGGGTTTGATTTCAGCGCGCATCCCGAATGGATCAAGGTGGCCCAGGTGGGGACGTGGGCCGACAACGGATCCGGGCGGGAAAGCGGAACCTTCGAGTTTTCCGTGCCGCGGGGGTATTGGAGCACCCCCGCCGGCTCCGCCGGCAAAATATCCCTGGACGTCAGCCAGGGGGACCACGTGGGCGCCCAGACGGCGGCGCGCAACGGCGGCTTTACGGTGGAGATGGAAACGCCGCGCATGGTGGACGGCAGGCCGGAGTGGGACTTCAAGGGCGAAATAACCGGCGCAAGCGGCACGGCGATCTACGCGCAGGAAGATGTCGACTGCCGCATCGAACTGGCCCTGACCGCCACGGCGGTCATCTACGAAAACGACAACCCGAACGCCGCCGGAGTTTTCGAGCACGTGGCCGTCTACTCCATGAATTTCAGCCAGCTGCGCAACAACGTGCCGTTGCCCGCCAATTTCAGGCTGTCCAGCGACATAACGTTCGACTTTACCCTCAAGTCCGGCACGGCCCTTTTTAACGAAAACGTGCGCGACAACACCCTGTATTCCAACATGGGCGATTTCGCCGTTGCCGATGCGGAAGGCAACCTGCACCCCTATTACGACATGCCCTCCCTGCGGGCCGCGTTCCAGGAGATTCTGGACCTGACCTACGGGGGCGGGGTCACGGTAAGCGTAAGCAAGGATCAGGGCAATTACCGGTTTTCCTTTACCATTAAAGAGGGCGTGGATCTGAGCGGCGGCATCAAGATTTACTTTGTGGCCACGGACGACGGCATCAGGGACGGGGGCGAGACGTTCTCGGGCCAGATCAGCAACGTGCGCAGCAAGGACGACGTGGTGGACATCCGCATTACCGACAACGGCGGCTCCACCACCATCAACGATGAAGATACCATCCAGGGCCAGTCGCATCCGGAACTGCTCAGCGGCTTCGCCCTGGCCATAGGCGAGGGCCACGGTTACGAGAAGCTGGTGGGAACGGGACTGAAGGATGGCCAGGGGGTCCCCGTGGATGGCCAGGTGCATGTGCCGCTGTATGCCTATATCCTGGGCAACGGCGCCATGGACGGGGTGGCCGACGGCAAAATCCTGTCCCTGGCCAACCTGGTCCATATTTACGAGGCCAAAACGGGCGCGGCTTACGGCGGGCCGGGCGACGCCCTCTTTAAAGCCTTTGTGACGCAGCACTTCAGCCCCAGCCAGGACATTTCCCTGGACCTGCGGCTGGAGGGCGGCACGGAGCCCGGGCGCGAAAGCCAGGTGGACGTGGACTTCAGGGGCAAAACAGCCGGCACGGCGGCCCCGGGCGGCTGGATCCTGGTCATCGACGGCGACAAGATTTACTTCCAGAACGAGTTCAAGGTGGAGTCCATCAACGACATCCTCACCATGAACAACGGAGCCATCGGCTTTGGTATATCCCTGACCGGGACGGGCAATAACGAAAGCCGCGCGGCAAACGCGAACGACGCCGCCGATCTGGCCGCCGGGCACGGCTGGAACAGCCGGGGGAACATCAAGGATTTTCACGACGGGCCGCACATAGTGGGTCTGGGTCCCGTGGGAGGCGTGGCCTACGAGCCCATCGACGACAGCCACGGAGCGGGCGGCGGCGCGTCCGAGCACAAGGCCGCCGACAAAAACGTCCCCTATGCCGTGCAGTTGGACAGCGCCGCCGCCGAGGACATGGTGGTGTGGATGAAAATAACCCCCAACGCCAATGTGGATGCCGGCGACTACAGCCTGGGCCACGGCATCTACCGCTTTGTCATGAACGGCGGGGTGCCGGGCTATGAAACCGTGAACGGGGCGGGCGTGCCCGAAACAGGGACCATCGCCTCGCTTGTTTCCGCCGGAAAGCTGCCCGCTTCCTTCACGCCCACGGACAACGGGGGGGCCGGGGCCGGGGGGCTGTACTTTTTCGTCATCGAAAAGGGCGCCAGCAGCCACAGCTTTGACTTTCTGGTCAAGGACGACAACAGGACCGAAAGCGGCGAGGTGGTCACTTTTCAGGTGGTGGACATGCAGGGCAGCGAGGCCACCTATCTTTCCGCCGTCAACGGCGTGTCCTATGCGGTGCCCTGGTCGGACGACGTGCCCTACCTGTATTGCCACGAAAAGACCCCCGGCGTTTTTGCGCAAGTGCTGGTGGACCCGGCCAACAGCACCTTTTACGAGATCGTGAACGGCGCCGCCGTCAATCCCGTTTCCTGGGGCGGCGCGCCGCCCGCCTGGCTGCCTTCGCCCAACCTGGCGAGCGACCTGGAAATACGCGACGACGGCTTCGGGCCTTTGGCCGGCATTCCGCAAAAGACCGACGCGGGCTGGACCGACGGGGACGAGGCCCCGCACGTCACGGTCACCCTGGCCGATTACTGCCAGGAAGAGGTCACCGTGTACGTCAGGATCACCATGCTGGGCGGCGGGGAAAGCAGAACCCTGGCCCTGGAGGTGCCGGAAGGGGCCAAAACGGCCTTTTTCAGCGCGGCTCAGATCAAGGCCCTGTGGGAAGCCCAGGGCGGGGCCATGCCCGCCCGCGCTTCCTTCGACATAGCCGTGGCCCGCTCCTCCGGCGGGGAAAGCACCGCCGGCGGCGACAGCTACCGCTACATCATCGGCACGGACGGCAACGACCATATTTACCTGGGCGGCCTGCAGGGCATGACCGTCACCGAAGGCTGGCTGCCGGGCCAGGCCGGAGCGGCGGACGCGGCGGGATTTAACCTGCATATGCATATTCCGGCGGACAACACGGGGGGCTTTACCATGCCGCCCGAGGTGCGGTTCTCCCTGCAATTCGCCAATCCCGCCTCGCCCCTGCTGGAAAGCGGCTATATGAACAGCCTCACGGTGACCTTCACCCAGGCGCAACTGGAAGCATTTCGGGCCACGGGCACGGGCACGGACTTCGGCATCCGCATCACCCTTGAGGGCGGAATCCCCGTGGTGGTGGTGACGAACGGAGGCCATACCTGGAAGTCCACCGATCCGGGCAGCGGCATAAGCCTTGCCGTCCCGGCGGGGCTGGACAAACTGCCCCAGGCCCTGGGCAACGAAGTGATCGGCGACGCCAACTACCTGACATATTCCATCGGCGGGGTGGAGGGCGCGCACCTGGCCCAGGATACGGATACCGTGGCGGGGGTGCGCATCCAGGACGGCACGCGGGCCACGCTGCTGATCTTCGCCAGGGTGAACGGCGAATATATGCTGGTGGGGGCGGACGCGGCCTCGGCCCGGACCCTGATGGAAAAGGCGGGCACCGTGGAGATGAAGGCGGCCCTGGTGTTGACCGACGCTTCGGGACAACTGGTGGATGCGCTCGGCAACGTTATTGCCCCCGACAGCGCCGTGAAGCTTGACGATCTTGTGCAGGTCAGGCCCACCCACGCCCTGGAGTTCGACATCAACTACGGCGCGGGCGGCCTGGGACACGGCAGCGCCACGCGGGGCAGCGACTATACCGGCTCTTACTCCGTGCGCATCAACAGCGGGGAAAGCAGCGGCGACTTCACCATCAGCGTCTCCGCCGACGATTTTGACGAAGGACTGAACGGCAGCGGGCTGGAGGGCTTCAGCATTGGACTTGCACCTACGGCGGAAACGGCGGCCAACTCCGCCGGCATCCTGTCCAAGCTTTCGGGGGGCGTGAACGGCGGTTACGGCAACGGCGAGATTATTATTTCCGACGACCGCTCCGGACCGGAGATCCACTGGAGCCTGAGCTCCTCCAGGATAGCGGAAAGCGGCGAACTGACGGTTTCGTATGAAAGCCGCCTGGGCGGCGGCCGCCAGGTGGTGGCGGAAGATGTGAAGCTGGTTTTTGAGATCACCCCGGACTCGCCCACGGGCTTTACCCTGGACGAGATCGACTCCATCACCGTGGGCGGGGTCAAGTACGGCAACGGCGGTCTGCCCCTGAACGCCATCCTCACGGACAACGGCGCCTCATGGCTTATTACGATCAACGCGGCCCTGCCGGCGGGCACGGGCCTGGGCAGCCTTTCCGTCAAACTGAAGGACGACGTGATCAGCGAAGGCTCCGAGCGGTTTTCCATCCGGCTGAAGGAGGTCTTCGGCGGCGAAACCGGCATCGCACCGGGCGGCACGGACCCGGTGGACGTTACGGTTACGGAAACCGTCAACGGCCCCAAAGCGGATCTGGCGGCGGTGGGCGGCAGCGAAGAAACCTGCACCGTCGTCTACAAGCTGGCCCTTTCCGGCGGCCAGCCCATAGGCGAGGACGGCGTGGCCACCTTCCAGCTTAACGCGGCCTCCATGGCCCGCCTGGACGCCGGGGGGGCCATCGTCATCACCCTGCCGGGCGGCGGCGCGAAAACCGTGGGCGCGGACAGCGGCTACAGCTACGATTCCGCCACCGGCGTGCTGACCATGACATTGCCCGCCGGTTCCAGGGGGACCGACAACTTTTTGATCGCCTTTCCCATCAAGGACGATTCCCTGGCGGCCGAGGGCAGCTTCGGCATGTCCATGACCGGCATCTCCGGCGGGGAAATGACCCAGGCGGCCAGCATCGCTTACACCTCGCGCTTTGTTCTGGAACAGGGGCCCACGGACGCGACGAACGGCGGCCTGAACATTTTTGCCATTTCCACCACGGCTTCGGCCGGAGAGCTGTCCAATTGCCACGCCTCCATGCGGTTTGTCATCGGCGGGGTGTTCTCGGAGGACGTGATCAAGGAACTGAAACTTAACGGCGTAACCCTGGTTCAGGGACAGGACTGGGAATGGCAGGGCGGCCGGGTTGTGGTGACCACCCAGCCCGGAACCATGCTGCCCGGGTACGAGTTCACGGTCTACTACAAGCCCGACGCCGGGCTGGCCGACCAGGTGGCCGCCACCAAGCTGAACATCGTCGTGGACAGCGCGGGCATGGTGGGCCGCGAGGTGGTGATGCCCATATCCAACGAGACCACGCCCGGCCTGGCGGACGGGCCGGAAGCCTCGCTGATCAACATGAACGCCGTGGCCGAGGGCGCGGACTTTCACGGCACCCTGCGGGTGCACCTGCCGCGGTTGCCGGGCGACGGCCAGGACACGGCGGAAGAGTTGACCGTGACCTTGCGCCTTTCCCCGGCCACACTGCTGAACCTGTCCTGGGACGGCCTGCCCCCCGGCGTTACGGCAACGCCCGGCGCGGGCGGGGTGGTCACCCTGACCATTCCGGCCGGGACGGCCGTTCCGCCGGGCGGCGACTTCGACTTCGGCTTCACCATCCCTGTTCCGGACAACAGCACCGGCGCCGACCCCGGATACACCGTCACCGTCACCGGCCTGGCCGGTTCCGGCGGCCGGTATGAACACTACGGCACGGGCGCAGGCCTGCCCGTGGCCATACCCGTGAACAATGAAACGGCCCCGGACGACCTGGACGGCCCCACGGCCTCCCTTGCCGTGGACAGCGTCACGGTGGCGGAAGGCTCCGACATCACCGGCACGGTGCGGGTGGCCCTGCCCGGTCTGGCGGGCGACGGGCCGAACACGGCGGAGGCCCTGACCCTCACCCTGCAGATATCGCCCGACGCCGCGGGCCTGACCCTGTCCGCCCCCTACTCCGGATGGCTGACGGGCAACACGGGCGGAGTGGTGGTCATCACCATTCCCGCCGGGACGGCCATTCCCGCCGGCGGCGCGTTCGACATCGGCTTTACGCTGCCGGCGCCGGACGACAGCCTTGCCGGGAATACGGACCGCACCCTGCGCATCGCCGGTCTTTCCGGCGACTCCGGAGCGGCCGTCCATTACGAGACCTACCGGCCCGACACGACCACCACGGTCACGGTCACGGTGAATGACGAGTCCGGGCCCGACGGCTTTCGTCTGGGCATCGACTCTTACGGACCGGCGGACAACCAGCTGCTGTACAAAGTGTCCCTGGCTGTGCTGGGCGATTATTTCGGCACGCACGGCGCCCTGGGAACGGCGATCAGCTTTGAACTGCTCACCACAGGCTTCAGCGCCGCTCAACTGGGCGATTTGCTGGGCCAGATCGACGGGGGCAGCCACAGCAGCGCCACCCTGAGCGGGGAAACCCTTCACGTGACCCTGGACGCGGGCTACCTGCATGCCGGAACCCTTGATTTTGGCATTGCCGTGGACGGCTCCGAGCAATCCGCCCACTATTACGGCGTGACCCTGGACGGCCTGTCCTCGGCGCCGGGCCTGGAAAGCCTGGTTCTGGACGCGGCGCACGCCTCCACCGGCGATCAGATGGCCCTGAACCTTGCCGGCGGCGGCCTGCTGTACGGCGGCGACGGCAACGACACCATAAGCGGCGGGATAGGCGACGACACCCTGTACGGCGGCGGCGGAAACGACAGCCTGTATGGCGGCGCGGGCGGCGATCTGCTCTTTGGAGGGGACGGCAACGACATGCTGCGCGGCGGGGCCGGAAACAATACGCTTTACGGCGGCGCGGGCGACGATATTCTGCACCTGGAGTCCTCCGGCGACGTCCTGTACGGGGACGAAGGCGGCGATGTGTTTTTGCTGCACGATACGGCGGCTTCCGGCGGAATCATCGGCGGCGCGGACGGCGCCGGGCTGCACGGCGGCGACGGCATGGACGTGCTGCGCGTTGACGGAAGCGGTCTGTTCCTGGACCTTTTGTCCTTTGGCGACGGGTCCATCGACGGGTTTGAGGAAGTCGATCTGGGCTCCGGCGGAAACACGGTGGCGCTGGATACGGATGCCTTTGCGCGCATGTGCTCCGGCACAACACTGAGCGTTTCCGGCACGTCCGGCACGGTGGACCTTTCCGGCGGCGCGGCGGTCTGGCAGGCCACGGGCAGCGTCTCCGGCGGCTATATCGAATACACGGCCAACCACAACGGTACGGATCTGACCCTGATGGTGCAGGAGTTGCTGAACGTCACCGGGGCGGCGTAGGGCGCGGGCGGCATTCATTGCCGCCGTTAAGCGCCGGAGCGGGCGTGCCTTTGCAAACACCGGTCTTGCGGGGTTTGCCATCAATCTGAAGCATTGCGGAAGCTTTCCGCAATGCTTTTTTATGTATTCGCAGAAGGGATTATGAATCGGCTTCTGATTAATCACAAATATGAAGGTTTATTTTCACTTTTATCAAATGGAAAAGACAAGTAATATATTATAATCGATAAATACTCGTTATGATAAATTCGGAAATTTTTAAGTAATCTTCCGATGTTGCCCAATATAATTCTATAGCTTTGTATTGTTAATATATTGATTAACTTTATATAACAATAGTAATTCCGATTTTATGAAAAGATCTTGACATTTATGCGGAAGATGGCGCTATATAGATAAGTATTAGACTTGTATCCGGTGGAATCAATATGTTTTTAGTGTATATTTCAAGAACGCATAATGTATGGCTTATACGCGGGGGATTGCGAATAAGCCGGAAAGCCCTGCGGCCTTGAATATAAACAGGTTAGAGAAAGGTCCCGTTTAAGCGAAATACCTCTCTGGCCGCGCCGGATACTCAGGCGCTGTAGGCTGACTTTTCATCAATAATTTAGCAAAAAAGTGTAAAGGGGGATTTATGGCTCCAGAATCTAACACTCCCACTGCGGCAAACGTTCCAGCCCAGACCGCCGCGCGCGCGCCCTCCGGGCGGGCGGTGGCCGTGCCGCGTCCGGCGGCGGGCGAGGCCGCCACCGTGGACTCTTCCCCGGCGGGCAACCTGAACCTTGGGTTTGATCCGGCGGAAGCCACGGCCACGCGTTCGGGCAACAGTCTTGTCTTTACGCTGAACGACGGAAGCTCTGTCACCATCAACAACTTTTTCGTGGTGGGCAACGAAGCGTTGCCCAACCTGACGCTGCCCGACGGCACCACCGTG
>JAVBPV010000061.1:0-16542 GCA_031549405.1 Desulfovibrio sp.
GGGGGGGTGGGGGGAAACCCCCTTTTCAAAGGGGGTTTCCCCCCTCCCCCCGGCTCCTTCCCTCCCCCCTCTCCCTCCGAATTTCCGGTTTTAGTCCTGCCGGGGGGGAAGGCGCGGCTGCTGGTTTGCGGGGTGGGGCCCGTGGCGGCGGCTTTGGCCCTGGGCGAGGCGCTGGGCTGGGGCGGGGTTTCGGGGGTGGTGAACCTGGGCATAGCGGGGGCGTACGATTTGGGCCGCGCGCCGGTGGGCGCGGTGATGCTGGCGACCGGGGAGATCTGGCCGGAGTATGGCCTTGCGGGCGAGGACGGCGTTGTGGACGCCCGGGGGATAGGCTTTGCGCAGGGGGTGGCGGCGGCGGGACCGGTATTTGACGTCCTTGGACTGAATCCGCAAAATGCTCTTGGCAATATGGGGCTGAACTGTCATAGTCCCGCTGTACAAGGCGTTTTTGTCACTGTGGCCGGAGCAAGCGGCGGCCCCCGGCGGGCCGGGGCGCTGGCGCGGGCCACGGGAGCGCTGGCGGAAAACATGGAAGGTTTCGCCCTGGCCTTTGGCGCGGCCCGCCGGGGTTTGCCTTTTGCGGAAATGCGCGCCGTGTCCAACGCGGCGGGCCTGCGGCCGCCCGCGGGCTGGGACGTGCCGGGAGCGTTGCGCGCCCTGGGAAAAGCCGCCGGAGACCTGTTCGCCCCCCTGCGCTGAGGCGGGGCTCCGGTTCCGGACAAAAAGAGTCAACCACCATAGCCACACTGTTGCGAGCGTCCATGCGGGAACTCATGCAATCCATCGCCAGGGAGCAGCCGCGCATCAACGCGGAGATTGCGCGGCATCTGGCCCTTCTTCCCCCCATTGCCCGGCCGGTGGCCGAACATGTGCTGAGCGCGGGCGGCAAGCGCCTGCGCCCGTTGCTGACCCTGCTGACGGGGCGCGCGCTGGGGTGCGCCCGCGACGATCTGCTGTACACATTGGGCGCGGCGGTGGAAATGCTGCACGCCGCCACGTTGCTGCATGACGACATTCTGGACAATTCTTCTCTGCGCCGGGGCAGGGCGGCGGCGCACACGGTATACGGTTCGACCCCGGTGATCCTGGCGGGCGACGCCCTTTTGGCCAAGGCCCTGCTTATGGTTTCCTC
Organism: Desulfovibrio sp.; assembly: GCA_031549405.1. Taxonomy (GTDB): domain Bacteria; phylum Desulfobacterota; class Desulfovibrionia; order Desulfovibrionales; family Desulfovibrionaceae; genus Frigididesulfovibrio. The sequence goes on from JAVBPV010000061.1 coordinate 1,133, forward strand.
TTTTGGCGATGCGCGCCTCACGGCCTGCATTTCCGAGGCGGTCATGCGCACGGCGGAGGGAGAGATGGCGGAATTCGCCAATCTGCGCAACGGGGCCATGCGGCACAACGAGTATATCGAGATAATCACCGGAAAAACCGCCTGGATGCTGCGCGCTTCCTGCGAGTTGGGAGCGCTTTCGGCCGGGGCGGACGCGTCCGCCGCCGGAGCGGCGGCGGAGTTCGGGCTGGAGCTTGGCATAGCTTTTCAGATGGTGGACGACGCGCTGGATTTTTCTCCTTCCCGGCACACGGGCAAACCCACGGGAGGGGACGTGCGCGAGGGCAAGGCCACCCCGCCGCTGTTGCTGTATTTTGCCGCCCTGCCGGAAAAAGAGGCGGCGGCCCTGCGCGGAAAGTTCGCTTCCGGCTCCTTTACAGAGGAAGAGATCGCCGCCGTAAGCGAAGCCATCCTGCTGCGGGGGCATGCCGAAGCCACGCGGGAAATGGCTTCCGTTCACCTGGAAAAAGCGCTGTCGGCGCTGGGGGCGCTGCCGGATTGCCCCGAGCGGCGCATTCTTGAAGAAATGACGCAGTATATACAGCGCAGGGATTTGTAACTTCTGATAAAGGATATATCACTGGTGACAGTATGGCTCCCGCTGTTGAGACAGCTTTGGATTCCGCGTTCAATAAAAGTCTGCAACTGGCATTCCCGCCTGTGCTGGTGCGCCTGATTCAGGCGCTTCTTGGTCCTGATCCCTCCTTTTCCGCCATTTCCGAATACCTGCGCATGGACCCCATGCTGGCGGGCAAGGTGATGCATTCAGCCAACTCGATCCACTACGGCTTCGACCACAAGGTCAGCGACCTGCAGCAGGCGGCGGCGGTTCTTGGCACCGGCGAGCTGTTCAAGCTGGTCATTCTTCTGACCATGCAAAAGCGCCTGGACCCCATCGTCCGGCGCGAGTCCGAAAGCATGTTCGGCGACTGGCGGCTGACCCTGTGGTCGGCCATAGCGGCGGAGCGCATCGCCGCGCGGCTTGCTCCGGAGCACAAGCAGAACGTTTACTTTGCGGCCATGTTCAAGGATCTGCCCCTGTTCCTGGCCTTTTGCCAGAAAGAGGCTCCACCCTTTCTGAGCGCGGAGGCCATGGCCACTTTGCCCGCCCCGCAACGATTCAGCGAAGAGGCCGCCCTGTGGGGCACTTCCCATCCCGATCTGGCCCACAGTATTCTTTTGCTGTGGGGGATGCCCGTTGAAGTAGCGGAGGCCGTGCGCCTGCATCACGATTATGAAGGCGTTTTGCGGCACCCCCCCCTGACGAGCTGCCTGATTTACGCCACCCGCTGGGCCGAACTTGTGCACGCGCCCGTGGCCGACACCGGCGCGCTGATCGCCTTTGAGGTGGGCCTGACGTCCGTGCTTGGGCTGAGCGCGGCGGAAATGGATACCTTCCGGGCCGGCTGCGCCGAAACCTTCAACCGCCTTCTGACGGATCTGGGCATCCGCCAGGGCAAGGTGGAAGGCCGCTTTTACGATCAATCCCTGTCGCTGCTGCAGCACTATCACTTTCTGGCTCTGGAGGTGGCGGGCCGCGGGCACGCGTTCAGCCCCACCTCTTTCTCTTTGGCGCTGCAACGGCATCTGCGCTCGTTCTGGGACGTTTCGGACTGGGAGCTGTTCATCCGCCGGGCCGGCGAGGAAAAGGGCAGCCTTATCCGTTGCGCCAAGGGCAGCCTGTTTTCGGAAGAAAAGACGGAGTACTCCGCCGCCGTTCCCCAGCCCGGCTGGCAGCGCATCGACATCGCCTCCGGAGGCCGGAATTACGGGTATCTGGCCCTGCCCCGCCTTGCCGAGGAATCGCCGTCCTTTTCCTCTCTTCCCATGTTCATGCACGTTGTCGCCCTGCACCTGGAAGAGCAGCGCAAACGGGCCTCCATTGCCTGCGTGGATGATTTCGCCTCCATCCCGCTGGCCATAGCCAGGGTGGACTCCTTGTGCCGCATCAAGAACGCCACCAGAACCTTTCTGGAACTTTTCGGCCTGGCCCATGCCCCGACGAACGTCACCGCCAGGGGGCTGCTGGACGCCAGGCTGGGCATTTCGCTGCCCAACTGGGACCTGATGACCAGCGGCAAGACCCCCTTGCAGGGCTGGTTCACGCTGGCGCCCGAGGGAAGTTTTCCCGGAACCCCCACGTATGTGGGCATCTATGCGGCCCCGGACAGCCCGGACGATTATTATCTTGTGGTGGGCGACGTCACCGAGGTTTCGGCCCTGCAGTCCATAGCCATGTCGGACAGCGTCTATCTTGAGGCCCTGTTCTCCTCCCTTGCCGAGCATGTCTACCTGCTGGACGGGTCCGGCACCATCTGCTGGTCCCCGCCCAACCGGGAAGGCATGACGGGCAAGAACATCTTTGCCATTTCCCGGCCCGGGGCCGCCTTCAAGGGCGGCTGGGCGGCGGGTTTTCTTGACCGGCTTGCCGGCGTCATGTCCGTGCAGGCGGCGATGATTACGGGAAAAGGCTCGGTCTCTTCCTTCGAACTGGTGTTCACGCCCCTGCGGGTGGCCTCGGGCCGGCAGTATCTGCTGGTGGCCCGCCCGGCGGTGGTGGGTTAGAGCAATTAACGAATGAAATGAGTCAATTGCTCCGCAAGGATTTGTCCTCAAATCCTTGCCGCGAAAGAGGCGCAGGCGGGCTTTGCTCGCCGTTAAGCGACTTTTTCAAGTGTAAAATGCTATAGGCGGCGCGGCAACGCAAGCCCCGCGCCGCCTCTCTTGGCAAACAGGCCGAACCTCCGTATATTGCCCCACTTGGCGCGTCGTATCCGTCGCCCGCGCCGGCGGCGGCGGGAAGACGCCCGTTTGCCGCGCCCTATCCCACTTTTTCCGGAGGCCCCATGCTTCTCACCCTGGAAGTCCGCCCGCGCCCGCATCTTGAAGATTGCGTCGGCAAAAACGTCGCCGCCAAAATCCGCGCCGCCCTGCGCCTTGACGTACCTTCAATCCGCGTGGGCAAAGCCTTTGCCATGGAAGGACTCAGCGAGGCCGAGGCGCAAAAGGCCCTGGACGCCGCCGCCCTGCACGACCCGGTGCTGCACGAGGCTTCCCTTTCCCCCTGGCCCCGTCTGGACGCGGGGGTCACCTACGTGCTTGAGGTGGGCTTTCGCCCCGGCGTCACCGACAACGAGGGCAGAACCGCCCGCGACACCCTGGCCCTGGTGCTGGGGCGCGGCCGTGATTTTGCCGTGTACACCTCGCAGCGGTACTATCTGTGCACCGCCCTTGACCGGGCCGGGGTGGAAAGCATCGCCAGAAACCTTCTGGCCAACGAGCTGATCCAGCGCTACAGCGTCAAAAGCCGTGAAGAATGGGAACAAAGCCCCGGCTTTCCCCCGCACGCGGCCCGGGTCACCGGCGAGGCCAGCGACGAAGTGGCCGTCATTCCCCTGTCCCGCATGAGCGACGCGGAGCTTATGGCCTTCAGCCGGGCCAACACCCTGGCCCTGTCCCTGGAAGAAATGCACGCCGCGCGTGCGCACTATGCCGACCCCGCCGCCGCCGCCGCCCGGCAAAAGATCGGCCTGCCCGCCGACCCCACGGACGCGGAAATCGAGGCCCTGGCCCAGACCTGGTCCGAGCATTGCAAACACAAGATTTTCGCCTCGCGCATCAGCTATGTTAACGAGGAAACGGGCCGCGCCGAAGAAATCAACAGCCTGTACAAGACCTGCATCCAGGGCTCCACGAAGACCCTGCGCGAACGTATGGGCCAAAAGGATTTCTGCCGCTCGGTGTTCAAGGACAACGCGGGCGTGGTGGCCTTTACCGATACCCACGACGTGTGCATCAAGGTTGAGACGCACAACAGCCCCTCGGCCCTTGACCCCTACGGGGGCGCCCTTACCGGCATTGTGGGCGTGAACCGCGACCCCATGGGCACGGGCCTGGGCGCGGAACTGGTCTGCAACACCGACGTGTTCTGCTTTGCCTCACCGTTCCACGAAGGCGAACTGCCCCCCCGCCTGCTGCACCCGCGCCGGGTCATGGAAGGCGTGCGCGAAGGCGTGGAACACGGCGGCAACAAGTCCGGCGTGCCCACGGTGAACGGCTCCATCGTTTTTGACGAGCGTTACCTGGGCAAGCCCCTGGTTTACTGCGGCACCGTGGGCATGATCCCGCGCACCGTGGCGGGCCGCCCCGGCCATGAAAAAAGGGCCCTGCCCGGCGATATCATCGTCATGGCGGGCGGGCGCATCGGCAAGGACGGCATCCACGGGGCCACCTTCTCCTCTGAAGAACTGCACGAAGGTTCTCCGGCCACGGCCGTGCAGATCGGCGACCCCATCACCCAGCGCAAGTTGTACGACTGCATCATCAAGGCCCGCAACCTGGGCCTGTACAACGCCATCACCGACAACGGCGCGGGCGGGCTTTCCTCCTCTGTGGGCGAAATGGCCGAAGACACCGGCGGCTGCCGCCTGGATCTGGCCAAAGCCCCCCTTAAATACGACGGCCTGCGGCCCTGGGAAATTCTTTTGTCCGAAGCCCAGGAACGCATGACTCTGGCCGTTCCTCCGCAACACCTTTCCGCCTTTCTTAAAATGGCCGGGGAAATGGACGTGGAAGCCAGCCCGCTGGGCGAATTCACCGACACCGGCTACTTCCACGTTACCTATGGCGACAAGCCCGTGGCCTACCTGCCCATGGATTTCCTCCACGACGGCGTGCCCCAGATGCGCCTTGACGCCCGCTGGAAGCGGCCTGAGAAATACGCCTTGGGGGAAGAGGAGCTTTTTGATAGGAGCTCCATTCTAAATTCCGCCGGGGGGAATGCTTCCGGAATACCCCGCCGGGGGAGCATGATGGGGCAAAGCCCCCTCATAGAAGCTTACACCGCCGGAAACTTCAGCCAGAACAGCCTGTTGCCGGCCATGCTGGGCCGCCTGAACATATGCAGCAAGGAATACCTGATCCGCCAGTACGACCACGAGGTGAAAGGCGGCAGCGTGATCAAGCCGCTGGTGGGCGCGCTGCGCGACGGACCGGGCGACGCCGCCGTGCTGCGGCCCCTGCTGGACAGGGAAGAAGGCATCGTGCTTTCGCACGGCATCTGCCCCAAGTTCAGCGACGCCGACACCTACTGGATGATGGCCTGCGCCATTGACGAGGCCGTGCGCGGCGCCGTGGCCGCCGGGGCCGACCCGGACCGCCTGGCCGGGGTGGACAACTTTTGCTGGTGCGACCCGGTGAAGTCGGAAAAGACCCCGGACGGCGAATACAAACTGGCTCAGCTTGTGCGCGCCTGCAAGGCCCTGGAGCATTACTGCCTGGGCTTTGGCGTGCCGTGCGTCTCGGGCAAGGATTCCATGAAAAACGACTACACCGGCGGCGGGGAAAAAATTTCCATCCCGCCCACGGTGCTTTTTTCCATCCTGGGCTTTATCCCGGACGTGAACTTCGCCGTCAGCTCCGACTTCAAAAAGCCCGGCGACGCCGTGTACCTGCTGGGCCTCACCGCCAAAGAGCTTGCCGGCTCCGAACTGGCCGCCGAACTGGGCCTGACCGGCGGGGCCGTGCCCCAGGTGGACCTTGCCCCGGCCAAAGAACGTTACGCTCTGGCGCACCAGGCCATGCGCCAAGGCATAATCAACGCCTGCCATGACCTTTCCGACGGCGGCCTGGCCGTGGCGCTGGCCGAAATGTGCATAGGCGGCCGCCTGGGCGCGCGCATCAACCTGGACCGCGTCCCCTCCGTGGGCATCCTGCCGGAAGATCTGCGCCGCGCCTTTGCCGCGCCCGAACAGCCGGAGGACGACAGCGCCCCGGCCCGCAGCCTGTCCGCCGAAGGACCGGGCCTTAACGCCCACCCCGAGGCCCTGCTGGCCCTGCTGTATTCGGAATCGGCCTCCCGCCTGCTGGTGACCGTGCCGCGCGAAAAAATCCCCGCTTTTCAGCGGCTTTTCGCCGCCCGCCTCGGTCATGACGCCGCCCTTATCGGTAACGTCACCGACACCGACGAACTTGTCGTGGCCACCGGCGGGCAAGTAGCTCTGACCGGCAAAGTGGAGGATCTTGCCCGCGCCTTCAAGGCCACGCTGGACTGGTAAAGGCCCCTGGCCGCCGGAGGACTCCCCTATTTACTCTTGAGCAGCATCAATACTTCTTTCGCCGCCCCGGCGTTTCTGGCGGCTTCCAGGGGCAGGGTGCCGTTTTGGTCGGCCTGCGCGGGGTCGGCTCCGGAGGCCAGCATCAGTTCCACCATTGTTTTGGCGGTTTCGGCGGAAAGGCCTTTCAGGACGGCGGCAACGGCCACCAGCGGCTCGCCGGGATCCTTGCTCTCGCGGGCGGGAGACGTTCTGGCCGGAGAGGCGGCCCCGGCATCAGGCGAGGGCTGGGCCAGCGTCGCCGGAGAGGAAGAATCCGGCAGACGGCCCCGGCGCGGGGCGGCGTTTTCGCCGTCCGCGGGAACGTCCGGCTTTTTGAGCAGGGGGCTCGCCCCCCACAGGCGCAGGGGTTCGTAAGAATTATTGTCCAGAAAGCGATCGGGCGGTTTGCGATCGCTCATGCGGTGTTCGCGCGCGTCGGCCACATAGGCGGCGGCCGCCAGGTGGCGACCCGCCCTGTGCCAGGCCTTGTCCGGAAGGCTCAGCCGCAGCAGGGCCAACGTCTGTTCCGGAGTCCTGCCGGCAGGCTTTACGCCCGTTCCGGCGCCCGGGCGGCCGTCGGGCTTTACGCCCGCTCCGGCCTCCGGCCTGTTTTCCGTTCCGGGGGATGCGGAAAGCTGGCGCAGGGATTCTTTGGGGGCTATGTCCAGCAATTGCCAGGCCATAAGCAGGGGATTGCGCTTTTGCGAATCGCTGTTGAAGCGCAGCAGATCCTCGCGCGCGACTTCGGTGCCGCGCTGGCGGGGAATTTCCTCCCGGCCGGCGGTCCCGGCGGATTCCGTTTTGCCGGCCCGCTGGCGCAGCGCTTCCATAAAAATATACACCCGCACCGAGGGCGGCAGGTTCCAGGCCGCCCATTCCGCGTCCAGGGGCGGGGGCGTGGCGGCCCGCTTTTCCTGGGGGGCGGAAAGCCAGTTGACGCTGGCCGGGCGGGCTTCGGGCAGCAGGCACTTGATCAGGGCCGCCAAGGCTCCCGCGTCCGGTGACGGGTCGATTGCCTGCCAGGGTTCGGGGCGGGGGGCTCGCTCGCCCGTGGGCAGGCCGCTTCCCTGCGGGGCACGGTTGGCGTTCTCCATGGCTTTTTGTCCGGAAGAGGGCGGGGGCGAGGGCAGATCGCCGGGGGCGACGGGATCGTCCTGCACGCCGTTTTTGCCAAGAGAGTTCAGGGCGGCGGCCAGGATGGCGAAATAGGCTTTTTGCTCCGGCCCGTCGGCCATGCCGGCGATGGGGTAAAAGCGCGATTTTTTCGCCAGGGGGTCGTACCGGGTAAAGCCGAGCTTCAGGCCCTGCTCCGCCGCCCGCTCCGTGCTTTTGCGGATGACGTCCCGCGGCAGGCGCAGCAGAATGGAAAGGGGAGTTTCGCCCCGGCCGTTACGCAGGCAGGGATCGGCCCCGGCCATGCGCAGGGCCAGCAGCACGGACGGGTCGGGGTTTTCCGCCGCCGCGTGCAGGGGCGTGCGCCCGGCGGCGTCCGCCGTGTTCACAAAGGGGAGCAGGGCTCCCTGGCCGGCCAGGACAAGCCGGATCAAGACGCGGTGCGCGGCGGGGCGTTCCGCCAGGGCGAGCAAAAGGGTTTTCCCTCCGGCGTCGGCCGGAATCCATGCGGGGTTGTCCTTCAGCAGCTTCAGGGCGTCTTTGGGGTCCGCGGTGGCGCAAAAAGCGACGAATTCCTCGCGGGAGGACGGGCTTTTGTCTGCGTCCGTGGCCGCGCGGGGCATGACGCCCGCAATCCGCGCGTTTTTGCCGGGAAGCTTCGCCGTAACCAGGGCGGCCAGTTCGGGCAAGCTGTCCTTGAAGTAGTAGGCCGCGCAGCCGAACAGCACGGCGCACAGCAAAAAGACGGGAAACACACGCGAAGGCCCGCCCGCGCGCCGGGGCGCGCCCTCAAGGCTTGCGGGCAGCCCGGTGGGGGAATATCCCGTTTTTTGCGAAAAGACGCCCCTTCCTCCGGGCGCGGCGTCTCCCCTGGGAAGGGGCGCTGCAAAGGCGCGCGCGTTGGAGAGCGTTTCCACCCCCCGGCCCGCCAGGGTGGTGGCGGTTTCAAACCTGCCGTGACGGGCGGTGCGGGGGGGCTGGCCGTCAAAGGGATAAACCTCCCTGTCCTGGTCGGGCTCCTGCCGGGCGAAAGGCCGCCGCCCCGGGCGGCTTGCTGAAAAAGGGCGTCTGGCGGGCGGTTCCATGTATGGGTGATCCTTGCGGGCAAGTCCTTGCCACGGTTTTGCCTCGTGCGGGCTTTGCCCGCCGTGTTCGGCAAATTTCAAAGTGAATATGCGCTGATAGCTTGCGTGATACCGGAATGTCGCGGCTGAGGCAACGAACTTTCCGCCAGAGCAAATAAACATTTTCAATGGTAATTTGCTCTAACGGCGTGAAAAGGCGGAAAAGTTTTGTATGGCAATGTCCGGCAGGGGGCGGGCGGGTGCCGGCAAGAGCCCGGAAGGTATCCGGAAAGCGTCCGGAAAAGATCCGGCAAGGGCCTGTGGCGATCTTGTGAAACTTCCGAGAAAAAATCTAAAATTTTTCGGCAAGGAAATTATCAAGTTACCCGTGCCGCCCCTGTGGGCCGTTGTGGTTCTAGCATCTGTATATTCTTCTTCAGACTGGAAATTTTCAGGGCAATGCGCTAGAATCCCCGAAGCGTCGTATCTTTTGGAATCCGCTGCGTTTTTTGTTGCCGGGCAGTGACGGGCAAAGCGCGGGGCTGGCGCATGCCCCGCCTTCGCGCAAGCGGCCCGGCGTTCCGTGCCTTGCCCCGCGGGCGCGGCCGGTTTTATTTTGGGGGCCGGTTCCGCCTTGCCGCGGGACCGCCGCGGCAAGGATTCGCACGGAAATTTTGTGGAGCGGTTTGCCATTGATATGGCAAACTGCTTATTTTGTATAACTCTTTATAATCTATAGAAGAGAGCTATGCCCGTTCTGAAACAACCCGCCGATCTGCCTGCTGTGGAAATCAACCCCAACGCCGCCATCGTCCTTGGCAAACGCTATTACCGCAAAGGCCCCGAGGGCGAGATCCTCGAAGACGCCCGCGGCATGTTCTGGCGCGTGGCCTCCGCCGTCGCCGCCGAAGAAGCCAAGTACAAAAAATCGTCATGGAAGGCGGACGCCCTGGCCCGCACTTTTTATGCCTTGATGACGGAATGGAAATTTTTGCCCAACTCGCCCACGCTGATGAATGCGGGTACGGGCCTGGGTCAGCTTTCCGCCTGCTTTGTGTTGCCGGTGGGCGATTCCATCGAGGAAATCTTCGACGCGGTAAAGCATGCGGCCATGATCCACAAGTCCGGCGGCGGTACGGGATTTTCTTTCTCGCGCCTGCGGCCCAAGGACAGCCGCGTGGGATCCACCGGCGGGGTGGCTTCCGGTCCCCTGTCCTTTCTGCGCATTTTCAACACCGCCACAGAGCAGATCAAACAGGGCGGCACCCGGCGCGGCGCCAACATGGGCATTTTGCGGGTGGATCACCCGGACATCATGGAATTTATCCGCGCGAAAGAGCGCGAAGGGGAATTCAACAACTTCAACCTGTCCGTGGCCCTGACCGAAGACTTCATGCAGGCCGTGGAAAAGGACGAGGAATACCCCCTGGTGGACCCGCGCACCAAAGAGACGCGCGGCGTGCTGAAAGCGCGCGAGGTCTTTGAAATTCTGGTGCAAAAGGCCTGGGAAAGCGGCGATCCCGGCATCGTCTTTCTGGACCGCATCAACCGCGACAACCCCACCCCGGACCAGGGCGAGATCGAATCCACCAACCCCTGCGGCGAACAGCCCCTTTTGCCTTACGAAGCCTGCAACCTGGGCTCCATCAACCTGGCGGCGTTTTACCGGCCGGGCAAAGAGGGCGACGAAGCCGTCGACTGGGAAGGCCTCAAGCAGACCATCCATCTTTCGGTACGCTTTCTTGACAATGTTATCGACGCCTCGCGCTTTCCCATTGACCGTATCACCGAGCGCGTGACCGCCAACCGCAAAATCGGCCTCGGCGTCATGGGCTGGGCCGACCTGCTTTTCCAGATGGGCGTCGCCTATAACAGCCAGTCCGCCATCGTGCTGGCCGAAAAGGTCATGGGCTTTGTGCAGGAAGAAGGCCGCGCCGCCTCCAAGCTGCTGGCCAAAGAGCGCGGCCCCTTCCCGGCCTACGACGCTTCCGTTTTCGCCCACAAGGAACTTGGCCCCTACCGCAACGCCACCGTCACCACCATCGCCCCCACCGGCACCCTGTCCATCATCGCCGGGTGCTCTTCGGGCATTGAGCCGCTGTTTGCCCTGTGCTTTTCGCGCAACGTCATGGACGGCGAAAAGCTGGTGGAGGTGAACCCCTATTTCGAACAGGCCCTGAAAGACGCCGACTGCTACAGCCGCAAACTTATGGAGTCTGTGGCCGCCAAGGGCAGCATCGCTTCCATGGAGCACCTTCCCGAGGAACTGCGCGAGGTCTTTGTCACGGCCATGGACATTGAGCCCATCTGGCACCTGAAGATGCAGGCCGCCTTCCAGGGCCACACGGACAACGCCGTGTCCAAGACCGTGAACCTGCCCAACTCCGCCACCGTGGACGACATCCGCCGCATCTACTGGATGGCCTACGAACTGGGCTGCAAGGGCGTTACCGTGTACCGCGACGGCTGCAAGGCCAACCAGGTGCTGCGCACCGGCGAAGCGGAACAAAAGGACGAGGCGGGCGCCGACGGCCGCATGGTGCGCGACCGGCCTGATCTGGTTTACGGCTTCACCCAGAAGGTGCACACCGGCCACGGCGTCATGTACGTGACCATCAACGAAGTGGACGGCAAGCCCTTTGAAGCCTTTGCCACCATAGGCAAGTCGGGCCGCTCCACCACGGCCAAGGCCGAGGCCATAGGCCGCCTGGTGTCCCTGGCCCTGCGCTCGAACATCGAGGTGGAGGAAATCGTGCGCCAGATCAAGGGCATCGGCGGCGAGGCTCCGGTCTTTCAGCGCGGCAAGCAGGGGCAGGTGCAGTCCATACCCGACGGCATCGGCTGGGTATTGGAAAACCGCTACCTGAAATCCAAAAAGTCCGTGCATGACACCAACGGCCTGGGCGCCCAGCACTGCCCGGAATGCGACGAGAAGATGGTCTTTCAGGAAGGCTGCCTGATTTGCCCCGCCTGCGCGTTTACCAAGTGCGGGTAGGGAAGGGGTTTGCCATCATACTGGGGCGGGCGGGCTGCGGGCTGCCCGCCCCTTTCGCTTTCAGCGCCTGTTGTATCAATCGGCCGGACGGCCTTTATCGGGGGCCGCTTCGCCGGAAACCGCGGTGTCCGGCTTGTTTGCGCGGCCTTGCCCTGCGCGGCGAAAGCCCTTATCATATTCCGTTATGCCCGCACGTACCTTTCATATCCAGACTTTCGGCTGCCAGATGAACGCCAACGATTCCGACTGGCTGCGTCGTTCCCTGCTTGCGCGGGGATTTGCCGAGACCCTTTTTGAGGAAGCCTCCTTTTACATCCTGAACACCTGCTCGGTGCGCGACAAGCCGGAGCAGAAGGTCTATTCCGAGCTTGGCCGCATCGCCCGCCACTGCAAGGTGCACGGCCGTTCCGGCGTTACGGTGTGTGTGGGCGGCTGCGTGGCCCAGCAGGTGGGACCGGCTTTGGCGCGCCGCTTTCCGCAGGTGCGGCTTTTGTTCGGCACCGACGGCGTCGCCCATGCGCCCGAGGCCGTGGAACGCCTGGCCGAAGAACCCCGCCTGCGCCTCAGCCTGCTGGACTTTGCCGCCCGCTACGAGGAACGCGATCCGCCCGCGTTTCCGGGGCCGGTCCCGGCGGCGGCCTTTGTGAACATCATGCAGGGCTGCGACAACTATTGCGCTTACTGCATCGTGCCCTACGTGCGCGGCAGGCAGAAGTCGCGCCTGCCGGAATCTGTGCTGGACGAGTGCCGCGCCCTGACGGAAGGCGGCGCGCGCGAGATCACCCTGCTGGGGCAGAATGTGAATTCCTACGGCCAGGATCTGGCGGGGGGCGGAGCGTCCTTCGCGGACCTGCTCTTTGCCGTGGGCCGCCTGCCCGGCCTGGAGCGCCTGCGTTTTGTGACATCGCACCCCAAGGACATCGCGGACGAGGTCATCCAGGCTTTCGGCTCGCTGGAAACCTTGTGCCCCCGCCTGCATCTGCCCCTTCAGTCGGGTTCCGACCGTATTCTGGCGGCCATGGGCCGCAAATACGATACGGCGCGCTACAGGGATATCGTGCGTAAACTGCGGGCGGCGCGGCCGGACATTATCTTTACCACGGACATCATCACGGGCTTTCCCGGCGAGACGGAAGAAGATTTCGCCGCCACCATGGGGATGATGCGCGCCGTGCCCTTTGCCGCGAGTTTTTCCTTTGTGTACTCCGACCGCCCCGGGGCCAGGGCGGCCCTTTTGCCGGGCAAGGTGGAGCGGGCCGTTGCCCTTGAGCGTCTTCTGCGCTTGCAGGCCTGGCAGAATCAGGCTAGTGAGGATCTACTGGCCGCGCAAGTCGGAACGGAAACCGTCATCCTGGTGGAAGGCAAAAGCCGGGGACTGCCCGGCCCTGACGGGCGGCCTGACGGGCGGATTGACGGGCAGGCCGGAAACGGCCCTGCCAACGGCCCGGACGGCGCGGCTGAGAGTTTTCCGGACGGATTCGCGGGCGCGCCTGGAACAGAAGAAGGGGGCGAAGCCCCGGAAGCCGGCATGGAGTCGTGGCAGGGCAGAACCGCGCACGGGCACATCGTCAACGTGCTTCTGCCTTCCCCGCCGCCCGCCGGTTTCGGCGCCCGTCCCGTCCCCGGCCGGGGGTGGGAGGGGGCCATGCTTCCCGTGCGCATCAAGGCGGCGGCGAGGCATTCCCTGAAAGGTAAACAGGCGGGTGAACCATGGTAGACATGACGGTTCTGGGCGTTTCCCTCCAAAGCGAGGGAGGCGCGCCCGTACTTCTGCTGCTGCATCCCCACGGCACGGGCAAGATACTTTCCCTGGCGGTGGGGCCCATGGAGGCCTTTGCCATCTCCACCGCCCTGCAAAAGCTTGAGGACGCGGCGGCCGGGCGGCTTTCCGCAAGCGCGGGCGAAGGCAATGCCTTTGGCCCCGCCGGGCATATGGACGCCTCTGGCGCGGACGCGGGCGGGTTTTCCGCCGCCGGCACGGCTTTCGGGGCCGGCCCCGGCGAAGCGAACCGGCGGGTTTTTCCCCGGCCCACGACTCATGATTTCATGCTGCGCATGCTGCACTCCCTGGGCGGCCGCCTGTTGGGCGTGGAACTGACGCGTATGGAGGACGGCGTTTGGTTTGCCGACGCTGTGATCGCCACGGGAGTCAGCCTTGTGCGCCTGGATTGCCGCCCGTCCGACGGCATCGCCCTGGCTTTGCGCTGCGGCGCCCTGCTGCGGCTGAGCGAATCCCTGCTGGAGCGTGCCGAGGATATCCCGGCGGTTCTGGAGCGTCTGCCGGAACACGTGCGCACGGTGGCCCTGGCTCGCATAGCGGCGGTGAATCTGGCGGAGGGAAGGCCCTATGACTTTTCCCGCGTGCCCTTGCTGGTGGAGGCGGCCCTTGCATCCAAAAAAGAGGCCCCCGGCCCTTTGAAAACCGCTTCCGGGCGGACGCTGCGGGTTCTTGACGACGCGGATGACCCGGCCGGGGAAGGCGGCGAGCCCGGCAAAAAGGGGCCGGCCATCCATAGCGATCCGTTGCGGGTTTCCATCGGGACGCGCAGGGGAGAGGGCGGCCCGGCGGGCGGCGGGGATGGAAAGCCCGGCCCCTCCATTCGCGTTGCTTTGGTGCGGCAGGACAAAAAGGGCGGGACCGAGATTCTGGAAGAGTTCCGCCTTCCGGCGGAAGGAATCCCGCGCGAGGTGCTGGAAAGCATCGGCAACCCCCTGGACCGTCTGGGCGACGACGTAAGCGAGGAAGAGCGCTGGGCCGCCCTGTTGCGCGTGCTTGCGCCCGAAACCAAGGTGCCCATGTAATGGGCGGGGCGGCGGACGGCGTGACGGGCGGGGCTGAGGGCGTTGCCGCGGCCGGGACGGCGGGCGGTTTGCTGGACGTCAGGGGCCTGACCGTGGGCTTTATGCGCGCGGATACCCTTGAGACGGCCAACGCGGTGGAAGACGTCAGCTTTACCCTTGGCCGGGGCGAAACCCTGTGCCTGGTGGGCGAATCGGGCTGCGGCAAAAGCGTCACCGCTCTTTCCCTGCCGCGCCTTCTGCCTTCTCCACCGGCCGTGCCGGCCAAAGGCAGCGTCCTTTTTGACGGGGACGACCTGCTGCGTCTGCCGGAAAGCGCCTTGCGGCGCATCCGAGGCGGGCGCATCGGCATGATCTTCCAGGATCCCATGACCTCCTTGAATCCGGTGCTGCGCGTGGGCGACCAGATGGCCGAAGCGCTGCGCCTGCACAAGCGCTGTTCCGCGCGCGAAGCGGCGGACGCCGCCGTGGCCATGCTGGAGCGGGTGGACATACCCGACGCCGCGGAGCGCGCCCGCGATTTTCCCCATCGTTTAAGCGGGGGCATGCGCCAGCGGGTGATGATCGGCATGGCCCTGATGTGCTCGCCGGACCTGATTGTCGCCGACGAGCCCACCACCGCCCTGGACGTTACGGTGCAAAAACGCATTCTGTCCCTGATGCGCGAACTGATCACAGGTTCGCAAAGCGCCCTTTTGCTTATCACCCACGACCTTGGCGTGGCGGCCCAGGCCGCCGATCGCGTGGCCGTGATGTACGCGGGCAAGATTGTGGAGCAGGGGTCCGCCCGGGCCGTTCTGGCCGCGCCGGGACATCCCTATGCCGAAGGGCTGCTGCGCTCCCGGCCCGCGCTGGCGGCAGGGGCGGAGGGTTCTCCGCGCGGCCGCAAGGAACGCCTTTTCGCCATACCGGGCACCGTGCCGGGACTGTGGTCGCGCCCCGCGGGCTGCGCCTTTCATCCCCGCTGCCCGTACCGCTTCAGCCGCTGCGAAACCGAAGCGCCCCCCCTGTTTTCCATGCCCGATTCCGCCGGCACCGCGCGCCTGGCCCGCTGCTGGCTGCGGGAGGCGTAAAACACCGGGGGTGGACCGTATGGCCCATCCCCGGTTGTCCCAGATTGATTGCAAACCCCGCCGGGCCGGGTTTGCAAAGGCACGCCCGCTCCGGCGCTTAACGGCGGCAGTGAATGCCGCCTGCGCCTTCGCGGCGGGCTGTTGCCAAAGGGGACTTTGTCAACAGCCACAGACAAGCAGGGTGGCCTTACGGTCCCCCCGCTTGTCTGGTATTTCCTGAAACTTCTATTGC
>JAVBPV010000011.1:0-123685 GCA_031549405.1 Desulfovibrio sp.
GCCAGCCCTGTTCATAAAGCTCCACGGCCCGAAGTCGCCTGAACTCGCGTACGTCTTGACTGGTCTTGCTGAGCGTTTTCATGTCTCATGACATACCAGAGTTTCTAGAAAATGTTTAGTGAAAAATGCGGATATCAATAAAACAGCGGCAGGGACCGAAGTCCCTGCCGCGGATTCCGGAAAAAGCCGGAAAATAAACCCGGGGTTGTTTTTCTCGATAATCCCCGCGTACCCTACCTTTTTTTCCCGGCGGCGGCGTGGGCCTCGGCCAGGCGGGCAAGAAGGTACGCCTGGGTATTTTTGTCCCATGATTCCACGTCAAGGCAAAGAGCGTCCTCGCCCATCAGCCCTCCCGGCACTGTGTCGCCAAGCCCTTCCGGATCAGTGACCAAATCCGCGTAAAAACAGACGGACAGCCAGCGCGCCTCGGAATTGTCGTCAATGATGTCCACAAGGACGAACAGCGGACGCTTCTGGGCCGGACGCTTCGCCCTGAGGGAATGACTTACCCCCGCCCTGCCCCGGTATTCCAGTTCCGTATCGGGTTGCTTTTTCAAAAAATCATACAGGGACTGGAACAGGGGTTTCGCCCGGTTCGGATCTTCCGTCCAGTCGGCGAGAAAAGCGTCAAGCTCTGCGGACATAAGGGCGCCTCCTTACAGGTATGGCGGGGCTTATCAGGTTTTGGCGGCAATGCCTTTGTGTATGAAGGCAAGCACTTCTTCGTACAGTTCGGGTTCGGCCAGTATCGTCAGCAAATGGATGCGGCAACAGCCCAGCAGGCAACTGACGATGACCCGACGCGCGGAAGCCGGGGAGGTGATATCCAGGCTTTTGTCCTCTACGCCTTCCTCCAGCAGATTGTCCAGCAAATTGAGCACGCGGGCAAAGCCCTTCCGGAAATCGCTGTTTTCGGCCATGGGGGTGATGCTGTAGGGAGCACAGCGGATCAACAAAAGATAGTGCGCGTTTTTGTCCAGCGAAAAATCCATGTACGCGCGGCAGAACAGCATGACCCGCTCCAGCCCGTTGCGGCCCCTGGAACTGCGTTCCTCCAGCCGTTCGGCCAGACTGTCCATCACATCCTTGACAGCCAGATAATACAACTGCTCCTTAGAGCCGTAATGGTGGGCCAAAAGCCCCAAAGAGGCCCCGGCATGCTCGGAAATTTTTTTGAAAGTGGTTTGCGCATACCCCAGAGTGCCGAACAATTCCTTGGCGGCAGCCAGGATGGCGTCTTTTTTTGTCATGAGGTCACGACCTGCTTTTTCGGTATAATTTTGTTTAAACCTCAAAATTCATATAGTTTTTATATACCGATGCAGATAAAAAATCAATTAAAATGCGTTTAAAACGTTGCGCCGTAACATGTAGCGACGATAACGCCTTATCCGCGCCGCTCTAGAACAAGCAGGTTTTCCACATGCGGCGTGCAGGGAAACATGTCCACCGGATATGCGGATACCGCGTTCCAGGCCGGGGCAAGACGGGTGACGTCCCTGGCCTGAGATCCTATGTCACAGGCGATATAAATAAGTTTTTTCGCGGGCAGGCTGTTTATCATCTCCACCACCCGCCGGTCCATCCCGCCGCGCGGGGGATCGGCCACGATAACGTCGGGCGCGGGCGAAACGGAAGAAAGAATCCGGGCGGGATCGCCGTCGTGGAAACGACAATGGGACATGCCAAGAGCCGCGGCATTGGCCCGGGCGGCCACGACGGACTCGCGCCGGATTTCAAACCCGTGCACGGCGCGGGCTTTGGCGCCAAGATACAGCCCTATGCTTCCCACGCCGCAGTAGAGATCCCACAGGAATTCCCGGCCGGAAAGCCCGGCCGCCTCGTCCGCCAGGGCGTACAGGCGTTCGGCCGCTTCGGTGTTGGTTTGCAGAAAGGCACCGTGTGGAGCGGTCAGGGTGATATGGCCGAAAGATTCGCGTACAGAGGCTGACCCAAGAGTGCGGATTACCCGTTCGCCCTGGGCCAGGTCCGCCGGGTGGCGGCGCTCGGAATGCACAAAGCCGCTCAGCCCGAAAGTCTCTGTAAGTTCCCTGCCCAGGGCGTGGACGGCTTCGGCGCGGCGCGGCGCGTCCTGTCCGGCGGCCGGGCCGGTGATGCACTCCACAAGAATTTGCGGCCTTCCCTCAACCCGCAGGCGCGGCGTGCGCACCACGAGAAAGCGCAGATACCCGGTCCCCGGGGCTTCCCAGGCCGTAAGCCCGCTTTGCCGGACGTGCCGACGCGTGGCCTCCAGGATGCGCATGGCTACATCGTCCTGCAGGGCGCAGGAGGTTACCTCCACCACGGCGCGGCCGCCGCGCTCGCGCAGGCCGAGCAGCGGTGAACCGTCTTCGCCGGGGGCGAAAGCGTAGGTTACCTTGTTGCGAAAGTTCCTGACGTTGGGAGAAGCAACGACCGGGGGAATATCCAGGCGCGTTTTGCCTATGCGGGCAAGGGTTTCCCGCACGTGCCGGCGCTTCCACTCCAGCAGTTCCGGCGGAGAAAAGTCCTGCCGGAAGCACCCCCCGCACCGGGAAAAATGCGGACACCAGGGAGTGACCGCATGAGGGGAAGGGGCAAGGGTCTTTGTAACGACCGCGCGCACGATACGGCCCCGCGTTTCGGTCACCGTGGCCAGGACCTCTTCGCCGGGCAGGCCCCGATCCAGAAATATCACCCGTTCTTCAAAACGGGCCACGGCCCCGCCGTCCAGGTTAAGATCCGTTATGCGCAGGGGGGGCAGGCCTTGGCCCGGTTCCATGAAGCATTTTTGCAATTCGTCATTGTTCATAAGTGTCCAGTGGTAAAAAAACTCCGGCCCCTGCCGCAAGGACAGAAACCGGAGGCGGAAAAAACCGAGGAGGCGGCCCCGGCGGGGCCGGAACTACAGCCAGTTAAACCATTCTTTCCAGCTACCTTCGCGTTTTTCGCGGGTATGTTCGGCCTGCTGCTCAGTGTCTTTGATAAAGGCGACCCTGGCCTTGAGCTGAGCGTGTTGATAAATTTCGGGGACATCCTCGAATTTGGCGATGATCTCTTTATAGCGCAGCAACGCCGAACCGTATTTTTCCATGCGGAAGTAAAAGTCGGCCACATACAGCTCATGTTCCGCCATGATTTTGCGGCATTGTTTCATCTTTTCGACAGCCACCTCGGCGTAATCCGTGGTGGGATAGCTTTCACGCAGGCGGTTGAAGTACGAGTAAGCCTCTTCGATCTGGTTGGTGGGTCTGTCGATGGAAGGATACCCGTTCAGGTCGGCCATGCCGATATTGAACAGCACATAGGGAATGGCCTCATGCCTGGGGTGCAGCGCCTCGAACTCCTTGTACGCGTCCGCGGCCGGCCCCCACTCCTCGTCCAGAAAATGGCAGTCGGCGAGAGACAGTTCCGCTTCCACCGCATAGGGACTGAAGGGGAAGTTTTCCTTCAGCTTTGTATAGTATTCGGTCGCGGAAGCGTAGTCCTTTTCGCGCATGGCGTCGTTGCCCGCTTCGAAAAGTTCCTGGGCGGTGTCTTCGGGCGGCTTCAGGTAGATCAGGTCGATGATGCCGCAGCCGGAAAGAGCGCACGTGACGAGAAGCACCGAGAGAAAACGCGCCAGGTTTTTAGGCATGCTGTTGTTCCAGATAGATGTGTGCAGAGTTGGCGGCGGTGGCGCCGTCCCCTACGGCCGTGGCCACCTGGCGGCACAATTTCGAGCGTATGTCGCCGGCGGCGAATACGCCGGGGATGTTGGTCCGCATTTCCTGATCCGTGACAATAAAGCCCCATTCGTCGGCTGCCAGTTCCGCCGGCAGAAAATCCCTGACCGGCTCAAAACCTATGAACACGAACAGCGCCGCCAGGGGAAGGTATTCTTCCTTGCCGGTGTGCACCCGCTTCAGGGTGACACCTTCCAGAAATTCGCCGCCGTGCAGTTTTGTGACTACGGAACAACACTCAAGGGTCACGTTGGGCAGGGCTTTCAGGCGGTTCTGGTACAGGGAGGCGCCCCGAAACTCGCTTCTGCGGTGGATCAGGTGCAGATCGGAGGCAAGGCGGGCCAGATACAGGGATTCCTCAAGAGCGGAATTGCCCCCGCCCACGACGCCGATCCTCTGCCCGCGAAAAAAGTTGCCGTCGCACAGCGCGCAATGAGAGATGCCCTTGCCCAGAAACTTGTCTTCATCCGGCAGACCCAACTTGCGGTAACGCACTCCGGCGCAAAGAATCACGGTGTCGGCCTCTACCCAGCCCTCGCTCAGGCGCACCCTTTTGGGCGAAGCCGTCAGGTCCAGTTCCAGCACCGTATCGGTGATGCGTTCAAGGTTGTCAAAAGGATCAAGCTGGGCCGAAAACGCGTCGGCCAGTTCGTACCCTTTGATAGGGTTGGGAAAGCCCGGGTAGTTTTCTATTTCAAGGGTCTGCAGCAACAGCCCCCCGGCCGCCATCTTTTCAACAAGGGCGGTTTTAAGCCCGAACCGGGCCAGGTACAGCGCGGCGGCAACGCCCGCCGGACCTGACCCGATTACGAGAGAATCGTACTGTTTCATCAGGCAAGGGCCTTTTGGACAATCAGATCCTTAAGGCTGCTTTTGGATACAGCGCCCGTCACCTGTTCGACCACCTGGCCGTTTTTGAAAAGAATCAGGGTGGGAATGGCTCGGATGCCGTATTTGCCGGGCGTGGCGGGGTTTTCATCCACATTCATCTTGTAGATGGTCACCTTGCCTTCATATTCGGCGGCCAGTTCGTCGATAACCGGCCCAAGCGCACGACACGGCCCGCACCACGGAGCCCAGAAATCCACCAGGACAGGGGTAGAGGATTTCAGCACATCAGCGTCGAAATTACCGTCAGTTACGGGGTTAGCCATGCGACTCTCCTTAATTTCCCGCTGCAAAAGATTGCAACGGAGGTATATGTTTCGGTAAAAATAGTAGTACCCCGCTCCGCTGTCAAGTCGCGTCTTTGCTCGCTACGGCCTGTGAAGCGGCCGGGCGTTTCGGGCCGTACGGAAAAGAATGCTTCCCCCGCGAGAATATTCCGTCAAATCCTTGCGTAATCATCCGGAACGGCGCGCCCGCGCGGGATGGACTCCATGGAAAGCTCATGCCGCAGGCCCTGTTCCGCCAAAAGCTCGCCCAAGTGAGCTATCATCGCCCCGTTGTCCGTGCACAGGCCGGGCGAAGGGACAAGAAAGGCCTTGCCGCGCTGTGCCGCCAAATCTTCCATACGGCGGCGCAGCAGGGAGTTGGCCGCCACGCCTCCGGCCGCCACCAGGGCCTTGACGTCCGCGCATTCCGGCCGGGCCAGAGCGGCGGCGGTTTTCGCCGCCAAGGTGTCCACCACGGCCAGCCGGTACGAGGCGCAGACGTCCGCCAGCGCGCGGCGCCGTTCCCCCTGCGGCAGAACGGGCATGGATGTTGCCGCGTCCCACCGGGCCCGGACTTCCGGGCGTCTGGCCACATGTTGCAGCATGGCCGTTTTCAGGCCGCTGAAACTGAAATCCAGGCTGGGATTATCCAGATACGGGCGCGGAAACAGGGCCGGGTCGGCCGTGCCCTCTTCCGCCAGCCGGTCTATATATTTCCCGGCGGGATAGGGCAACCCCAGGATTTTGCCCGCCTTGTCAAAGGCCTCGCCGGCGGCGTCGTCAAGGGTTTTGCCCAGCGCCAGACAGCGGGCCGGATTTTCCATCCTGTACAAATGCGTGTGGCCGCCGGAAACCAAAAGCCCCAAAGCGGGAAACGGAATCTTTTGCTCAAGGCCCGCGGCCATGAGGTGCGCGTGCAGATGGTTCACCCCGATAAAAGCGGCCCCCGAACCCAGGGCAAAGGCCTTGGCAAAAGCCACGCCCACCAGCAGGCTGCCCAAAAGGCCCGGGCCGCGCGCGGCGGCCACAAGGCGCACTTTGGAAAGCGGAACCCCGGCGCGGGCGAACAAATCGTCGCACAAGGGGCCCATAAAGCGCGCATGCTCGCGCGAGGCCATTTCGGGAACCACTCCGCCGAACAGGGCGTGCAAATCCGTCTGGCTGGCGGTCACCTGCGCCAGCAGGCGGCCGTTTTCCACAAGCGCAAGGGAAGTATCGTCGCAGGAACTTTCAATGCCGAGACAAAGCATGGGAACGCGGCTACCCCTGCAGACGGGCGCGCACGTGCTCCACGTCCTGTATCGAGCCGATGTACAGCGGCACACGGGCATGCAGGCTGTCCGGGGTGATTTCAAGGATGCGCCGCTGCCCGTCTATGGCCGCCCCGCCCGCCTGTTCCGCCATAAAGGCCATGGGGGCCGCCTCGCACATCAGGCGCAGCTTGCCGCGCGGCTGATCCGGATCTTTGTAGTCCAGCGGATACATGAAGATGCCGCCGTAATGCAGGGTGCGGTGAAAGTCCGCCACCAGCGATCCCACGTACCGCAGGGAATAGGGCTTGCCGCGCGGGTTGTCCTTGCCCTTGAAGCCGGCGACGGCCTTAGTTGTGGCCTCGTCCCAGTAAGAGACGTTGCCCTCGTTGACGGAATAGACCTTTCCCCGCTCGGGAATGCGGATATTGGGGTGCGAAAGCAGAAATTCTCCCACGCTGGGGTCCAGGGTGAAGCCGTGCACGCCCTGCCCCGTGGTGTAAACCAGCATGGTGGAAGGCCCGTACAGCACGTACCCCGCCGCGACCTGCTTAAGGCCCGGCTGCAGCACGTCGCCGAGAGAAACGTCCTGATCCTTGGGCGAAACCCGGCGCAGAATGGAAAAAATCGTGCCCACGTTGATGTTCACGTCAATATTGCTGGACCCGTCCAGAGGATCGAAGACCAGAACGTAGTCGCCCCGGGTGAAACGTTCGGACACCGGGATGATGTCGGCGTTTTCTTCCGATGCCATGGCGCACAGGGCGCCGCTGCGTTCCATACGATGAATGAGTATACGGTTGGCGAATTCGTCCAGCTTTTGCACGTTTTCGCCCTGCACGTTTACATCACCCGTGCCGCCCAGCACGTCCAGCAGACCGGCCTTGTTCACGCTGCGGGAGATGAGCTTTGCGGCGAGAATCAGATCGTACAGCAATTGGGTGAAAATGCCCGTGGCCGCCGGCGATTGCTTCTGATGCAGCAAAAGGTGTTCGATGACGGTGATCTGCCTGTGCTGCGGGGTAGGCGCTATTTTGGCCATGTTTTACTCCTTGAGAGGCGTGCCGTCATTTTCCACCCCGGGGGCGGGCGCGGGGCGGGGCTGGACGTTGGGAGCGCCCACGTTGCCGACCTCGCCTTCCATAAGCGTGGGATCGGTCAGCTTCAGGGGCGGGGCGTCGCTTACGTCCACCCGCTTAAGCTGATCCAGCTGCTGCGGGCTTTCCACAACATTTTTGGTGTCGGTGGGAATGGCGTAGACCAGGGGAAGATTGCCCAGGTACCGCGTGGTCCAGAAAAACTCGGACCCGCTCCCGCCGATGAGGCCGCAGGACTTATGCAGCAGAAGCTCCGCCCAGTTTTCTTTGCCCACCGGGGTGCTTTCCGGGGTGAACTTTCCGGCCCAAAGGACTCCCTCCGGCGAGGCCAGCATAAAACTGCCGGGATCGCGGCTTAAGGAAACCAGGGCGCGGGGATCAAAGTACACCACGATCAGGCCGCGCAGTTCCTCTCCGGAAAAAACCGGGTTGGCCAGATAGATTTCCGGCCCAAGGGGCGTTTTTTGCACGTAGGCGCGCAGCGAGTTGATGCGCTGTTTCGGATCAGGGCTGAGCAGCGGCGTGACGTCGAATTCCTTCATGAAATATTCGGGATGCCTGGCCATAACCTTGCCGTCCTTGTCGGCAAGGGCTACCCCGGTAAGCCAGGGAAACCGGCGCATGAGCTGCATGACCCAGTCCTGGTCCGGACTGCGGTCGCTGTTTTCCATGGCGCGGATAAGCTTTTCCAGTTCGCCGTCAAGTTCAAGCACGGCGTCGCCCAGGGCTATCTCGTAATTTTCGCAATTGCCCGTGGCTTCCATGTCCAGTGTGGCGGGGGTGTTCAGATACGTGCGGTACTGCTTGGTCGTGTATTTCCATGAATCCTTGATGCTCTGCTTGCCCTGGGAACAGCCGGAGCAGACAAGGAGGAAAACAGCAAAGGACAGGATGAAAAAACGATGCACAGGGTACTCCTGATAAATGCGTGTTGGAATGACCGGCGGGGTGCAGGGAGTTGCCCGCGAATCCTTGCCGCGAAACCGCCGCGGGGCCGGGCGGGTGCTTTTTACCCGCCGCCGCGCGCGGCGCTCTTAAAGTGAACAGCCCTAACGGGCGCGGGCCTCAAGCCGCTGGGCCAGCGATTCCAGAAGGTTGACCAGGCGGCTGCTTTCCCCGCCCGAAGCGGCGGTTTTGTCTTCAGCGCCGGCAGGCTGGACCTGCTGCATCCGTCCGGCAAGTTCGTCCGCGCGCGCGCGCAGGCCTGGCATTTCTTCCGCCGAAGCCCCGCGCATCAGTTCGTGGTAAATGTCAAGGGCGCCGGCGGTATCGCCCTGCTCCGCCAGAACTTCCGCCATGGAGCGGGTCCGCAGGGAAAAGGGCTCATCGCTTTCCTCATCGTCGGCGGGGTCAGCGAAAGCCCCGGCAGGGGCGTTTTTATCGGGAGCGGCAAAGGAAGATGCAAAGGAGACCGCCTCCGGGGCCTTGCCGGGCATGTCTTCCGTTTCGCGGGCGTCATCCGCCGCGCTGCCGGCAACGGGGGGAGAAAGCGCGAAAGGGGCGGCGGCATCCGTCCGGACCGCCGCGGGCGCGGACAAAGGACGTGAAGCGCCCGCAAAAACGGCCTTCAGGCCGTGCTCAATGACGGACGCCCAGTCAAGGGAAGCGCCCTGCAGGACGGCGGCGAAAAAGCGAAGGGCCAGGGCCGCGTCGCGCGTGGAAGGATTGCTGGCAAGCTGGCCTTCCCAGGCGCTCCAGAAGCCGGGGTAAGCCCCAAGCAGGGCTCCCAGCTTTTCAACCTCCACCCGCATGTCGGAAGAGGCGTCCTGGGCGGAAAGCAATTCCACCAGGAGCAGACGGGCCTCAATGTGATCCGGATGGCGCAAAGACCCCTGGCGCAGGGTGCTGACGGCCTCGGCAATCTGTCCGTCTTCGGCCAGCAGCCTGGCCAGCGGAAAAAAGACTCTGGAACCCGGTTCAAGCTCCAGAACCTCTCGATACCACTCAATTTTTTGCTTCATGAGGCGGGGCTCCAGGGGATTCGCTTTTGCCGTCATCGGGGAAAATGTAGAGGATTTCATTGCCGCGCACAAAATTTGAACGGTTGCGGATCACTTTTTCCAGATACTTCTCATCAGACTGCAACAAGCGAATTTCTTTGCTGAGAGCGAGGTTGTCCCCATCCAGCGCAGCGATGCGTTCTTCAAGCTGGCTGGTGCGTTCGCGCATCTTTTTGTATTCAATGGCCCCCTGCTGACCCCAAATCAGACAATAGGCCAGCACCAGGTTCAGCGCCACGGACAGGGCAAGGACAAGACGGCGGACCATTATTGCAAAAGCCTTGTTCCGCACGCGGCGCCGGCGGTTCCTTCAAGCGTTTCTTTAAGTTCGTTGAGAAACCGCCCTGTGGCGGATTCTATCCGGCAGACGTCGTTTTCGTCGATATGCACGTCCTCAAGCCGCTGCATGACCTCTTTAAGAATGGAAAATTCCCGCTTCAGAAACGGGCCGAGATCAGTGGCGGCAAGTTCGCCCTCCAGCTCAAGAATGGTCAACAGGCAATTGCGCAGCCTGCTGTTCAGTGCGCATTCTGTCATGCATCAGATATTGGTTGAGGGTTACTTGATCCGCCAGTCGCGGAAAAAATTCAAAAAATAGTTACCGCCTGAAAATACCGTGAGGGCAAGGGCTATGTAAAGTAAAATCTGCCCTATGAATTCCAGGGGGATGCCGAACCACGGGTAATGCAGTATAAGCGGCTCAAGGGCTACCAGTTGCAGTACGGTTTTCAGTTTTCCGTATTTGTCGGCGGCGATGACCACGCCTTCGTCGGCGGCGACGGCACGCAGTCCCGTCACCATAAGATCGCGGCAAATGATGACGATGGCCACCCAGCCCGCCACCCAGCCAAGCTGAACCAGCATGATAAGCGCGGTGCTCACCAGCACCTTGTCGGCCAGGGGATCAAGAAATTTGCCAAGACTGGTGACCTGGTTTTCGCGTCGGGCAAGGTACCCGTCCACAAGGTCGGTGAATCCGGCAAGGGCAAAGGCCGCCCCCGCCACAAGGCAGGTCCACTTGCCGGGATAGGCCAGCAGTACGATCAGCAGTGGAGCCAGGGCAATGCGGCTGATCGTCAGTTGGTTGGGCAGGTTTAATTTCATGGCGACCCTGTCAGACTGGTAATGACACCCGGTTGCGGAATTCGGAGCAAACGCGCCGTCCGCGCCCCGGGCGCATCAGCGGAGGCGGGCTTGCCCGCCGTCAAACGACTGTTTGAGCGTTCGTCGCTCTAATGGATGGCGGTTTGGCGGTTTGCGGCGCATCCGGTGCATATACGCCAGATGCGCCGCAAGCGCAACGCGGGTTATTCCCGCCCTTCCTCGTCATCCTCTTCGGGCAGGGCCATGCGCACGGCCCGGCCTTCGTCGCACACGGAGACGACATTTTCAGCCAGACGCATAAAGTCTTTTTTGGCGACGGTGTCCTCTTCCATCAGCACCACGGGCACGCCCGCGTCGGCGGCCACCACCGTGGCCGGGTCAAGCGCCACCGCCCCAAGGAAGGGCACCTGGTATTTGTCGGCCAGTTCTCTGCCCCCGCCCTTTTTGAAAAGGGGAATATCCTTGCCGCAGTGCGGGCAGGCCAGCCCGCTCATGTTTTCCACGACACCCAGGGCCATGCCCCCGGCATGCTGCAAAAAGTTCATGGCCTTGCGCACGTCGGCCAGGGAGATTTCCTGCGGGGTGGTGACCACAATGCACAGGGCGTCGGGTATGGCCTTGAGGATGGTCAGGTGCTCGTCCCCTGTGCCGGGAGGGGAATCGATGACCAGAAAATCCAGTTCGCCCCACAGCACGTCGGACAAAAACTGCCGGATGGCGCCGGTCTTTTTGGGACCGCGCCACAATATGGCCGTATCCTTGTTGCGCAGCAGCGAATCCATGGAAAGCACATGCAGGTTGGGCATATATTCGGCCGGAATAAGCTTTTCGCCCTGTTCGTCCATTTCCAGCCCCTGGGAAAGTCCCAGCAGGTTCGGCACGCTGGGGCCGTGCAGATCCACGTCCAGAATGCCCACCTTGAAGCCCTTTTTGGCCAGGGCGGCGGCAATGTTCACGGTAACCGAGCTTTTGCCCACTCCGCCCTTGCCGCTCATGACGAACAACGTATGCCGGATGGCTTTCAGGGTCTGGCCGATAACGGCGTCCTGGTCCGCAAAAGGATTTCCGTCCCGCCGGGAGGCGCAAGAGGCGCAGCCGCTGCCGTCTTTACCCGCCGTGGCGCAGCCCGACTGCGAGGGACATTCGGCCGGTTTTTCAAAGGGATCGTTGGACATGGGCGTTATGCTCCTTGGATTGTAATGGCGTCCGGATGGAATGTAATGCCAATTCCGGATCAAACAAGACCTTCTGCTTGATTTGACATCAGAACAAAAGGGGGGAGGCTTTACCCGCCGGACAAATCCGGTGGAAAGCCTCCGCTCCGTTCAAAAAAAATTTACCAGCCGTGGCTGCCCACCAGATCCACAAAAGCGACCGGGTCCCGTTCTTCCCGCCGGATATCGCCGCCCTCTTTGCGCGCCGCCACCAGGCGCTGCCCGCGCCTGTCGCGGCCCACCGGCATGACCAGAAGGCCCGGATCCGCAAGCTGATCCAGAAGGGGCGCGGGAAGAGAGGGCCCTCCCGCCGTGACTATTATTCTGTCGTAGGGGCCGGATTCGGGCCAGCCTTCGGTGCCGTCGGCCAGCTTGAGGCGGATGGACCTGTACCGCAGGCGCATAAGCAGGTCGCTGGTGCGGAAAAAAAGCTCGCGCAGGCGCTCCACGGAATACACCTCAAGCCCCATTTCGGAAAGCACCGCCGCCTGGTATCCCGAGCCGGTGCCTATTTCCAGAACGCGCATGCCGGGCGAGGCCTCAAGCATCTGCGACATGACCGCCACTATGTACGGCTGGGAAATGGTCTGCCCGAATCCTATAGGCAGGGGATAATCCTCATAGGCCTTGCCCCTCAGGGCTTCTTCCACAAACAGATGCCGGGGCGCCTTGCCCATGGCCGCAAGAACGGCCCGGTCGGATATCCCCCGCCGGACGAGTTGTTCGCGGACCATGCGGTCCCTGCTGATCTGAAAGGTGTCCATGCTGACCTGCGCGCGGGCCGCAACGCCTGAAAGGGACCGCCTTCGCGGCCCCGGCGCGGGGGCTGTCCGGGGTTGTGCAAAAATCCCTTTGACTGGAACCAAATTTTTCCGCACAAGTCAATCGAACATTTTCCGGCCGCAGGGAGCTTTGTTCTTGCCGTAAAGGCTTGCGTCTCAACCGCATCCCGCCCGCCGTCCTTGTAATGGCGGAGAAAATGAGGCATACACGGGAGAGCGGCTGCACCTCCCGCATTGCCAAGCTTCCTTACTTGCCATGTTCCCCCGGCGGCCGGCAACCCGGCCTGCGGAAATTCGCGCGGGGGGGGTGCCAGGCAGCGCGCTGAGGAAGCCGTGTGGCCGCCGGAACAATGCCGCCGGAAAATACCCTAACCCGGGGAAAACGATGCTGCGCGTAAAAGATGTAATGACCACGACGCTTATCACCCTGAGCCCCGCCGATTCTCTGAAAACCGCCCGGGAAATTATGCATAAATCCCGTATACGGCATTTGCCCATTGTTTCCGCCCGCGACGGATTTGTGGGGCTTTTGACCCAGCGGGACATCCTGCGGGCTTCGGTTTCCCTGTTCGCCGACGTGCAGCCCGATGTGCGGGATCAGATCGAAGAGGGCATCCCGCTTTCCGAGGCCATGTCCACCGAGGTACTGACCATTCCCCCTGATCTTCCCCTGGTGCAGGCGGCGCGGCTTTTGCTGACGCACAAGTTCGGCTGTCTTCCCGTGCTGGAGCGCGGACATCTGCGCGGCATTCTCACGGAAGCCGACTTTGTGAAGCTTTGCGTCGCCTTTCTTGAAAACGACAGGGAAAACGCCTGACCGGGAAAGCGGCTTTTCCGCCGGGGCTCCCGGCTCCGCGCTTGCAAGCCGCCCCGACGACGACTATTGATAAAAAGCCCGCCGCCGGAAACCCGGCCGGAAAAGCGGGCAGACGCGGGCGGCCGGCGCCTGACGGGCCGGACGCTCAAATGCAGAGAGCCTTAGCAGAAAGCCTTAAAGGAGCATCATGTCCAGACATCGGTCCAGCATCCCTTTGTTAACCTTGTCCATCATCCTTATCGCGATTGTCGGCGGCGGCGGTTTTTTGCTGTTTCAGGACATGACCGCCCCAACAATCACCCTTTCCCCCGCCACGGAGCGGGTGGCGCCCGCCTTGTCCATGACCGCCACGCTGGAGGACGCGTCCTCCGCCATTAAAAGCGTTTCCATCGTGGCCCGCAGGGCGGACAAGGTTTTTCCCGTTCTGGAAAAAACCTTTGAGGATTCCTCCAAAAAACAGCAGGTGACCTTCACCCTTAAGGACACCGGGCTGAAAGACGTGGACTTCACCCTGGAAATCACCGCCAGGGACGCTTCTTTCGGCGGTTTCGGGCGCGGCAACAGCGACACCAAAAGCTACAACCTGCGCATGGACACCACCCCGCCCCGCATAGCCGTCAAGACCGGCACCCTGAATATCCGCCGCGGCGGCACGGGCTGTGTGGTCTATTCCATTTCCAAAGAAGTCTCCCAGACCGGCGTGACCGTTGGCGCTCTGTTCTTTCCGGCTTTTCGCCAGACCAACGGGGACTACATCTGCTTTTTCGCCTTTCCTTATTACATGTCCCCCCGGGAATACACGCCGCAGGCCGTGGCCGTGGATCTGGCCGGAAACGCCCAGGTGATGAACCTTTCCGTCAACCGTATTCCCAAGGAATTCAAAAACGATACCTTGAACATCAGCCAGAGTTTCCTGGACGAAAAAAGCGCCGAGTTCCGCGCCATAGTTCCCGGCGACATGCCGGAAATCGAACGTTTTTTGAAGGTAAACGGCCTGGTGCGCAAGGCGAACGCGGCCACCCTGCTGCAGATAGGCAAGGACACCTCCCCTGAAATCCTGTGGAACGGCGCGTTCATGCGCCTGCCCAGGGGCGCGGAGCGCGCCGGATTCGCCGACCACCGCACCTATATGTGGCAGGGACAGAAGGTGGACGAGCAGACCCACCTGGGATTCGACCTCGCCTCCACCGCCCATGCGCCTATTCCCGCCGCCAATGCGGGCCGGGTGGTTTTTGCCGGATACCTGGGCATTTACGGCAACATGGTGGTCATTGATCACGGCCTTGGCCTGCAAAGCCTGTATTCGCATATGAGTTCCATTGCCGTGCAAAAAGGCCAGACAGTGGCCAAGGGCGACATCCTTGGCCATACCGGGGCCACGGGCATGGCCGGAGGGGATCACCTGCACTTCGGCATCCTGATCGGCGGGCTTGAGGTCAACCCATTGGAATGGCTGGACGATCACTGGATAAAGGATAACGTCACCGACCCCATCAAGGCGGCGGGCGGCATCGCGCCGCAGATTATCCTTTCTCCGGACGCTCCTGCCAAGGCCGCCAAGCCGGCCGCGTCAAAGGCTCCGGCCCGGTCCGGGCAGAAAAAGCCCGCGAAAAACGCCGGAAAGCCGGCCAGGCGGTAACCAATACAGAAGCGGCCCATCGCTGCGCCGCGAACGCCCCCTTTTTTTCGCAAGAATTGAGGGGGCGTCGCATTTTGGGCGGCATGCCGTTTGCGCTTTGGCGGACATGCCGGACGAAGAGGATCCCGCGCCCTGGCCCCGGCGCAATGGCCGGCAAAGCCGGGCGCGATGGTGGAGATATAACGCTTGCAAGGCGGCAGGAAATTATAACGTTGAAAGAGGTCACCCGGCATGAACCGCACAACATGGCCGCCCAGATATCGCTGGCTTCAGGAATACCTGCGCATGAAGCCTGATGCCGTTGAGGACTATAAAGAAAGCTGGGATGCATGGCGCTATTTTGTGCACGGCAAAATATTCGCCCTGCTTGTGCGCAACAGCGATATGGGCACGCTGCTGAACCTCAAGTGCGATCCTTATCTTTCGCTGGATTTTCGCGAACGCCATGCCGCCGTGCTGCCCGGATGGCACATGAACAAACTGCACTGGATATCCCTTTCCCTGCGGGGGCATACGCCCGAAAACCTATGCAGAGAACTGGCGGACATCTCGTACGATCTGGTATGGAAGGGCCTTCCCAAGAGGATACGGGAAGGGCGGCGTCAACAGTAGTGAGGGTGGCGGGCGTTAGAGCAAATTACCATTGAATCTGATTGCCCATAAAGCGGCTTACGGCCCCGCAAGACAAAAGGCGGAATACAGCTGCGGGGGGCAGCCGCCCGGCATGCCCCCCGCTCATCGCTTCTACAGTTTATGAACGCCTGTCACCATGTGGCGGCGCGCTGTTTTTCCAGCGCCCTGCCCTGTTCCTCAAAGTCGGCGAATCCGGCCAGATGCAGGGCGTCTTCCACCGTATTTTCCCAGTTCCAGTTCGTGTAGATGACCGGCTTGTGGAAAATCCTGCGAAAGTGCTCCAGTTCCTGGCGGTAAAAGGTTTCCTTGGAAGTGTCCAGGCTTTCGCGCAGATGCTCTTGCAGGCGGTTCAGTTCGCCTTCGTACCATTCCTTGAGATCTTCCGGCTGGTTGTACTTTTTCAGGATATGGCCGTAGCCGTGCTCTTCCAGCAGGGAGCAAAGACGTGCGTGGTGCTGGGCGCCCAGCCACTTGCCGAGCTGCGAAGTGGGAATGCTTTCGTTTTCCACTTCAGCCATGTCCCGTTTGGTGCGGAAGTAAGTGTCGGGCACCACCGAGGCGCAGACGATGCCCGCGATGGCCACCAGACCGCGCAGGATTTTGCTGTTGGAAACACCCTGCCCGCAGAAGCCTATCTTTTTCCCGAATTTCTGGCCCGCGAAAATGGTGGTCAGAATGGCCCAGACCACGGCCGGGTCTTCCTCGTCATAAATGTGCGAAAGCCGGGCGTTGTCGCGGTCCGTGGCCAGCACCATCTGGGTCATGTCGTTGGAGCCGATGGAGAATCCGTCGAATTCCTCCAGGTATTGCTTGGCCAGGATGGCGTTACTGGGGATTTCGGACATGATGATGATTTTCAGTCCGTCCTGCCCGCTTTTCATCTTGTGCACCTGCTCCAGGTAGCTGCGCATGCTGCGGGCTTCCTCGATGGTGCGCACAAAGGGCAGCATGATCTGCAGGTTGGAGCCGCCGTACACGCCCCGCGCCAGTTTAAAAGCTTCGATTTCCCAGTCGTGCAGGTTGCGTGAAACGCCGCGCCAGCCCAGCATGGGGTTGTCTTCCACCTGCTCGAACAGCAGCCCGCCCACCAGGTTGCGGTACTCGTTGGATTTGAAGTCGGTGGTGCGGTAAAGAATGGGCTTGCCGTAAAAGGCCATGGCAAACAGGGCCAGCCCCTGGGACAGGGTCTGCACGTAATGTTCGCGGCCGGAGCGGTAGCCCCGGGTGCGGATGATGTCGCGGATCTTTTCCGGAATGCCGCGCACCTCTTCGATCTGGGCGATCATGCCCGTACGGTGGCCAACGTCTTCACGCAGGATGCGGATGTCGTCCAGCACGTCCATGACAAAGGGAATGGTGGAAGCCTTTTCGGCGATATGCTTGACATGGGCGTCGATTTCCCCGCGGCGGCGCACCACTTCGGGGTCGTTGCCCATAAGCAGGGCCAGCTCGTCCTCAAAGCCCATGACCTGGCGGATATGGGCCTCAAGATCCGTGGTGGTCTTGAGCAGGTCAAGGCGGCGGGAGGCCGCGTCCACGTACTCGTCCAGCTTGCGTTCCAAATCGCGGCTTTGCCGGCGCAGGGCCAGCACTTCCTCTTCCGTGCCCTTGCCCTCCTGGTCCGTCAGGGCGGCGATTTCGGCGGCAAGGCCGGTGATGTGCCCCACGTAGTCGCGCAGGCGCAGGTTCATAAAGACAAGGCCGGCGTTCAACTGGCGGCGCAGGGTCTTGGTCAGGCGATCGTCCAGGTTCTTCAGGTACCGCTGGATAATCCCGTCAAGCTTGCCGTTGTCGTAGGCTTCCAGGGCTTGCGGATGCACGCCGATGTTGCCCAGCATGAACTCGGCCCGCAGCAGGCCGACCTCGAAGTCTTCCACATTGCGCAGGCGCGAAAGAAACATGGCCTGGCCCACGTCGGCCAGGATAAGGCCCACCTTTGTCTTGGTGGAGGGCAGCTTGGAAAGATCCATCTCGCCGCCCACTTCGCGCAAAGGCAGAATGCCCCGGTACACGGTGCCGGTGGTGCCGTCCACGGTGACTTCCAGTCCGTCAAGAGCCCGCAGGGCCTCTACCCTCTGGATGCCGATGACGGCGGGAATGCCCAGTTCGCGCGAGGTAATGGCCGCGTGCGAAGTGTCGCCGCCAACGTCGGCCAGGATGGCCGAAGCCACGCGCATGCCCGGCACCATGTCCGGATCGGTGCGCTCGGCGGCCAGCACGTCACCCTTGCCGATACGGTTCAGTTCAAGGGCCGAACGCAAAAACCTGACCGTGCCCTGCCCCGCCCCGCGTGACGCGCCGTTGCCTTCAAGCAGCACTTCGGCAACGGAAATGGCCGTGGGGTCCACTTCCTTGCGGCGCATGAAGATGATGTCGGGATGCAGTTCGAATTCTTCGTTCCAGCGGGTTTCGGGCCGGGCCTGCACGAACCACAGTTCGTCCTTGGCGTCGATGCAGAACTCCGAGTCCATGATAATGCCGCCGTAAGCCTTGCTGATGGCGCGCACTCCCCTGGCCACGCTTTCGGCATGGGCGATGGACAAGGCCCAGCGAAAGGCTTCCAGCTCTGGCACGGAAACTTTTTTGGTGCCGCCGCCTTCGTCATAGACGATTTTCATGTCTTTGCAGCCCATCTGGCGGATGACCACCTCGTGGCCGTCGTCGCGGGTAAAGACATAATACTTGTCGGGGGTGACCATGCCGCCCACCACGGCTTCGCCAAGGCCGTAGCTGGCGTCGATGGAGACAAGATCGTTGCGCGCGGTGCCCCGGCAGCCCGTGGCCGTATCGGCGGCAAAGGCGGTACCGGAAATGACCGGGTTGATCATGCGCATGATGCACACGGAAAGCGACGTGTGCTCGATGGCCCATTCTTTTTTGGCCTGGGCGGCGATATTGTCGTCGCCGGTTTCTTCGGCCAGGGCGATGGCGTCAAGAATGGCCTCGCGCCGGTAGGTCATGGAACGCAGGTTGTAGGCCGAGGCGCAGTCCCAGTGATAGGCCAGCACCACCTGCTCCGACCCGTAGACGTTAAGGTAGGTGTCCTGAAGGCCGGCAAAGGCCTTTTTGCGCGAGTCCTCGCCCGCGGCGGAGGAGCGCACGGCCACGGGCACGTCGCCCTCGCCGGCCTCTTCGCAGATGCTTTCGTAGGCGAAGCGTACCTCTTCCTCGACCGATTTGGGCAGTTCAACCGACAAAATGGCCGCCTGCACCAGCGCCGAGCGCTTGCGCAACTGGTCGATGCCTTCAGGCGAGGTGGCGAAGCCCTCCACCACGTTGTTCACGAAGGTGCGCAGCTTTACCTGTCCCTGCGCGCCGTTCTGCTTGGCCAGCGTTTCCGCGCGCACGGCCTTGCCCAGGTTGCGCACGAACTTTTGCAAAAATTCCGGATCGCCGCTGATTTCCGGGTCTTCCCAGTCAATGCGCTTGTATTCCCTGTCCACCACGGCCCTGGTGAGGGGCGCGTTGATTTTGGTTTCGTCCAGCACCCGGTGAAAGGCGATGGAGGAAACGGCGCGGAACTGCGGCGCCTTGATGCCGGGCACCTGGCTGATGATGGCGGTATTGTAGTTTTTGCCGCCCACAATAAGCTCGGCCTCTTCACCGATGGCGACAATATCCGCCCCGTTGAGGATGACTTTTTGCATCAAGGCCGCCTTCTCCTCCTTGCCGCCGTGGGTGTCGCCGGCGGCGGGGGCTTCCGTTTCGGGTGTTTCTGAAGCTGCCGTGCCGGCTTTTGTCCGGGGCTTTTCCTGCGAAGGCTTCGCCATTGAGAGTCTCCTTCTCGAGATGAAATGGAAAATCCGAAAGTGTCGGGAAAAGGTTCAGGGGAAAAAAGACGGCTTCCGCAACAAAGCCGGAACAGGGTCCACGACCGTGTCACGGACGCAATTAAACCTGCGCTCACTGTAAAGGTTGTTACGCGTAACGTCAATGCGTCCCGGCCCTTGGCGGCGAACCGCCCTGACCGGAAAGGCGGCCCCGCCCGAAAGGCCCGGAGCTTCGGGGGACGAGAATCCCGGAGCGCCCCGACTTGCCCCACTTTCGGCGGGCGTCCTGTGGGCTTCGCCGCGAGAATCCGGGGAGCCAAACCCTCCCCCCGGCTCTGTCGCGGAACGTTATTTTTTTATCCGCCTGGCGGAAACAAAGCTGAACAACGGTTTCTTTTCCTCCTTGCCGTCGGGGGACTTGCGCGTCTGCACGTCCACCCTGGCTTCGCCGCCGTTTTTCAGGGCGCCGAAGAGCAACTCGCCCGCCAGGGCGTCTTCCAGTTCCTCGCGCAGAACGCGGGCCAGGGGCCGCGCGCCGAAGACCGGGTCAAAGCCCTTGTCCGCAAAGTATACACGGGCGTTGTCGGTAAGGGAAAGAGCAACCTGTCGCTCGGCCAGATTTTTTGCCAGTTCGCCGGTAAATTTGTCCACAATGCGCCCCATGACGTCTTTGGACAAAGAGACAAAGGGAATCATGGCGTCAAGACGGTTGCGGAACTCGGGCGAAAAAAGCTTCTCCAGCGCTTTTCTGGCCTTGTCGGGGGCAAGGCCGCCCCCTGCGGCGGCCCCGAAGCCGATGCCGCGCGCGGAAAGCTCGAAGGCCCCGGCATTGGTGGTCATGATGATGACCACGTTGCGGAAATCGGCCTTGCGGCCGGTGGCGTCCGTAAGGGCGGCATAATCCATGACCTGGAGCAGCACGTTAAAGATGTCCGGGTGGGCCTTTTCCATTTCATCAAGCAACAGAACCGCGTGCGGGGTTTTGCGTACCGCCTCCGTAAGCAGGCCGCCCTGATCAAAGCCCACGTACCCCGGAGGCGCGCCGATAAGACGCGATACCGCGTGCTTTTCCATATATTCGGACATGTCATAGCGCAGAAAGGAAACGCCCAGCAAGGCGGCAAGCTGCTTTGCCAGCTCGGTCTTGCCTACGCCGGTGGGGCCGTAGAACATAAAGGAACCCTGCGGCCGCCCTTCGCGGGTAAAGCCCGCCCGGGCGCGCAAAACGGCGCGGGCCACATTTTCCACGGCCGCGTCCTGGCCGAAGACCACGCGCTTCAAATCGCGCTCCAGGTGCCTGAGCGACACCTTGTCGGCGGCGGAGACACGGACCGAGGGGATGCGCGCCATGCCTTCCACCACCTGCTCCACATCGGCCACGCCCACGGTAAGCGCGGTTTTGGCGGCGCGTTTCTTTTTGCCGTCCTGTTGCCCGTCGGGCGGCGTGAAGTCCCCGTCCTTTTTCAACGGGCCCGCATCCTTTATGGCGGACTTTGCCGCGCCGGGCGCGGAGTCCGGCGTCCCGCCGGCCGCGGATGCCGCCTCGGCCGCCGCGTTGTCGCCGCGCAGGCGTCTGCGCGCCCCGGCCTCGTCAATAAGGTCGATGGCCTTGTCCGGCAGGCGGGCGTCGGGCAGATAGCGGGCGGACAGGTTCACAGCCGCCTCCAGGGCCGCCGGGGTGTAGCGCACCCTGTGGTGCTCCTCGTAGCGGGACTTGAGACCGCGCAGGATGTCCAGACACTCTTCAAGACTGGGTTCGCTGATGTCTATCTTTTGGAAACGGCGGGAAAAAGCCTTGTCCTTCTCAAAATGGTTGCGCATTTCCTCGTGGGTGGTGGAGCCGATGCAGCGCAGGCGGCCGGATCCCAGCACCGGCTTAAGGATGTTGGAGGCGTCCAGCGACCCGCCGCTGACCGCCCCGGCCCCGACAAGAGTGTGAATTTCGTCCACGAACAGAATAGCTTCGGGAATGCGGGACAGGGCCGCCAGCACGGACTTGAGCCTGCCCTCGAAATCGCCCCGGTATTTGGCCCCGGCCATAAGGCCGCCCAGATCCAGGGAAAACAGCCTGCCGCCCTTGAACTGGGCCGGAGCGTCTTCCCGGATGAAGCGGGCGGCCAGGCCTTCGGCCAGGGCCGTCTTGCCGACCCCGGGATCGCCCACGAACAGCGGGTTGTTTTTACGTCTGCGGGCCAGCACCTGCATGGCCCGTTCAATTTCCCGGCGGCGGCCGATCAGGGGGTCTATTTCCCCTTTGGCCGCTTTTTCCGTGAGATCCACGGTATACTTGCGCAGCGCCTTGGTGTCGGCGTCCTCGTCCTCGCCCGCCTCTTCGGCGCCGGGACGAACGCCGGGCACATCGGCGGAGATGTATTCCAGAACGTCCATGCGGGTGACGCCCTGGGCCAGCAGGTAGTAAGCGGCGTAAGAGTCGCCTTCTTCCAGCAGGCAGGCCAGCACGTCACCTATGCCCGCCTTGTCCTTGCCCGAGGTGTGCATATGCCGCAGCGTGCGCTGCATGACCCGTTGCAGGGCCAAAGTCTGCACCACTTCCGCCGTGGTGTTTTCCGGGATGGGGGTGACGTTTTCCGCGAAAAACGTTTCAAGATCGCGGCGCAGGTTCACCAGGTTCACGCCCACACCGCCCAAAATCGCCTTGCCGCCGTCTTCCAGCAGAATGCCGTACAGCAGGTGCTCCAGGGTAAAGTATTCGTGCCTGCGGCCGCGCACCTCGCCTACCGCCAGGGCAAAAGCCTGTTCCAAATGGGTATCCAGCACGGCTATTCCTCCTCCATGCTGCAACGCAGCGGAAACCCGGCCTTGCGCGCCTTGTCGTGCACCTGGGCCACTTTGGTTTCCGCCACTTCTTCGGTATACACCCCGCAACTGCCAAGGCCCTTTTCGTGTACGGCCAGCATGATGGCCTCCGCCTCGGCAACGGTTTTGCGGAACACCGTCATCAGAATGCCCACCACAAATTCCATGGTGGTGTAATCGTCGTTGTGCAACAGCACGCGATAACGGCGCGGTTCGCGCAGTTCCACGTCAAGGGAAAAATCCGGCCGGCCGCCGGGCGATTCGTAGGGGCTCATGGCGCTCCTGCGGGAAAGGGGTGCGTCGGTTAAAAGGGCATAAGAGGGACAAGGGCGAATCTCTGAAAAAGAGAATACATCCCCTTGGCATAAGGTCAAGAGATAAGGAGCGATACAAAGTTGCGCGCCCCGCCGCCTCGCCCTTATCCCTCCCGGCCCGCCGACGCGGGCGCGCGGCGGGAAAACAGGCTTTTTTGCATCTGTTCCAGAGTCTGGAAGCCTTTTTCGCCGGGGGAGGCGGGATGGACGACGGGAGTGTAGCCCAGGCGGGCCGCCTGGACGGCGCGGATGGAGTGCCCGGCCACAGGGCGGATCTGGCCGTTCAGGTCCACTTCGCCCCAGAATACGGCCCGCTCGGGCAGGGGCATGTCGTAATAGGAGGACAGCACGGCGGCCACCAGGGCGAGGTCCATGCCCGGCTCGGCCAGGCGCATGCCGCCGCCCACCTTGGCGTAGATGTCGGTCTGGGCAAAGGACAGACGCAGGCGTTTTTCCAGCACGGCCAGCAGCAGATGCAGCCTGTTCACGTCAAAACCAAGGCCGGTGCGTCTGGGAATGGCCAGATAGCTTTTGGCGGCCAGGGCCTGCACTTCCACGGCCAGGGGCCTTTGCCCGTCCAGGGCCATGACCACGGCGGTGCCGGACAGGGTGGCGTCGCGCGCGCCCAGAAAATAGGTGGAGGGATCTTCCACCAGTTCCATGCCCTGCCCGGCCATCTGGAAGACGAGCAGTTCCTGGTTGGGGCCAAAGCGGTTCTTGAGCACCCGCAGCAGACGGAAGGCCTGCTGCCGGTCGCCTTCAAGGGAAATGACCGTGTCCACCATGTGCTCCAGCAGACGCGGCCCGGCCAGCACGCCGTCTTTGGTCACATGCCCCACCAGAATCACCGCTGTGTCGCGGGCCTTGCACAGTTCCACCAGTTCCGTGGCCACGGCGCGCACCTGGCTGACGTTGCCGGGCAGCCCTTCCGCCTTTGTGGAAGTGAAGGTCTGCACGGAATCGAGGATAAGCAGGCTGGGAGGCTCCGCGCTTTCAAGAAGGGGAAAGATTTCTTCGATCTGCGAAGAAGCCTGGGCAAAGAGGTTGTCGTGCAAAAGGCCAAGGCGCGCGGCGCGGGCGCGGATCTGCGCCAGGGATTCCTCGCCGGAAAGGTACACGGCGCCACGGCCCGAGGCGGCCACCGCCCCGGCCACCTGCAAAAGCAACGTGGACTTGCCTATGCCCGGCTCGCCCCCCACCAGCACGGCCGCGCCCGGCATAAGGCCGCTGCCCAGCACCCGGTCCAGGGCCTCAAGCCCGGTGCTGAACACCGCGCCCGAAGATTCCGGCGCGTCCCGCAAAAGAACGGCGCCGCCCGCGCGGCAGGCGGAAAGCGCGCCCCCCGCCTGCCGCGCAATGGCCTGGGGGCGTTCCTGCCGGGCTTCCAGGGTGTTCCACTCGCCGCAGGCGGGGCATTGCCCCTTCCACTGGCTGGTCCGTCCCTGGCAGGACGAGCAGACGTATATTTCACGAAGTTTCGCCATGTTGGCTCCCATAACACAAGAGCGGTTTACCATTGGAAATGCTAAACCGCTCTGCGGACATTGCGGGCGGGAAAGGTTCCGGAACAGCGAGCCGCTTTTACTGTTTGGGCGTTTCGCGCAGATCGACGACGCGCACGTCGTAGCGGGCCATGCCCGGGGGCAGGGAAGTGAACACCACCATAAAGGGCACGCTGCCGCCCGGCATTACCTTGGTATTGTTGGTGATGACGGTGACCTTGTTGTTCAGGGCGGCGGTCATTTCCTTTTCCGGCAAAAGCTGCAACTGGAACAGGGTCAGAGTGACCCCGCACACCTGCCGCTGCACGGCCAGGGGCTTGTTCTGCGCGTCCAGCAGGCGGGCCTCCACCGTGATAAAGTCCACGGGGGCTTCCAGTTTGTTGACGGCTGTGCCCTGCACCACGACGATGTTCTTCAGCGTATCATTGTCCACGACATATTGCTGGGGCGTGCCCAGATCGATGCCGCGCAAAAGCGATTCGATGCGCTCGTTGCCGGGGGTTTCGATTTCCGGCACCGGCTTCGGGGCCGGGGAAGAGGCGGACTCTGCCCCCGGGGCCGTCAGGGACCGGTAGATTTTATAGCCGCCGTAACCTATGCCGGCAAAGCAGATCAGCAGGGCCAGGGCCACGATCAGGGTATGCCTGCCCTTGGGGCGCGAAGGAGCGGGCGCGGACGGCGGAGACACAGGCGCGGAAATGCCGAGGCCGGGTTCCGGGTCCGGCTCGGCCATGGGAAAGACGTTACCGCAATGGGAGCAGCGCGCCTTGCGTCCGGGCCGGAACAGCTCGTCCGGCAAGGAAAAGGAGGTGTCGCACTTGGGGCAGGCAATTATCATATGCGCCTCATTATCGCGGTATCACTCTTTAACGGCCGCAACCGGCGGCGTTATTCTTCAATGGCCGCGGTCAGCGGCGTTACTCTTCAATGTTCGCAACATGAACGGCGGGCAGTTCCCTGTACCGTTCGGCGTAATCCAGTCCGTAGCCGACGATAAAGCCTTCCGCCAGGCAAAAACCGGCAAAATCCACAGTAACGTCAACTTCGCGCCGTTCCTTTTTATCAACCAGGGCGGCAATGCGCAACGACTTTGCGCCCCGCGCCGCCATCTGGCCCGCAAGAAACCGCATGGTTCTGCCCGAATCCACCACATCTTCTACCAGGACAACGTGTTTTTCCGCAAGAGAAATCTCTACATCCTTGGAAAAACTGATTGTTTTTGACGAGGACACCCCCGTTCCGTAGCTGGCTACGCGCACGAAGTCCAGTTCGGGCAGGACAGTAATGTGCTTCACCAGGTCGGAAAAAAACATGAAAGCGCCCTTGAGCACGCAGATCATCACCAGCGGCTCGTTTTGATACAGGCTGTTGATCCGGGCGGCGATGTCCCGTACCCTGAGGTCGATCTCCCCCGGGGAATACAGTTCGCGCAGTTCCTTGATTTTCATCGTGTCTTCCGGTTGGCGGGCGTTACGAATGCGGATTTTCCGCCCGGTTACGGCAGGGAGCGCAGCATGGCCACTTCGTCGCAGTCGGGAAACTTGGGACAGTGTATGCAGTCGGCCCATATTTTTTGCGGCAGCACATCCTTGCCCACTTCGTCAAAGCCCAGCCGGGAGAAAAATCCCGTCTTGTAGGTAAGGGTGAACGCCCGGCGTATGCCCAGGGCGGCGGCGTCGTCAAAGCAGGCTTCCACCAGACGGCGCCCGCATCCCGCGCCCCGCAGTGATTCTTTCACGTACAGCGAACGGATTTCCGCCAGATCCTCCCATACCACGGAAAGGGCGCAGCATCCGGCAAGGGCGCCGTCCCCCTGCATAAGCACGTAGAAGTCGCGGGTATGGTTGTACAATTGAGAAAGGGACCGGGGCAGAAGCTGCCCGGACTGGGCGGCCTGAAGCAGCATGGCGTGGATGGCCTTGATGTCCGCGACGGCGGCTTTACGCAGCATAAGTTCCATAGAAGGGCAAAACCTGGGGGTTAACGAGACAGATGCTCATTTCAGAAGCCGGCCGGCGGCCGGTTTATAAGGACCGCTTCGCCCGAAAACGTGGCTTCGGGCGCACTTATGCCGCCTTTGGCGGCGCGCCCCGGACCGCCCCGCGGTGCCAGAAGGCGCTTCATAATGAATTATGAAAGGCTTCCAACAGCCGGTACGCGCCGGGCGGACCCGACGCGTACCGAAGCTTCGCAGGCCGGAGCATTGCACAGTGGAAATGCCCGCACAGAGGCTAGTCCGCCAGGATTTCCTTGACCGCTTTGGTAAGATCCTGCTCGTCCACCAGGCCTTTATGGTTGACAACCAGTTCGCCGGCCTTGTTGTAGATAAGAAGTTGCGGGACGGCGGTCACCCCCACCTTGGCGACAAAATCGCCTTCAGCAAGCTTTACGGGGTAATTGAACTTCATTTCGTTCATGAAGTTGGCCAGGGCCTTGGGCTCCTTGTCGGCGGAAACGCCAAGCACCACCACGTCCTTGGCGGGAAAATTCTTGCGCACATTGATAAGGCCGGGCACTTCCTCGCGGCAGGGGGGACACCAGGAGGCAAAAATGTTGACTATGACCACTTTGCCCTTTTCAGCGGCGATCAACTTGAGGAGCGCCCCGGCATCCATGCCGGGAATGTCGCCGGGCTTCACCTTGGCGTAAGCGTCGGCGGCGGAAGCCGCCGGGGCATGGTGGGCAAGGACGGCCAGGCAGACAAAGCAGCTCAGCGCCGCCACAAACAGTTTTCCGGAACGGTACATGCCTTCTCTCCTCTATCAAAGCGTGTATTTTTCCTCGTCGTCATGCGAAAACAGAGCGGTATTCCGAAGTAATCCCAAAGACTATGTACAGCACATGCCCGGCTTCGTCCAGTGCCGCCTCTAAAAACGGGCGTTTCTTCCGTGACGCTGTCCGGCGCGCCGCCGGGGCAAAACCACCCGCCGCCCGAGCGGCAGCGGCGGTCCGGTCCGCTTGAAGCCGGCGCAAACCCGCGCGGGATCATTTTCAATACTCGTGCCGTGACGCTGTTGACAGGCTGATTCTCTATTCTATACATATTTTCTTTGCGGATGATTCCAGTAGGGGTACTGATTTCGTGCGGAAGTCTGTACACAGGCCGCCGGCCTGTGCCGCCGCAAAGCGGCATAAGCTGGCCAAAAGCCACTCTTTCCGGCAAACCGCCCCGTATTAAAAAGCAGGCTTTTTAATGCGGATTTCAGTGAAGCCCTCTGGGACCGCATAATGCTCCCGCCTATGGCGGCAATGCGGCGAAAGCCGAAGGAGGAGGATTCATGGCCAAGAACATGGAAAAAAAGAAGAGCGGCGCGAAAAAGACGCAGGAATGCGTTTGCCATCTGCCTCCGGCGGGAAAGGGAACCAAGGCTGAGGTGAAAAACATGGCGGAATACGAAGCCATGCACAAAAAAGCCATTGAGAATCCCGAAAAGTTCTGGGGAGAGCGGGCGAAACAGTTGCTGCACTGGTTCAAGCCCTGGGAAAAGACGCTGGATTACGATTTTTCGGAACCGCGCGTGGAATGGTTCACGGGAGGCAAGCTCAACGCCTCTTACAACTGCCTGGACCGGCACATCTCCGGCGTCCGGCGCAACAAGGTGGCCCTTATCTGGCAGGGCGATCCGGAATACGACGTGCGCGTCTGGACCTACCAGATGCTTTATGACCGGGTGTGCCGTTTTGCCAGCGCCCTGAAAAACCTGGGCGTGCGCAAGGGCGACCGTGTGGTGCTGTACCTGCCCATGATTCCGGAAATGATCGTGGCCATGCTGGCCTGTACCCGCATCGGGGCGGTCCATGTGCTGGTGTTCGCCGGATTTTCCGCCAGCAGCGTGCAAAGCCGCATCCAGGACTGCGAGGCCAAGGTGGTCATCACCGCCGACGGGCTGTTCCGTTCCGGCCGGGTAATCCCCCTTAAGGCCAATATGGACGAAGCGCTGAAGGAATGCCCCTCGGTGCGCCGGGTCATCGTGGTCAACCGCACCAACATGTCCACCACCATGCGCGAACGGCGCGACATCTGGTGGCGCGACGTCATGGCCGACCGTTCCCTTAACGCCTGCCTGCCCGCCGTGCCCATGGACGCGGAGGATCTGCTCTTTATCCTGTACACCAGCGGCAGCACGGGCAAGCCCAAGGGCATCATGCATAGCACCGGCGGCTACCTTACATACGCGGCCCACACCACCAAGCTGGTCTTTGACCAGCGCGAGGAAGACGTGCACTGGTGCACGGCGGACGTGGGCTGGATTACCGGCCACACCTACGGAGTGTACGGCCCCCTGCTGCTCGGCGGCACCACGGTCATGTTCGAGGGCGGCCCCCGCTGGCCCGATCCGGACCGGTTCTGGCAGATTGTCGAAAAATACCGCGTCAATACCTTCTACACCGCGCCCACAGCCATCCGTACCCTGATCCGCGAAGGTGACGAATGGCTTGAAAAGTACGACCTTTCCTCCCTGCGCGTCCTCGGCAGCGTGGGCGAGCCCATCGGCGCGGGCACCTGGAACTGGTACCGCGACAAAATCGGCGGCGGCACCCTGCCTTTGGTGGATACGTGGTGGCAGACGGAAACCGGCGGCATCGTCATCAGCCCCCTGCCCTTCGCCACCACGCTCAAACCAGGCTCGGCCACCCTGCCCCTGCCCGGCATCGACGCGGAAATCCTGCGCGAGGACGGCACCCCCGCCGAAACGGGCGAGGAAGGGCACCTGGTCATCAACAACCCCTGGCCGGGAATGATGCGCGGGGTGTTCGGCAACCAGGCCAAGTTCAAGGAGGGCTACTTCGCCCGTTTCCCCGGCCGCTATCTTTCCGGCGACGGCGCGCGGCGGGACGAGGACGGCTATTTCTGGCTTACCGGCCGTCTGGACGACGTGATCAACGTCTCCGGCCACCGCTTCAGCACCGCGGAAATGGAAGCCGCCTTCAACGCCCATCCCTCCGTGGCCGAATCCTCGGTGGTGGGCATGCCTCACCCTGTCAAGGGCGAGGCCATCTACGCTTTTGTACGTCTGAACGTGGAAGAAAAGCCCACGGAAAATCTGCGCAACGACCTGCGCAAATGGGTGCGCCGCGAAATCGGTCCCATCGCCACCCCGGAAT
Organism: Desulfovibrio sp.; assembly: GCA_031549405.1. GTDB lineage: Bacteria > Desulfobacterota > Desulfovibrionia > Desulfovibrionales > Desulfovibrionaceae > Frigididesulfovibrio. Next base: position 28,904 of record JAVBPV010000011.1, read on the forward strand.
ACATCCAGTTCGCCGACTCCCTGCCCAAAACCCGTTCCGGCAAGATTATGCGCCGGGTTCTGCGCAAAATCGTCGCCGGGCAGGTGGACGAATTGGGCGACCTGACCACCCTGGCCGATCCGTCGGTCATCGACGCCCTGCTGGGCGAGTGCGAACGCCTTACCGGCATCAGCGCCCTGGCCGACGCCCAGCGCGACAGAATGTCGCGCGGTTGACGGGGTTACGGGGATAGTGTGAAAAAGGAAGCGCCGCTTCCGCCACGGAAGCGGCGCTTTTCGCGCGGTCGTGTTCCGCTTGCGGTTACACGCCTGTGCGGACTTTGCCAATCATTCCGGTCCGAGAAAATACAAGAAGCTTATTATGTCCTTGCCTTTCGTTCCCCCCGCCCTGGAGTTGGAGGCCACGTCCTTCAACGCCGGGCAGCTCATCCGGCCTGAAGCGCCGCAAGTGGCCCTGGCCGGGCGTTCCAACGTGGGCAAGTCCTCGCTGGTCAACGCTCTTGCCGGCAGAAAAAGCCTGGCCAAGGTCAGCGCCACGCCCGGCAAGACGCGCAGCATCAACTATTACCGCATCGAACCGCCCGGTACCGCCTATATCGTGGACCTGCCCGGCTATGGCTACGCCAAATGCAGCCAGGCGGAACGCCGGTCCTGGGCCGCTTTGCTGGAGCTGTACCTTACCCGCACCCCCGGCCTGACCGCCCTGGTACTGCTGCTGGACGCCCGCCTTACACCCCAAAAGGCCGACAAGGAACTGGCCGCCTTTGCCGCGCGCCACGGCCTGCCCCTTGTGCCTGTGCTGACCAAAGCCGACAAGTGCTCCAAGCGCGAGCTTGATGCCTGCAAACGCGCCTGGAGCGCCCTGCTGGGAACGGATATTCTGGTGACTTCGGCGGAAAAGCGCCGGGGACTGGAAGATCTGTGGCGGCGGATACTGGAACTGACGGGAATTGCCGAAAGCTGAACGACGGGGCCAGCGGCCGTCAGCCGCCCATCCCCCGCCTGAGGCGCGGCCAAAGGAGCCAGGCGGCCCCCAGCGTCAGCGCCAGCGCGTCTGTGATCCACGCCCCCGCCATGGGCGTAAGCAGGCCCTTTTCTCCCATGCTGGAACATATGGTGTTGGCGCTGTGGAACAAAAAAACACAGAGCAAAGCCAGACCCACAGCCTTGTACACGTTGGGCGTCACCTGCGAAATTATCAGGGCGATCAGCCCCATGACCACGATGGACGCCGCATAGGCGATTTTTCCGTACCAGGCGGTGCGCAGGCCCTCCACATTGGAACCCGCCCGCTCCAGGTGCTTTATGGCGTCGGAAAGTTCCCACAAGGACATCTGGGCGGGCTTGACCCCGGCCCGCTCGAACATCAGAAAGGTCTTGAGATCCTGCCGCATGGGCAGGTCCATCTCCGCCAGGTGTTCCTTTCTGTATTCCGCGGGCAGAACGCGGGTGACGTCGCGCAGCACCCAGCGTTTGTCTTCAATGGAAAACTCTTTGGCCTGAATGATTTCGGTGATGGCAAGGCCCGAAGAATCCAGCGCATAAACGTAAACGTCCTTGCCCCTTTTTTGCGAAGGCACGGCGCTGCCGAAGTGGATTATCTTGTTTTTTTCCGTAAACCACAATTTTTTCAGGACAATATTGCTGCTGTCGTGCCCCTGCACGTCCTCCTGCCAGATAGCGGAGGCCGCGCGGTCCCCGGTCACCCCCGCCACCTGCGAAAAAAAGAACTGAGCCAGCGCCCAGACAATGCTGTACAGCACGATCACCTTGACCAGCACAAGGGGCGAAATTCCGCCGGCCTTCAGCGCCACCAGCTCGCGCGAACGGTCCAGAATGTTCAGTTGAATGACCAGGGCCAGCAGAAATACCGCGGGCATAAGCTGCGAGATGATCATGGGGATCTTCAGCGCGAAATACCGCAGCAGGATGCCCGCGCCGAGACCGGCCTCCAGAAAATTGTCCAGGCGTTCGAACAGGTCTGTCAGCAGGTAAATGCCCGTGCTGATGAAAATGATGATGAAGATCAAAAAAAGATTCTGCCGGACGATATACCGGCTGAGCAGGGTCATGAGTTCAGCCTCCTGCCCAGACCGCAGACCGCGTTGCGGCAGCTGTGGAACCATTGGGCCAGGGAAGGAACGCGCTCGCGGTTGACCAGTTGCAGGCCCACCACGGCCGCCACGGCGAAAATAACGTTGCCCACCCACAAGCCGACCCAGGGGGGCACCCTGCCCGATTCGCCCAGGTTCAGCCCCATGGAAAAGAGGCTGTAATAGGCCAGAAACAGCGCCAGGGCAAGCACTATGCCCAGTTGCCGCTTTACTCCCTCAAAGGAACAGGCCAGGGGCAAGGCGAAAATACCCAGCACAAGACAGGCGGCGGGCAAGGCCCAGCGCTTCTGGATTTCCACCTTCACCTTGTTCAAAAAACGCTCGGAGGGGGCTTTGCCCCGGCGGGCGCTCAGTCCTTCGCGCGCCGCCTTCATCAGGGCGTCCACAGACATTTCCTTGGGCCGGATATCGGCAAGCTGGATGCCGGAAAAAACCTTGCTGAGATTCAGACGCACGGCGTATTCCTCAAAATGCATCAGGCTCACCGAATCGCCGTCCACCCGGTAGATGCGGCCGTTCAGCAGGTTAAAGACCAGTTCGCCGCGTTTTTCGTCGGTAAGGATTTCCCCTTCCGGGGCCAGGATGGTGATGCTGGACCCCTTGGTCTGGGTGGAATCTTCGAATACCACCTGGGAAAGACGCCCGGACACCGGATCCACTTTGCGGGCAAACAGCGTAAGGCCGAAAATATCCTGATTGAATACGCCGGGCTGGATTACTATTCTGGCCCTGGTGTTGGCGATGGACATCAGGGTGGAGCGAAAGCTGCCCATACCCCAGGAGATGCCCTCCAGCGAAACGAACAGGGCAAGGCACATGCATAAAAAGGAAAAGACCGCCGGGGCGCGCAGCATCTGGTAGATGCTGATCCCCCCCGCTTTCAGGGCCACCAGTTCCCTGTCGGTGCTCATGCGCAGAAAGGTCAGAAACACGCTGACCATGCAGGAAATGGGCAGCACGATGATCAGAAACATGGGCATCATGAAGCAGAACAGCATGACCATGTCCAAAGGCCCTATCTCAAGCCCCAGGAACAGCTCGCGCATCTGCAGTCCCCGCCCGATGAGAATAAGCGTAAGCAAAGACACCAGGCACAGGATGAAGGTCTGGACCAGTTCGCGGAAAACGCAACGCTGCAGCAAAGAAAAAGTGAGGATATTCAGGATCGCGCCTTGGGATAAGGGTTATGCGGCGAAGCGAGTGTTTTAAGGATAATCAGCTCTGGGAATTTTTCGGTTTTTCCCCGTCAAGGATCCGGGCAAGGGCTTCGCAGTCCAGGGGAGAAAGGTTAAAACGCATGGCCGCTTCGTCCAGTATGTCCGCAAACTTTTTTTCGGGATGTTCCCGCCGGGTTTCGTCAATAAACACCACCGCGCGGCGCAACAATTCCGAAGACGGCATCAGGGTGGGCATGAGGGACTCCTTGTTGTTCAGCCGTAACTTTATACCGCAAGCGAGGGGGCCTTGCAACCGCTCCTTCCGCCGCGGCCGCCAAAGCCTGCGCCTTTTCCATGAGGACCGATCCCGGCACGCCCGGCCGCACGCGGCGGAATCGGCGATCCCCCTTGCAACCTCCCGCGCCTTGCTATAGGGAATTTTTCGCTCCAGAGCATTTTCTTATTGCAACCGCTCTCGACATGCCGCCCGATTCCGGAACGGCCACGCCAACCTCAAAGGTTCCCTCATGAGCGAATATCTCGCCGCCACCATCCTGGGCATCGTCCAGGGGTTCACAGAGTTTCTGCCCATTTCTTCTTCCGGCCACCTTATCATCACCAGCACCCTTATGGGCATGAGCGGAGCCCGCATCAAAACCTTCGAGGTGGTCATCCAGCTGGGTTCCATACTGGCGGTGGTGGCGCTGTACTGGCCGCGCTTTCAGGGACTGCTGATCCCCCCCAGGACCGCGCGGGGGCGTTACAAAACCCGCTTCGCCGGTCTGCGCGGGCTGTTTTTGCTGTTTCTGACTTCTTTTCCGGCCAGCCTGGTGGGCCTTGTGGCCCATAAGTACATCACGCGGTATCTTTTCAACCCCGTCAGCGTGGCCGCCGCCCTGGCCGTGGGCGCGCTGTTCATCCTGCTGGCGGAATGGTACACCCGCAACGCCCGTGTCGTGCGCACCCCGGATATAGACGCCCTGACCCCCAAAATGGCCCTGGGCATCGGCTGTTTTCAGTGCCTGTCGCTGTGGCCGGGATTCTCGCGCTCCACCTCCACCATCATGGGGGCCATGCTGCTGGGCTCCAACCGCTCTGTGGCGGCCGAATATTCCTTTCTTGCCGCTGTGCCCATCATGGTGGCCGCCACCGGCTTTTCGCTGATTTCCGCCGCCGGCGACCTGACCCGCGCCGATATACCCTTTTTTCTCGTGGGGTCCCTGGTTTCCTTTCTGGCCGCCCTGGTCGCCATCAAAATCCTGGTAAGCCTGATCAGCCGCATCTCTTTTATTCCCTTCGCCCTGTACCGGCTGGCCCTCGCGCCCCTGGTGTTCTGGTTCTTTTATTAGGCCAGGCCTGTTCGTTGGGGGACTCCGTCCCCCATGCCCCCTGTCAGGGGCTCCGCCCCTGAACCCCGGCGGGGCTCCGCCCCGCACCCGCAAGGGACTTACGTCCCTTGACCCTATATTGGGTTCAAGGAGCGATTTGGGGGATTGTTTTGTCGTACCTTGGCACGGCTCCCGGCAAACAGGGGGATGTCTTGCCTTGAATTTCAAAAAGCTCGGGAATCAGAACGGAGCTTGAATCCACCGTTTTTCGAGACGGTATCGATTCAAGCTCCGTTCTGATTCCCGAGCTTTTTGGGCTCAAAGGCTGAACATACGCCGGGAGCGACAGAACGGCACCGCAAAACACGTTACCGGTAAACATGGCCCCACCCAAATACAGGGTCAAGGGACGAAAGTCCCTTGTGGGGGTCCAGGGGGCAAAGCCCCCTGGCGGGGTTTGGGGCGGGGCCCCGATTTTTGCGGAACCGCCGGACTACATCTGCAACGCCGAAAAGTCCGCCAGTCTGCCCAGGCGGTCCACCAGGGTTTGCAGGATGTTCAGGCGGTTCAGGCGCAGGGATTCATCCTCGCACATGACCATAACCGAGTCGAAAAAGGCGTCCACAAAGGGCCGCAGGTCGCGCAGCAGGTTGAACAGTTCGGCGAAACGATCGGCTTCCCACAGTTCGGAGAACATGGGGGCCATGCGTTCCAGTTCGGCCGCCAGGGCTTTTTCAGCGTCGTCGGCAAAGAGTTTGGGGTCGTAGCGGCCGGTAAGGGCCGCGCCCTCCTCCTGCCCCTGCTTGCGGATGATATTGGCGGCGCGTTTGAAGGTAAGCACGGCCTGGGCATATTCCGGCATAAGGCTGAAGGCGGAAAGGGCCGCCAGCCGCGCCGAGGCCGCCCACACGTCACGGGCGTCGGCGGCAAGGCAGGCCTCCGCCAGCAGGGTTTCCGCCCCGCCGGAGATAAAATGATTCTTCAAGCGCAGGATGAAGAATTCTTCCAGGCGCGGCAGCGCCTGTCCCGGCAGCAGCTTCCACGCGCGTTCCCCGTAGCCGTCCATGGCGGCCTTGAACAGGGCCGCGACGTCGAAGCGCAGGCCCTTTTCCTGGGCGATGCGGGCGATGCCCAAAGCGGCGCGGCGCAAGCCGTAGGGGTCGGCCGCGCCTGTGGGAATCATGCCCAGGCCGAAACAGCCGGCCATGGTGTCGGCCTTGTCGGCGATGGAAACAAAAGCGCCGTAAAGAGAATCGGGCACCGGGGAATCCGGCCCGGCGGGCAGGTACTGCTGGGAGATGCCGTCGGCAATGTTGGCGGATTCTCCGGCGCGCGCCGCGTAGATGCCGCCCATAATACCCTGCAGCGTGTCGAATTCCTTTACCATTTCAGAAACGAGATCCGCCTTGGAAAGGCGACCCGCCCGCATGGCTTCGTCCTTGTTCACGCTTTGCCCGGCGGCGGCAAAGCCCACGTTGTCCGCCAGCCACCCGCACAGGGCGGAAACACGGCGGGTCTTGTCGCCCATGCTGCCCAGAGGGGCAAGGAAAATGACGGAGTCCAGGGCGGCAAGCCAGGGGTCCAGTCCGGCGGCCAGATCCGTTTTCCAGAAAAAGCGGGCGTCCTCCAGGCGGGCGCGCAGCACCCGTTCCCAGCCTTTGCGCACCAACTGGACATTTTCAGGGGCGAGGTTGAGAACAGTAAGAAAATACGGCAGCAGGCCGCCCTCCGCTCCTTCCAGGCCAAAACTTTTTTGGTGGGTTTCCATGCTGGTGAGCAGAACCTGGCGGGGCACTTCAAGATAGCTGGGATCAAAAGCGCCCAGGATGGGCTCCGGATGCTCCACAAGACCCTGCACCTCGTCGAGCAGGGAATCCTTCCAGAGGATCTTCCCGTTCTTTTCCGCCGCCAGTGCGTTGCCCCTTTCTTTGATGACGGCGCGGCGGTCGGCGGTCAGGGGAAGGATGCCGCCTTTTTCCAGCAAAACGGCCAGGTAGTCCACTGCGTCGTCCAGCGCAAAAGGGCCAAGACCGTGCACCCGGTGCCCGTAGGTAAGGTTGCCGGAAGACGTAGTGCCCACGCTGAAGGAAAGGGCGGAATCGCCGAACATGGCGAGAATCCAGCGTATGGGCCGGGCAAAGGTGGTGTCGCCGTCGCCCCAGCGCATGCGTTTGGGAAAAGACAGGGCGCCGATGACCGCGGGGCAGATGCGGGTCAGTATATCCGGAGCCGCTCCGCCGCCCACGGTTTTGCGCACGGCAATGTAGGGGCCTTTTTCTGTTTCCAGGGTAAAGGTGGCCTCAAGAGCCACCCCGTGGGTTTTGGCAAACCCTTCGGCGGCGCGGGTGGGCCTGCCGCCCATGTCATACGCGGCCTTAAGCGGAGGACCGGTGACCACTTCCTCCCGCGTGATGGCTTCTTCGGCGATTTGATCGATGTAAAGCGCCAGGCGGCGGGGGGTGGAACAGCGGGTCAGCCCCGAAAAACTCAGGCCGGATTCGGCAAGGGCCGCGCTGAAACGATCGGCCAGTTCTTTTTCCACACTGGCCAGAAACCGGGCCGGAATTTCTTCCGCGCCTATTTCCAGAACAAAAGCGGGCATGGTCTATTCCTTTGTGAGAGGCTATATGAAGGACGCATCACGTCCGCAGCATGGGAAAGTTCATTTCCGTGCGTTGTTCAAGATACAAGCGGGCCACGGAAGAAGCCAGATTGCGCACCCGGGCGATGTATCCTGTGCGCTCGGTAATGGATATGGCCCCGCGCGCGTCCAGCAGGTTGAAGGTATGGGAGCACTTCATGGTGTAGTCGTATGCGGGCCAAAGCAGCTTTTTGCCCACAAGTTCCAGCGTCTCGCGTTCAAAGTCGTTGAAATGCCGCAAAAGCATTTCGGCGTTGCTGGCCTCAAAGTTGAAGCGAGACTGCTCCACTTCGTTCTGGTGATAGATGTGCCCGTATGTGACCCGGTCGTTCCAGGAAAGTTCGTACACCGACTCTTTTTCCTGAAGGTACATGCACAGCCTTTCCAGGCCGTAGGTAATTTCGACGCTGATCGGGGAAAGATCGATGCCTCCCACCTGCTGAAAGTACGTAAACTGCGTCACTTCCATGCCATTAAGCCACACTTCCCAACCAAGGCCCCAGGCCCCCAGGGTGGGCGACTCCCAGTCGTCTTCCACAAAGCGGATGTCGTGCCTGGCGGGGTCGATGCCAAGGGCGCGCAGGCTTTCAAGATACAACTCCTGCACGTTGTCCGGGGAAGGCTTGAGGATGACCTGGAACTGGAAATAGTGCTGGAGCCTGTTGGGGTTTTCTCCGTAGCGGCCGTCGGTGGGACGGCGCGAAGGTTCCACATAGGCCACATTCCAGGGTTCCGGCCCGATGACGCGCAAAAAAGTCGCGGGATTGAAGGTACCCGCCCCGCACTCCACATCGTAGGGCTGCTGGATAACGCACCCTCGTTCGGCCCAGAAATTCTGCAGCGTCAGAATGACATTTTGAAAATGCATAGATTCTCCACAATTACGTAAATCATCCCGGTAGACGATCCGTTGTCCGGACCCAGAGCGGGTTAACTTTGAGACGCTCGCTCCGGCGCTTGCCGGCGAAACAGGTCACGTCCACGCCTGCGCGGCGGGCGGCGGTTCCCGCCGCCGGAACGAATAAACATTTTCAATGGTAATTCGCTCTGGAATGCAATCCGGCAATTACACCCTGACAAAGCGTCCGTTTTCCCAGGCAAGTCCCACATGAAACCTGATAAATGCGTCCATTGCCCGGCCGCATTGTTTTGCCGCGCTTCTTTCACAGGCGCCCCAACCGTCCGGGGGAAGAGAGCATACTGAGGACAGCACCCCCACAGCTTCAGCGCCCAGGTAAAAAGCCTGGCCGGACAGCCTGCCCCCGCAGTCTTCGCAGACAAGGCGGCCTTCGTGAACAAACAGGTAGGCGCCGTCCCGCAATTCCCGCGTGCAACGGGCGCACCGCCGGACGTCAAGGGCATAGCCCTGATCAAAGACCAGGCGGACCCGGAAAAGCAGCGGCAACAGATGCGGCAGGGTATCCGCTTCTTCAAGAAGCCGCAAGGTGCGGGCAAAAAGAAAATGCGCTTTTTCCGCACCTTCCGGGCTTATGCCGAAAGCCTGAAGAAACTTTGCGCAGTTGACCGCCATGCCAAAGCGCGTCCAGTCCGACCGCAGGCGTTGCAGCCCCCGCAGCAGAACTCCTTCCTGCAGGGCAAGGTATTCTTCGCCGGGGGCGGCACCGCGCGTGGCTTTGACGCGTACGCTGACTTCGCTGAAGGTATCAAGACAGCCCGAAAAACGGCGGCGGCTGCGGCTGCCGCCAAAGGCAAAGGCGGTGAACACCCCCCGGCCGGACGAAAGGCAGCGGACCCAAAGATCCGCCTCGCGAAAACGTCCCGTCTGCAGGATGAATACCCGTTCCGTAAATTCCATGTGGGCTGTGTTTGCCGGACAGATCCCCCGGCAAAGGCGGCTGTGTGCCGGAAAGACCTTCCGGCGGGGCAAGGGGCGGGAGCCCTGAGTGCTGTTTCCGGGTGAACGCCGTCCGTAAAAGCGGCGGACCCGGCTTCCGGGAGCAAAAAGACGCCGCCGCAGTTGGCGGCTATCGGGAAACAGCCCCTAAGGGAACCGCAGGAATTTGGGCTTGTTCTGTTCCTGCATGGCAAAGGGACTGCCGTCGTGATAGATCTCCACCCCGCCGGGATTGCCCAGGATGATTTCCAGGGACTTCGTGTAAGTGAAGGTATGCTCTTTTCCGGCCTGCAGGGTGAAGTCCCTGCCCCGGACCCCGTCGGCGGTGACGTCTATCCAGCAGTTGCGCACGGCTTTAATCATTACGGTGTGCGGCTTTTGCTGTTCCGTGGCGTTGGCGGCCCGGACGGGCGCCGCGGAAGCCGCGGGGGCGGCGGGGGCCATGGAGTTGGCGGCGGCCGCTTGCGGAACCGGCTGTGCGGCCGGTTGCAAAGCGGGAACCTCCGGCGCTTTGACCGGAGCGGCGGCCTCTGCGGGCCGGTTCTGAGGAATGACAGGGGCGGAAGCCCCGTCCGGCTGCGGAGCGGCGGCCACAGTGGCGTTGCTCGCGCCGGTGGGCGCGGTAATGGCGGAAAACGGCCGCTTGATGCGTTCCAGAATGCCGGAACCGTAATTGACGGCAACGTACCAGCCGCCGCCGGCAAGCCCGCCCAGCACCACCAGCACCAGAACGGCCAGAACGAATTTTCTGCCCGGGCCGGACACGGGCGCGGCGCGCATCATGGGGCCGGGTTCCGGCTTGGCGTCGTCGATTTCCGGAGGAAAGGCGCGGTCCAGGTACCCGTTCAGTTCCGCGGGGTCAAAACCCACCACCAGAGCGAAAGAACGGACAAAACCCTTAGTGTACACGGCATGGGGCAGCCCTTCGATTGAGCCTTCCTCAATGGCGCGCAGTATGCGCGCGCCAACCTTAATGCGCGCGGCCACATCGTCGATGCTGAGGCCCGCCGCCTCGCGCTTTTCGCGGATGGACAGCCCTAAATCCAGTAGCGTCATCACTGCCTCGATGTGAGGTTGAAAAGGTGGGACTAAATCCTGACGTCTATAACCGCCTTGCCGCGAAGCTGGCTGGTGTATTCCTCGAACCGTTCGCGCAGGCGCGGTTCGCGCAGCACCTCGATTATTCTGGGGGTGGCCTCCTCAAGCGTCTGGGATTTGCCCTCCAAGATGTCGTTCAGCCGGAAAACGGCCGGGGTTCCCTCCACTTTCACCAGAGGGCTTAGCCCCCCCTTGACCATGCCTGAGAACAGGGAACGGATGTTCGGGGGCAACTGCCCGGCGGGCAGGACGCCTATGCGGCCGCCGGCCGCCGACGACGAATCGCGGGAATATTTGCGGGCGGCGTCTTCAAAGCTGAGGGTGCCCGATTCCAACTGCTTGTAGATGTTTTCCGCCTTTACGTCGGGCTTGAAGACGATGACGGAAAAATCCACCGAGCGCTCGCCGGAAAAGGCGCTTTTGTGCCGTTCGTAATACTCGGCCACTTCATCGTTGGTGACGACCACCTTGCGGGCGATCATCAGGGTGGTCATGCGCTGGCGCAACATGCTGTCCCGGATGTTTTCGCGCAGCAGCGCGATGGTGGTGCCCTGCTTCACCAACTGTTCCTCAAAGGCGGCCTGGGTCGTATGGCTGTTCTGCACGATACGGCGTATTTCGCTGTCCACTTCCTGATCACTGACGGTGATTTTATACCGGGTAGCCTCCTGGCGGATCAGTATGTCGTTGATCATGGCGTCCAGCATGGACTTCATAACCGCGGGGGCGCGCGGATCGTCCTGGGCGATTTTTTGCCGGGCGAGTTCGGCGGCGGTATGGGTGCGCAGGGAGTGCAGGGTAATCATTTCGCCGTTCACCACGGCGGCTATTTTATTGACGGTGATATCGGTGGCGTGGGCAAGGCTCGCGCACAGCGCGAATGCCAGCAGGACGGCAAGTCTGGTTATGGTGCGCAACGGAATTCTCCGGGAAAGATAAGCGTTAGACGGCAGGACGTATGTAAACCCTTTCCCGTCAATATGCAATGGCGGCGTCAGGGCTGTGCGAGCCCCGCTTACTTTCCAGGCGCGGCGTTTTCCTCGTCCGGGACGGACGGCGCCCCCGGGTTTGCGCCGCCGGCCACCGGCCGCCCCGGCCCCCCGGCGGAAGAGGTTCCGTTACCGCCCCCGCCCGGCTCCGCCCCGGGCGCGCCGGGAAGCGCGGCCCCCGGCATAAGCTCGGGCGCGATGCGGATGGCGGCTTTGGCGCGTTGTTTCTCCATCCAGCGGACATAGACCGACTGAAGCTTTTCCTCGGCAATGGCCTGCTCCACGCGGCGGTAGATTTCCTCTGTGCCCAGTTCCGTGGCCGGTGTTTTTTCCAGCAGCACGAACACGCGGAATTCCTTTTCAAAAGGCTTCACCGGCGCGGCCTTCCAGGGCATCAGGCGGGCCAGTTCGCCGCTGACGGCTTCAGGCAGGCGGTCAATGGCGGCGCGGATATCGTGGATACTGACCGGGCGGCTCAACTGAACGGCGGTGGCGTTGCGCGTCTGGATAAAGCTGTCGCGGGCCTGCTCCACCTCTTTTTTGTCGATGCCGCTGATCTGCATAAAGTGCCACTGCTCGGGAATAAGAAACTCCCCGGCGTGCGCTTTGTAGTAGGCGTTGACCTCGTCGGGAGAAATGGTGATTTCGGGACGCAGCACCTCGGCCTGGAATTTGCGCACCAGCAGGCCGCGGCGCAGGCTTTCGCGCCACAGGTCAAGGCTGATGCCTTCTTCCAGAAGCATCTGATCGAATCCCCCTTCCGGGTAATCGGCCCGGATAAGGGCCTCTTCCGCGGCCAGAGCATCGGGCGCAAGATCCAGCTTGTTCCTGCCCATATACTGGCAGATAAGAAGCTCATCAATGATGCCCTGCAAGGCGTAGCGGTACTGCTCCTGAAGGGCGGCCTCGATTGCCGGGGGCTCGTCCGGCGAAAGGGCGTCGAACAGGCGGCTGCGGCGCGATTCCAGTTCGGAAAAATAGACGCCCTGCCCGTTCACTGACGCCACCTCGCCCGGCATCATGCCCTCCGCCCGTCCGCGAAAGGGCACAAGAAACAAAAGACACATGACAACGGATAACACCGTTTTGCGCTTCATTGTATGACCTTCTTCTCTTCCGCCATCAGCGGCTCCAGCAGGCGGCGGGCGGCGGCAAGGGCTTCGCCGGGGTTGTCCCCGGCCAGGGGCAGTTCCAGCACGGCGGGCGGCTGCAAACGCACCAGGGGGTGTTTTTTGCGCATTTCGGCCACAAAGGCCACCAGACGGGCCGGGTCCAGAGCGGAAGCGGGGCCAAAGGACAAACGCAGCCTGTCGGGATAGATGTCGGCCTTTTGCGCGCCCCAGGCGGTCAGGCTGCGCTTGAAGGAGAGCACGGCGCTGAAGTTGGCCAACTCCCGCGGCAGCGGACCAAAACGGTCGCGCATCTCGAATTCCACATCGCGCAGGGCATCGTCCGACACGGCCGACGACAACAGCTTGTAGTAGCGCAGCCGCTCCTTGGCGTCCGGCATGTAGCCTTCGGGGATAAAGGCGGGCAGGCCCAGGGAAAGCTCGGTTTCCTGGTGGCTTTGCACGGGCTGCCCCTTAAGCTTGGCGACGGCCTCCTCCAGCATTTCCAGAAACAGGTCCAGCCCCAGGCGGTTCATGTGCCCGGACTGGGTTTCGCCCAGTATATTGCCCGCGCCGCGCAGGCGCAAGTCTTCCATGGCCACCTGGAAACCCGCTCCCAGGTAGTCCATATCAAGGATTATACGCATGCGCTGGCGGGCCGCTTCGGGCAGACGGTCGGGATCGGGGGTGACAAAAACGGCAAAGGCCTGCCGGTCCGAACGCCCCACCCTGCCCCGCAACTGGTACAACTGCCCCAGCCCGAACAGCTGGGCCTGATCCACAATAAGGGTGTTGGCGCGCGGAAAATCCAGGCCCGATTCGATGATGGCCGTGCAGACCAGCACGTCCAGATCCCCGTGCCAGAACTTGTGCATGGTCTCTTCCAGGGCGCTTTCGTTCATCTGTCCGTGGGCCATGCCCACACGGGCGTGCGGGACCAGCTTTTTCACAAACTCGGTCACCCGCTCCAGCCCCTGCACCCGGTTGTAGACCCAGAACACCTGGCCCTCCCGGGCCAGTTCGCGCTCCAGAATGGTGCGCAGGGCGTTTTCGTCGCGGTCGATCAAGGCCGTGGCCACGGGCTTGCGTTCGGGCGGCGGGGTTTCAATGATGGAAAGCTCGCGGATGCCGGACAGAGAAAGCTGCAAGGTGCGCGGAATGGGCGTGGCCGTCAGAGTAAGGGCGTCCACGTTTTTGCGCATTTCTTTCAGGCGCTCTTTGTGCCGCACGCCAAAGCGCTGTTCCTCGTCCAGGATGAGCAGGCCAAGGTTGGGCAGGACCACATCCTTGGACAGCAGGCGGTGCGTGCCGATAAGAATGTCGATGCGCCCCCTGGCCGCTCCTTCCAGAACCTCTTTTTGCGCCGCGCGCGGGACAAAGCGCGAAAGCATGCCCACGTTGACAGGAAAACCCGCCAGGCGCGAGCGAAAGGTCTGGTAGTGCTGCTCGGCCAGTACCGTGGTGGGACACAGCAGGGCCGCCTGCCGCCCTTCAAGCACGGAGCGAAAAGCCGCGCGCAGGGCCACCTCGGTCTTGCCAAAGCCCACATCCCCGCACACCAGCCTGTCCATGGGCTCGGCCTTTTCCATGTCGGCCAGCACATCTTCGATGGCCCTGGCCTGGTCCGGGGTTTCCTCAAAGCCGAAAGTGGCCTCGAACTCGCGGTACATTTCGCTTACCGGGCCGTAACGGAATCCCTTGACAACCTTGCGCAGGGCGTACATTTCCACCAGATCGGCGGCGATCCTTTCAATGGCCTTGCGGGCCTTTTCCTTGCTGGCCGTCCACTGCGTTCCGCCCAGCCGGTCCGGAGCCGGGGCCGCCCCGTCGGCTCCCTTGAAGCGCTGTATAAGAGAAAGCCGGTCCACAGGCAGGTACAGCCTGTCCTCGCCCGCGTACAAAAGCAGCAGATAATCGCTTTCCGTGCCGCCAAGGCTCATGCGGTGCAGGCCGCCAAAGAAGCCCACACCGTAATCGCGGTGCACCAGAAAGTCGCCTTCGCGCAGCGTGTCGTAACGGTCCAGCCCCTGAAAGGCTCCGCGCGGCAGTTGCCGGGCGCGCTCCACCTTGGGCTGGAGCACGTCCTCGCCCAGCACCAGGGTGTTTTCCCAGTGCAGGAACAGTCCCTGACGGTACGGGGCGACCAGGGCGAAAAGGCCGTTTTCCCCTTCCTCAAGGCGCAGTTTCGGGCTGATGCCGTCCTGGGCGGCCAGCTTCAAAAAGCGGGCGCGGGAACGCTCGGACGAAAAACTGAGCAGCAGCCGGCCGGAAGATCCGGGCAAAAGAGAGCGCACTCCTTCTCCCGCGCCGTAATCCGCCCCGCTACGCGCGCCCGGCAATGACTCCGCCGGGACATGCGCGTCTTCCGGGGATGCGCCCTTCCCGCCTTTTTTGGGCGCCCGCGTAAAGGACCAGGCGCGCATCAGGGCCACAAGCTGTTGCCAGGGGCGTTCCTGTTCTTCCTGCCGGGGAAAGACGTTCTGAAAGGAGGGGTAGACTCGCTCGGGCAAAGCGAAGCTGCTGTCCGCCTTTTCCGGGATGCCGATGCGCAGGTCGGTAAAGCAGGCCCGGCGCATGCCGTTGAAAAGGCCTTCCACCTCCGCCGCCGGGCGCAGCGCGCGGGTGGGGGGCTGGCGGAATCCCCTGGTTTCGGCTTCTTTTTCCAGAAGATCCGTCCAGAAGTTGGCGGCCTCTTCAAGAAATTGGGGCACGTCCCGCTCGGCCGGCAGGATCAGGACGCTTTCGGGCGGCAGCCAGTCTTCCAGGCAGGAGGAGTTTTCGTAGTAAACACCGGAAAAAAATCCGCTGCCCCCGGCGTCGGCCGCGCGCATGAAGCCGGCCACGTCCGAAGGCGAGACGCGCCCTTCTTTGCGCTCTTTTTTCCAGAATTCCTCAGCCTTGGCGCGCAGCTTTCTGCTGGTGATGACCGGGGCCACGGGCAGCATGCGCACTTCGGCGATATCGGCGATGGAGCGCTGGTTAAGGGGATCGAAATGCCGGATGTCGTCCAGAGTGTCGCCGAAAAATTCCAGGCGCAGGGGCTTGGCGTAGCCGGGGCAGAAAATGTCCAGAATATCGCCGCGCATGGCCACGTCGCCCGGCGCGTTCACCAGGGGGACCCGCGTGTAGCCCCAGTCCACGGCCTGTTCCAGCACCAGATCCGGGGCCATGTCCATAGTTTTGTGCAGACGCAGTTCGTGCTCGTCGAAAATATCCACCGGCGGCAGCCGCAGCAGAAAATTGTCCAAAGAAACCAGCACCCCCTGCACGCTGCGCCGCATGCGCAACGAATACAGGGCGGCCATGCGCTCGGCCCAGGTGCTTTTGCCCCCGCCCCCGGCGGGATGCTGGGGAACCGTGATGAATCGGTGGTCCCACTGGACCCGCGTGGGCGAAGGATCGCAGCAGGAACGTTCGGGCGTGAACAGGGTGAGCAGAGAGCGGAATTCCTGCAGTTGGGCCGTGTTCTTTGCCACCACCACCACGTTCCGCCCTTTTTCCAGAAGGGCAAGTGCCAGGCGGGCCACCCCTCCGGAGCCCGAGCGCGTGACATGAACCGCCGGCGCGCCGCCGCGCGGGGTATGATCGGAAGGAACGACGGCAAGCAGCTTTTCTGCTACAGAGGCAAGGGACAAGGGTGACTCCTGAAACATTGCACGGTTAAGATGCTTGCCTGGCGGCGGGCAAAGCCCGCCCCGCAAGCATCCCGCCGCAAAGATCCGCCCGCGAATCCTTGCGGCGCATTTCAAGTGTGAAATGATTGAGACTGCTTCCAGGGCAACGGAAAAATCGCCGCCGGAAGCCGGACCGGCGGCGATTTTTTATGGCAAGTGCAAAACGGACGGGCACGGACACAGTTCCATGTAGCGGTTTTCAAACGGCCGCAGGGCATCCCTGTCCTTTTGCCCGGCGGGCCCGCCCGGATCAGCCGCGCTTACGCAATCTGTTGCGGCGGACGGACAAAAGGCTACAATTGGCCAAGGCTCTTCAGATCGTCGCTGGACAGGAGCTTGTCCAGATCCAGCAGGATCAGCAGACGGTCGTGCAATTTGCCCACGCCGCTGATGTATTCGGACTCCAGCCCGGCCACCACGGGCGGCGGCGGTTCCACCGTGCTTGCGGGAATGCGCAGCACCTCGGACACGGAATCGACCACGAATCCGACGATCATGTTGTTTATTTCAATAACAATGATACGGGTGTGTTTGTCGTGCGCCTTGGAATCAAGCCCGAATCTGCGGCGCAGATCGATAATGGGGATAACCTTGCCGCGCAGGTTGATGACCCCTTCCACAAAATCCTGCGCGCGCGGAACTTTGGTGATTTCCATAGTGCGGATAATTTCCTGCACCTTCAGGATATCCACCCCGAATTCCTCTTCACCAATGCTGAACGTCACCAACTGGAGAAGTTCGTCGTCCTGTTTTTTTGTGTGATCCATATTTCCCCTCGCCCAATGCTTCTGCTTTCAGCGGACCTGCCGGAACGAAGCGTTCCGGCTAACCTGTCCGCAACGGCGTTTGCGTGCAAAACACAACCTTGCAATAGTTCCGGATACTACTCTAAGTCAACGTACAATTTTTGTCACGCGATTTTTCCGGCACGGGGGCAATTAAAAAGGCGCGCGCCCCCCGGCGGAAGCTTTTTCTATGCGGGACTAAAGGAATTGGTCTCATTACAGATTGTAGAATGACTTCTAACCTCTGCCCACGCAAAAATAGGCAAATCCCCTGTCCGCCAGTTCGGTCCCGGAATACAGATTGCGCCCGTCAAAAATGATCGGGGCCGTCAACGCGGCCTTTATCCGGTCAAAATCCGGGGTGCGGAACTGATTCCATTCAGTAACCACCAGCAGGGCCGAAGCCCCGCCAAGGGCCTCGTACTGATTGCTTTCCAGGGATACAAGGGAATTGTCCGCAAAAATCCGCGCGGCTTTTTTCCCGGCGGCGGGGTCGTAGGCGCGGATGCGCATGCCCTTGGCCGTAAGCTCGCTGATGATGGACTGCGAGGCCGCCTCGCGCATGTCGTCGGTATTGGCCTTGAAAGCCAGCCCCCACATGGCCAGGGTTTTTCCGGCGACGCCGCCCTGGTTTTCAAAATATTCCAGAATACGGTGCGCCATGCGTTTTTTCTGCCGTTCGTTCACCGAGTCCACGGCCTCAAGCAGCTCCGGAACCACACCGGCGCCCCGCGCCGTGTGGATAAGGGCCTTTACGTCCTTGGGAAAGCACGAACCGCCATACCCCAGGCCGGGATAGATAAAGTGATGGCCGATGCGGTGATCCGCGCCGATGCCCGCGCGCACTTCGCGCACGTCCGCCCCGACTTTTTCGCAGATATTGGCGATTTCGTTGATAAAGGAAATTTTCGTGGCCAGCATGCAGTTGGAGGCGTACTTGATCATTTCCGCGCTGCGCACGCTGGTGACGATAAGCTTTTCGCGGCTGCGGGCAAAGGGCGCGTAAAGTTCGCGCAAAAGGGCGGCGGCCTCTTCGCTGCGGCTGCCCACCACAACCCGGTCGGGCTTCATAAAGTCGTTGACGGCGTCCCCTTCCTTCAAAAATTCCGGGTTGGAAACCACCTGGTAGGGTATGCTCGCCCTGCGCCTGTCCTGGGCCTCGGCAATGGCGGCGTGCACCACATCGGCCGTGCCCACGGGCACGGTGGACTTGTCCACCACCACCAGGGGCGCCCGCATGGTCCGGCCTATTTCGTCGGCAACGCTCATGACGTAGCGCAGATCGCAGGAACCGTCGGGACGCGAAGGCGTGCCCACGCAAATAAACGCCGCCGCCGCGCCGGCGATGCCTTTTTCCAGGCTGGTGGTAAACGCCAGACGCCCGTCGGCAAAGTTCCGACGCACCAGATCTTCCAGCCCCGGCTCGAATATATGCACCTTTCCCCGGTTGAGATTCTCGACTATTTCAGGGTTCACGTCCACGCAGGTGACGTCGTTGCCCATTTCAGCAAAGCAGGCGGCGCTGACCAGCCCCACATATCCCGTTCCGATGACGCAGATGCGCATGCTTTATTCTCCTGGAAGCAAAAAAGCCGCGGGCAGGCCGCAACGAAGTTAAAAAACAACAGCGGCACGGGAAAAACGAGCCGTCTCGCACCGCCGGACAATTACCTGATAATCGGCAAAATTACGCCAAAGCTCAAGGCCAGTCAACGAGGGCCCGCCGGAACAAGCGGGCGGCGCCTTGCGCCTTGACCTGGCACGGAAAAGCCTTACAGTCGCCGTAAGGCCGTCGTTTATTACGAAATGACCGCTGATTACCGAAACGCTCTTTAAGACGCAAGGCGGCAGCAACGATGATCGTGGGCGTGGGACTGGATTTGGTGGAACTCGCGCGCATAGAGCGCTCTTTGACCCGCTTCGGCGGGCACTTCCTGCGCCGCCTGTTCCACGAGGAGGAACTGGCCGCCGCGCCGGAAGCGCAAACCCCGCCCTCTTCCCGCCTGGTGGCCTGGACGGCGGCCCGCTTCGCCGCCAAAGAGGCCGCCGCCAAAGCCCTTGGCACCGGTTTTTCCGGCGGGGTCACCCCGCACGATCTGCGGGTGCTGTCCCTGCCTTCGGGCAAGCCCGAACTGTTCCTGCACGGCGCGGCCCTTGAGGCCGCCGCAAGCCTTGGGGCGACACGATTTCACCTTTCCCTGACCCACGCCCGCGAAACCGCCGCGGCAACAGTGATCCTTGAACACCCGGAGGGAACATGATCCCCCTGCCCCTTTTCGCCGACCTGCCCACCCCCGAGGAAACGCGCCAATGGGACCAGGCGGCCCAAAAGACTTTCGGCATCGACGCGGCTCTGCTTATGGAAAACGCCGGGCAGGCGGCTTTTGCCGCCCTTGCCCGCCGCGTTGCCCTGACCCCGCAAACGCGCGTCCTTGTGGTCATGGGCCGGGGCAACAACGGCGGCGACGGCGCGGTTATCGCCCGGCTTGCGCACGAGCGGGGCTGCTCCGTGCTGGTCTGCCATTCCGGCCCGTTGGGCAAATTGCCCCTTCCGGCCAGGCGGCACGCCGCCATTGCCCGCAAAGCGGGCGTGCCCTTTCTGCCCGTCCGCAAGGACGGCGGCCTGCCCCTGGCAGCCTTGCGCGATGTGGACCAAGACCCGGAATGGCGCGCCCCCGACGTGGTGGTGGACGGCATCACCGGCACGGGTATCCGGGGAGATCTGCGCGAGCGCGAACTGGCCCTTGTCCGCGCTGTAAACGCCTTTGCCGGAACGGCTTTTGTCCTTGCCCTGGATATCCCCTCCGGCCTGTGCGGCTACACGGGCCATCCCCGGCCCGAAGCCGTGCGCGCGGACCTGACCGTGACCTTTGAGGCCGGAAAACCCGGCCTGTACGTCCCCGAAGCCGGGGAATACACCGGCGCCGTGGAAATCTGTTCCGTGGGCATTCCCCAGGCCGCCCGACGCCTTGCCCCCCCCGCATGGCGGCTGCTCTCCCCCCGGCCCGGGGCATGGGCCTCCCCTCCGCCCATGCGGCATAAAGGCGCGGCCGGGAAAGTGCTTATTGTGGGCGGGTCCGAGGGCATGTCCGGCGCGCCGGTCCTGGCCGCCCTGGGCGCGCTGCGCGCCGGGGCCGGCCTTGTCCACCTGGCCTGCCCCGGCGGGCTTGCGCCCGGCATTTCCGCCGCCTGGCCGGAAATTCTCGTTCACCCCGTGGGCGGCGGCTCCCGCTGGACCGAAGAAGACGCCCCGGCACTGCTGGCCCTTATGCGCCCCCTCAGGCCCGGGGCCGTTATTCTGGGGCCGGGCATGGGCCGAAGGCCGGAAGTCTCGCTCATCCTTAAAGCGATACTTCAGAAAAAAGACCGCTGCCCGGTGCTGCTGGACGCCGACGCCCTGCATTTTCTCCATCTTCCGGATCACCGGGCCGAGGCCAGGGAGCGGCACGCGCCGCAAGGGCTGGACCTGTCCCTTTTGGGGCGCGAGGACATCGTCACCCCCCATCCGGGCGAAATGGCCAAAATGCTGCCCTGCTCCTTTTTTTCCACGGCGGCGGCCCAGGCCGATCCCGGCGCGCGCGGCAATCAGGACGTTCTTGACCTGCACGCCTGCATCGGCGAAGTACAGGAAGACCGCGCCGGCGCCCTGCGCGCCTTTACCCGTGTGTGCGACGCCGTCGTCGTGCTGAAAGGGCCCGGCACGCTTGTGGGGCGGAAAAACGACCCCATAGCTTTGGCGCCTTTCGCCGTCGCCTCCCTTGGCGTGGGCGGGTCCGGCGACGTGTTGTCCGGCATCTGCGCGGCCCTGGCCGCCGGCGGCCTTCCCTCCCTGGAAGCCGCCTGTCTGGGAGTATACCTGCACGGCAGGGCCGGAGAACTTCTGGACCGGCGGGCTCCGCGCGGGCACCTTGCGCGCGAAATAGCCGACGCCCTGCCTCGCGTCTGGAACGAACTGCGCGGCCGGTAAAGGTAGGGGAAAAAAATTCCGGGGAAGGGAAAAGGAACCTTTTGCAAAAGGTTCCTTTTCCCTCCCCTTGGCTTTTCCTCCAAAACGTTTCAATTTGTTTGCCCAAAGGCGGATATTGAGTGAACATTCACGGTTTACATTCCCTTTGTTGGGAAAAACCATTGCATGTGGAACGCCTTGAACAGACGCGGCAAATTGCCGGGCTGCTCGCGGCCTCGCTGGCCGGGAACAATCCCGGCGCATTGCTGCTGTACGGGGATCTGGGGGCGGGCAAAACCACGCTGGTCCGCTTTCTGGTAGAGTCCCTGCCCGGCGGAAAAGACGCGGAAGTGGCCAGTCCCAGCTTTACGATATGCAATATATATTGTACTGCACCCCGAGTGTATCATTTTGATCTTTATCGTCTGGAACCCGGCGTTGCCGACGAAGGACTTGAAGAATCCCTTGATGACGCCGGGGCACTGACCATAGTGGAATGGGCGGAGCGTATCGCCGCCAAAGACATGCCCGCCGACGGCATTGCCTGCCGTCTTGGCGCGCGGGCCGAAAGCGGCACGACGCGCAAGATGGAATTCGCCGCCTTTGGTCCCGCGGGCGAACGTTGTCTCGCGCATTTTTTGACCGCCGCAAAGTTTTTACCCGCCTGAACGGGAACAGCGGGGAGCACTGCATCTTACCGGGAGCGGAAATCTTGCAATCTTTCCGGCTCCACGCACTCTCATCACAAAGGAATCCGCTATGCGCATCATGGTTCAGAAATTCGGCGGAACAAGCGTGGCCACGCTGGAACGCATGCAGCACGTGCAGGCCAAAGTGCAAAAAGGCCTTGACCAGGGCTGCAAGATGCTTGTGGTGCTTTCCGCCAGATCGGGCGAAACCAACGCCCTGCTGGCCCTTGCCCAGGAATGGTCTGAAACGCCCGATCCCGCGGAACTTGATTCCCTGGTTTCCACGGGCGAACAGGTCTCCACGGCCTTATTCGCCATGCTGCTGAAAGACTCGGGCATCAGGGCCCGTTCCTTTACCGGCCATCAGATAGGCATTGTCACCAACGACGTTTTCGGCAAGGCGCGCATCCGCTCCATTGATTCCGAACGCATCCGGGCATGCTTCAACGATTACGACGTGCTGGTGGTGGCGGGTTTTCAGGGCATTACCGGGGACGGCCGCATCACCACCCTGGGGCGCGGGGGGTCGGACACCTCCGCCGTGGCCCTGGCCGCCGCCGTCAGCGCGGAAGTTTGCGAAATATATACCGACGTCGAAGGGGTCTACACCACCGATCCCAATATCTGCTCCAGCGCGCGCAAACTTGACCGCATCTCCTACGACGAGATGCTGGAAATGGCGAGCATGGGAGCCAAGGTCCTGGAAATCCGTTCCGTGGAATTCGCCAAAAAATTCAAGGTGCCGGTGCTGGTGCGCAGCACCTTCAGCGACGCCCCCGGCACCCTTGTAACTCAAGAGGACTCGAGTATGGAACACATCATGGTTTCCGGCATCGCCTACGACAAGGATCAGGCCCGCATCACCCTGCATTCCGTCCCCGACAAGCCGGGCGTGGCCGCGGCCATTTTCGGCCCCCTGGCGGCGGCCAACCTGTCCGTGGACATGATCGTGCAAAACCCCAGCCGGGCGGGCGTCACGGACATGAACTTCACCGTAAGCCGCAAAGACCTCAAGCGCGCCCTGGCCCTTATCGGCGAAATCGGCTCCAAGCTGGGCGGCCTTGAAGTGCTGCACGACGAAAACGTGGCCAAGGTGTCCGCCATCGGCGTGGGCATGCGCAACCATTCGGGCGTGGCCTCCAAGCTGTTCTCCGCGCTGCAGGCCGAAAACATCAACATCATCATGATCAGCACCTCGGAAATCAAGATCAGCTGCCTGATCGAAGCCAAATACGCCGAACTGGCCGTGCGCACCCTGCACAACGTCTTCGGCCTTGACTGCAACTCGTACACCGACGAATGCGCATCCTGATGAAACACATCACCATTTACGACACCACCCTGCGCGACGGCAACCAGGCCGAGGACGTCAACCTGAGCCTGGAGGACAAACTCAAGCTGGCCCTGAAGCTGGACGAGCTGGGCGTCGCCTATATCGAAGGGGGCTGGCCCGGAGCCAGCCCCGTTGACACGGCCTTTTTTCAGGAAATCCGCTCTTACGATCTGAAAAACGCCGTTGTCGCCGCCTTTGGCTCCACGCACCACCCTTCCGGTTCCGCCAAGACGGACCAGAACCTGAACGCCCTGCTCGCGGCCAAGACAAAAGCCGTGACCATCGTGGGCAAAAGCTGGCTGGTGCACGTCAAGGAAGCCCTGCGCGTCGCGCCGGAACGTTACCTGGACGTGGTGGGCGATTCCGTGGACTATCTGAAAAATGCCGGGGTGGAAGTTCTTTTTGATGCCGAACACTTTTTCGACGGCTTTGGCGACGATCCGGAATTTTCGCTGGCCGTGCTGCAAAGGGCGCTGGACGCCGGGGCCAAAACCCTGGTGCTTTGCGACACCAACGGCGGCATGCTGCCTTCGACCATCGGCGCCGTGGTGGCCCAGGTGAAAAAACGTCTGCCTAATGCCTTGCTGGGCATCCACCCGCACAACGACTGCGAGACGGCCGTGGCCAATTCCCTGGCCGCGGTGGAAGCCGGGGCGGACATGGTGCAGGGCACCATCAACGGCGTGGGCGAACGCTGCGGCAACGCCAACCTGTGCTCCGTCATCCCGGTGCTGGAACTTAAATACAAAGGCGCGTACCGCTGCCTGCCCGAAGGTAACCTGTCCATGCTGCGCGCCGTCTCCAACTACGTGGCCGAAGTGGCGAACATCGTTCCCTTCAGCCGCCAGCCCTTTGTGGGGCGGTCGGCCTTTGCCCACAAGGGCGGGGTACACGTCAGCGCGGTGAACCGCAACTCCGCCCTGTACGAGCACGTAAGCCCGGCCGCCGTGGGCAACGAGCAGCGCGTCCTGCTTACCGAGCTTGCCGGGCGCAGCAACATCGTTTCCATGGCCCGGCGTTTCGGCTTCCACCTGGACAAGGACGAGCCCGTGGTCAAGGGCCTTCTGGCCGAACTCAAGCAAAAGGCCAGCTACGGCTACGACTACGCCGCCGCCGAAGCCTCTGTGGAACTGCTTTTGCTGCGCAAGCTGGGCAGGCGCGGCGTGCGCGACTTTTTCAAGCTTGTCCAGTTCCGTGTGCTGGAGTCCAAACAAACCGGGGACAGTTCCTCTTCTTCCGAGGCCACCGTCACCCTTGAAGTGGAGGGGGCGGTGGAACACACCGCGGCCTTTGGCGACGGCCCGGTCAACGCCCTGGACAACGCCCTGCGCAAGGCTCTTTCCGGCTTTTACCCGCGCCTGAAGGAAATGCGCCTGGTGGACTTCAAGGTGCGCGTGCTGGCCGCCACCAGCGCCCACAAGGGAACGGGCTCCCTGGTGCGCGTGCTTATCGAGTCGGCGGACCAGCACCATAAATGGGTCACCGTGGGCGTTTCCCACAACATCATCGAAGCCAGCTGGCAGGCCCTGATCGACTCCGTCACCTATAAGCTTTACCGTGACGAACACGAACGGCGGCAGAAAAAAAACCAGCGGGAAGACGATTAGAGCGGAAAATCCGGTCCCTTTGCGGCGGTTTTTTTATTATGAACGAGGCGCACGCATCCGGAAGCATTCTCTTCAACCTCAAAGGAGCAGCACGGTGAGGGGGCTTTCGCGTCTCACCCTTACGGTACACAAACCGCGTAGGTGCTTCCGGTCTGGAGGCCGAAGTCGTCAAGGACCTTGCCGTTGTTAATGTGGACTATCCACGATAAGCCGGGGAGGTCGCTGGACTCCGTGCCCGACCAGTATAATTCAGAGGGCAAACCGGAAGGCCAGGCGTTTCCGGGTGCTCCGAAACCGTCTATGGAAGTAACAGGGCCAGGCGTGCTGTCACTGTTGTTCATACGGGGGAGCTTGCCGCCCTGTGACCTGCAATAAGCGCCGGCCGTGCTCCAATCCATCTTGCCTAGGGAAGCCCCGGTCAGAAAACCGGAGGGGATCGTGCCCACGGTTCTGGTCACGGCCGACGCGGCATCATTGTTGGCGGTAAAAAGTATCCGCCGCGCAAGGGCGGTCACGTTCTGTCCGGTCACACTGACTTCACCGCTGGCGTTGGTATCGCCGAGAGAAACTGTCGTCGCCGTGGCGGTGCCGCTGCCGCCGGAGGTGGCGTAAGACAGGGTCACGGCAACGCCGGAAGCGTCAGCGCCAGTTGAACTGTTGGTTACCCTGATTGTTCCGCCAAGGTTGCCGTTGGAGGCCACCGTGAGTGCGGAAAGGTCATAGGCGTAAGAGACGGTGACCACCCCTTCCCCCGCCAGGGTGAAAGTCTGGCTGTTATCCCCGGCCTGCATGATGACTGTGGTCCGATTCGGGGCCGTGGGGTCAAGCTGCACCCAGAAACGGCCCCGAGAATCCGTCACGTAGCTTTTCGCGGTAAAACCGGCGGCATAGGCCGCTTTTACGGAAATAAGGCCGTCAAAGAAGTTCACCACCTGGGCGAAGAGCGAAGGGGCTCCGGCAGGCGCGGCTTTCGCCCCCGCTTCGGCAAGGTACGTTCCGGAGGCCGTCACGCGCACCGTCTGCCCGGCCATGTAGTTGCCGAAGCCGTCGCGCACCCGGAACAGAAAGCCGCTGCCGTCCGGCCCCACGTATTCGATGCGGTAGCTGTTCTTGGCTTTGTATTCCAGAATGATCCGGTTCTCCCGATCCACAAACTCATGCCTGGAGCCGGATACCGTGCGCAGTTCCGCCACTTTGGAGTGGGATATCTGATCTTCCCAGGGCATGTTGAAGTGGTAGGTGAAGCGCAGGCCGAATTCCGTGTCCGAGCGGCCGTTTTCCGTGCTGCGCTGGTTCCCGAAGCCGGAAACCAGCGGCACGGGCGTGTATTCCAGGCCGTAGGACCAGACGCGCGGGTTTTTTTCCAGCTTGCTGGAACTGAACATGCCCACATGGTCGCCGTACCACTGCGAGTAAGCCCCGGTCACGGCCATGTTACGATAAAAGGGTATGTGGCCCTTGGCACGCACGTCCCAGCCCTGGGCCGGGCGTTCTTTTACGAAATCGCCGTCAAAGTCTTTGGAATCGCGCCAGTCGGAAATGGGGAAGTAGTAGTTGGAGGCCAGGCGCAGCCAGTCGTACTGCGCTTCCACGCCGAAGCCTCCGCGCTGGTGCGAGCGGGTGAAGTCGTAATCATAAAAAGCGTTGTAGCCGAGCATCAGGTCGCCCGCGTCGCTCATGTCCCTGGCAAAGGGG
This sequence comes from Desulfovibrio sp., assembly GCA_031549405.1. Classification (GTDB taxonomy): domain Bacteria; phylum Desulfobacterota; class Desulfovibrionia; order Desulfovibrionales; family Desulfovibrionaceae; genus Frigididesulfovibrio. The sequence continues at coordinate 54,923 of JAVBPV010000011.1, forward strand.
AACCAGCGCTGGCCCAGGCCAGCGTTGCCGATCCAGCGGTCCGCGCCCGTGCCGTCATCCCGGTCGCCGCCGTCAATGCCGGACATGGAGCGCGCCCCAAGCTGAGTATATATTGTGGTGTATTGCGAATCCCAGAAGGGCAGCAGCACGTCGCCCTCGCCGTTGGTGCGCCCATCCAGGTCGGTACTGAAGTTCAGCCGGGAGCGTCCGCCGTCCACCAGGCCGGAAAATGCCGCTTCACCGGCCGAATTGAGAAAGCCCAGGCCGTAATTAAGGCCACGCTGCATGGTGGCGGACATGGGATCGAAATTGCCATAGAAGCCAGGCAGGCCGGCACCGCGCCGCCCGCCCGCTGTGCCGTCGCCGGTGCGGAAATTCCAGCCTGTCACCGGGTCGCAGCCAGGCTCCCGCATGCCGCTATAGCCGGAACCGTATGGCCCGTAGCCCATGCCGTGCCCCGCGTAGGAGGCGGACCGGCTTCCGCCGTAGCCGGAAGCGGAGCCCTCTCCCCCGGCCTTGCGCACCGTGCCGTCCTGGTGAAAGCCCAGACCTTCGTCCTGCCGCATCCCCACAAAGCCGGGCACGCCCATAAAGGCGGCGGCCGGCTCCATCAGCGCCTGGCCGAGAGATTTGGGAACATTGACGGCGGCTGGACGGGGAGCCGATGCTTGCCGCTGTTCAGGTTTGACGGCGGAAGACGCGGTCTTTGCGGGGGCCGCGCCGCGATCAGCCGCCACAGTTGGTGAGGCGGTCTCTTGCACAGCGGCCGCAAGCATTTCCGCATCCTTTGCTCTGGCCTCTTCAATAGTCCGTGCCCGTTCCGGGCTGTTCAGCCGGACGTGGACATGGGCCACGCCGTCATCGCCATCCCGCGCTGAAGCGGAGCCGGCCATGGGCACGGGCAGGGCCAGGGAAAGCACCAGCACCCGGACCAGCGGACGGGCCAGAGCGCCGGGAAACGCCCGCCGCGAGCCGGAGCGTGAAAATAGACCGCAAAAAATTGCATACAGAGATCTTGAAAGAGGTAAAAACATGGTCACCTTCCCTCTGGAATGATTAGACCTCGTCAGCATTAACGAGGAGCAATACAGCGAATATTTTTATTCAGCCAAAAATAAACTGTCTCACTTGAATACTGATTTGTAATGACGATTAATCACGTATGATAAATTCAACTTACTACGCTATTATAATTATGCAGTAATACTAATAAAAAAAGCAATATTATGGAGTAAAATTTTCTATAATAAGCAATACATATATTTTATATGAAAACGCTCGCCTGAAAAAATGTATGCCGAAGCTCAGATCAAATATGAGGTCATCCGGGAAGCTCTGGCAAAAAAATAGTAAGGCCATCTCAACATGCTGAGATGGCCCGAAAAGTGGTCAAAAGCGGCGATGCGCGTTCGAAAACGCCCATCGCCGCCAGATTATTTGAGTTCCGCTTACGGAAGGTTGTCTAAAATGGCCTTTGCCGTCTACCTGTAGACGCAAAAAATGTTGGTTGTGTGAACAGTATCTCTAACTTACCTTGCTGCCCGGCTCCACAGGAGCGGAAGCCGTCAGCAGCCGCAGGCCGCTCCCGCCGTGCACGGCCAGGATCATCCCCTGCGATTCCAGCCCGCGCATCTTGCGCGGGGCCAGGTTGGCCACCACCGTGACCTGCCTGCCCACCAGATCCGCCGGGGCGAAATGGGCGGCTATGCCCGCCAGGATTTGCCGGGGAGATTCTTCGCCCAGATCCACCATAACCTTAAGCAGTTTGTCCGCGTTGGGATGAGGCTCGCAGGCCACCACCGCGCCGACGCGCAGGTCCAGCTTCTGGAAGTCGGCGAACTCGATCAGGGCGGGCCGCTCCGGCACGGGGTTTCCCCCTTGAGGAGTATTTTGCGGAACGCCCTTTTCAGCGTTTGCGGCGGATGCCGCCGGGGCCGTTTCTCCGGCGGATTTTCCGGCCTTTTTCGCGGCGGTGGCGGAATCGGCCTTGCCCGCGTCAGCCTTGCCCGCGGGCGCGTCTTCCGTCTCGATGCGGGGAAACAGGTTGGACGCGGCGGCCACGGAGCTTCCCGGCGCAAGCAGGCCGAAGCTGTCCACTTCTTGGGGCAAAAGGGCCACGACAGGCTCCATGGAGGCCAGATCCAGCGAGATGCCGAGCTGCTCCAGCATGGCCTGGGCCTTTTGCGGCATCACCGGCCACAAATGCAGGGCCACTTTGCGCATGCACTCCAGCAGAGTATACAGCACAGTGTTCAGGCGCTCGTCTTCCTTGTTTTTGGCAAGAGCCCAGGGCGCGGCGGAATCCACGTACTTGTTCAGGGCGCGCACCAGTTCCCACAAAGATTCCAGCGCGTTGGAAAAACGCACCAGGCCAAACAGGGTCTGGTAGTTGAGCAGGCTTTCCGAGGCCAGGCTTTTCAGAGCGGTTTCCAGCTCCGTGTCCGGCCCCGGCGCGGGAACGACCCCTCCCCGGAACTTGGCGGTCATGGCCAGCACCCGCGAAAACAGGTTGCCCAGATCGTTGGCCAGATCGGCGTTCAGGCGGCCTGCGAGGGCCTCTTCAGAAAAGCCGGCGTCACTGCCAAAATGCATGTCCCGCAACAAAAAGTAGCGAAAAGCGTCAATGCCGAAGCGCCCGGCCATATCCAGAGGAGAAACCACGTTGCCCAGAGACTTGGACATCTTGGTGTCGCGTACCAGCCAGTAGCCGTGAACGTCCAGGTGCCGGAAAAGGGGCAGTCCGGCGGCTTTAAGCATGGTGGGCCAGAACACGGCGTGCGGCTTCAGAATGTCTTTGGCCACCAGGTGTTCGGCCTCGGGCCAGTAGCGGGCGAATTCTTCGGAATCCGGCCCGCCCAGGGCGGTGATATAGCTGAGCAGCGCGTCAAACCACACGTAGCAAACGTATTCGGAGTCAAAGGGCAGCTCTATCCCCCAGGTTAAGCGGGTTTTGGGACGGGAGATGCACAAATCGTCCAGGGCGCCGCTGTCCAGCATGGCCAGCACTTCGTTGCGGTAGCGCTCCGGCCTGATGAACGAGGGATTGTCCAGAATGTACTGCTTCAGCCAGTCCTGGTACCGGGACATCCGGAAAAAATAGTTCTTTTCGCTGATGTATTCCGGCGTGACCTGGTGCTGCGGACACAGGCCGTTCTCCAGCTCTTTTTCCGTGTAAAAGCGTTCGCACCCGTAGCAGTAATGACCGCCGTACTCGCCAAAGTAAATGTCGCCCGCGTCATAGACCTTTTGCAAAAAATTCCGGACCACTCTTTTGTGTTCCTCGTCCGTGGTGCGCACAAAGCGGGCCGGAGACGCGTCGATTTGCGGCCACAGGGAGCGGAACTGCGCGCTGATGCCGTCGGTAAAGGACTCCAGCGACCGGCCGGCCTTTTCGGCGGCCTGCACGATTTTGTCGCCGTGCTCGTCGGTGCCGGTGATGAATATGGCGTCCTTGCCCATAAGCCGGGCAAAACGCGTCATCGTGTCCGCGACGATGGTGGTATAGGCGTGGCCCAGGTGCGGGCGGGCGTTCACGTAATAAATGGGCGTGGTGAGGTAGAATGGCGTCACGCGTTGTCGCTCCCGTTAATTGGAACTTTTTTTATGGATTCGCCGGAAAAATCACAATTCCGGCTCGCCCGGCTCCGTCTTGAAATCGCGCCGGCGCCTGCCCCGGCGCTGCGGCGGCACCCCGCCGCGCCGTTCGCGCGGCGGAGTGCCGCCGCCGGGCGCCCCCGGTTCGCCGTTTTCCTGCCTGGGCGGCGGCGCGGGGCGGTGTTCCTGCTGCCCCTGCTCCATACGGTGGGGTTGCAAAGCCTCCCACTCCTCCAGGGTAAATTCGGCTTCCTCGCCGGACTCCAGCGCGCCGCAGATGGTCTGGCTGAACATGTTCGCCCTGATAACGCGGATAACGCCGCGCGTGGTGACGTATTTTTTGCCCAGCTTGGGACAACGGCCGTTGAATTCCTCGTAATTGCTCTGCTCGAAGGAAAGGCAGCACAAAAGACGCCCGCACATGCCCGAAAGCTTGGCGGGATTCAGAAACAGGTTCTGCTCCTTGGCCATCTTGATGGTCACCGGAGCGAACCTGCGCAGGTACTTGTGGCAGCAGCAGACCATGCCGCAGTTGCCCAGGCCGCCCACCATCTGGGTTTCGTGGCGCACGCCTATCTGGCGCAGTTCGATGCGGGTGCGGTACATGCGCACCAGATCCTTGACCAGTTCGCGAAAATCGATGCGCGCGGGGGCGGTGAAAAAAAAGATGATTTTGGCGCGGTCGTGCAGCACTTCCACGTCCACCAGCTTCATGTCCAGGCCCCGCTGGCGGATGCAGGTTTTGCAAAAAGCCGCCGCCTCGGCCGTAAGTATCCTGTTTTCCGCGTGCATGGCGATATCGCGCGCGGTGGCAAGGCCGGAAACGACGCCGGGCATGCCGTTGTCCGGCAACGGTCCGCCCTTGTGTTCGTGCAGCGAGGCCACTTCGCCGAGCGCCGGCCCCTGCTCCAGGTCCACGACCACCTTAGTGCCCACGCGCACAGTCAGCCCGTTGTCCGGAAAAAAATACTCCTGCCCGGCGGGACGCAGGCGCACCCCGATCAGCCGTTGCGGCGCCTCGGAAGGCGCGGAGGGAGGCTTTTCCCGCTCTTTTTCGGGAAACGCCCCCCCCTCCGCCGGAAAAGCGCCCTCCTCCCCGTCCGCCTCAAAAGGCCGCAATCCGACAAGGCCGCCGGTTTCCTCCGGGCCGGAAAGGTCCCGGACAAACGGCGCAAAACAGGACTCCCCGTCCCTTCCGGGCGGGGACAAAAACTCCACTCCGTTTTCTTCGCCCTCCTCCGCCAGAGGATAATCCGCCGCGTCGGTTCCTTCTTCCGCAAAAAATTCCGGCGCGGCATTTTCTTCCGTCCCAGGATCTTCCATCACAGGGCGGGCCGGCGCGTCTTCTCCGGAAAAAGCGTCGGCATCCTCCGCCCGCGGGGCGAACGGCGTGGAATCTTCCGAAGGTTCCTCCCCGGAAGGCGTGTGCAAGGAATGTTCAGTCAAAACAGTATCTCCACGCGCCGCATCCGCCACGGACAGAACGCCGCAAGGTCATATTGGAAAAGTACCGCAACAAAGTATTTTTATCTTTTACCGATGTTCTGTCAACGCAAGCCCAAACAGGCGCCTGCCTCAAAGGATGTACAACAGACAATAACGCGTTCGCCCCCGGGCGGGATGGAAATTCCCGCCCGGGGGGCATAAGGACCATGCGGCGGCAACCGCGCCCGCCGCTCATCCGGTTACTTCATGTGGCGGGCCAGCAGTTCGGCCATGTGCTCCACGCGCAGCTTTTTGCCGCGCTTTTCCTCGCCGCCGCGCAGCTGCATGACGCAGCCGGGGCAGTCGGTGACCAGCGTTTGCGCGCCCGAGGCTTCAAGGCGGGTAAGCTTCTTGTCCAGGATGCGGCTGGAGATTTCCGGGAACTTCACGGAATAAGAGCCGCCGAAACCGCAGCAGGTGTCTTCTTCTTCCGTGGGTTTATATTCGCCCACGGCGTTCATCAAAGCGCGCGGCTGCTCGATAACGCCCATTCCCCGGCACAGGTGGCAGGAAGAATGGTAGCACACCGTCTCGCCGGTTTTGACAAAATCGCCTTCGCGCATGCCCAGCACATCGTGCACAAAAGAGCTGAAGTCGATGATGCGCTCCACGTACTGCTGCACGGCCGTTGTCATGTGCGGGTGCCCTTCCAGCAGTGCCGGGTAGGCATGCTTCATGTGCGAGGCACAGGAAGCGCACAGGGTAAGGACATAGTCAAAACGCGCCGAGTCAAAGGCCTTGACGTTGGCCAGGGCCACGCTTTCGGCGGCTTTACGCTCGCCCATGGCCTGCACGGGCAGGCCGCAGCAGCTCTGTTCCATGGGGAAATCCACATCGCAGCCCTTGGCTGCCAGAATGGACACGGCGGCCTTGAGCTGTTCCGGATACAGGAAGTCCTGGGCGCAGCCCGCGAACAGACCTACGCGCGGACCGGCGCCCTTTTGCGGCTTGATCTTCTCCCACTCGTCGCGGAAGGGCTTTTCCGCAATGACGGGCAAGGCGCGAAAGCCCTGTCCCCGCGCGAAGATTTCCGGCAGGTGGCGGATGAACGGCCCGGACGCAACCGGCTTTTGCGCCCATTTGCCGAAGCGCAGCAGGGTGTGGAACAGCTTGCGGTTTTCCAGAACCTTGGCCAGCAGTGTGGATTCGATGGGCGAGCCTTCTTCTTCGTTGAGGCGGGCGCGGATTTCCTGGATGATGGCCGGCAGGTCGATGCCCGCCGCGCACACGTTTTTGCAGGCTTCGCAGTTGATGCAGTTGTGGATCAGGTTCCTGGCCTTTTCCCGCCCGTGGAAGAAATAGGTAAGAATCAGGCCGATGGCCCCGATATAGATGTGCCCCATCTTGTGGCCGCCCACCAGGCGGTATACCGGGCAAACGTTGGCGCAGGCCCCGCAGCGCACGCAACGCAGCACGGACTTGCACTTGTCGTCCTTGGCGATGGCGCTGCGGCCGTTGTCCAGAAAGACCATATGCATGATCTTGCGGCCGTCTTTATTGGGCGCGCATTCGTTGGCCCCGGTGATCCACGAGACGTACGTGGTGATGGCCTGCGCCGTGGCGTTTTTGGGCAGCACCTTGATGATGCGCAGGGCGTCGCGCAGGGTGGGCACCAGCTTGTCCAGACCGCACAGGGCCACGTGCACCCTGGGCAGGGTGGTGGTCAGACGCCCGTTGCCTTCGTTGGTGCAAATGCCCATGGTGCCGGTTTCGGCAATGGCGAAGTTGGCCCCGGAAATGCCCATATCCGCTTCGGCGAATTTGACGCGCAGTTCGCGCCGGGCTACCTTCACAAGCTTTTCAATATCGCTTTCCTGCTTGTGCTTGGTGGCTTCGGTGAACACGTCGGCCACCTGGTGGCGCGAAAGGTGGATGGCCGGCATGACCATGTGGGTCGGGCCTTCATGGCGAAGCTGGATGATCCATTCGCCCAGATCCGTTTCCACCACTTCGCAGCCCTGGTCTTCAAGCACATGGTTCAGCAGGGTTTCTTCCGCCGTCATGGACTTGGACTTGATGATCTTTTTACAGCCGTTCTCGGCCGCGATGCGGGCGATGATGGCGTTGGCTTCCGCGGCCGTGGTGGCGCGGTGCACGAACACGCCTTTTTTGGAGGCCTCGGCCGAAAAGCGCTCGTAAAGCTCGTCCAGATGCGGCAGCGAGGCGTCTTTGGCCGCGGCTATTTCCGCGATAAGTTCCCTTTCGTTGATATCGGCGAAAATGGTGGCGCGGTTGGCCCGGTAGGCCACGGCGAATTTGTCCAGGGTTTCGCGCAGAAAGGCGTTATCCAGGGATTCCTGCAAATCCTGGCGGTATTCTTTCATATTTTTAGCGGTTTGCATCTATTTATCCCTCCATCAGGGCGACATGCAGTTCAAGAGGGCCGTGTACGCCGAGGGTAAGCACCCGTTCGATATCGGCGGTGCGGCTGGGGCCGGAGATGAAGGCGGTGTAAGCGGGGCCGCCCTTCATGAGGGAATTCAGGTAATCTTCGGCGTCATAGGACGAGGGCACGATGGCCGACTTGGGCAGAGCGACGACGTGCACTTCGCAGACCATGGTGGCGATACGCGTTTCTTCGCTGCTTGATTCCAATATGCAGGAGGCTGTGTCGGCAATGGCGGCTTTGGCTGTGGTGAAGCTTACGTCGATCCCGGCAAGATGCCCGCGCAGACCGTCCCTGATGACGGTAAAGCCCTTTCCTCCGCCCTGTTCGGACAGGGAGGAATACGTTTTTTCGTCCAGATTGGGCGCAGCCAGAACCTTGGCGGCCGCCCGCTCGCAGACCGCAGCGCCTTTTTCCGAAAGCTTTTCCTCACATCCGGAAAGAAGCAACTGGCAATAGTCCTTTTTTTCGCAGATATCCAGGGCGTAGCTCATGGCCTCCTGGAGATCCTTGACTTCCACGATCTGTATGGAGGCAGACGCGGCCTTTTTCTTGAAAAGCTCCACAGCGTCCCTATCTATTTTCGCCATAACTATACTCCCTTACGACGGAAAATTCATGAGTGGGCGCAAGGCGCCACCGTGGCGCCCTGAACCGACTGAACTGCCGGTCACCCCGGCTATGCCGTTAAATCCTTACTGGAAATATCTCTTTTTTGCAAACGCGTTCATTTTGTTGAAAATCAATATGTTATAGTATTAAGCTCCAAAAGCGGATCTTTCGGCTATTTTTTAGAAGATCCGAAGATCCCTTATAAAAGAAAAACATTTTTTCTTACTCTCACAAAATGAATAAGGATTACAGCGAAAAATCGCAAAGTTACTCTATTCTATTTTTTCTATTATCAATGTACAGCGTGAAAACACCGCAGATTCACGACGGTATTTATTACGGGTTATGCGGTGCAACGCCTTCCTCATCCACGGGGCTGTCTTTCCTCCCGCGCCATTGCCGGGAGACTCGGCGCGCCTGCCCGGGCAGTAGGGCACCAGGAGCGTACCGGAAAGACGTCCCCAATCACCGGCGGAAGCAATCGTTCCGCCTCAATCTCCATAGGAGGACATATGTCGGTAAACCTTCTGGCCCTGGCCGCCGTCGCCCCCATCGTCGTGGCCCTTGTACTTATGGTGGGTCTGCGCATGGGCGCCATGAAAGCCATGCCCATCGCCTGGCTGACCTGCGCTCTCGGCGCGGTGGTCGTGTGGAACCTGCCGGTGCAGTACGTGGCCGCCCTGAGCATCCAGGGCGCCATCAGCGCGGTGGGTGTGCTCATCATCGTGTTCGGCGCCCTGCTCATCCTGCACACCCTGCAGTACTCGGGCGGCATGGAAACCATACAGTACGGCATGCAGGGCGTCAGTAAAGACATGCGCATCCAGGCCATTATCATAGGCTACATGTTCGGGGCCTTTGTGGAAGGCGCGGCCGGTTTCGGCACCCCCGCCGCCCTGGCCGCCCCCCTGCTGCTGTCCCTGGGCTTTCCGCCCTTTGCCGCGGCGGTTTTGTGCCTGGTGTTCAACTCTTTCCCCGTGACCTTCGGCGCGGTGGGAACGCCCATTCTGGTGGGCTTCGGCAACTCCATCAAAACCGTGGTGGACGCCGTGGTCGCTTCCGGCGGCGGCATTCTTTCCACGGAAGGATTCTGGAAATCCATCGGCGAAACCGCCACCATTATGCACGGCCCCATGGCCGTCATCCTGCCCATTTTCATGCTGGGCTTCATCACGCGCTTTTACGGCCCCAACCGCTCCTGGAGCGAAGGCTTCGCCGCGTGGAAGTTCTGCGTATTCGCGGCCGTGGCCTTTTTGATTCCTTATCTGGCCGTGGCCTGGCTGGTGGGCCCGGAACTGCCTTCGCTTATCGGCGGCCTTGTCGGTCTGGGCATCATCGTCAAGGGCGCCCAGGCGGGTTTCTGCGTGCCCAAGGATGTGTGGACCTTTGGCGATCCCGACAAGTGGGACAAGGCGTGGACCGGCGAAATATCCTTTGCCGGCAAGACCGAATTCAAGGCGCACATGAGCCAGTTCATGGCCTGGCTGCCCTATATCATCATCGGCGCCATTCTGGTGGCCACCCGCGTCAACTGGCTGCCCCTCAAGAAGCTGCTGACCACCACCGCCGTGGTTCCCTTCACCAACATCCTGGGCTACCCCACGGTGAAGGAAAGCCTTTCCCTGCTGTATCTGCCGGGCACCATTCCCTTCATGCTGGTGGCCCTTATCACCATCGCGCTGCATAAGATGGCCCCGGAAAAGGCCGTGCGCGCCTGGAAGGAAACCTTCGTCAAAATGAAGGCCGCCACCATCGCCCTGATCGCCGCCGTGGCCCTGGTCAAGATCTTCCAGGGGTCCGGGTTCAACCCGGATCTGGCCGCCGCCGTGACCGCGGGAACGGTCAAGCATCTTCCTTCCATGCCCCTGGCCATGGCCACCGCCATCGCGGGCATGCTGGGGTCCGTGTGGCCCATGGTGGCTTCCTACGTGGGCGGTCTCGGCGCCTTCATCACGGGCTCCAATACGGTTTCCGACATGCTTTTCGGATTGTTCCAGTGGGATATAGCCGGACAGCTCAAGCTTTCGCGCACCATCATCATTTCCGCCCAGGCCGCCGGCGGCGCCATGGGCAACATGATCTGCATCCACAACATCGTGGCTGTGTGCACTGTTGTGGGCCTGCTGGGCCGCGAAGGCGAAATTCTGAAGAAGACCTTCTGGCCCTTCCTGCTCTATGGCGTAGTCGTTGGCATCATTGCGACATTGCTTATTGCCATGTCGCCTGGAACATTTTAAATCTCTTACTTCCGTCCCGTCCGGTTCCGCCTTCATCGGCGGCGGAACCGGACCTCAACCCCTCTCCCGTTCCGGGAGCGCGCACAGCCGCGCCCGCGCCCGGCGGGCATAACCCAGCGAGAGACACATGAGCATAAGTCCCAACCTTATCAAGGAATTTATCAAGATTGCCGGGAATGACAACGTTCTCACGGAAGAAGCCGACCGCCAGGCCTATTCCTACGACGCGGCAGTTCTCGCACCCGTGGTGCCCGCTCTGGTGGTGCGCCCCCTGCAGCAGGAGCATCTGGGACAGGTGGTCAAACTGGCTTACGACAACGATCTGCCCATCACCGTGCGCGGTTCCGGCACTAACCTTTCCGGCGGGGTCATCCCGCAGGAAGGCAACGGCATCGTCATCCTGACGAACGGACTGAACAAGATACTGGAAATCAACGAGCAGGATCTGTACGCCGTGGTGGAGCCGGGCGTCATCACGGCCCAGTTCGCCGCCGCGGTGAGCCAAAAGGGCCTGTTCTACCCCCCGGATCCGGGCTCACAGACCGTCTCCACCCTGGGCGGCAACGTGGCCATGAACGCCGGCGGCCTGCGCGGGCTGAAATACGGCGTGACCAAAGACTACGTCATGGGCATGGAAATCTTTGACTACCGGGGCGAGCTGGTCAAAACCGGCTCCCGCACCGTCAAGTGCGTCACCGGCTACAACATGGCCGGGCTGATGTCCTGCTCCGAAGGCACGCTTGGGGTATTCTCCAGCATCATACTCAAGCTGGTGCCGCCGCCCAAGGCGTCCAAGGCCATGATGGCGGTGTACGACGACATCAATAAAGCCTCGGAAACCGTGGCCGGCATCATTGCCGCGCACATTGTGCCCTGCACCCTGGAAATCATGGACCAGAACTGCATCAAGTACGTTGAAGCCCACACCAGGGCCGGAATGCCCGTGGAAGCGGCCGCCATCCTGCTGATTGAAGTGGACGGCGGGCACCCCCAGCTGGTGGAGGACGACGCGGCCAAGGTGGTGGAAGTCTGCAAAAAGTGCGGAGCCACCGACGTGCGCATGGCCCAGAACGCCGAGGAAAAATTCAAGCTGTGGGAAGCGCGCCGCAACGCCCTGCCCGCCCTGGCCCGCGCCAAGGCCACCACGGTGCTTGAAGACGCCACCGTGCCCCGTTCCAAAATTCCGGCCATGGTCGCGGCCATCAACGAAATCGCCAAAAAATACCGCCTGGAAGTGGGCACCTTCGGCCACGCGGGCGACGGCAACCTGCACCCCACCATCCTTTGCGACCGCAGGGACAAGGAAGAATTCCACCGGGTCGAAGCCGCCGTGGATGAAATCTTCGACGTGGCCCTGAAGCTTCAGGGCACCCTTTCCGGCGAGCACGGCATCGGCATTGCCAAGGCCAAGTGGATGGAAAAAGAAACCAACAAGGCCACCATCGAGTTCTCCAAGAACCTGCGCCGCGCTCTTGATCCCAAATACCTGTTCAATGCCGGCAAAAAGGTCCTGTAGGAGGCGCCATGTCTGAAAACCAAGAAAAGACCGCCCCTTCCAGCGATGTGGCGCGTCTGGCGCAAACCCTGCTGGAGCTCGACGACATGCTGGTTTCCTGCATGCGCTGCGGCCTGTGCCAATCCGTATGCCCCGTCTACGGCACCACCATGCGCGAGGCGGACGTGACCCGGGGCAAGATTGCCCTGCTGGAAAACCTTGCCCACAGCATGATCGACGATCCCGCCGCGGTGAACGAAAAGCTCAACCGTTGCCTGCTGTGCGGTTCGTGCCAGGCCAACTGTCCCTCCGGCGTGAAGATCATGGACATCTTCCTGCGGGCGCGGGCCATTGTGGCCGAATACATGGGGTATTCGCCGGTCAAGAAGCTGATTTTCCGGGGCCTGCTGGTGCGCCCCGGCCTGTTCAACGCCCTGCTGGACATCTCCGGGCGCTTTCAGGGGCTGTTCATCAAAGAGGCCAGCCCGGCCATAGGCACCTCGTGTTCCAGTTTTATGAAGCCCTTTATCGGCGACCGGCACTTCGCCGCCCTGGCCAAAGAATCTTTTCACTCCAAAACGGCTTCGCTGGACACCCCGGCGGGCAAAAGCGGCCTGCGCGTGGCCTTTTTTCCCGGCTGCGTCACGGACAAGCTGTTTCCCTCGGTGGGCGAAGCCACCGTCAAGGCGCTCAAGGCCCACGGCGTGGGCATCTACATGCCGTCCAACCAGGGATGCTGCGGCATCCCGGCCCTGGCCTCGGGGGACCGGTCCTCGTACGACAAACTGGTGCGCCTGAACCTGAACCTGTTCGGTCATGGAACCTTCGACTACCTGATCACCCCCTGCGCCACCTGCGGGGCCACCATCAAGGAAATATGGCCCAAGCTCATGCAGGGTTATACCCCCGGGGAACAGCGCCAGATACAGCAACTGCACGAAAAGACCATCGACATCACGGCCTTTTTGCTGGACGTGCTCAAGGTGGAACTGCCCGCCCCCGCGCCCGGCAACCGCCGCGTCACCTATCACGACTCCTGCCACCTGAAAAAATCGCTGGGCGTCAGCGAGCAGCCGCGCAAGATCCTGAAAAGCCTTGCGGGCTTTGAACTGGTGGAAATGCCCGAGGCCGACAGGTGTTGCGGCTGCGGCGGCAGCTTCACCCTGAACCACTATGATCTGTCGCGCCGGATAGGCCAGCGCAAACGAGACAACATCGTTTCCGTGCATCCTTCCACGGTGGCCACGGGCTGTCCGGCCTGCATGATGCAGATTATGGACATGCTGTCGCAGAACAAGGACGACATTCCGGTCAAACACGTTATCGAACTGTACGCCGATACCCTGTAACAACGCCCCGGCCTTGCCGGAAACGCCACGCCCCCGTGAAAAATTCCTTCACGGGGGCGTTTTTCCCCGGCCCGGCGGTGTTCTTCGCCACGCGCATTTTTTGCCCCGTCCGCTATCCTTTGGCCCGCAGGCCCTTTACGAAAGCGAGCTTCCGGCTCTTCTCCGCACGGTTGTCATCCCCCGCCGCCGGTGCTAGGATATGTCCTTCGGCGGGCCGCTCCGGCGTCCCGACCGCGTGTCGCTGAATCACAAAGCCTGCGGGAGCCGCGATGAAAGTCGAACAAATCTCCATTTTTCTCGAAAACAAAGCCGGCCGCCTGGCGGAAGTCACCAGCGCCCTGGCGGAAGCCGGGGTGAACATGAAAGCCCTGGCCCTGGCCGATACTTCCGAATTCGGCATTCTTCGCCTGATTGTGGACAAGTACGACGCGGCCAAGGCCGCGCTGAAGGCCAAAGGATTCACCGTGGGCAGCACCAGCGTGGTCGCCGTGGGCGTAAGCCATACCCCCGGCGGGCTGAACAGCGTGTTGAAAATTCTGGAAAATAAGGGCATCAACGTGGAGTATATGTACGGCTTTCCCCTGCAGGCCGGGGCCGACGAAGCGGTTATGATCTTCCGCTTTGACCGCACGGAACTTGCCGTGGAAGTTTTGCAGCAAAGCGGTATACGGGTATTTTCCGACGCGGAAATCTGCGGTTAGGCCCGGGACGCGGCGCATTCTCCATCCAAAACAGGGATTTTCCGTCGCTTCAACGCGCCGGGCGCCGCCCCACCAGCTTTTCCAGCGTCTCCTCCAGCGGGCGGGAAGCAAAGGCCGCAAAGCCGCTTTCCGCCTGCTTTTGTCTGCGCGCGCCGTCCGCCAGCATCGCCTCCACTCCCTCCACCAGCTTTTCATACGAAAAAAACGCGCAGGCTTCGCGCAGATAGTCCGGGCATTCCGTATCCTTGCGCCATTCACTGACCACCGCGCGGGAGTTGGCGAACACATAGCCCAGCCGCGCCAGCTCCAGGCTTGCCGGAACGTAATGGTGGATGTTCAGCACCAGTTTGGCGCGAGCGATCAAAGCGTCGCGCTCCCTGCCGAAGGCCCGTTCCGGAACCAGCACGCGTATGCCTTTGCGTAACAGCGCCTTCAGAACTTTGTCCCGGCGCTCGTTTACCAGTCCGTAAAAAAGCACGTCGATATCCCGGGGAACGGCGGGATCAAGACGGGTCATCTCCGGCACATAGCCCAGCGGCACATGCCGGACCCGCACGCCCCTTTCCTCAAGAAAGCGGACGTTGCGGCCGCTGTAGTCCCAGACGGTAAAATCCCGCAGATGCGCGAGGTAATCGTCGTTTACCCACACGCTGCCCGCGGTGAACTGCTCCAGATTGAAGATGACGCTGCCCGGCGGCAGGCTTCTGCCTATGCGCCGGGGGGCGCGGCAGGAGCCGAAAATAATGTTGCGGCTGGCCGGATTGACGGAATTGTCCCGGATCTCGGACATAAATCCCAGACGGGAAAAAGCGTGGCGCAGCGGAACCGTCACATCCTCGAACACCGGGTCCGCCGAAGCGCCGGGCGCGGACATGACTACCAGGGAAAAATGCATGGCGGTATCCTTAAAAAGCGCTATCCTTAGAAAGTAGACCTGACCGTTCATGCTGTCAAAAAACTCGGCACCATTCTGAACTGAACGTTCCGGTAACAGCCTGGCTTGCCGTCAGGCAGGGAAGGCGAATTTTTTGCCCGGAGGCCGGACTCTTTGGTCCCGCCCCCGAGCAAAAACGAAGTCTGACGAAGCATCACGGCAAGCCTGGCTGTTACCGGGCATCGGTTGCCCTTTGCGGGCAGTACATGTATGTTGCCGCATCCGTTGCGAACCGGAGCCGTCCATGACCCGAAACTATCCTTTGTCCACTCCGCTGCATAGGGGCGGCAAGCCGCTTTTTACATCGACCGCGCGGTTTTTTCCTGTCCGGTATTTTGTCCCGGCGGCATATCCCGCCGGTTCCGACGTTTTTACAGAAGGAAACCGGTAATGGACACGGAATTCCCATCCCTGTACCCCCTGTTCCTGGATCTTTCCCGCAAGCACGTCCTGGTGGCCGGGGCGGGAGACGTGGGGGAACGCAAAATAGCCTCGCTGCTCACCGTGCCGGTGGGCGGCATCACCGTTGTGGACCCCATCCCGCCGGGCCCCCGGCTGGCCCCGCTGATCAGCCGGGCCAACGTGCTGTACCTGACCCGCCCTTTCAAGGAAAGCGACCTTTCCGGCAAAAGCCTGGTCTTTGCCGCCACCCCGCGCCGCGAGGTCAACGCCCAAATCGCCGCCCTGTGCGCGGAACGGGGCATATGGTGCAACATAGCGGACGCGCCGGGCGAAAGCGATTTTTTTGTCCCCGCCCATGTCCGGCAGGGAAGCGTCACCCTGGCGGTAAGCACCGGCGGCGGCAGCCCGGCCCTGGCCCGGCGCATCCGTTCCGAGCTTGAAGCCTGGTTGGGAAACCGCTACACTGCGCTTGCCCTCCTCCTTGGACGGTTGCGCCCCCTGGTGCTGGAATGCGGACTGCCCACGGAAGAAAACACCCGTATCTTCCGCGCCCTGGTCCATTCCCCCCTGCTGGAGCGCCTGAACGCGGGCGACCGGGAAGCGGCGGCGGAAATTTTGTCTTCCCTTCTGCCGCACCGGCTGCGCCCCGTAATCGGAGAACTGTTGCATGACCTTTGAAAAGTTTTTGTTCACAGGAGTAATCCTGCTGTACTCCCTGGGCACCCTGGGCATATTCCTGGGCACCCTTTCCGTGCGCCGCCGCCTCAAGGTGGCCGCCAACTGGTTTACTTTGGCGGGGTTTGCCCTGCACACCGTGTCCGTCATCGTCACCCTGGTCAGCCACTCCTTTGCCGATCTTTCCGCCGGGTACTTCATGCAGCTTTTTTCCTGGAGCATCATCCTGCTGTACCTGGTGGCCTGGCGCTGGCTGCGCCTGCCTTTTCTGGCCCTTACGGCCGCCCCCCTGGCCCTTTTGCTGTACGTTCTTTCCATACGCCTGAGCAGCGTGCAGAGCGTGCTGCCCGAGCACCTGGCCGGGCTTTTCATGGGCCTGCACATCTGGTCGCTGTTCCTCAGCGTGGGGCTGCTGGCCATGGCCTTCGGCTCCGGTCTGCTTTTTGTTTACATGGAACGCAAAATCAAGACCAAGATGCCCATTGCGGAATTCGCCCGTGACTTTCCCGCCCTTGCCACCTACGACAAGGTCAATCACGCCGCCGTGGTGGCGGGTTTTCCCCTGTACACTCTGGGGCTGATGTCCGGGTTTATCTGGGCGCCCGTGGTGCTGCAGACCGTGGAAAACCCCAAGGTGATGCTTTCGCTTTTCATCTGGTTCCTGTACGCCCTGCTCTTTTACCAGCGCACGGCTCTGGGCTACCGGGGCCGTAAAACCGCTGTGCTGGCCATTGTCATCTTTACCATTTCCGCCCTGTCGGTGGTCATCGACTATACCATGTCCCATCACGGCGTGGTGCTGCAGCCCGCACTATGAAAAAAGAAATCTATCTTGTGGGGCTGAACTACAAAACAGCCCCGGTCGAAGTGCGCGAACGCTTCGCCTTAAGCGACCCCGCCGTGCTGGAAAAAGGTGTGGTCCCCCTTGGCGAGATCATCCGGGAATGCGTCATCCTGTCCACCTGCAACCGGGTGGAGATTCTGGCCGCGGCCAGGGGCAAGGGAGTTCCGGACCTGCTGCTGGAACACTGGGCCGCCGCCAGGGGGCAAAAACACACGGACCTTCGCCCCTACGTTTACATCCACAAAGGCGCGGACGCGGTAAAACACCTGTTCACCGTGGCCGCCAGTCTTGATTCCATGGTGCTGGGCGAGCCGCAGATCCTGGGCCAGCTCAAAGACGCCTACCGCGCCGCCGTGGCGGGCCAGACCTCCAGGATCATTCTGAACCGCCTGCTGCACAAAGCTTTTTCCGTGGCCAAACGAGTGCGCACCGAAACGGCCATCGCCTCCAGCGCCGTTTCCATCAGCTATGCGGCGGTGGAACTTGCCAAGCGCATTTTCGGCGACATGAGCGGCATACGCGCCATGCTTATCGGCGCGGGCGAAATGGCGGAACTGGCGGCCACGCACCTTGTGAACGCGGGAATCTCGTCGGTATGGGTGGCCAACCGCACCCACGAACGGGCCGTCCGCCTGGCCGCCCAGTTCGGCGGCGCGGCCGTGCCCTTTGACTGTCTTGTCGACCACATGGCCCAGGTGGACATCATCATCAGTTCCACCGGCGCGGTGGAGCCCATCATCCGGGCCAGGGACATGCGCGGGGTGCTCAAACGCCGCAAAAACCGGCCCATGTTCTTCATCGACATCGCCGTTCCCCGCGACATCGACCCTGACGTGAACGGCCTGGACAACGTGTACCTGTACGATATCGACGACCTCAAGGAAGTGGTGGAGGAGAATCTTGCCAACCGCAGGGAAGAGGCCTCCAAGGGGCACGATATTGTCGCCGCTGAAAGCGCCGTCTTCTGCCGCTGGCTGAAATCCCTGGATATGCAGCCCACCATCGTGGACCTGATCCGCCGGGGCGAACACATCGCCCATGAGGAAATGGCCCGTACCCTGAAGCGCCTGGGCCCTCTTTCCGATGAGCAGCGCGCCGCCCTTGAGGCCATGCTTTGCGCGGTGGTGAAAAAGCTGAACCACGAGCCCATCAGCTACCTGAAGCGGCATTTTGACGATACGGAAGAAGAAGCCGCCGCCGGGCACGCGAACATGGTGCGGCGCATCTTCAACCTGGACGGGGACCGGATTCCCGACCGGCCGCACCGGGGGCGCACCGCCGTACCCTCCGGCCCGCACCCGTCCGAACCCTGCCCCTGCAAACAAGACGCGCGGTAACCATCATGCGGACCTATACCATCGATCAACTGGAAGAGGCGGAAATCGCGGCCATCAACCAACGGCTGTGCGACATGGATTTGCAGGCGGGGCTGGAAGGCATCTACTGGCTGCCCGTGCCGCGCGAAATGCTTACCCCCATACAGCGGGAGCACCAGCCCCAGTGCGGCCCGTACTGCCTGGCCCTGGAAGTGTGCGCCAACGCCGTGCACATGGAACTTCTGGTGCGCGGGCAGGGCCGCATCCGCTGCGACTGCCTTTCTTTTGCCGGGCAGGATTTGCGCAATCACATGATCGGGTATCTGGAAGGTATGCTGACCGAATTAAAAGTCCAGTTTTAGCGCCCCTGCGCGGCCCTTGCCTCCATGTAGGACTATGCGGCGGGATTTTTCAGAAATAAGGGCCGAGCCTGAAACGGATTTGGGGAGCAAAAGCCCCCCAAATGTGTTCCCGAGCGGCCACCCGCCGCCGGCGCGCCAGTTTGCCGTCAGACAAAAAAGGCGGATTTTGCGAGAACGCCGACTACACCATCGCGTCAAGCTTGGTGCCCAGGCCGGCCGCGTTCAGCACGGTTTTCTGGAAGTCATAGTCGGGGTTCAGCTGTGGACCGGAGCCGGTCTGCATGGTGTTCATCTTGTCCAGGGTTTTGGTGATCAACTGGGCGCCCGTGGCGTCCTTGATCACGTCGGCGGCGATGCTGCCGCTCATGCCGATGGCGCTGCTTTCCATACTATTCTCCTTTCCCGGCAACACGCTGTTGCCGTTATCGTCTTATCGGCGGGCTGAAAAAGAAGTATAGGGAACTTCCCCAAAAAATATGCATTCACAATTTTCCCATCCCCCTTCCGGAACGGCCGTTTCCGAAGAATGCCCCTCCGGAGCGCTCCCTTCCGGCGCCGTCCTTTCCGCTCCGGGGGCCGAAGCCCCCCCCGCCGGGGCGCTCCCTTCCGCTCCGGACGATGCCGGAAAAGACTTTCCCGGCCTTCTTTCCGGCACCCCGCCGCAAAGGTTGCAGGATCTGCCCGCGGCGGCCGCGCGCCTTTGCCTGGACGTCAGGCGCTTTATGGAGCGGGAACTGGGCCTTGATCTTGCGGGAAAACGCCTGCTGGCGGGATTTTCCGGAGGGGCGGACTCCACGGCCCTGCTTCTGGTCCTGCGGTATCTGGCGCCCGGCATGGGGTTCAGCCTTGCGGCGGCGCACCTGGACCACGCCCTGCGCCCGGAATCGGCATATGAAGCCGCCGCCTGCCGCGACTTTTGCCGCCGTCTGGGCCTCGAATGGACGCAAGAGCGCATTGACGTGGCCGGGGCCGCGCGCGCGGCAAATTCCGGCCTGGAAGAAGCCGGACGCGCGGCCCGCTATGCCTTTTTCCGGCGGGTCATGCGGCAAACGGGCGGCGATTTGCTGGTCCTTGGGCACCAGAACAACGACCTGGCCGAGGACATCCTGATGCGCCTTATGCGCGGCGCGGGCTGGCCCGGCCTTTCCGGCATGGCCGGCTTCGACCCGCGCCGCCGCCTGGCCAGGCCCCTGCTGCTTACGCCCCGCGCCCGGCTGGAAGACTTTGTCCGCTCCCTGGGCATACATTGCGCCGAAGACGCCTCCAACCGGGACCAGGCCTTTTTGCGCAACCGGGTCCGCCATACCGTGCTGCCCCTTTTTCTGGCCGAAAACCCCGCCTTTCTGGAACACGCGGCCGACCTCTGGCGTATGGGCCGCCTGGACGCGGGCCTGTTCGACAGCTTGCTGGCCCTGGCCAGGGCGGGCGCTTCCGGCCTATGCTCCGGAAAGGCTCCCGAGCCTGACGCTTTCGAAGCTCCGGCTTCTTCAGCCGCCCCTGAGACGACAAGCCCGCCCGAGGCCCCGTCCCCGCTTCCCCGTGAAACTCTGGCCTCTCTGCACAAAGCCCTGCGCCTGCGGCTGTACAAGGAAAAACTGGACGCCCTGGGACCGGGGCAGATATGCCTGAAAGGTCTTTTGGATCTGGACGCGGCCTGGGAAAACAATCCGGAACCCACAGAGCACCGTTTTGCCGGCGGCAAGCTTGCCCTGGTGCGGCGGCGCGCCATTGCCTGGGATATGAAAAAAAGGAACAGGTAACGCCGCCAAATGGAACGGATGACGCCGGGAAAGGAAACAGGCAACGCTATGAATTCGTCCGACCGTCTCTGGACGCGCGACTTCACCCTGCTGTGCGGCGCGCATTTCGCCCTCAGCCTGGCCTTTTACGCCAGCATGCCGGTGCTGCCCCTGTTCCTGCGCGATCGCATGGGGGTGGAGGGTCTTGCCCTGGGCGCGGTCATCGCCTGCTACACCATCGCCGCCATCACCGCCCGCCCGGTGGCCGGGTGGGTGCTGGACAATTTCGGCAGACGCGTCGTCTACCTGCCCACGTACCTGATCTTCGCCCTGCTTTACTTCCTGTATCCCCTGGCGCGTTCGGCCCTGGACGTGGCCGCCCTGCGCCTGGCGCACGGCCTGGCCTGGGGCGCGGTCATGGGCGCCGCCGTTACCCTGGCCGTGGACCTTATGCCTCCTTCCCGCAGGGGAGAAGGCATCGGCTTTTTCAGCCTGTTTATGACCCTGGCCATGGGCCTTGGCCCGGCCCTGGGGGATCTGCTGTCGTTGTGGGTCGGGTATGACCGTCTCTTTCTGGGGGCCGGCGCGCTGATCCTGGCCGGATTCCTCCTGTTGCCGGGGGTGCGCGTCCCCCGCGTCAGGCTGGAGGGACGGCCCTTTTCCCTGTCCTCCGTGCTGGAAAAAAGCGCCCTGCCGGTTACGCTTTCCGTGTTTTTCGTCTGCATGCCCTTTGGCGCGTTGATGAACTTCAGCGTTCTGTACGCGGAATCGGTGCTGGGTGCCTTCGGCGGCATTTTTTTCGCCGCGTTCGCCCTGGGCACGGGCCTTTCCCGCCTGTTTTCCGGAAAAATCTATGATCGCAGGGGACCGGGGGCCGTCATGCGCGCGGCCTTTGTTCTGCTTCTGGCCGGGCTGATCATGCTGGCCCTGGTCAAAGACAAGCGGCTGTATTATCTGGCGGGATTCATTCAGGGGTTGGGGGACGGCATGGCCATTCCCGTGATGCAGGCCATGATTAACGCCCTGACGCCGCCGGAGCGGCGGGGCGCGGCCAACGCCACCTTCATGACCGGATTCGACCTGGGCATCTGCTGCGGCATTGTCTGCACCGGCTTTTTGTACAAGGCCTTCGGCTGGCCCGCGGCCTTCACGGTTCTGGCGGGCTGCATAGCGGCGGCGGCGGCGGTGTTCGCCGCCGTCGCCCTGCCCCGCTATCGGAAAGCGATAAAGACTGCCGGAAAGCGATGAGGAAAGGATACGTCGAGCGGTTCCCAACGGCAGGGCCAGTACACATTTTCAATGACAACCGGTTCTAAAGACCGCACTCGGCCCCCCCTCGGGGCGGTGGGGAGGCTCCATAAGCCTTGTGCGTGCCGGAGATAAACGTGAAGGCCTCGCCCGCGGAGAGCGGCGGACTGTAAAAATACCCCTGGATGTTGGAACAGCCCAGGGAACGCAGTTTCAGCAGGTGCGCTTCGTCCTCCACGTATTCGGCCAGAAGGTCGATGTTCAGCGAACGGCACAGTTCCGCGATGGACAAGATGATCTCGCAGCTGCTGCGGCTGGCCAGCACGTCTCGGGTGAGGATGGCGTCAAGCTTGAGGGTGGCCACGGGGAATTTTTTCAAGTAGGTCAACGAACTGTGCCCCATGCCGAAGTCGTCGATGGCCAGCCGGATGTTCAAAGCGTGCAGCCGCGCCAGCACCCGGTTTTCCGCCATGTGCGAGGTCAGAGCGATGGATTCCGTCACTTCCAGCTTCAGGCAGTCCACGGGCACCCGGTGCTTGTTCAGAATGCCCATGACCTTGTCCGGAAACGAGGCGTCCTCAAGCTGGCGGGCGGAGACGTTCACCGCCACGCTGACGTCCCGCAGGCCGGCATCACGCCACACGCGCATCAGCCGCACCGATTCCTCGATGCCCCACAGGCCAAGCGCCACTATATGGCCGGTGTCTTCCGCCAGACCGATGAACACAGACGGGGGAATCCGCCCTATATGCGGGTGTTGCCAGCGCATCAGGCTTTCCACCCCGTAGACGCGGCCCGTGTCGCTGTCCACCTGGGGCTGGAATTCCATGTACAATTCGTTGCGCTTAAGGGCCATTTTCAGGTCCGCCGCAAGGTTGTGGGCCATCCCTCCGATAAGCCCGGGGATGCTCAGCAGGCGCGGCCCGATGTCCGTCGGGCCGCCGTCGACAGCCGCGTCCGCCAGTTTCTTAAAGTTTTCATTGAACTGTTGCGCCTTCAAGCGGTTGTCCAGAATGACAAAAGGCAGATATACCGCGATCGCCACAACAAGATTGAACAGTTGCAGCAGGCTGCCGCGCGGGGAGTCCGTGGCCAGGTACCCGTCGATGAATACCGGTATGTTCCAGGCCACATCGTGTATAGCCAGAGGTACAAGGCCCCACAGGCAGGCGAAATACGAAATTACAGAGGCAAGCACGGGGACAAGGATGAACGGGACGATAAACACCGGGTTCAACACCACGGGAAGGCCGAACAGCAGAATCTCGTTGATGTTGAAAATGGACGGCAGGATGGATATCCGGGAAATGTTCTTTGCCCCGTTGTCCCTGTGCCGCAGCAGGATGGCGATAAGAAGCCCGAGGGTGGACCCGGCACCGCCTATGGAGGTGTAGCAGTCGAAAAACGGTTTGGTAAAAATCACGGTGGGCGGCAGCCCCGCAAGATAGGCGGCGGCGTTCGCCTGCATGCCGGGAATGTACAGCTCCTGCATGACGGGCTCAAGCACGTTGGAACCGTGAATGCCCAAAAACCACAGCGCATTCCGGACAAATTCGTACACGACCGCCGTTTCAATATGGTTGCTTCCCATGGCCTGAAAGGGCAGCGAGAGCATCCGGTAAATGCTTTCGTTGGGATTTTCCAGCCCGTACGCTTTCGCGGCGGCCTTGCAGCCCGCGAACAGCAGCACGGTGAGGATGGCGGGGATCATGGCGCTTATGGCCTGAGACATGGAAGCGCCGGTGCTGCCCGAATAAAAGGCCACGCGCAGGACGGGGAAACGCAGCAGAAACCGAAAAATGGAACAGGCCAACAGCGAAATGACGATGGACAGCAAAAGGCCGTGCACGCTCAGCCAGCGCATGGCGAAGGCTCCGCCCGCCAGGGGTTCCATGGTGCACATCAGGCTGCTGAAGGTGACAGTGGCCACAATGGACGGGGTGACGCGGTTCAGGGGATGTTTGACGTTGTGGTCCTCGGCCAGGCTGTGGCCGATGTTCAGGGCCATGATCACCGAAATGACCCCGAAGGTGCCGTTATGGATGTAGTCGCCAAAAAGCTTCCATTCCGGGCCGAACAGGCCGGTCATATACTCCTGATAGGCCGGCAGCGGAAAAGTGTTTATCAAGATGGCCAAAGTGCCCGCTATGATCAGCGGCAGGGCCAGGGTAAGCCCTTCGCGCACCGCCGTCAGGTACGGGTTTTTTACCAGGCCGGCCAACCATTGAAAGACGGTATTTTTACGCCCCCTTTGAGGCATGTCTGCTCCCCTTTTGCACCCGCAAGGCCCCCATGCGGACAACCGTGCGCATAAAGATCACTCGCTTATCCGATATATAAAGTATAAATTAAAAAAATTCCATAGCCCTGGTTCATTTTGAGGCTAAAAAACCAAAACGCCCGGCCAGCGCGGCCTACAGCGGCCTTGTGCGCAACCGTCGCGGACGGGCGCGGTCCGCATGCGCGGCCAGCGCACCGGGACTCCGGGGACGGTGAACCGTTTCGGCGAAGTTTCGCGCCTTTCCGCCCCGGCGCGCCGGAGCTTCGGGGACGGCCAACCGTTTTGGCGAAGTTTCGCGCCTTTCCGCCGATGCTCCGGACCTTCCCCGCGCGCGTCCATTGACAGCGTCCGCCCCTGGCTATAGTATCTTGTGAACTTTTTACCAAGGAGGCTCGGCGTGAATATTCTTATCTTTGGTCCCAACGGCAGCGGCAAGGGCACCCAGGGTGCGCTCGTGAAAAACAAGTACAACCTTGCCCACATCGAATCAGGCGCCATTTTCCGCGAACATATCGGCGGCGGCACGGAACTTGGCAAGAAGGCCAAGGAATATATCGACCGGGGCGACCTTGTTCCCGATGACATCACCATCCCCATGGTGCTTGAAACGTTGAAGACCAAAGGCGCCGACGGCTGGCTGCTGGACGGCTTTCCCCGCAACATGGTCCAGGCCCAGAAACTGTGGGACGCCCTGCAGGCCGCCAACATGAAGCTGGACTACGTCATCGAAATCCTTTTGCCCCGCGAAGTGGCCAAAAACCGCATCATGGGCCGCCGCCTGTGCAAAAACGACAACAACCACCCCAACAACATCTTCATTGACGCCATCAAACCAAGCGGCGACGTCTGCCGCGTGTGCGGCGGCGCTTTGTCCGCCCGCTCCGACGACCAGGACGAAGCCGCCATCGGCAAGCGCCACGACATTTACTACGACACCAATACCGGCACCCTGGCCGCCTGCTACTTTTACAAGGATCTGGCCAAGGCCGGAAAGACCAGGTACGTTGAACTGAACGGCGAAGGCTCCATCGACTCTATCCGCGACACTCTGCTGAAGTCGCTGGCGTAATACCGGCAACGTCCGCAACGCGCACTTCCGAAGGGGCGGTCCGCCCCTTCGGAAGTTTTTTTTCCAAAAGCTTCATTGCCGGGGCAAGCGGTCCGGCTTTTGGGCGGAAGGGAAATTCCGGGCGCGCGCCTTTTTCCGCGCGGCGCGTTCGCAAAGCCGGAAGTTTTCTGTTGACAAGGCGCGCCCGAAGGACTACATACCGCGCTTGACGTTACCCCCCAAGGTCCGCCGCTGTCGGGCCGATGTGTATATCCCGGCTCGCCAGAGTCCTAAAATATCCGGAGGAATTCCCTTGGCCAACCACAAGTCCGCCATCAAGCGCCACAAGCAGAGCCTGAAAAAAGCCGCCCGCAACCGCGCCGCCCGCACCCGCGTCAAAAACGTCATTAAGGCCGTGCGTACGGCCATTATGGAAAAAGATACGGAAAAGGCCGCCGCCGCCATGGTTGCCGCGACCTCCGTGCTGGACAAAACCTCCGGCAAGGGCGCCATTCACTGGAAGAGCGCTTCGCGCAAAATTTCCCGCCTGCAAAAGGCCGTCAACACCGCCTTCGCTCCCGCGCAGGAAGCGTAGTCTTACTTCCGCCGGCTTGTTCCCGATTTTTCCGGACGCACCGGGCATGCTTTTCGCGTGTCCGGTGTTTTTTGCTTTCCGCGCCGCCCACCTCGGCGGCACCGCCGCACCCGCAAATCCACCCTGACCAAGCCCGCCGCGTAACGGCGCGCGGGCCGGCGGCCTTTTATGCGAAATGCCGCATGTGACGCCGCAAGGGCCTGCCAGCTTTTTTTGCAGTTGTAAAAAAAACTGACACCACTTTTTCTTTCTTTCCGCCCCTTGTGAAAAATGAAACTAAGCGCCGCGCCGTATTGCGCGGCGTATCCGTTTGGTTCGCCTTTTGCAAAGGGAGCGCGACACAGCTTGGACGCCCTCCTCGGGGGAGGGAGCCCCGCGAAAAACCGCCCCGGCGGCACGAAAAAGGCCAGGCGCGAGGAAGCGCCCTGTAAACACCCTGAAACCCTTGACCCAGTGGAGGCATCATGGGACCCGTCAGGCAGATTTATGAATTTTTGAAAACCGCGAGCATAGCGCACGCCAAATGGGACGTGGAAGTGTCCACCTCCATTATCAGAAGCAGAAAGCGCCTGCTCATCATCGGTTTGGGCGCCCTGCTCATTCCCGTGGCGGCCCTGCTGCTGCCCGCGGACGCGGCGCAGGAAATGCTGGGCGGCAAAAGCGCCTTTGCTCCGGCCTTTTACTCCCTGTTCTTCTTCATGGCCTCCATCGCCGTCGGCGTCATCGCCGGGCTCATCACCGGCTGCATCGGCGCGGGCGGGGGCTTTATCATCACCCCGGCCCTTATGGCCATCGGGATCAAGGGCATTCTGGCCGTCGGCACCGACCTTTTCCACATCTTCGCCAAGGCCATCATGGGCACCACGGTGCACAAAAAGCTGGGCAACGTCTCCGTTCCCCTGGCCATAGCCTTTCTGGCCGGCTCCATCATCGGCGCGACCCTGGGCGGCTGGATTCAAAAGGCCCTGTACGACTACAACCCCCTGGTATCCGAAATGTTCATCAGCACCATTTACGCGGTGCTGCTGGGCTTTTTGGGTTCGTACGCCCTTTTCGACTTTCTTAAATCCAGCCGCGGCCCCGGCGGCGGCGACGCCCACGGCGGCCCGGCCAGCAGCACCGGCCTGGCCCTGAAGCTGCAAAACCTGAACATGCCCCCAATGATCGCGTTCGACCACGATCTGGTGCCCGGCGGCCGCCGTCTTTCCGGCTGGATTATCGCCATCGGCGGCGCCTTTGTGGGCCTTTTGGCGGCCATCATGGGCGTGGGCGGCGGCTTCGTCACCTTCCCCATGTTCGTGTACGTGTTCGGCGTGTCTTCCATGACCACGGTGGGCACCGACATTCTGCAGATCATCTTCACCGCCGGTTACGCGGGCATCACCCAGTACGCCATTTACGGCTACGTGTTCTATACGCTGGCCATGGGCATGCTGATCGGCTCTTTGTTCGGCATCCAGGTGGGCGCGCTGACCACCAAGGTGGTCAAGGGCATCCATATCCGCGGCTTCTACGCCGTGACCATCCTGGCCGGGTTCATCAACCGCGCCGCCACCCTGCCCCAGAAGCTGGTGGAACTGGAAGTCATCAACCTGTCCAAGGAAGTGGTCGCCACCATCGATTACGTGGGCACCATTATTTTTTGGGTGGTGGTGGCGCTGTTCGGCCTGTGGGTGGGCAGCAAGTTCATCTCCAACATCGGCAAACTGAGAGCGGAGGCCTAACATGCTTATTCGTAACCCCAAAGCCTTTACGCGCGGCGCGTTGCTGATGATCTCGTTCGTCGCCGTCTTTATCGCCTTCTTCATGCCTTTGTTTCCCGGACAAGAGGAAGGCGCGGGCAAAAGCAACGGCCTGGTCTACGCTGACCATCTTTTCAACACGCTGTCCAAAGGCTCCACAGCCAAGTACCTGATCGCCGACGTGGAACCCAAAGAGTTCATCCAGACCAGGGTGGACGCCATCAAAAAGGCGGATTTCGACGTGGTGGTGCCTTTGAAGAATGCCGCCGCCATCCCCGCCATCGCGGATCTGGCCCAAAAGGTCGGCATGTCCGCCGAGCCCAAGGACCACGCCCTGGCTGTCAAGGGCGACCTTAAGGTGCTGCTTTCCGCCATGATCAAGGACTCCATCTCCATGTACCACAATAACGCCGAGGAAGTGGCCGCCCGTTACGGCGTTTCCGACGGCAAGGCCGTGATGAAGTCCTGGCATGAACTGGCCAAAAACATGATCAAGCCTCTGCAAAAGGTCGGCATGGTGGCCGAAGCCTCGACCGTCAACACCGTGCTTACCAAGGGCATCGAACTGGGCTTCAACTTCTATAACATCACCCCCATCAAGGTCAGCGACAACATCCCCCTGGTGGCCGGGTTCCTTATCTTCTACGTCGTCTATACCATGTGGTACGGCTTCGCCATTTTCGAACTTTTCGAAGGCATCGGCCTGACCATGAAAAAGAGCGTCAAGCAGGAAGTGTAACAGGAAAGGGGACGGAATCAGAGCAAATTACCATTAGCGAGCGTCTCAAAGTTAATCTGCTCTGACAGAAGCCGCCCATTCTCCAAATAGGACAAAATGCGAAGCGCCGGTGGACACGACATCCACCGGCGCTTTCTATCTGCCTCACTGCCGCCGTGATCGTCCCGGCGGCAGCGGAAAAGCGGAACTCCGGCTGAAACGGATACCCGTTTCACTATGGCTCCGCTCTATTCCCCCTTTTTTCCGCACACCTTTTTGGTCTGCTCTATTCCCCTGCGCAGATCGTCGGCAAAATACCGGCGCGAGGCCTCGCCGCTCAGTCCCGCGTCGGCCTGGCGGCTGTGAATAAGAATGAACCCGATGATGTTCAGAAGGTTCAGGGCCTCTTTCCGGGTCAGTTCCTCGGCGCGGGCGGAAAGGGTGTCTTCCTTCACATCCACGATAAAGCCGTTTTCCGTAAGCACGTCATCCAGCGCGCCGATACGCAGCATGCGCCGGACCGCGTTGGCCCCCCCGCCCTTAAAGTGAAAGCTGACGTAATTTTCCTGCACAACCTCCCCGGCCTGGGCCTCCACAGTGCAAAAGTGGTAGCCGAAGCTGGCCTGAAGGTTGCAAAAATGCCTGTCCACCATGAAATAGTTGCGCGACATGCGGGACGAGGCGCTGGTCACTTCCAGATCCGGGTTGCTGGCGCTTTCGGCCACCACGGAAAGCAGCCCCCTGCCCCCGCTTACGGGCGGGCCGCTCCAGGGTACGGCCAGCATGCCTTCCCACAGGGCCAGCATGGGAGCGCAGCAGATATCCTCGATATCCACATAGCGGCCTTCCACCGGTTTGCAGAAACCGTCCTCGATGTTCACGACAAAGTACTGAAGCTTGCCGCCCCTGTACCTTAGCTGCTTGCCGCAGCGGGTCGAAAACAGCGACTCGTCCAGGCGGAACATCTCCTCCACCGCCTTTTCGTGGCAGAAGCGGGTGATATCGTGCAGCGATTCGCAATGGGCCGGGGAAAAAGAGGAGGAATCCGGGTCCAGCAGATGCAGGGGAACGATATGCTGCGCCGCCCTGGCAAGGGCCGCGTGCACGGGCGATCCCGCAAAGATCACGCGCGGGGTGCGCTTGCGGGCCAGCACGGCCTCGACCGTGCCCGCGTAAACGCGGCGGGCGTCGGCGTCCACAGTGACCATCCCTTCGCCCTCAAGGCCTTTGAGGCAGCCGGAAAGCCCGAACAAGGCCGGAACGCCGTATTCGCGCGCAACCCCCGCGAGATGCCCGGCCGCGCCGCCGTATTCGGAAACAACCGCCGAGGCCCGGGATAAAATGGGTGCCCAGCGCGCGTGGGCCTGTTCCACCACCAGCACCGCGCCGGGAGAAAAGCCCAGCATGTCGGCGTTGCGGCGCACCACCACAACCCTGCCCGTGCCCACGCCGGGCGCGGCGCTGACCCCGCCTTCCATAAGCACTTCAGCGTCGGCGGGCGGGGGCGGGCACTCCGCCGTTTTGTCCACGCCGGGCAAAGCCCGGCTTTGCAGGATGATCAGCCGTCCCTCGCGGGTATAGGCCCATTCCACGTCCTGGGGAACTCCGTAAAAAACTTCAAAGCCAAGAGCCACCCGCGCCACTTCCACTGCCTGCTCGTCGCTAAGGCTGGGCGCGCCGCCCTCATCCCGCGCAAGCGGCTGCACCACCGTGCCTTCGCCGGGCGCACAGGCGACGCGCGAGCTTTTCACCGCTATATGCCGGTCAAGCAGAACATGCGGCACCTCGCGCGAGACGCGGAACACGTCCACTTCGCCGCTGCCGTCCACCACGGTCTTGGGCAGCCCCGGCACGGCGTTGACGATGACGCCCGCTTCGCCGTTCATGGGATCGCGGCTGTACGCCACCCCCCCCGCCAGGGCGTCCACCATGCTCAGGCACCCCACGCACATGGGAATCTCGTCGTCGGGAATGCCCCGGTTGGTCCGGTAGGTCATGGCCGTCACGCCGTACTTGCTGGCCACCACTTCCTTGTAGGTGTCCAGCAGGCTTTCGCGCGTGACGTTCAGATCGGAGCGGTACTGCCCGGCAAAGGACGCGCCCAAAGAGTCCTCGCCGATGGCGCTGCTGCGCACGGCCAGACGTACCGGCCCGCCCGCGCGGACCTCCAGCGCGTCCATCTGGGCGTGGACGGCCCGGGCCAGATCCTCGGGCACCGGCGAGGCGATGATAAGCTGCTGCAGGGAGGAACTGAGGGCAAAGACGTTTTCCAGCCGGGAAAGATCCGTCATCTGGATGCGCCGGTTGATTTCTTCCTGCAGGTCGTTGGCGCTGACAAAGCGGCGGTAGCCGGAGGCGGTAATGACGAAGCCGTCGGGAATTTCCTGCCCCAGCACTTTCCAGGCTTCGCCCAGACTGGCCATTTTGCCTCCCACCTCATGGGACAGGGACAGATCGGTTTCGGTCAGGGCCAGGACAAAAGGGCCGCCCTCGGGCATTTCTTTGGGAGAAACAGCGTCGGTGATGCGCTGCTGAATATCTTTGAGGCGTTCGAAAAGCTCCGCGTGGGCGTTTTCCGTAAGGCCGTTCAGATGCCGCACCATGTTGAAGACATTGGTCAGAACCGTGGTGCAGTGGGCGCGCACGAAGCTCATGCCGAAGTGCTGCTCGCCGCGCAGGGCTTCCTCAAGGGCCGCCATGCTTTCCAGCGCGCGCTTGTTGGCGGAAAGCAACGCCTTGAAGTGCCGGCAGCGGGCCTTGAAGGCCGCGCGCAGGTGCTCCTCGCGTTGTTCCCGTTCGTCGGATTTGCGGTTACCGCCGAAAAAGGCGGCAACTGCGTCAAAGATACTCATGGCTGTGGCGGCAGTCAGTTTTTGCGGGCGGCTATGTCGTGCAGCCTCGCGATCAGGTCGTTGATGGGCACGGGTTTCAGCAAATAATCCACCGCCCCGGTCTCAACGCCGGTCATGGCCGCCTCGATGCTGGCATGGCCCGTAAGCAGGATGACGGGAAGGGAGGGAAACATCTTTTTGACCCGGCGCAACACCTCGATACCGTCCATGCCGGGCATTTTCACGTCCAGCACCATGGCATCAAAAGGCTCCTTGCCCACAACCTCCAGGGCCTGTTCCCCGGAACCCGCCGTGGACACGGTGAAGCCGCGTTTGTGCAGGCGGTTGCGCATAAGCTCAAGAAATTCCGCTTCATCATCCACAATGAGTATATGCATGGGATCTCCTTGCAAAAGACATTTGGTGAGGGCAAACGGAACGCTTTCCGCTTCCGGGGTTATACGGCCTTGCGCTCCTCGAGTCCACTTTTTTCCGCGCCCGCGGCCGGTTCGCATGTTGTCCGGGGGAAGCAGCGCCATCCCACCAGTTTCATCCGCTACGATGCGGCCCCTTGGCAATCGCCGTCCAGGCTTTCCAAAAACCGCAGGG
The DNA here is from genome assembly GCA_031549405.1 of Desulfovibrio sp. GTDB lineage: Bacteria > Desulfobacterota > Desulfovibrionia > Desulfovibrionales > Desulfovibrionaceae > Frigididesulfovibrio. The sequence continues at coordinate 86,126 of JAVBPV010000011.1, forward strand.
TGCGTTCTTCAGGCCACCAGCAGCCGTTGCCCGCACGCGCCCCCGAAGGGAATCCCATATGCCCGCCCGCTTCGGGCGTTTCCAAAAACAGGCGGGAATGCCCGCGCGCCACGTCCGCGGGAAAACACGACGGAGACAAAAACGGATCGTTGGTCGCGTTCACCAGCAGCGCGGGCACCCGGATGCGCGGCAAAAAATCCAGGCAGGAGCTTTTCTCCCAATAATCACGGGCGGAGGCGAAACCATGCACCGGCGCGGTGTAGCGTCCGTCAAATTCGCCAAAGGTGCGGATGTCCTCCAGCCCCTCCAGGGGGTACAATTCCGGGTAGCGGGCGTGTTTTTCCCGTACCTTTTCCCTGAGAGTCCGCAAAAAATACCGCATGTACACCTGGTTGGCGGGCTTATCCAGCACCGCCGCGCTGCCCGCCAGATCGCAGGGCACGGAAAAGGCCGCGGCCCCCGCCACCTCGGCCGGAACCTTGTCCGGGTCTTCGCCCAGATACTTCAGCGTCTGGTTGCCGCCCATGGAAAATCCCGCCAGCACGATGCGCCGGTATCCCAGGCCCAGGCAATGTTCCACCGCCGCATGCAGATCCTGCGTCTGCCCGCTGTGGTACATGCCGGGCGAACGGTTCATCCCGCCCCCGCAGGCGCGGAAGTTACGGGCCGCGCAGTCCCAGCCCGCCGCCGTCAGGGCCAGGCACATGCCCCGCATGTACGTGCGCCGCGAGTGCCCCTCCAGCCCGTGGGAAAGGATAACGATGCCCTTGGGAGAGAGAGAAGGGAAAGAGTTTACGGGGGAAGGAGGGAACCCCTTTTCCAAAAGAGGTTCCCTCCTTCCCCCGCGCCCCCATCCTCCCTCCCCAAAACTCTTCCATTTGTGGGAAATGGAGGCAAGGACGCCATTGCCGGGCTGTTCCGTTTCCCAAGCTTTTCGCGCGGCCGCGGTAAAAAAATCCAGGTCGAAAAAATCGCCGTCCGGCGTTTCCACAAGAGTACGCTGAAAGGGCACATCCGGCACCCGGCGGAACAGCACGGGGAAAATGGTCTGCGAGTGCCCTTCCGGCAGCCAGCGCGGGCCCTTGTACGAGGATTTCTCTAAATATGGCATGGCTCGTTCCAATATATCGCAAAAATTCCGGCGAATGCCCCCAAGCTCAACTGCCCCAAGCTCAACTACCCCAAACTAAAGTTTGGGAAAGGGGATGGGGGGCACGGGGGGAAGGGGGAATCCTTTTCAAAGGATTCCCCCTTCCCCCTGCGGTTTCCTCCTCCCGTCACTTCCCCACTCCCTCATTTTCCGGTATACCGCGCGCATGGCGGCGGAGTACGATTGCATCATTCTGGGGGCCGGGGCTTCCGGCCTTATGTGCGCGGCGACGGCGGCGGCTCGGGGCCGCCGGACCCTTGTCATCGATCATGCCGCGAAACCCGGCGTAAAACTTTCTATCACGGGCGGGGGCAAATGCAACCTCACCAACCGCTCGGTCACTTCCGCCGACTACACGGGAGAGAACCCGGACTTTTGCTGTTCGGCCCTTTCGCGCTTTACCCCAGGGGATCTTCTGGATCTTGTGCGGAATGCGGGCATCGAACTGGAAGAGCGCGAATTCGGGCAAATGTTCTGCAAGCGCTCCGCCAGGGATCTGGTGAATTTTCTGACGGCGCGCTGCCGGAACGCGGGCTGCGCCATTGCTTTGGGTGAGCGCGTGCGCGAAGTGGCCCCCCTGAAAACGGACCACGGACGAAGCGGCCGGCAAAACACCGTAAGCCGCGCGCCGGAAAATTCCCCGGAACTATCGGAACAACCGGAACAGGACTGTCCGCGCTATATGGTGGTCACTTCCGCCGCCCGGTACCGGGCCGGCAGCGTGGTTGTCGCCACGGGCGGCCCGGCCTGGCCCCAGGCCGGGGCCACGGGCACGGGGTATGAAATCGCCCGCGCCTTCGGCCACCGCATCGTGCCCATCCGTCCGGCCCTGGCCGGGCTTGTCCTGCCCAAAGGCGATCCGCTCGCGGACCTTGCGGGGGTCTCGCTGCCGGTGCGGATTTCCCTGCAAGGGCACAAGGCCGGGTTTCCCGTCCTGCCTTTGCTGTTCACGCACACGGGACTGAGCGGCCCCGCCGCGTTGCAGGCTTCGCTGCACTGGAAGCCCGGCCTGGAACTGCGCATCGACTTTCTGCCGGACCGCCCCGTTCCGGAAGAACTTGGCGCCCCCGGCGCGGGGAAAACCCTGGTCCGGAACCTGTTTCGCCGCTTCCTGCCTGCGCGGCTTTGTGATATCCTGCTGCCGCCGGAACTGGCCGGGAGAAAGGCGGCGGAACTTTCCCGCGCGCAACGCGACGTCTTGGCCGCGCGTTTGCACGGCTTTGCCCTTGTCCCGTCGGAAACCGAGGGATTTGCCAGGGCGGAGGTAACCGCCGGGGGCGTAAGCACGGAGCGGGTTTCTTCGCGCAGCATGGAAAGCTCCCTGTCTCCCGGCCTGTTTTTTTGCGGCGAGGTGCTGGACGTCACCGGCAGGCTGGGCGGCTATAACCTGCACTGGGCCTTTGCCAGCGGCCTTGCCGCCGGCGAATTTTGTTGAGGAAACGCTGATTTTTTCCATTTGGCGGCGTTGCCTGCCAAACAAAAACTCAACGATTTCCGAATACGATAAGAGTGTGGAATTCCATTTTTTTGATAACAGCAACACTAAGGAAACGTTGAGTTTTTGTTTGGCAAGACGCGAGGGAATTTCACGACGGGGGCTGGCCTCTTTGGGCCTGCCCCCTGAGGGAAAACCCGAGCAACGCCGCCAAACGGAAAAAATCAACGTTTCCCAAGGACCGCACGTGAAGCAAGCACCCTTATCCGGCGCCGCGACGACGGCGGAGATATCCTCCCTGCTCGAGCGGCTTTTTCCTCTGTGCCGCAGCCTCACGGGGCCGGGAAACCGCGAGACGCTGCGCATGGTTTCCGAAATCGCGCCCCTGACCCTGCACGAATACCCCAGCGGCACGCCTGTCTACGGCTGGACCATACCGCCGGAATGGACGCCCCGCGCCGCCCGGATCAAGGACGCCGAAGGACACACGCTGGTGGATTTCGCCGTGAACAACGTGCACCTGATGGGCTATTCCGAGCCTGTGCAGGGCCGCTTCACCCTGGCGCAGCTGCAGCCGCGCCTGCACTACCGCGTGGACCTGCCCGGCGCCATCCCTTACCGCACCAGCTATTACAAACGGGACTGGGGTTTTTGCCTCAGCTACGACGACTACCGCACCCATTTCGCGGGCCTGCCCGACGACACGCTCTTTGACGTGCTGGTGGACGCGGACCTTGCCCCCGGTTCTCTGACCGTGGGCGAGTGCCTTATCCCCGGCGAAACGGAGCACGAAGTGCTCATCTCCACCTATCTGTGCCACCCCTCCCTGGCCAACGACAACCTCAGCGGGGTGGCGCTCACGGCCTTTCTGGCCCGCGCCCTCAAAAAACGTAAGAACCGTTATTCGTACCGCGTCGTCTTCCTGCCCGAGACCATCGGGGCCATCGCCTACGCCTGCCACAACGAGGCGGCGCTGAAGCGCATGGATTGCGGCTTTGTGGTGACCTGCACCGCCGGCCCCGGTCCCTTCGGCTACAAGGCCTCGTTCGATCCGGGGCACCGCATCAACCGGATAGCGGAAGAATGCTACGCCGAACTGGGCGTCGAGCCCCTGCGCTATCCCTTTGATCCCCACGGCAGCGACGAACGGCAGTACTCCAGCCCGGGCTTTCGGCTGAACACCGTCAGCCTGTGCAAGGACAAGTACTACGAGTATCCGGAGTATCATACTTCGCTGGACACCCTGGACTTTATCAGCGCGGAGGATCTGTCCCGCAATCTGGGCATCCACCTGCGCGCCATTGAAAAGCTGGAGGGCGAACACTTCTTCCGCATCATCCAGCCATATTGCGAGACCATGCTTTCGCCCCACGGGCTGTACCCGGTCCAGGGCGGCGGCATCCTGCCCGGCGCATCCCCGGCCAGCTTCGACCACTGCCTGTGGCTGCTGTGCCTGTGCGACGGGCGCACCTCCGTGGAAAGCATCGCCACAAGGCTTAACGCCCCCCTGGACGAACTGCTGCGCATCACCGATCTGCTTACGGAAAAAAAACTTCTGCAACCCCTGCCCTGCCCGGACGGGCGCTGAAACCCCATGTCCGAATTCCATCTTGAAAAAACCGTGACGGGTCCGGCCTGGGACGCTTTGGTGGCGGCTTCTCCTTCCGGCTCCCTTTTCGCGTATTCCGCATACCTGGAAGCCCTGCCCTGCGCTTTTTCCGTCTATCTGTGCAAGGTCAAGCAGGAAACGCGCGGCGGCCTTCTGGTGACGGAATCGCCGGACAGGGCAAGGGCTGTGCTGCACCCCCTGGTGGTGTACGCCGGGGTGCTCTTTCCGCGTGTGGCTTACAAGCAGAACCTGTCCCAGCGCACCTCCGACCGCTTTGCCCAGTGCGAGGCCGTGGCCTCGTTGCTGCCGGAACTGTACGAAAGCGTGGAACTGGCCCTTGCCCCGCAGGTGGAGGATATCAGGCCGTTTTTGTGGCACAATTACGGCAAGGACGACGCCCGGCACTACATCCCCAGCGTGCGCTACACGGCGTACGCGGACATCCGGGGACTGGCCGACGCCCAAAAACCGGACGATACGGCCCTGTTTGCCGAATGCTCGGCCGCCCGGCGCCAGGAAGTGCGCTACGCCATAAAAAAAGGCGTGCGCACCGAGGAAGAACCCCTGGCCGACGCCTTTGTCCAGTACTACGCCATGACCATGAGCCGCCAGGACATCACCGTGCCCGCCGAAGATCTGGAAGCCATGCGCCGGCTGCTTGAAGCGCTGCTGCAAAACGGCCTGGCCCGCATGTTCGTCAGCCGTACTGCGCAGGGCGAAATCGGCAGCATGGCGGTGATGGGCCTGGACGACCGCACGGCCGGCGGCGGCGAAAAGACGGCCTGTTACCTGCTGGGGGCCAGCGACCCTGCCCTGCGCGACTCGCACTGCGGTTCCGCCGTGCTGTGGGACGCCTTTGTCGCCCTGAACCGCGACAACGTGCAAATGGTGGATATGGAAGGGGTGAACAGTCCCCGCCGGGGCTGGTTCAAGCTGAGTTTCGGCGCGCGCATGGAGCGTTATTTCGAGTTGGCCCTCGGGTAGATTCGCGCTATGCTGCGCCTGTGCCGTGCAACGGCGGGCGCGGAGCGGAACCCGCGCCCCCTTCCGTCCACGGCAACTCCACGGACGTTGCCGCGCCGGACAACGCCCGGAACATCGCGGGCGCGCGCCCGCTTGTTCCGCGTAACGCTACGGCACAAGGCACGTCATGCTTTCCCTTCGCATCCTGATCAAAAAATGCGCGGAAATCCGCAACCCCCACCTGGGGGGACTGGAAATATTCAAATATATCGGGCCAGGGCTGCTGGTCACCGTGGGATTTATCGACCCAGGCAACTGGGCCGCCAACCTGGCGGCCGGGGCGCAGTTCGGCTATTCTTTGCTGTGGATGGTCAGCCTGTCCACCCTGATGCTTATTGTCCTGCAACACAACGCCGCGCACCTGGGCATCGTCACCGGCGAATGCCTGGCCGAGGCCGTCACCCGTTTTTTGCCGCGCCGCGTCGCGCGGCCGGTGCTGTGGTCGGCTTTCGGGGCCTCGGCCATGACCAGTCTGGCCGAACTGCTGGGCGGGGCCATCGCGCTGCGCATGCTCTTCGGCATTCCCATAGACGCGGGGGCGACGCTGGTTGCGGCCTTTGTTCTCTTTATGCTGCTGAGCAACTCTTACCGCAAGGTGGAACGCTGGATCATAGGATTCGTCTCGCTGATCGGGCTTTCCTTCCTGTACGAGCTGTACCTGGTGCCCGCCGACTGGGCGGCTTCGGCCAGCGGCTGGGTCACGCCCGCCTTTCCGCAGGGCTCCATGCTGGTGATCATGAGCGTGCTGGGCGCCGTGGTCATGCCGCACAACCTGTTTTTGCACTCCGAAATTATCCAGAGCCGCCAGTGGAACCTGCGGGACGAAGCGGTCATTAAAAAGCAGTTGGACCTGGAATTTCTGGACACCATCCTTTCCATGCTTGTGGGCTGGGCCATCAACAGCGCCATGATCATCCTGGCGGCGGCGGCCTTTTGGACCGCCGGGCAGTCGGTGACCGAACTGGAACAGGCGCGGGAACTGCTGCGCCCCCTGGTGGGGGCGCATGCCGGCGATATTTTCGCCGTGGCTTTACTTATGGCGGGGGTGGCTTCTTCCGTGACATCGGGCATGGCCGGGGGCATCATGACCGCCGGCATGGCGGGCGAGCCCTACCACATCCAGGACAAGCACAGCCTTATGGGCACGGCGGGCTCGCTGCTGCTGGGACTTGCGCTTATCTGGTGCATCAGGGATCCCTTTCAGGGGCTTCTGCTGTCGCAGATGGCCCTTTCCATCCAACTGCCCGTGACCATGGTGGCCCTGGTCTGGCTGACCTCGTCCCCCTCCATCATGGGCAAACACGCCAACGGGCCGTATACCAAGGCTTTGCTGATTTTCCTCACGGCCATCGTCACCGTGCTGAACATCATGCTGCTGGCCGACATGCTGTTTTAGGAAGCCGCCCGCCCTTGTCCGGCAAAATGATCCCAGACCAGCCCGGCGATATCCGCTATGATCGCTTCGTTCGTCGCCATGCTTTCCCGCGAATCGGCGACAAACACGGCTATGGCGAAATGCCGTCCGTCCGGCAGGGTCACGATGCCGATATCGTTGACAGCCGCCGTCACGCCCCTGGCGTTGGTCCCCGAGGTTCCCGTCTTGTGGGCGACAACGGTTCCTTCGGGCAGCTTTCCCCTGATTCTGCCCGGACCCGTTGAAGTTTCCGTCATGGTTTTCCATAAAAAGGCAAAGGACGCTTCTGAAAGCATCCGTTTGCCGTAAAAGGCGGCCAACGCGTCCACGGCAGATTCCGGCGTGGTCCAGTTGGCGAACTGGGCGTTCCAGTCCCGGTGCATATCTTTTTCCGTGTGTTTGACGGCCACGCCGCCGACGCCCATTGCGCGCATGCCGTCTTCCACGGCCTTTGGCCCGCCCAGCAGCCGCAAAAGGATGTCGCAGCCGTTGTTGTCGCTTTGCGCGACCGTATGGCGCAGAATTTCCGAAAGCGGCAGGGAAACGTTTCCCTCAGGATATTTGTCCCGTATGGGGCTCCAGGTGTTGGGAAGCAAATCCCGTTTGGCGACGTATATGTTCTGATCCAGGCGGAATTTGCCCGCGTCCACGGCCCGCAGCACGGTCAGGGCTATATGGAACTTGAAGACGCTTTGCATGGGAAAGCGCGTTGTTTCGTTGACGCCAAGCCGGAAACCGTCTTCCAGGCCGTATACGGCCACGCCCACTTGCGCCTTTTTACCTTGCGCGGCGCGCAGAATTTCGCGCCGTAACTCACCGCCCGCGGGCGGTGAGGAATCCCCGGCGATGTGTTCCAGCTTGATATCCGAAACGCTCCGCCCATCAGAAATGTATCCCGCCGCGCATTCCACCCGCGCGGCAAAAACGGGACAAGCCGCACATAAAAATATTCCCGCGCAGAAACAGAACAGGACGGCCGGGCCGACGGTTGTTGCCCTCATGGCGTCACCCTCAAACAGGTTGATGGTTTACAGGCGGTTTTCAAAAACAACGCCTGGGGGGCTTCAGCCCTCATTAAAACGCCGCCCGCGAAAACGCCGGCCATGCCGCCGCCCACAGCGCCCAAAGGGACCAGCCCCCGGCCAACCCGGCAAACCGGATATGGCGGATAAGGCGTTCCACTTTTTCCGCGTTCCATTCCCCCGCTTCCGGGCCCAGCCGGGGCTTTTCCACGGCCGTTCCGTGGTACACCGCCGGGCCGCCCATTCGGGCGGCGTAAATCCAGGCGGCGGCGGCCATGGGCCAGCCCGCGTTGGGGCTGGACATGCGCCGGGCGTCTTCGCCCATGCGCTTCCATGCCGCGCGCGAAAAGGCGAAATCCGCAAACCCACGGGCTGTCAGGCACAGCAAAAGGGCGCTGATGCGGGCCGGGACAAAAGCCAGGACGTCGTCCAGGCGGGCGGAAGCCCGGCCCAGAAGCAGCCAGCGTTCGTTTTTATAACCCCACATGGAATCCATGGTGCTGGCGGCCTTGTACGCCCACACCCCCACCGGCCCGGCCCAGAGCAGCCAGAAAAACGGCGCCACAAAGGCGTCGTTGAAATTTTCCGCCAGCGTTTCGGCCAACGTGCGGTACAGGGGCTGTTCCTCCAGGCCGGAGGTGTCGCGGGACACCAGCATGCCCACGGCGCGGCGGGCTTCATCCAGGTTGCCGCTTTTGACCGATTCCAGGGCTTTTTGCCCCTCCCGCGCCAGACAGCCCAGGGCCAGGGCCGCGCTGCCCGCGTACAAAGCCGCCGCCAGTCCCAGAAGCCCCGGCAGCGAAATCAGCAGCCCGGCGGCAATTCCGGCAACGGCCAAAACAACAGCCAAAGCCGCCGCGCCCGCAAGCACGGGAAACGGCAGCCGCCGGGCCGGACCTTCCAGGCGGTCCGCCAACCAGCCTATGGCCCGCACCGGATGCGGCAGGCGAAGAGGATGGACGAAAGCCAGTTCCAGAAACAGGGCCGCCGGGGGCAACCACCAGAAAGCCAGGGGAGAAAGCTTGGATGCAAAATCTGTCATGGCGGGAACGGCCTACGGGTGACGAAAAAGGGAATCCGAATACGCCGCCTTGCCCGGATCTTCCGCCTCGCCCGGATACGCCGCCCCGTCCAGCAGGCCGGTGGCGGCCATGGCCTGATGCAGCAAGATGCCGGCCGCCGTGGAAAGATTCAGACTGCGCACCACGCCCCGGATGGGTATGCGCACCCGGTGGGGAACGGAATCCAGCACAAATTCCGGCAGACCGCGCGTTTCCGGCCCCAGCAGCAGGGCGTCGCGGCGGGTAAAGGCAAACCGGTGGGCGGGCTCGCCCGCGCGGCTGCTGCTGGCCACCAGGCGCATCGCCGCGCCGGCGCCCGCCCTGTATGCGTCAAGCGAAGGCCAGACGGACACGCGCACGTGGGGCCAGTAATCCAGTCCGGCCCGCTTCAGATAGCGGTCCGCCAAAGAAAAGCCCAGCGGCTCCACAAGATGCAGTTCCACCCCCATGGCGGCGCAAAGGCGGGCCACATTGCCCGTGTTGGGGGGGATTTCCGGCTCGTACAGAACTATATGCATGGAAAACAGCTTCCCTATTCCTCGCCCCCGACGCTTCGCTCGATCCAGGCGTAGGCGTTGTGGGCGTGGATGGACTCGTGGCTTTCCACCTCCACGCGGAACCAGGCCACCTGGGGGTGGCGTTCCAGCCTGCCCGCAAGGTTGCGCACCACGTCCTCCACAAAACAGGGGGCGGCGAAGGCGTGCTCGGTAACGTATTTTTCGTCCTCGCGCTTGAGCACGGGATGGGTGGGGGAAGAGGCCGAGCTTTCGGCCATTTCGATGAATTCCTCCAGCCAGTTAAAACCTTTAAGGCGCAAAGCGACGCGCACGTCGGCCCGCTGGCTGTGCGCGCCTTCGCTGCTGATGGCCTTGGAGCAGGGGCACACGGTCATCACCGGCACGGTCATTTCCAGCAAAAAGCGGGGCTTTGCCTCCTCCAGTCCGCCCGTAAGGCGGCATTCGTAGCCCTGCAGGCCGGAAGCCCCGGACACCGGCGCCTTTTTACGCAAAAAAAAGGGAAAGGCGAAAACGATGTGCGCCCGGCGCGCGTGCAGGCGCTCCTTGATGTCTTCCAGAAGGCGCTTGAGGCTTTTGTAGCTGAGATCCTCGTTCCAGTTTTCCAGGGCTTCCACAAAGCGGCTCATGTGCGTGCCCTTGAAACTGGCGGGCAGGTCAACGCCCAGTTCGACGGTGGCCACGGTGTGCTGGCTGCCCTCGTCCCTGTGCACCACCATGATGGGAAGCTTGAGATTGCGCACGCCCACGCTGTCGATGGCCATGGCTATGTCCGCCCGGCGGTTCTGCACATCCTCCATGAACGGGCCGGGCATAAACGGGCCGGGCATCGAAAGACTGGACGCCGAAGCGTCCGGCGTCAAAGCGTCGGGCACCGAAGGCCCGGACGTCGGGGTGGAGGACGCCGAAGCGTCCGGCGTCAAAGAGTCGGGCATCGGGGGGGCGGGGCTGTCGGCGTTTTCAGGCATGGGCGGGTCCGGTCAGCACAGGTTTTCGCCCGTGGTGGCAAGGGAAAGTTTGCCGAACATCACGCCCTTGGTGGAGATCAGGCGCTGGGCCAGTTCGCGCACATCGGCCCCCGGCCCCTTGAGCACAAGCACTTCCATGCAGTTGTGGTGATCAAGATGCACGTGCAGGGTGGTGATGATCAGATGATGGACGTCGTGCTGGGCATTGGTGATGCGCTGGGCCAGATCGCTTTTGTGATGGTCGTAAATCAGGGTAAGGGTGGCGGCCACGTCCTTGCCGCTGTCCTCCCATTCCTGCTGTACCAGGGTGTTGCGGATAAGATCCCGGATGGCTTCGGACCTGGTCTGGTAGCTGCGCTCCTCGCACAGGGCATCGAAACGCTCAAGCAGATCCGAATCAAGGGATACGCCGAAACGGATGGTTGTTCCCATGGGTTTCTCGGTAAAGACGGGTTGCGGGTTGGCGGCGCGGACAGACTGCTGAAACGCGCCGGACGGCCGTGAAGGAGGAATATAGATCGCCTGCGGTATACAGGCAAGAAATCCCGGCACAGTCGTCAGCAAAGATTCGGAGCATTTTACCCTTGCAATATCAGCTGCAATATCAGCAAGAATTTGTCTTCAAACAGCCGCAGGCGAGATGCGTCCGCCGTCAGGCGGCTGTCTGACGCGTTAACCGCTTGACGGCGCCGCATGCGGTTAGCCGTCTGGCGGGCCGTCAGACAAGGAAAGCGAGTTTTTTCCCGGGGGGCTGGACTCTTTGGTCCCGCCCCCCGGGAAAAAACGAAGCTTGACGCGGTATCACGGTGCCGCCAGGCGGCTAACCGGAGCGGAAGAGTTCCCAAAGATTGACATCCACCCTGCTCTTTTGCTCGTGCAGGGGCTCCACGCTGTGCCGCGCCGCGCGCCGCGCTGTCCAGCCGCCGCGCTGCGCTTCCGCGGCGAAAAAATCAAAGATGTTCCTGCCCGGCTCGGCCAGCCACACCCTGCCGCCGGGGGCCAGGGCATGTTCCAGAAACACGAATACCGGCCGCACGAAACGCCGCTCGTACATAATATCGCCGCCCCAGATCCAGTCGCAGGAGCCCGCGCGCACGGCGGGCCTGCGCCAGTCCATCACAGTCCACAGGGGCGCGGCGCGCAAAAAAGAGCAAGCCTTCCCGGCGTCCGGAAAATCCCCCAGGTTGGCCGGGACGTTTCTGGCGGCATAGGCCAGGGCTTCCGGCTCGTAATCCACGCCGATAACCCGCGCGCCCAGCCAGGCAGCCACCAGAGCGGTGAACCCCAGGCCGCAGCCCAGGTCCAGGCAGGTTTTTCCGGCTATGCGTTCTTTGTTTTCAAGCATATGCTCGGCCAGGGCCAGGCTGGCGGGCCACAGCTCCACCCAGTAGGGCAGGCGTTCGTCCTCGGCAAAGGCTTCGTCGTCAATGGACTGCCACAGACTTTCCAGGTCCGCCGGGCGCAGCAGGGTCCAGTTACGGCCGCAGGCGCTTACCAGAATTTTGCCGGGCTCCAGGCGGGCTTTCGCGTTATGTGCTTTTGTCAATGCTTCACACCACCTGCAAGTATCCCGTGAAGTCTTTGTCCATGCCGTTCAGGCGGCAGTCGATATAGCGGGAAATATACCGGGCAAAGGTCATACGCCTGCCGAACACGTTGTATTCCGTATCCGGCCCTCCGAAGGGCAGATTGAAGTGCGCCGCCACCTGCGGATGAATGGGCAGCGAAAACTCCGTGTAGGAAGGAAAGCCCGCGGCCCGCGCCGCCGCGAATTCGTCCTCGCTCAGGGAAGGCAGGTCCAAAGCGGCCAGAATGCCCTGCGCTATGCGCAGCATCACTTCGTCGCCCGGATGGTTGATGGTGTAGAACACGGGGCGTTCACGCCAGCTTGCCCTGATAAAATCCAGAACCTTGAACGGGGTTTTGGCTTCCTTGCGGGCTTCTATGGCCAGGCAGCGTTCCAGGTTGGCGTCCAGATCCACAAAGGAGCGGATATCGCCGTGCAGGTAGATTTTCAGAATAGCGGCCTTGGGCGCGCCCTCGTCGATCAGCCGGTTCAGCAGCGAATCGCCGAAATCAATGGGGCTGTGCCGGGTCCAGAAGGGCCAGTACCCCGTGAACAACAGGTTGGGAATGCAAAAGGAGCGCGCCGCGGGGGACAGCCGGGACAAAAGGGAAGCCGAGGACAAATCGCCCCAGTGCCCTTCCAGATGCTGGTACAGAAAGACCGAACAACGTGCAAGAGCTTCTTCCGGAATGATTTCGCGGGTGTAATTGGTGTAGCGCGCAAGACGGTAGCGGCGGCGAAAGGCGGCCGAGGCGTTGAGCAGGGTTTCCAGCTCGTCACCCTGGCAGTTGGCCTGCATGAGGCAAAGTTCCTGAGGCATATACAAAAAACCTTTATGTACTTTTCGTGCCTTTACTCGGGGCAAAGGGTCTGCCAAAATAACCGCTATTCACGCCCGACGCAAGATCGAACCGCTTTTTTACAAAAAACGCAAGGAAATCCGCATGCTCCCGAAGTTTTCCGCCGTACTCCGGCTGGCGCTTTGTCTGGTCGCCCCGCTTTTTCTTTCCGCCTGCTGCGGGGCCCGGTACGTTCCCGCCGTAGAGCAGACTTTTAAAAAAGACGGAACGGGGGGAATATACTTTGACAGCGGGCACAGAGCGCAGGCCGTCCATCCCGGCATGAAGGACGTCATAGTCCAGGGGCATCTTGAAGATTCGGAAACATATTTTCTGCTTCACTATCCCCAGGACATACAGGAAAAAGCCGACGCCGCGGTCAAAAGCGCGGCGGCAGGCGTTATTGGAAAATATATCCTGGACAACGCCTACGAGTTTGAGCCGGAATGCGCTGCGACCGGCGCAAACGACGCCGCGGACGAGGAACCCATGCCCGCCCGCCTTTACCCGGCCCTGATCACCTACGAGGTGACGGAAACCGGCGGCGACGCCCTGAGCGTCCGCTTCCGCACATGGTCCTACCACGGGGGCGCGCACGACAACTGGACTTACAGCGCCGTCAGCGTCAACCGCCGCACCGGCGAAACCATCACCCTGGACCGCCTGTTCAGGGGGGCGAAAAGTCTGGAACGCGCGGCCCGCTGGCTGTCGGAAGGGAAAAAGGCCACCCGCGATGCCCGGTCCGGCCCCGGCGGGCCGGTGACGGCGGAACCGCTGCGCATTACTGTGTCGCCCGCCGAAATCACCATGGAGCGCATCGCCCTGACGCCGGAAGGCATGGAAATTCTTTTCAGTCCCTATGAGAAGGGCAGCTTCGCCATGGGTGACGTGACGGCCCGCATTCCCCGCAAGGAATTCGGACGGCTGGGCATCAACCCGGAATTCTGGGGGCGGTGACCATGCGCGCGGCCTTCCGGGCAAAAAGAATCGTTACTCTGGCGGGGGAAGGGGCGGCCAGGGGCATGCGCGCCCTGGACGCGCCCCCGGCCTTTCTGGACGACGCGGTCATCGTGGCGGCGGACGGGCGCATCGAATCGGTGGAGCCTTATGCGGCCTTCCGCCGCCGCCGGGACAGGCCGGACCTTGCGGACCTGGGCGGCGTCACCCTGGTTCCGGGCCTGATCAACGCGCACTGCCACCTGGAACTTGCGCACCTGCACGGCCTCACTGTACTTGGCCGGGGATTCGTGCCCTGGCTGCGCAGCCTTATCCCCCTGGCCGCCCGCCCGGTGGAAAAAGAAACCCTGCTGGCCGCCCTACAGGGCTTTTTGCGGCAATGGCGCATTGCCGGGGTGGCCCATGCGGGCGACGTGGGCAGCCGCAACCCGGCCCTGGCGGCCGAGGCCCTGCGGCTTTGCCGCGCCGAAGAATCCGCCCCCGCGGGCCAAAGCGCCGCCCTGCCTCCTTTCCCCGAACTTACCCATTTTCTGGAGGTCTTCGGCTTTGGCCCCGCGCAAACCGGCCTGCCAAAGGCCCTGGCCGCCGGGGGTTTTTGCCCCCCCGCCGCCGGTGACCTTGCGCCGGAACGCTTCGCCCACGCCGCCGTGGCGGGCCACGCCCTGTACAGCACCAGCCCGCAAGGGCTGCGCGCCGCCTTTGACTGGTGCCGGGAACACAGCCGTCCCTTCAGCATGCACCTGGCCGAGCACCAGGAAGAGGACGACTGCCTGCTGCGCGCAAGCGGAGAACTGCACGACCTGCTGCGGCAGCGCGTACTGCCGCCGGACTGGCAAGCCCCCGGCCTTGCTCCCGCGGCCTATGCCGCCTCTTTGGGGCTGCTTTCCCCTTTGACCCTGGCCGTGCATGCCGTGCGCTGCTCCGCCGGCGACATTGATCTGCTGCGCCGCTGCGGCGCATCCGTCTGCCTGTGCCCGCGCAGCAACAAGGCCATCGGCACGGGCACGGCCCCGGCGCGGCAAATGGCCGAAGCCGGCGTCACGCTTTGCCTGGGCACCGACAGCCCGGCCTCCAACGCCGACCTGGACATGGGCAACGAAATGCTTGCCGCCGCCGGAACCTGGGGCTTTTCTCCCCCGGCCCTTCTGCGCATGGCCGCGCCCAACGGCGCGCACGCGCTACGCCTGCCGCGTCTGGGCAGCATTGAACCCGGCAAAGCCCTTTCTTTTGCCGAGCTTCCCCAGGGACTTGAACTTTAGGGGCTGTTTCTGAATAAACGCCGCCCGCGAAAAGCGGAGTTTTTCCGTCCGACCGCGTCGCAAGGCGAGAATTGACTTTGAAACGCTTGCTCCGGCGCTTGACGGCGAAACAAGTTTCGCCCGCGCCCGCGCGGCTGGGGGCGATTCCCGCCGCCAGAGCAAATAAACAGTTTCAATGATAATTTGCTCTGGCCCCCGTTTTACGGAACAATGCCCCACACGCAATTCTTCATGTATTGCTTTAAAACTTTAAAGCGCATTGAATACTGGACTCGATCAGCATCCTGTGCAAAAATGCTCTCCGACCTGTTCCCCACCTTCTCTCTTCAGGTGTTTGTCATGACCATAGAATACTGGCCCCATAAAGACCTTTTGGACACGGACGATCTCACTCCCGCTGAAATAACCCACCTTCTGGACCAGGCCGAACAATTCGCGGAAATCAACGCCCGCCCGGTAAAAAAAGTGCCCACCCTGCGCGGCAAAGGCGTCATCCTCTTTTTTGCCGAGCCAAGCACCCGCACCAAGACCTCTTTCGACGTCGCGGGCAAGCGTCTTTCGGCGGACACCTTTTCCCTGGCCAAATCCGGCAGCAGCCTCAGCAAGGGCGAAACCCTCAAGGATACCGCCCTGACCCTGGAAGCCATGAATCCGGACATTCTGGTCATCCGCCATTCTTCCAGCGGGGCCGCGCGTTTTCTGGCCGACCGGCTGGCGTGTTCGGTGGTCAACGCGGGCGACGGCTGGCACGCCCACCCCACCCAGGCTCTGCTTGACGCCTATACCCTGCGCCGCCACTGGAAGGGCGAAATGGCCGGCAAAACCCTGCTGATCATGGGCGACATCGCCCACAGCCGGGTGGCCCGCTCCAACATCGCCCTGCTCAGGCAGTTCGGCGTTGCGGTGCGCCTGTTCGCCCCGCGCACGCTGCTGCCGGCGGGCGTGGCAACCTGGCCCGTCACCGTGTGCACGGACATCCGCGAGGCCGTGGCCGGAGTGGACGGCATCATCTGCCTGCGCCTGCAACTGGAACGCCAGCAGGCGGGGCTCTTGCCCGACCTTTCCGAATATGCCTCGCGTTTCTGCCTGACGCGCAAGCTGCTGGCCGAAGCCGCCCCCGGCGCCCCTGTGCTGCACCCCGGCCCCATCAACCGGGGACTGGAAATCGCATCCGATCTCGCCGACGCCCCGGAAAGCCGCATCCTGGATCAGGTGGCCGCCGGGGTGGCCGTGCGCATGGCCATACTCTTCACCCTGGGCACCCGTAACGAAGCCTGATCCCGCCGGATCCGGCTTGCGCAACCTTTCCGCCCGTCCGCCTTCTGGAGGCAGCATGACTTCCGCCCCTTCCCCCGCCCTTTGCATCACCGGCGCCCGCGTTCCCGGCCTTGAAGGAACCGCCGCCCTTTTTGACGTGCTGGTCAAAGACGGCCGCATCGCCGCCGCCGCGCCCGCCGGCAGTCTGGAAATTCCCGCCGGAACCCCGAAGGAAGACGCCGCCGGCAATATTCTTTTTCCCAGCTTTATCGACGCCCACGTGCACCTGCGCGAACCCGGCTTCGAATACAAGGAAGACATCCAATCGGGCCTTGCGGCCGCCGCGCACGGCGGCTTCGGCGCGGTGCTGGCCATGGCCAACACCAGGCCGGTCAACGATGCGGGTTCGGTCACCCGCTACATGCTGGAAAAGGCGGCCCTGCATCATCCGCACGGCCCGCGTCTGTATCCCGTGGGCGCGCTGACCATCGGCCTTGAGGGCAAGGAACTGGCCCCCATGGGCGAGCTGGCCGAAGCGGGCTGCGCGGCCTTTTCCAATGACGGCAGGCCGGTGACCAGCACGGAAATCTTCCGCCGGGGCATGGAATACGCCGCCCAGTGGGGCAAGGTGGTCATCGATCACTGCGAGGACGAGTTCCTGGCCCGGGGCACGCACATGAACGAAGGGACCGTCAGCGGACGCATCGGCGTCAAAGGGCAGCCCACGGTGGCCGAAGCCGTCCACGTGGCCCGCGACATCCTGCTGGCCGAATACCTTAACCTGCCCGTGCATCTCGCCCACATCAGCTGCCGCCAGTCGGCGGAGCTTATTGCCTGGGCCAAGTCGCGCGGCGTGCCGGTCACGGCGGAAACCTGCCCCCACTATCTGCTGCTGGACGAGGAAAGACTCGCGGACTACGACACCGCCGCCAAGGTCTGCCCGCCCCTGCGCGACAGCAAGGACGTGGAGTTTCTGCGTAAAGCCGTAAGCCGGGGGGTCTTCGACATCTTCGTCACCGACCACGCCCCCCACGCGCCCCACGAAAAGGAACACCCCCTGGACGAGGCCCCCAACGGTCTTATCGGGCTGGAAACAGCCGTGCCCCTGACGTATTCCCTGGTGCGCGACGGGCTGCTGACCGAAAAGGACTTCGCCCGTATGTGGCACCACAACCCGGCGCGCATCTTCGGCCTGCCCGCCAACAATTTCGCGCCCGGCGACCCGGCGGACTTTTTCCTGTTCGACCCGGAAGAAGAATGGACCGTCAGCCGCGATACTTTGCACTCCAAAAGCCTGAACACGCCTTTTCTTGAGGCCGTCCTGCGCGGCCGGGTAAAGGCCCACTGGCTTGGCGGACACAAAATCGTGTGATATGGCTGCGGAAACGGCACATTTCCCCGCCCCTCACCGGCGGGCCACCCACAGGAGGAGATGATGACGCAGCCTTCCTTCAAGGATGCCATCACCATATGCAAATCAATCATGCGCAACGGCTTTGACGCCCATATCGTCAATACCCCTTTGCAGCACGAACTTATCGAAGCCACGGGCGTACAGGAAATCGACCTGGCCACCGACTCCACCCCGGACGAACTGGCGCGCATGTTTCCCAGCATGCTCGCGGAGCCCGAGCGCCCGGGCGTCATGGGGCTTTTGACGGAAAACGGCGTCACCTACCGCTTTTACCGCATGAACGTCGCGGATTCCGCCGATACGGGAGTTTCCCTTACCCGCCTTACCCCGACCATTCTTCAGCGCATGGCCACGCGCGGCCCGCTGCCCCGTTCCCTGGTCAGCGGCATGGAGTCCCTTTCCCCGCCGCCCAAAGAAGGGTACCAGGGGTTTTGCGATATTTCCTCCGGGGTGGTCAAGCTGGAGGGCCTGCCGGAAGAAACCCTGCGCTGCAACTACCTGCTGGGCATCCGCGCCTTCCGCTACGCCGCCAACTTTGATCTGCCCATCGATCCCAACACCTGGATGGTCATTGTGCGCTCTTCCCAGCGCATTCTTGACTACGTGCCGCCGCAGCACATCATGGACGAATGGCGCAAAGTCGAGGCGGAAAACATGTGGCGGTTCGTGAAGTATCTTTTCGACAGCCAGATTATGCACGGGCTCATTCCGGAAATCGCCGGGCTGTCCCGCGTGCGCCAGACCAAAAACGACAGCGGGGTCGAGGAAAGCGTGCTGGAGCACACCATCAACTGCGTGCGCCGTTATCCGGAAGGCGAACTGCATTACGACTGGTTCGGCACCCTGGCCATGCTTTTTCACGATGTGGGCAAACTGTACACGGCGGAGCACTACCAGGGCCGCTGGACCTTTTACCAGCACCACCGCGTGGGCGCGAAAATCACCCGGCAGATCCTGCGCCGCCTGCATATGCTGCCCGAGGACATAGACCTTATCTGCCACCTGGTGCGCAACCACATGCGCTTCCAGTTCATGATGACCGACAAGGGCATCCGCCGCTTCAAAGCCCAGGACGAATACTACCGCCTTATCGAAATGTCGCGCGCCAACATCAAGGCGCGCGAGGACAACTACACGGCCTTCAACCACAACGCCAAGTATCTGAAACGGGCCGAAACCCCCGAGCAGATGCTGGAACCCCTGCTGAACGGCAACGAAATCATGGAAGTCACCGGCCTGAAGCCGGGCCCCCACGTGGGTATCATCCGCGAAGCGCTGCTTAAGGCCCAGATAGCCGGGGAAGTCACCAACGTGGAGGAAGCCAGGGCCTTTGCCCGCAGTTACCAGGAAGTGGAATTATGAATATCGGATACATCGGCCTTGGCCTCATGGGGCGTCCTTGCGCCCTGAACCTGATAAAAGGCGGACACACGCTGTTCGTCTGGGCCAGAAGGCCCGAAGCCACGGCCGAAGTGGCCGCCAAAGGCGCGACCGTCTGCGCCAGCATAGCGGAAGTGGCCGAAAAATCGGATATCGTCTTTTTGAACGTGACCAACACCAACGACGTGCGCGAGGTCATTTTCGGAGCAAACGGCATCACAGCCGGAGGCAAAAAAGGCCTGACCGTCATCGACATGAGCACCATTTCCGCGACAGCCACCCGGGACATGGCCAAAGAACTGGCCTCCCTGGGCATGGAACTGGTGGACGCCCCGGTTTCCGGCGGCACCATCGGGGCGGAAAACGGCACACTGACCATCATGGTGGGGGCGACGGAAGCCACTTTCGCGCGCATCCGTCCGGTGCTGGAGCTTATGGGCAAAAGCGTCACCCGCATCGGGGACTGCGGCGCGGGTCAGGTGGCCAAAAGCTGCAACCAGATCGTCATCACCGGGGCCATTGCGGCCGTGGCCGAGGCCGTAAGCTTTGCCAGGGCCAACGGGGTGGACCCCGTACCCGTGCGCGAAGCCCTCATGGGCGGTTTTGCCGGCAGCAAGATCCTGGAAATCCACGGCAAGCGCATGATCGACGACACCTTCGCCCCCGGTTTCAAAACCGTGCTGCACCTTAAGGATATCGGCATCGTCGAGGAAATCGCCAAAGAACTGAAGCTGGACATGCCGGTGACGGATATCGGCTTCGGCCTTTTGCAAAAGACCGTCGAGGCCGGATACGGAGAACTGGATTCCGCCGTCATGTGCAAGGTGGTTGGAAAGAAATAAGGCAACAGCATCGGGGGAGGGGAGAAAAAACTTTTGAAAAATTTTTTTCTCCCCTCCCCCGTGCCCCCTCCCTTCTTTTTCAAAACTTTTCAATTTGTTAGCGAAAGCCGCGTACGATTCGCGGCTTTTGTCTTTTATAGGGTCTTTTGTTAGGAAATAAACATGGATAACTCTTTATAATAGCGAGGTTTCCCATGCAGGACAGGCCCGTCTTCACTGTCGAATCCCTTGTCGGCGCGTATTACTCCACCGCCCCCAACCCGGAAAATCCCGCCCAGAAGGTTTCCTTCGGCACTTCCGGCCACCGGGGCGGTTCTTTTTCCGGCAGCTTCAACGAGGCCCACATCCTGGCCATCACCCAGGCGGTGTGCGAACACCGCAAAACGGCGGGCGTCACCGGCCCCCTGTACATAGGCAAGGACACCCACGCCCTTTCCGCCCCGGCCCTGGAAACCGCCCTTGAAGTGCTGGCCGCCAACGAAGTGGACGTACGGGTACAGTCAGGGGAGGCCGCGACGCCCACCCCGGTCATATCCCGCGCCATTCTGGCCCATAACGCCGCCAAATCCGGGGGGACGGCCGACGGCATCGTGGTGACCCCCTCGCATAACCCTCCGCAGGACGGGGGCTTCAAATACAACGAACCCCACGGCGGCCCGGCCGACACCGGGGTGACAGGCTGGGTGGAAAAACGCGCCAACTCCCTGCTGGCGGGAAAAAACTCCGAAGTGAAACGCCTGGCCAACCCCCGCAAATCGCCGCATGTGCGGGAGGAAGACTTTATCCGCCCCTATGTGGAAGACCTGGCGGAAATCATCGACATGCGGGCCATCGCCGCATCAAACCTGCGCCTGGGGGCCGACCCTCTGGGCGGGTCCTCCCTGCCCTTCTGGCAGCCCGTCGCTGAAACTTACGGACTTAATCTCAGCCTGGTAAACCCGAATCTGGACCCGCTTTTCAGCTTCATGCCCCCGGACCATGACGGCAAAATCCGCATGGACTGCTCCTCTCCCATGTCCATGGCCGGGCTTATCAGGCTGGCCGGGGACTACGACATCGCCTTCGGCAACGATCCCGACGCCGACCGGCACGGCATCGTCACCCCCGAGGGGCTGATGAATCCCAACCATTATCTGTGCGCCGCCGTGTGGTACCTGCTGCAATACAGAAAAGACTGGCCCGCTTCGGCAATGGTGGGCAAAACCGCCGTCACCACCAGCCTGCTGGACCGCATCGCCGCTTCCTTCGGGCGCAAGGTGTACGAAACTCCCGTGGGCTTCAAGTGGTTTGTGCCGGGCCTTCAGGACGGCAGTCTCGTTTTTGGCGGCGAAGAAAGCGCCGGGGCCTCCTTTTTGCGCAAAAACGGCAAGGTCTGGACCACGGACAAGGACGGCATCCTGCTTAACCTGCTGGCGGCGGAAATGACCGCCGTCACCGGCAAAAATCCGGCGCGGATTTACGCGGATCTGGCGGAACGCTTCGGCAGCCCCGCTTACGCCCGCGTTGACGCGGCCGCCACGGCGGAACAAAAAACGGCCCTGAAAAACCTTAAGGCCGAAGCCGTTACCCAGAAGGAACTGGCCGGAAGCCCCATCACGGAGGTCCTGACCCATGCGCCGGGCAACAAGGCCGCCATCGGCGGCCTGAAGATCGTGACCCGGGACGGCTGGTTCGCCGCCCGCCCCTCGGGAACGGAGGATCTCTACAAAATTTATGCGGAAAGTTTTAAAGGACATGAACACCTTAAGCAACTTCAGGAAGGAGCCAGGGATCTGGTAAGCATGGCCTTTTCAAAATAAAGAAAATACATCTAAAATAATTATATCCACATAAAAAGGGAAATAAATATATGTTGATTTAGTTTTTTTAAATAAAAATCTTCCCCTCTGGCGCATTATAACTGTTGACGAAAGGCGCTAAAGGCATATGATGGCAGCAGACTTTGTAGAGTCAACGCATTATATGTTTATGAATATGCGCTGGTGCAACAGCCGGCACGGAAACACCTTTCCAGGGGGCGTTTATGACAACAAAAATCAAAATTATCGCGGGATTTCTTTTCATGGTGCTTGTGACGGCCGCGTTGGGCGTCTTTGCTTATATGCGCCTGAACGATGCCTCTGAAAATTTCAATGTCTACCGTGTTGAGGCGCGCACAACCGTGTTCGCCAATGCCGCCGACGCGCAATTGCGCGAGGCGGCCAACAAAATGAGCCAGTTTGCAAATTCCTTTGACTCCAGGCTGATAGACGAAGCCCTTAAAAGTGTGGATCTGAGTTCCTCTCTCATCCGGGAAGCCCGCAAGATAGAAAGCAACCCGAAGAACATCCCCATCCTTGACGGGCAACTGGCGCAATTTACAAAAATCGGCGAGGAAATACGCCAGTACCGTTCAAAACAGCTTGCGGCCCGCGAGGTACTGGAAAAGCAAACCATACCCACGGGAAGCATCATCAACGACCGTCTTTCCGACGTTTCGCACGCGGCAGTTCAGGCCGGCAACCTTCCGCTTCTTGACGCGCTGGACGCCGCCTACAGTATGTATGTGGAACTGCGCGTCAACGTGCGCGCCTACACGGGCGAACAAAAGGAAGAATACGCCAAAGCCGCCCTGAATAATATAAAAGGATTCACGGACGCGCTGCAGAAAATAGACGGCCTGATCCGCATGGAAACGACGCGCAAGGCATTTACTGTCCTGCAAGAGAACTTCGCCGTTTACCAAAAAAGCGTGGCGTCCATCATCGGGCTTACCAAAGAGGCTTTGGACCTTGGCAACCGGGTGAACGCCCTGGTCGCCGACAGCAGCAGAGCCTTCGACGCCTATACGCAGGACGCCCAGCAAAGCATGAACCAAAGAGGCGCCGCCACCCTTGCCGGCAACGAAAACGCCCAGCGCCTCATGACTATGGGCAGCACTGCAGGTGTTGTGCTGGGCATTGTCTTCGCGCTGTGGATCATCGTGGGCGTCGTGCGCGTGCTGACACGGGTTTCCGCCTTCTCGGCCGAAATAGCGCGCGGCAATTTCAGCGCGCAGCTCAATGTGCGCGAAGGCGGGGAAATAGGCCTGATGGTCCGCTCCATCATGGAAATTCCCGCCACCCTCAACAAAATAGCCGCAGAATTCGAACAGCTGGAACGGCGGGTGGAAGGCGGATATCTTGACGTGCAGGGCGACGAAAAGGCGTTTTCCGGCGGGTTCTCCAGTCTTATCCGGGGCACCAACAACATTCTGGCGCGCATGGGCCTTATCTTCAACAACATTCCCTCGCCCATGGTCATGCTGAACAAAGACCTGAAGGCGGCCTACCTGAACAACGTGGCGCAGGAACTGGCGGGTTCCGACTACCACGGCAAGACCTGCGAACAAATGTTCTGCCGCGAGGACTACGGCTCCGCCTCCTGCGGCCTGATGAGCGCCGTCAAGACCTCCAGGATAAGCAGCGGGGAAACAGTGGCCCACCCCAGGGGACGCCGGATGGATGTCCGCTATACCGCCATCCCCATGACCGACGCTCAGGGCAAGCTGGCCTCCGTGCTGCAGTTTATTGTGGATCTTACGCAAATCAAGGACACTGAGCGCAAAATCGTCGAAGTGGCCCGGCAGGCCCTGGAAAACGCCGACCGCGTGGCGGCCGCTTCGGAAGAGCTTTCCGCCCAGGTGGAACAGGTAAGCCGGGGCGCCGACATGCAGCGTTCGCGCGTGGAGTCCACAGCAACAGCCATGAACGAGATGAACGCCACCGTGCTTGAGGTGGCCCGCAACGCCGGAAACGCCTCGGAACAAAGCGAGGCCACGCGCGGCAAGGCCCAAAACGGCGCCGAACTGGTAAACAGGGTCGTCAAGTCCATCAACGGAGTCAATACCGTGGCCCTGGGCTTGCAGGACAATATGAAAGAACTGGGACACCAGGCCGAAAGCATCGGCGGAGTGATGAACGTCATTTCCGACATTGCCGACCAGACCAACCTGCTGGCGCTGAACGCGGCCATCGAGGCGGCCAGGGCCGGAGAAGCGGGGCGCGGCTTCGCCGTTGTGGCCGACGAAGTGCGCAAACTGGCCGAAAAGACCATGAGCGCCACCCAGGAAGTGGGCTCCAACATCCACGCCATTCAGAATTCCGCGCGCACCAACATCAACGAGGTGACCAACGCCGTGAAGAATATAGGCGAAGCCACGGATCTGGCCAATGCCTCCGGCCGGGCCCTGAACGAAATCGTAAGCCTGGCGGCCGCCAACTCCGCCGTGGTCGCTTCCATCGCCACGGCAGCCGAGGAACAAAGCGCCACTTCGGAGGAAATCAACTCGTCCCTGCTGGAGGTAAGCCGCATCGTTTCCGAAACGTCCGACGGCATGATCCAGGCTTCTTCGGCCGTTCAGGATCTGTCGCGCACGGCCCAGCAGCTTAAGGGAATCATGGAGCGCCTGCGTGGGAATTAATTCTTTCCGCCGGACTTCAAAAGCAAAATCCGGGGAGGCTTCGCCCTGACCTCCCCGGATCCCGCGGGCGGGAGCTTCCCTTTCAGCTCCTGCCCGCTTTTATTCGTACTCATTTCTTAAATCGTCCATTGGCCGATTTATACGGAATATTTCCACACAACCCGCAGCATTTGCCGCTCAAGTAAGCGGCGTATTTTTTTCGCCAGACAAGGAAGGCGAACAATTGCGGAGGGGGCAGGACCAAAGAGTCCAGCCCCCTCCGCAATTGCGATGCCTGACGCCCTATGGCGAAAAAAATACGCCGCTTACTTGGTGCGGAGGTCGCGCACGCGGCTGGCCTTGCCCTCGTAACGTTGCAGGGTCTGGGGCTCCACCAGGCGCACGCGCGCGGTGACGCCCAAAAAGTCCTTGATGGCCTTTTGCAGGCGCTGTTCGCGCTTCTGAATGTGGCGTATCTCGTCGGAAATGAACATGGATTCGGAAAATTCCACCTTGATTTCCAGGTTGTCCAGGTTGTCCGCGCGGGTGACTTCAATTTCGTAATGGGGCGACACGCCTTCCATTTCCACCAGGATGGCCTCGATCTGCTGCGGAAACACGTTGACGCCGCGGATGATCAGCATGTCGTCGCTTCTGCCCAGGATGCGCGTAATGCGCATATGGGTGCGCCCGCAACAGCAGGGGGTGGGGTCAAGGCTGGTCAGGTCGCGGGTTCTGTAGCGGATAAGCGGTATGGCCTCTTTGGTCAGGGTGGTCAGGACCAGTTCGCCCACGGAACCGTGGGGCAGCACCTCGCCGGTGACCGGGTTGATGATCTCCGGCAGGAAATGATCCTCAAAAATATGCATGCCGCACTTGGCGGCCGCGCATTCCTGGGCCACGCCCGGCCCCATGATCTCGGACAGCCCGTAAATGTTCACGGCGGTAATGCCCAGCTTGCGCTCGATTTCCGCGCGCATTTCCTCGGTCCAGGGCTCCGCGCCGAAAACGCCCACGCGCAGGGGCAGTTCGCGCAGGTCTATACCCGCCTCGCGCGCCGCTTCGTGCAGATACAGCGCGTAAGAAGGAGTGCAGGTCAGGGCTGTGGCCCCGAAGTCGCGGATGAGCTGCACCTGGCGTTTGGTGCCGCCGCCCGACATGGGGATGACCGTGGCCCCCAGAGCTTCGGCCCCGTAATGCACGCCCAGCCCGCCGGTAAACAGGCCGTAGCCAAAGGCGTTATGCACGAAATCAAGGGAAGATATCCCCGCCGCCGCGAGGCTGCGGGCCATAAGCTCCGACCAGTTGTTCAGGTCGCGGCGGGTATACCCCACCACCGTGGATCGCCCGGTGGTGCCGCTGGAGGCGTGCAGGCGCACGATGGTGTCCTTGGGAACGGCGAACATCTGATACGGGTAGCTGTTGCGCAGATCCTGCTTTTCCGTAAAGGGCAGCCTGGCCAGATCGGCCAGCGAGGTAATGTCGGCCGGAGTAATGCCGTTTTCCTCAAAGGCCTTGCGGTAAAAAGGCACGTTGGCGAACACGCGTTCGCTTTGTATCTTCAGGCGGGTAAGCTGCAACTGGGCGAGTTCGTCACGCGGAAGGGTTTCTTTTTCCACATTATATATCATCTGCGCATCTCCTGATACGAATCGTCGATATTCAAGCGTACCGCGCCGCCGCCCTGCCGCGCGGAATTTTGGCGGCGGGTTTTCAACACGGCGATTTTCCTGTATGCGCAATGGACGCGATGCGGGCAATGCCCGTGCAAACGGACGGACCCTGTCCCGCAAACAAAGCCGCGCGCCCGCCCGCCGGGAAGGCATTCCTTGCAAAGCGGCAGTGGACTCTCGCATGAATGCGCCGGACAGGTCAAGGGCGCTTCGTATACACTAGAGGATTACGGCATCATGGACGATACAGAGCTTGCCGCGTTTTTGGGCGCGGCGCGGACCATAGCGGTGCTGGGCGCCTCGGACAAGCCCGGACGCCCCGTGGACCGGGTGGGCCGCTATCTTATCCGGGCGGGCTATCAGGTCATTCCCGTGCACCCGGTGCGCAAATCCGTATGGGACATACCGGCCTGGCCCTGCCTGGCCGCCGTCCCCCACCCCGTGGACATAGTCAACCTGTTCCGGGCGGCGGAATACTGCGCCGGGCACGCCCGCGAGACACTGGCCCTGCCCTGCCCCCCCCTGCTGTTCTGGATGCAGTCCGGCATTGTCAGCGAGGAAGCCATGAACCTTATGCGCGGGCGCGGCATCGCCGCCGTGCAGGACGCCTGCATCATGGTGGAGCACGCCCGGCTTTTTCCGGACCCTTCCCGCCATGCGGAGAAACACCTGTGACCCGCCACGCGAGCGAGCCTTTCCCGCTATCCGGAGAAATGTCCGAGATCCGCCGCCTGAACGGACCGTTACGCCGCTTGAGCGCCAAAGCGGCCTTACCCCCGCGGAGGAAACTATGAGCGACGGTTTCAATTGCCGCTGCTGCGGACATTGCTGTACCGGCAAAGGCGGCATAGTGGTCAGCCCTTCCGATCTGGCCCGTCTGTGCGCCCATCTGGAAATTTCGGCCGAAGCGTTTGAAGCCGCCTACGGCGAGCGCCGTTCCGAAAAACTGCACGTGCGCGCGGGCGAAGACGGAAACTGCATCTTTTTTACCGCCGGCGCGGGGTGTTCCGTGCATCTGTACAAACCGGACATCTGCCGGGCCTGGCCGTATTTTCGCGGCAACCTGGTGGACGCCGAAAGTCTGGCCCTGGCCAAGGACTTTTGTCCCGGCATTCCCCCGGACATGCCTTTTGAGGAATTCATGCGCGAGGGAATAGACTATCTGGTCCGTAACAACCTTGTGGCCGGAGGCGAACCGGAAGAAGCGGGCGCGCTGCGCGTCGCGGATATCGTCGAGCTGCTTGCGCAAAATTCCAAGAGCGGATAAGAATCGGCAACCGCATGGGCGTCCGGCAGGCACAGCTGTTCCGGCCTGCGAATCGCGCGACCGGTCTCTTCAAAAAATTCCCGTTGACGGGCAACGGCGCGGAGGCGTCATGACGCGTAAGGAATGCTACGCCATACTGGGCCTTGCCGAAGGGGCGGATCTGGCTGAGGTCAAGCGTGCTTACCGCCGCCTGGCCTTTTCGCTGCATCCCGATCTCAATCCCGACATCGCCGACGCGCCCCGGCGTTTCCAGCGTCTTAACGAAGCCTATGTCCTGCTTACCCAAAGCGGTCCCGCCTACGGCAAGGCGGCGGAGGCCGAACAGGCCACGGCCAGGGCCAGAGAGGGCGCGCAAAAAGCTTACAGCAAGGCCGGTACGGGAAAATCCGACGCCGAGTCGGCAAAGGATTCCGCCAAGGACAAAGGCAAGGGCAAAGAGGATGTGCTTAACGACATCCTTAACGACCCTTTCGCCCGCCGGGTGTTTGAAGATATTTACAGCCACATTCGCTACGAATCACAGGGCAAGACCCAAAATCCCCAGCCGCCGTCCGCCGGCCCCCGCCCGCGCGCCGCGCCCAGAGCCACGCCCCGGCAAACGCAAAAAAACGTCCGCCCCAAAAAGGCCGCCCTCGCCTCCGAGGAGCCCGGAGTGGTGGGCAAGCTCAAAGGGTGGCTGCGCAGGCAGATTGACGACGTGCAGGTGCTGCGCCTGCCGAAAGAATCGCTTATTCCCGGCGCGCGCGTGCGCCTGCAAATCCAGCACGGCATCAGCGGCGAGGCCCAGACCGTCGAACTGACCCTGCCGCCGGAATTCGTCCCCGGCAAAACCATGCGCCTGAAGGGCATGGGCAAGCGCCTGGGGTCGTGGCGGGGGGATCTGTACGTGCGCATCGAACCGGCTTAGGCGCGTTTTCCAGGTAAACGCCGCCCGCATCAGCGCGCCGCTTTCACCTTTTTGTCCTTTTTGCCGCCCCCGGCCTTGCTTCCTTCCGCTTGGCCGGTTTCCGCATTACTCTCCCCCCCGGCCTTGGCTTCCGCCGTCCCTTTTTCCGGAAAAACCCAGAACCCGTCGGCATTGAGGGCCATATACGGCACATACAGCCTGTTATAGGTTCCGTCGGGCATGACCAGGTAGCCGGGACGGCTGAGGTTGTCCAGAATAAGCATACGCCCCGCAAGGCGCACCGCCAGCACCGCGTGGTCGGATTTGCGCGTGACGTCCTTAAGCAGCACCAGCCACATGTCCCGCTCGGGCCAGCCCAGTTCGCGCAGGGCGAAATATTTGGCCAGGGAATAATCCTCGCAGTCTCCCCCGCCCTTGTTCAAAAACTCCGCCGAGGAGGCCCAGTATTCCTTTTTGCCGTAATTGCGCTCGTCCGTAATCCCCGGCCAGGAGTTGAAAAAGCCGTTTATCGTGCGCAGGCGCTTGTCCGCGTCCATGCCGGGATACTGTTTCCGCACGTTTTCCCACTGCTGCCGGGTGGGGCCGGGCATAAGACCTCCTTCTATGCCGCCCGCCGTCTGGCGTTCGTATGTCTCCCGCCACTGTTTGGCGTAGACGCGGGTGGACGGGTGGGCTTCCGGATCGATACGCAGTCCCTCCATGCCGAAAATGGTCAGTTTCCCGGGTTCGGAAGCGGAAACAGCCGCCAGGACGTCCCCGGGCGCAACGGACGCCGCCCCCAGCATGCACAGCGCCAGGGCGGCGCGCGCGGCCGGACGCAGCCGCCTGCCGTCCCCCCACACCATAAGCAGCACCGCCCCTATGATAAGGACCGCGCCCGCCCAGCCCGCCGGGGTAAAGGCCTCTCCCCACCACCACCAGGCCACCAGCGTGGCCAGTACGGGCTCCAGAGTGGCCACGACGGCGGCGCGCGTCGGCTCCAGAAGGCGTATGCCCGCGCAGTACGCCGAATAGGCCCCATAGGTGCACACCAGGCCCAGCAGGACAAGGGGGCCCCAGTCCCAGGCCGTTTTGGCGGAAAAGGAAATGAAAGGCAGCAGCGACAAGGCCCCGAACAACAGCCAATAGGCGTATAGCGTAAAGGCCGTGTAGCGCGTAAGATACTTCTTGGTCATAATGTAGTGCGTCGCATACAACAGGCCGGAAATCAGCCCGAAAACCACCCCCGGCAGGGCCGCGCCCGTTGTTACCGCCCCGCCGGAAAAACTGACGCAGCACACCCCGGCAAGGGAAAGGCCTATGGCGGCGGCTTTCATCAGGCTGACGGATTCGCCGAAAAGGCAGCGCGAGAACACCGCCACCCAGGCGGGCGCGGTGTACAGCAGCACGGAGGCCAGGGCCGCTCCGCCCGTTTTTACCGCGTACTGGTAACTGGCGAAGAATCCGCCAAGGGAAACAGCCCCGAACAGCGCAAAGGCCAGCCCGTCTTTTGCCGAGGCTATGCGCAAAGCGTCCGCTTTCGCCGCGTGCAGCAAAAAGAACAGACCGCCGAACAGCGCCCGCCAGAACGCCACTTCAAGCGGGGACAGGCCCGCCTCCAGACTGAAGCGGGAAACAGGCCCGAGAAGCGCCCACAAAGAGGCGGCCGCAAGAATCAGAAGATACCCCAGGTAACGTTGCCGCATGGAACTCCCGCTTTTTTCCGGATGGTTTCGTATATACGTTACCGGTGCGGACGACAAGATCGGCGGCAGGGACGAAGCCCGCCGGACCGTCCCCACTGCCCCCGCGTTATGGGGATTGCGGGAGTTCGGCGAGAAGTATATATTATTGGCCGTTGCCTGACTGTGGTATATCCGTCTTCAGCCCTTCGAGAACCCCATGACTCCTTCCGAACCCGCCGACCCCGCCCGCAAAGGCTCGCGCCTGCCCGGAATGCTTGTGCTGCTGGCCCTTGCCGCCGGCGGCGCGTATTACCTGGGCACCACGGAATACGCGCCGTCCTGGCTTAAAGAATATATGCCCGGGCGGGTTTCCGTGGCCCCGTCGCTTCCCGCCGACGCCGAAACGGTCGGCGGAAGCGCCGTTTCCTCTCCCGCGCGCACCGCGCCGGAAACTCCGGCCATACCCATGCCGCCCTTTCCCGCCCAGCCGCAAAAAAGCCCGCAACAAGCGGAAGGGTCCGGCCAATCCCCGGCGGGGGCTCCGTCTTCCGGCGCGGCCGTGACGCTTCCAGGTGAAGCCGGAACCGGCGAAGGAGCGGCAACGGACGCCGAAACTTCCCCCGGCGCTTTGGCGGGAACAGCGGACGGAACCGGGGCGAACGCCGGTTCCAGCCATCCGGCCGAAGGCGCGCAAGGGGCAAGACAGGCGGAAACGCCCGGCCGAACCGCCGCTCCCGGGGTTCCGGTCATCGCTTACAGCAAGGCGCGCCCCACAACTCCCCAGGGCAACGTTGCCGCGGGCGTCATCAATCCCGAAACTCCCCCTGTGGACACCAGGGAATTGTACGGCACGCGCGAAAGCCGCCTCGGCCTTAAGGGCCGCGCCACCCCCAAAGGGGAGGACAGCGTGGTCGGCCTGTCTTTTATCAACGATTTCGCCTTGTTTCTCGCCTCCAACTACTGGCCCGCGGGTACCCACCCCCAGGCGCGGGGCAGGGCCATCACCACGGCCAGCCTCAAATGGCTCAACACCCGCTACGGAAGCGGCCTGCAAGGCCTGCATTCCGCCGCCGCCGCCCCTGCCGAAGCCAGAAGGCAAATTCTGGACTACGCGCTTATGCCCTCCATGGTCAACGGCCTGTACAGGCTGTATAGCGAGCGGTTCATCAGCGCCCTGAACCGCGAAGCGGAGGCCCGCACGGTCACACGGGACGGCGGGGAACAGCATCTTTCCGCCTCGGACAAGGCGGGCATGTTCCAGCTATATGCGGCAAAGGCGCGCGGCCTTTCCGGCGTTCTGCGCTCGTATGCCGACACACCCGACATACGCGGGCGCATCGACGACTATCTCGCCTCTGAAGATGCCGTCTCCGAGGCGCGCCTGCGCTACCTGGAAGTCGAAAACGCCGCCCCCGCCAAAAGCGCGGGACGGGCCGCAGCATACCAAAAAGCCGTTGTGCGGCGGGAACAGGCGCGCGACCACATCGCGGCGGCCTTGCGCCGGGGCGGCAACACCCAGGGCGTGGACACCGATTCCCTGGTGTTCGCCGCCCTCTGGCTGCACCGGCGCGACGCCAAAGCCACCTCCGCTCTGCCCGCCCTGTCGGCGGTTCTGGCGGAATGCGCGGACAGAATGGAAGAAGAGCGGGAACGCATCCTGCTGCCGCCCGCCGCCCGCCGCGGCAACGGTGACCCCGTGCTGCCCGCCCAGGGAGAAGACAACGCCCACAGCCGGATTCCCTATGCCCGGTAACGGCCGCGCCCTGCCTTTTGTGTTTGTCACCGGGGGCTGCCGCAGCGGCAAAAGCGCCTACGCTCAAACCCTGGCGGAAGGGCTGGGTTCTTCCGGGCTGTTCGTCGCCACGGCCGAGGCCAGGGACGAGGAAATGCGCCGCCGTGTGGAACTGCACCGGCAGGCGCGCGGCCCTTTCTGGAGGCTTTTGGAAACGCCCCCGCAAAAATCCCGGCCGCTGCACGAACTGCTGCCCGCTGAAGCCCGGCCCGGCGAACCGCTGCTGCTTGACTGCCTGACCTTGTGGGTAGCGGGCCGCATGGCGGATTGCAACGAGGAGCAATTGGCCTCGGCCTGCCGCGCCCTGGCGCAAACGCTTTTCGCCCTGCCCTGCCCCGTGGTGGTTGTTTCCGGCGAGGTGGGCCTGGGGCTGGTGCCCGCTTCGCCGGAAGGCAGGCTCTTCCGCGACATGGCGGGGCGTGCCAACCAGATTATGGCGGACGCGGCGACGTCCGTTGTGTTCATGGTCAGCGGCCTCCCCCTGATGGTCAAGGGGAGGCTGCCCGATATGCATTCTGAGCAACTTGGCATTGCTTTGACGGCCGGCGGCGCGGACGCCGGCCGCACCCGTGAAAACTAAGCGAACGCCGCTTTTGCCGTCCGCTCCGGGTGAAGCGTCTCAAAAAACATACTAGCGAGTGGAGATTGCAATGGCGTCCAAGCCGGGTGACTATATCACCGCCAAATGCGGGCGGTGCAACGATATTACGGGCCACGTGGTCATGCTTGTCCTTGGAGGGGAAATCACCAAGGTGGAATGCAAGGCCTGCGGCAGCGTTCATAAATACCGCGACGCGGCCCAAAAACGCGCGGCGGTGAAAAAAGGAGATTCCTCCGTCTTGCGCGTGCGCGCCGGACAGGCAAGGGAAACCGCCGCTGAAGTGCGCCCCGCGCGCGCGCCCGCCGCGGGAATGTACAATGAAGGCGTCGCCTCGACACGGCCCATGCGGCAACAGGCTGTTTCCGCCAGAAAGCAACGCGGAACGGCAGCAAAAACCGAACTTGCCTGGCAGGAAGCAATGATGCGTCACAGTGGGGAGAATCCGGTAGAATATTCCATGCGGGCTTCGTATACGCCGGGGGACTTTGTGGAGCATCCTGTCTTTGGCAAGGGCGAAGTGTACAACGTCATTCGCCCGGACAAAGCGGAAATCATCTTTCAGGAGGGTGTTAAAACATTGCGGTGCATGCTGTAGTTTTTTTCCGCCCTACTCTAGTATAAGCTATCCCATGCTTTTTTCCCTGAGGATCGATTGCGGGATTTCAAGGACAGCATTTCGGAGTGAATTTTTCCGAAAAGAAATATGAAAAATTTAGTATTTTTTTTCACAAATGTGCATTTTTCTGTTGACGTGCCCTCTAGGTTAGTGCAAGTCCTTTTGTTAAGGAAACGCGCGGTTCCTACAAGTGGATGCAGGATAGCCGGCGCGACAGTTCATTTATTTTTGAGAGGTTTTTTGCATGACTAAGTCTCTTTATGTGGGCAATCTGCCCTGGTCGGCGACGGAGGAAGAAGTCCGTAACCTGTTCGCGAATCACGGCAATGTTAGCTCCGTGAAACTGATCAGCGACCGGGAAACCGGCCGTGCGCGCGGGTTCGGCTTCGTGGAAATGGACGACGCCGACGCTGCCTCCGCTGTGGAAGCCCTTGACGGGACCTCCTTTGGCGGTCGCACCCTGCGGGTGAACGAAGCGCAACCCAAGGCTCCTCGTCAGCCGCGCTACTAATCGCCAGCGAGAAACAACGAACGCCCCGGCCTGGCCGGGGCGTTTTTTTTGCGGCAGCACCCCAGGGCGCCGTGCCGCCGTACCGGGTTTCATTGCAACACGGGCTGTTACATCATACCCGCGGCTTCACCGGCAAAGCTATAACCGGCCCTACAGCTTCACCGGGACAAAGCGGTAGTTGCCGCTCTTTGCATCCTTTTCCACCGTGCCGATGCCCGGGCCAGGCAGGTGCGCTCCGGCCACCGGCAGCTTTTCCTCGGCGGCCCGTTCCATAAACGTCCGGCGCGCCGTCACGCTCTTTGCCGCATCCATATCAAAATTGGCGCAGATGTTCGGAGCGGGAAACTGCAGGGCCGCGGCATGCACCAAATCGCCCCAGAAAAGCATCTTCTTTCCGTCAGATTCCAGCAAAAAGGCTGTATGCCCCGGCGTGTGCCCCGCGGCTTCCAGGGCGGTGACGCCCGGGACCACCGTGTCGCCAAAGGCAAAGGTTCCGGCTTTATCCCCGTATATAGCCAGACCGGCACGGGCCATCAGGAAGTTTTCCTTGCGGTCCGGATACTTGGCAAGCATGTCGTCACTGAACCAAAAGTCTTTTTCCGGAGCGCTTACCAACACCCTGGCATTGGGAAACGCCGCCTTGCCGTCCAGGACCAGACCGCCCACATGGTCGCGGTGCAAATGGGTCAGCAGCACCAGGGTCACCTGCTCCGGCGAAAAACCGGCGCCTTTAAGACTTTCAAGCAGAAGGCTCCTGGGATTTTCCTTGCTGCCGTAACCGGCGTCCACAAGGATCACCTCCTTGTCCCGCACGATCAAAAAACCCCAGATGCCCGAAGGGGATTTGCCTTCCGGCGCCAGTTTTTTCATTTCTTCAGCCGGCGCGCCGCTGAAGATGCTTGTGGGCATATCCCTGGCCACATCAAGCAAAGGATATACCCCGGCCTTGCCCACTGCCATCTTCGCCTTTTCCGCGTAGGCGGACAGCGGCAAAACGATCAAAAACAACACAAGAGGCAGCACATAACGAATCGCCAGACTCAGCATGATCGCTCTCCTTGAAGAGTAGTTGTATACCATCTGATATTGCGACTATCGCCCGACAAGATGGAAGTAAAGCCCGTTGCCGAAAAGTAAAGCCCCGGCCAAGGCGAAAGGCCCTAAACGGACAGGCCGGAGCGGGAACCGCTCCGGCCTTGGATTGATAGCAAACCCGCAAGGCCGGGGTTTGCAAAGACACGCCCGCTCCGGCGCTTAACGGCGGCAATGAATGCCGCCTGCGCCTTTGCGGCGGGCTGTTGCCAAAGGGAACTTTGTCAACAGCCTCAGGCCGGAGCGGGAACCGCTCCGGCCTGTATCTGCGCCCTTCCCGACAAGGCGGGAAAACGCGGGTTATTTCGCGTCCGAAATCTCAATGGCGCTGTAAAACATCTGTCCCTTGCGCACTACTTGCAGCAGCAGCGCTCCGCGCTGTTTGGCGGCCTCGTTCACCCGCTTCATCAGTTCGTCAGGGCTGTTCACGGGTTTTTTGTTAACGGCGACGATTACGTCGCCGGGCTGCAGGCCGGAGTCGTCGGCAAGGCCGCCTTCCTCCACGCCCGTCACCAGCAGGCCGCTGGGGCCGGGCAGGCCATAGCGCCTCACGTCGTCAGAGGAAATGGGACGGACCTTGATGCCCAGCCGCGCGGAGGCGGAACCCTTTTCAGACTTGCCGCCGTCTTCAGAAAGGCTCTTGCCGCCCCGCTCCGCCACGGTAAGGCTGAGGTTTTCCTCCTTGCCGTCGCGCCACACGGTCACATCGGCCTTGGAGCCGGGGGTCAGCATGGCGACTTCACGCAGCAGCTGTTCGGTGTCTTCGATCCGGGTGCCGTTGACGGCGGTAATGACGTCGCCGCTCTTGATGCCGGCCTTGTCGGCGGGCTCGCCTTCCAGCACGCTGTTAACCAGCGCGCCGCGAGATTCCTTCATGCCAAGGGCCTTGGCCGCGGCGGAGTCCACGTTCTGGATGGTCACGCCCAGCCAGCCCCGGCTGACCTTTTTGTGTACCTTCAGATCGTTGATGATGCGCTGGGCGATACTGGAAGGAATGGCGAAACCGATGCCTTGGGCGCGCTGGGCGATGGCGGTGTTGATGCCTATCACCTTGCCGTCCATGTTCAGCAGCGGGCCGCCGCTGTTGCCCCGGTTGATGGAGGCGTCGGTCTGCAAAAAGTCGTCATACGAACCCGACTGAATGTTGCGGCCCTTGGCCGAAACAATGCCCGCCGTCACCGTGTGGTCAAGCCCCAGAGGGCTGCCGATGGCCACGACCCATTCGCCCACTTCCAAGGCGTCCGAATCGCCGAAAGAAAGAGTGGGCAGGTTGGAAGCCTTGATCTTCAGCAGGGCAAGGTCGGTGTCGGGGTCGGCGCCCACGACTTCGGCCTTGTAGGAATCGTTTTTATCCTTGCTCATGCCGCTCAGGTTCACGCGGATGACGTCCGCGCCCTCGATCACGTGATTGTTGGTGACTATGTAACCGTCCGGGGAAATGATGAACCCGGACCCCAGGGAACTGCTTTTACGGGTCCGGGAATGGAAATTTTCAAACTGGTCGAAAAAGCGGTCAAGGTCCGGCTGTCCCCGGAATATCTCGAACCCCCGCGGGAAAGGAGAAACTTTTTCCGTGCGTTCCGTGCTGATATTGACGACCGCCGGGCTGGCCGCTTTGACCAGATCGCGGAAGTCGCCCGGAACGGCGGCAAGGGCCAGGGACGAGAACGCCATGACAAAGGCCAGCGCCAGGGCGGTCAAGACGACGGGATTGCGTTTTTGCAGCATATGATAGCTCCTTCAATAAACTTACAACCGAATTTCAAGGCGTCCCGATGGGCGGCGGCAAAATCCGCCCGCCTTCGTGGACGCCGGGCCGGGCCGCGCGCCGCCTGACATCAGGGCATCTCGAAATGTAAACGCCCGAGGGCAAACCTCAAGCGCGGACCTACGGTACCGTCTATAGGATAGGGCTATTTTTATGGAAGTAAAGAAAAAAAGAGCGGCGGACGCGCCGAAAAAAACCGCCCGCGCCCGCATGTTCCGGCAACAGGCTAAGAATATTTCGTAAACGCCGGACAAAGGCAAGAACCGCTCCAGGCCCGGCCCGCTTGCATGAGGCCCGGCCCGCTTACATAAGGCCCAGCATATGCATCAGTTCCCCGGCGTCGCCGGCCAGATAGTCCGGGCTCTCCGCCTCCAGAAGGCCGCGCGGCGCCTCTCCGCTGGTCACGCCCGCGGTATGCGTGCCTGCCCTTTTGCCCACAATCACGTCCATGGGGTGATCGCCCACCATCAGGGTATTCCCCGCTTCCGCCCCCATCAGGCTCATGGCTTTCAGCAGGTGCTCCGGGTGAGGCTTCACCCTTTGCACGTCCTGGCGCGTCACCAGGCAGGCGAAGTGCTCGTCCACGTCGGGGAATACCGTGCGCACCGCCTCCGGGCAGTTACGGGTAACAATGCCCCCGGTGAGGCCTTTTTGCCGGAACATGGCCAGCATGGGCCGCACAAAGGAAAACAGGCGGGAACGCCGGGCCGCCTCCACTTCCACCTCCACCACCACCTCCAGCGTCGCCGCTCGCGCGGCAGCCGCGTCCGCCGGCGCCAGCAGGGCGCATACCCGCGCAAGTTCCTCCATCACCGGCAGATCCGTCGAAACCGGCGACGGGGACCAGTTCGACAGCACCGCCATACTCCGCCGCCGCATCAGAGCAAAGTCCAGGGTCGGCACCGACAGCGTGCCGTCAAAGTCGAAAACAATATGGGTGGGTGTGAATGACATATAAAATTCCACTCGGGGTCACATCCTGTGACCCACTCGTTATCGCGGGCCGGGTTCCGCCGGGAGTAAATCCCGGCTTCATCCGCAAATGCGCCCGCTTCGCCGCGCGGCCCGGCCACTTCCTGTGGCCGGATGCGCCCCTCCGGGCCGACGCCTGCGGCGTTTAAGGAACAAATATCGTTCAAAAAACGGAGCTTGAATCAATACCCTCTTACGACGGTGGATTCAAGCTCCGTTCCTGTTCCTGAGCTTTTTGAACTTCGGGGCAAAACGCCCTTCTCTTCTCCGGGAGCATCTTCAAGACGAAACGCATCAATCCATCACAACGCCCCCTACCCCCAAATACGGGGTCAAGGGACGCAAGTCCCTTGTGGGGGTCCAGGGGGCAAAGCCCCCTGGCGGGTTCCAAGGGCAGAGCCCTTGGCGGCGGGGAGGGGGGGGGGGGGGGGGGCGCGGCCCCGCCGCCCGCCCGGGGGGGGGGGGGGGGGGGCGGCGGCGGCCGGGGCGGGCGGCGGGGGGGCCGCGCGCGCCCCCCCGCGCGCCAGGCCCGCGGCGCCCCGCGGCGGGCGGGGGGGGCGGTGTG